>NZ_PJMS01000001.1:4857500-5482500 GCF_002846555.1 Aquimarina sp. MAR_2010_214
TTATGAACTTATCATTTAAATCTTAAATCTACAATCGTAGATCTTAAATCTGTAGTCTCAGGCAGACTCGAACTGCCGACCTCTACATTATCAGTGTAGCGCTCTAACCAGCTGAGCTATGAGACTGTCTTATAGTAGTGAGTAATCAGTAATTAGTAATTAGATATAAATCTAAAATAATCTTACTTAACACTTAATACATCTGTACTCAAAACTAAATAATTAATTAACAGCATAAAGACTAAAAACAACCAAGATACATTCCATCGTATCATTTTTGGTCTCCTATTAAATAGGAAATCTCTAGAAAGGAGGTGTTCCAGCCGCACCTTCCGGTACGGCTACCTTGTTACGACTTAGCCCCAGTTACCAGTTTTACCCTAGGCCGCTCCTTACGGTGACGGACTTCAGGTACTCCCAGCTTCCATGGCTTGACGGGCGGTGTGTACAAGGCCCGGGAACGTATTCACCGGATCATGGCTGATATCCGATTACTAGCGATTCCAGCTTCACGGAGTCGAGTTGCAGACTCCGATCCGAACTGTGATAGGCTTTATAGATTCGCTCCTGGTCACCCAGTGGCTGCTCTCTGTACCTACCATTGTAGCACGTGTGTGGCCCAGGACGTAAGGGCCGTGATGATTTGACGTCATCCCCACCTTCCTCGCGGTTTGCACCGGCAGTCTTGCTAGAGTTCCCGACATCACTCGCTGGCAACTAACAACAGGGGTTGCGCTCGTTATAGGACTTAACCTGACACCTCACGGCACGAGCTGACGACAACCATGCAGCACCTTGTAAATTGCCCGAAGGAAAGTCTATCTCTAAACCTGTCAATCTACATTTAAGCCCTGGTAAGGTTCCTCGCGTATCATCGAATTAAACCACATGCTCCACCGCTTGTGCGGGCCCCCGTCAATTCCTTTGAGTTTCATTCTTGCGAACGTACTCCCCAGGTGGGTTACTTATCACTTTCGCTTAGCCACTCAGACCGAAGTCCGAACAGCTAGTAACCATCGTTTACGGCGTGGACTACCAGGGTATCTAATCCTGTTCGCTACCCACGCTTTCGTCCCTTAGCGTCAATTAATTGTTAGTGATCTGCCTTCGCAATCGGTATTCTGTGTAATATCTATGCATTTCACCGCTACACTACACATTCTAACCACTTCACAATAATTCAAGACTTGCAGTATCAATGGCAATTTTCCGGTTGAGCCGAAAACTTTCACCACTGACTTACAAACCCGCCTACGGACCCTTTAAACCCAATGATTCCGGATAACGCTTGGATCCTCCGTATTACCGCGGCTGCTGGCACGGAGTTAGCCGATCCTTATTCGTAGAGTACCGTCAGCATCTCACACGTGAGATGGTTTCTTCCTCTATAAAAGTAGTTTACAACCCATAGGGCAGTCTTCCTACACGCGGCATGGCTGGATCAGAGTTGCCTCCATTGTCCAATATTCCTCACTGCTGCCTCCCGTAGGAGTCTGGTCCGTGTCTCAGTACCAGTGTGGGGGATCTCCCTCTCAGGACCCCTATCTATCGTAGCCTTGGTATGCCGTTACCATACCAACTAGCTAATAGAACGCATAGTCATCTTATAGCAATAAATCTTTAATCCTTAGTGAATGCTCACTTAAGATACTATAAGGTATTAATCCAAATTTCTCTGGGCTATCCCTTACTATAAGGTAGATTCTATACGCGTTACGCACCCGTGCGCCGGTCGTCAGCGAGTGCAAGCACTCCTGTTACCCCTCGACTTGCATGTGTTAAGCCTGCCGCTAGCGTTCATCCTGAGCCAGGATCAAACTCTTCATCGTTTGTCTTTAAATATTATTCAAAACAATACAACGGAATTATAATCGTATCTCAATAATGTCTCTAGTCTTTATTCTTTGTATAAACTATTAATAGTTTAATACGCGCTGTCAATCAATATGTCTATGAACTTTTTTAACTAATAAAGCAATCTTCATCGCTATTAATTATAGATCGTAAATAAGGAATCGAACCCTATAAATGTTTACAAAAAACACCCTAAACCAATACTACTATTTTTATGAACTATGCTTTGTTTCTCTAAGCGGGTGCAAATATACAACCCTTTTTATTTCTACAAAGTTTTTTTTGATTTATTTTTAAAAAAAATTCTAAGAAAAAAATCAAACCAAATCTCAATGAACTCGCAAAAACATATCCCATTTTTGCAGGGCGCAAACATACAACCCTTTTTTATTCTGACAAGACTTTTTTGATAAAGTTTTTAAAACTTTCTCTTAACCTGAAAATCAAAAAAATAAATCTCAATGAACTCCCAAAACAATATCCCGTTTTGCGGGTGCAAATATAGAAACCTTTTTATTTCTAACAACAACTTTTCTTAACTATTTTGAAACTTTTTCTTAATATCTTGATATTACATTATTTACACGAAAATGAAAATAAAAACTCAAATTACACTACACAAACCTTTCAATATATAACCACAAAAAGCACAACCAAGACACATCAAAGATTCCGAATATCAACAACTACTCTACCATACAACTTTATTATAACAATAATCTATTAAATTATACCTTATATATATTGTATGGATTTTATTATCGTATTATCTTTACCCCTTTAATTAGAAAAAAAATGATCAAGATTACCTTACCAGACGGTTCAATTAGAGAATACAATAGCGAAGTTACTGCTATGGATGTTGCAAAAGATATTAGCGAAGGTTTTGCCAGAAATGTAATTTCTGCAAAATTTAACGGAACGACTATCGAAACCTCCACAGAATTAACCACAGATGGTAATCTTGTTTTATTCACATGGAGAGATGATGAAGGCAAAACAGCATTTAGACATTCTACATCTCATGTATTGGCTCAAGCTCTTGAGGAATTATACCCTGGTGTTAAACTATCTATTGGCCCGGCTATAGATAATGGATTCTATTATGATGTAGACTTAGGAGATCAAATTATTTCTGAAAAAGACTTTAAAGCGATCGAAGACAAAATGCTTGAAATTGCAAGAGGAAAGCATGATTTCAAAATGAGATCTATTTCTAAAGCTGATGCCTTAACCAAATACAAAGAAGAAAATAATGAGTATAAGGTTGAATTAATTGAAAACTTAGAAGATGGCACCATAACATTTTGCGATCACGATACTTTTACTGACTTATGTAGAGGAGGACACATTCCTAACACAGGACTTATTAAAGCTGTGAAAATCATGAGTGTTGCGGGAGCATATTGGCGAGGTGATGAAAATAACAAGCAATTAACAAGAGTTTACGGAACTTCTTTTCCCAAACAAAAGGAATTAAAAGAATACTTAGAACTACTTGAAGAAGCTAAGAAACGTGACCACAGAAAACTCGGAAAAGAGTTAGGACTTTTCACTTTTTCCCAAAGAGTAGGTCAAGGACTACCTCTTTGGCTTCCTAAAGGAGCTGCTTTGCGTGATCGTTTGGAACAGTTTTTGAAAAAAGCACAGAAGAAAGCTGGTTATGAAATGGTAGTTACACCTCATATTGGCCAAAAAGAATTGTACGTAACTTCTGGTCATTATGCAAAATATGGAGAGGATAGCTTTCAACCTATTAATACTCCGGCAGAAGGCGAGGAATTTTTGTTAAAACCAATGAATTGCCCTCATCATTGTGAGATTTACAACAGTCAACCATGGTCGTATCGAGATTTACCGAAACGATATGCAGAGTTTGGTACAGTATACAGATATGAACAAAGCGGAGAGCTTCATGGTCTAACTCGAGTAAGAGGATTTACTCAAGATGATGCCCATATTTTTTGTACTCCTGATCAATTAGATTTAGAGTTTAAAAAAGTAATTGATTTAGTTTTATATGTTTTTAGATCTTTAGGTTTTGAAGATTTCACAGCTCAAGTTTCTTTAAGAGACATAGAAAATCCTGATAAATATATAGGAGATGTCGAAAATTGGGAAAAAGCAGAAAATGCCATTATAAATGCCGCAAAAGACAAAGGGTTAAATTATGTAATAGAAAGTGGGGAAGCTGCTTTTTACGGCCCTAAGCTCGATTTTATGGTAAAAGATGCATTAGGAAGAAGTTGGCAACTAGGAACTATACAGGTAGATTATAATCTCCCTGAGCGTTTTGACCTTACCTACAAAGGTAGTGATAACGAATTACACAGGCCAGTAATGATTCACAGAGCTCCTTTTGGTAGTTTGGAACGATTTATTGCCATCTTGCTAGAACATACAGGAGGTAATTTCCCTCTATGGCTAATGCCAGAACAAGCTATTATACTCTCTATCAGCGAGAAATATGAAAAATACACTGAAAAAGTTTTAAATTTGTTAGAAAATGACGAAATTCGCGCCCTTACCGATCATAGAAATGAAACGATAGGTAAAAAAATTAGAGAAGCAGAAATGAATAAATTTCCTTATATTATCATCGTAGGGGAACAAGAAGAGAGAGACAATACCATATCTGTTCGCAAACATGGTGGTGAAGATTTAGGAGCTATATCTGTCGAAGAGTTTTCTAAAATAATAAAAGAAGAAATTAACAGAACGCTAATACCGTTTAATGGATAACGATAAATTAAGTTTAATTTAAAAATTTTAAGTCATAGCAATAAGAAGAAGAAGGTCTCAAAAACCACTAAGAGTAATCAAAGAAGATGCACACAGAATCAATCATAAAATTCGTGTTGATGAAGTGCGTCTTGTAGGTGACAATGTAGAAGTTGGCGTTTACCCAACAAAAAAAGCACTACAGCTTGCTGAAGAGCAAGAACTTGATCTTGTAGAAATTTCGCCTAAAGCAGTGCCTCCTGTTTGCAAAATAATGGATTACAAAAAATTCCTTTATGAACAGAAGAAAAGAGACAAAGCCTTAAAATCAAAAGCAACTAAGGTTGTTATTAAAGAAATTAGATTTGGTCCCAACACCGATGAGCATGATTATGAATTTAAGAAAAAGCATGCTATTAAATTTTTATCAGAAGGTGCCAAACTAAAAGCCTATGTCTTTTTTAAAGGGCGTTCTATAATATACAAAGATCAAGGTCAAATTCTACTACTTAGATTAGCACAAGAGTTAGAAGAGTATGGCAAAGTAGAGCAAATGCCTAAACTTGAAGGTAAACGAATGATTATGTTTATCGCTCCAAAAAAATAAGAAATTCCTACATACGGAATAATTAAGATAATAAGTGAGATTATAAAAACAAGGATACAATGCCTAAAATGAAAACAAAATCCAGTGCAAAAAAGCGTTTTAAGCTTACCGGTACTGGTAAATTAAAAAGAAAGCACGCTTTTAAGAGTCATATTTTGACAAAAAAATCTAAAAAACGTAAGCTTGCTTTAACGCACTCAACATTAGTGCACAAAAGCGATGAAAATAGTATTAAAGAACAATTACGTTTAAAGTAATTCTTTTTTAATCAGGTTAGAATTAGTATAAACCCAGGAGTTAGGCCTACAAATTTTAGATTGACAATTCTCGAATTAAGATGTAAAATTTAAATGATCAAGTGTCGGTTATCGACCGCCTACTACTAAAAAATTTAAATTATGCCAAGATCAGTAAATTCTGTTGCAAAAAGAGCTAGAAGAAAAAAAGTTCTCAAGCAAGCAAAAGGTTATTTCGGACGTCGTAAAAACGTTTGGACAGTAGCAAAAAATGCGGTTGACAAAGCGATGCAATATTCGTATAGAGATCGTAGAGCAAAAAAGAGAACTTTCCGTGCATTATGGATTACTCGTATTAATGCGGGTGCTCGTTTACACGGTATGTCTTATTCTCAATTTATGGGAAAAGTAAAAGCTAATAATATCGAATTAAACCGTAAGGTTCTTGCCGATTTAGCGATGAACAACCCAGAAGCTTTTCAAGCAATTGTAGAAAAAGTAAAGTAATTCTTTTAGTAAAATAATACAATCTCACTTATAAAAAATCCTGCTTTTAGAAGCAGGATTTTTTTATACATGACACTTAAGTCGAAACTGTATTTCGTCGTTAAAAACAGCATTTAGTCTATCAAAAAGAATTCAAATTGGTATTTTTTCATTACTTTTAAGAAAACTGGACAAAGTATGAAAAAAAAAGACTTTTTATTTATATTAGTATTGCTTTTCATAAGTCGAGAATCATTTGCTCAAGATCATAGTGCACATTCTAATACTAGTAATTTAGGAGTAGAACAAATTTTTGGACTTTTAGAAATGCCCTTTCTAGCTATCGCTCTTGTATTTAGTTTTCTAACAGCAACAAGGTTAAAAGGAGGAAAATTTGGATCAGGAATGACACTACTCGCTTGGGGGTTTGTAGTTATGGCTCTTGGACATCTTCATATGCAAATAGCTCATATCTTTGACTATAATATTTTCAAGAATATATTTGGGGATACTTTGGGCAATTACATTTGGTTCATTGCGTTAATTATTACATGGGGTTTATCAGCATTAGGTTTTTACAAAATATATAAAGCTAGCAAAATATGACCCTAGATGATCTCAAAATGGTTTAAAAGAATAACGACCACTAAGAAAACTAATCCAAAAAAAAGCCAAGAAGAGCAAGATATTATTGATCTAATTGATTTTCTTTGGAAAGAGATTGACATATCTAAAAACACTTCTAATCTAAAAATAAAAGTAAAAGCTTTTAGAGAATTTTCTCATGTAAAAAAGATTGAGTTTTTACCCGAAATATATTTATTACTAGAAGAATACATTACAGAAAAAAACGAAATTAGACGACCTAGTAAACAATTTGTACGTAATCAAATTATAGAGCAGTATAATTCGGTATTCAAACACACATCTTTTAAATTAATATTTGATCCACTAAAAGAACAAGAATTAATCTTATGCAAAGTTTTTCTCTCTAAAGTATTAGAGAAATCTTCAGAACTTATTGGAAGTTATAATGATCTAAAAATCATTCAGATCAAAAAATATCTTAACACTCCATATGATTTTCGAACTATTGACCTCATCAAAGAGAGAAAAAATCTATTAGAGTTTTCTAATCAGATTTTTCTTAAAATCAAAAATAGTTTAGGCATAAATGCAATTACCAATATCTATTTACTTATCTATAAAAAGCATTTTCAATCTTATCATTTATTAGACTCATTTACTGCAACATTAAATGTAATTCCCGAAGAAATTCTTGCTAAAGACCTTATCAATTTTCCTAGTAAACAACAAATGCATAAGATGCTGCAGAAACAGCTCTATAGCTTAGAAGAAATCAACGAAAGGCTTACAGAAGAAGTTATAGAAAGAAAAAAAGTAGAGGAAGAACTAAAATATAGTGAACATCTAAATACAACAATTTTAGAAACAGCAATGGATGGGGTGATTTTGGTGAATAGTAAAGGAGTGGTATTGAATTGGAATAAGCAAGCAGAAAATATACTAGAGTTAAAAAGAGAGGAAACAATTGGCCACAATATCTATTCGTTGGTCCCCTATAAACTTAGACAAGAGTTAAAAAGAAGTTTTAGTAATTATATACAAACCGGAAATGATGAATTGATCAATAAAAGAGTAGAAACCTCTGTAAACAGAAAAAATGGTTCTATTGTATACATAGAGCTTACAGTTATTGCTATTGAAACCAAAGATGATTATCTTTTCAATGGTTTTTTTAGAGATATAACAAATCGAAAGATTATTGATAATGAAATTAGAGAAGCTAAAGTTATCGCAGAAAAATCTACTAAGGCAAAGACTGTTTTCTTGTCTAACATGAGTCATGAAATCAGAACTCCCCTTAATGTTATTTTAGGACTTACTGGTATTTTACAAAAAAGTAACTTTACAAACCCTCAAGTTGACAAAAAGAACTTGGATGGAATTCAATTTTCTGCCGAAAACCTTTTAATACTAATCAATGACATTCTTGATTTTTCTAAAATTGAAGCTGGAAAACTCACATTACATAATACAGATTTTAGTCTTAAGGAATTAATCACTAACATCTCACGTGGTTTTAAAATAAAAGCAGATGAAAAAGGTTTAAAATATACAACGCTTATTACCCCTTCTGTACCTAAATTTATTATTGGAGATCAACTTAGACTAAATCAAATCCTAATTAACCTAATAGGTAATGCTATAAAATTTACGCAAACTGGTGAGATAACGATACAGGTAAAAACGGAAGAATCAAGCACAGAAGGAATCATTATCAATTTTTCTGTTAAAGATACAGGGGTTGGTATCCCAGAAAATAAGCTCAAGAATATTTTTGAAAGTTTTTATCAGGTACACAAACCAGGAAAAGATAAGATTGAGGGAACAGGGCTTGGCCTTTCTATCTCTAAACAACTTATTGAACTGCAAGGAGGAATACTTAAAGCTGAAAGCAAACCAGGAGCTGGATCTACTTTTGATTTCTCTATAACCTATGGCAAAAGTAATTTTAGATCTACAGGAATAAACAAGAAACATACTACAATGTCTGATAATACCCCTAACCTATCTGGGATGAGAGTACTGGTCGTTGAAGACAACAAAATGAATCAGTTCTTTATAAAACAATTATTCTCTAATTGGCATATAGACACGCATATAGCTGATAATGGAGTGATTGCATTAGAAAAACTCAAAAGCTCTACTTATGACCTTATTCTTATGGATATGCATATGCCCATAATGGATGGTCCTGAAACTACAGAAATCATAAGAAACTCTAATAATAATCAAATCAATAAAATACCAATAATAGCTTGCTCGGCAGACGTGTTTCCTGAATCAAAAAAGAAAGCAATAGAATCAGGAATGAATTTTTATCTTACTAAGCCGCTAAGTGAGCAGGCTCTTGAAGAAGTACTATTAAGTATTCAATCAAAAAACTCACAAAACGATATCTCTATACCTAACAACATTGATCATCCCAACAAGTTAACATCCCTAGAAACCAAAAAATTATGTGACCTGTCTTTTCTAAAAAATACTTTTGACAATGATACCGAGATCATTAAAGGTGTTTTACAAATGTTCATTGATGAAACCCCCAAGGACTATCAAAAACTAAGACAGGCCATTGAAGAAAAAAACTGGGGCGTGACACAAGAAACTGCTCACAAACTTAAATCTAGCTTTAAAACTATTGGTCTAAAAAATGAAACAGATATTCTGCAAAAAATAGAATATTCGTCAAAAGAAAAATTAGATTTTAACCTACTCAAAGAACACTTCATGGTACTAAATCAATCCTACTCTAAAATCATCAAAGAAATCAATAATTACATACAAGATTTCCCCTCTTAAATACATAAAAAAGAAAACATTTTTTTATTCGCTATTATTATCTTTGCGTTTATGCAAAACCAAATAAAAAGTTTTCAGAATGATAAAATAAAATTTCTTAACCAACTTAAAGAAAAATCGAGAGTTCGGAAAAGAGAAAAACGTTTTATTATTGAAGGTAAACGTGAAATTACATTAGCCATACAGGGAGGATACTCAATCTCTCAACTTTATTATTGTTCTTCTATAATCACTTATGAAGAAATTTCAACACTAATTACCACCTTTTCTCATCAAATTGAGCTGTTTGAGATTACTTTAGAAATATACCAGAAGTTAGCCTACAGAACCACAACTGAGGGGGTCATTGCATTGATGATTTCAAAAGATATTGGCATAGAAAATTTCACATTATCATCTACCAACCCTCTAATTCTTGTTGCCGAGGCTCCAGAAAAACCTGGTAATATAGGAGCATTATTACGTACCGCGGATGCGGCACAATTAGACGCTGTTTTTATTGCAAATCCTAAAACAGATATATACAACCCAAATATTATACGGTCTAGTGTAGGGTGTATATTTACAAATAAAATAGCAACAGGATCGTCTGAGAATATTATAGATTTCTTAAAAAAACACAACATCCACATCTATGGAGCTGCATTACAAAAATCTGTTGATTACCACACTCAAGATTACACCAAACCTTCTGCATTAGTTGTTGGTACAGAAGCTACAGGGCTAAGCAACATCTTTTTAGAAAATGCAACTCAAAATATCAAGATACCTATGAGTGGTGTGATAGATTCGATGAATGTTTCGGTCGCAGCCGGAATTCTTATTTTTGAAGCAAAACGACAACGGGGCTTCAATGGTTAAAAGATTAAAAATAGTATCAAAAATCAATTAAAAATCATTAACTTACAATTTCCTACATATCCCAAATCTTTAAACTACTAATTGCTCTAAACCAATGACCCCCAATTCCCTTTTTTACTTATTAATAGCTATAATTATTATTGTATTTCTAATAGATTCTTTATTAGATATTCTTAATTCTAGACACTATAATAATCAGATTCCACAAGAACTCGCAGACGTTTACCCTGAAGAAGAATACCGAAAATCAATAGCTTATAAAAGGGCTAATTATAAATTTAAATTAGTTTCTTCTACTATTTCGTTGTGTATAATGCTTGTATTTTTCTTTTTAGATGGGTTTGCCCTAGTAGATAATATATCAAGAAGTATTTCAAATAACCCCATTATAATTGGTCTTATTTTTTTTGGAATCATAATGATTGGAAGTGACATTCTCTCTACTCCTGCTACCTATTATAAAATTTTTGTTATTGAAGAAAAATTTGGTTTCAACAAAACTACTGTAAAAACCTTTTTTATTGACAAAATAAAAAGCATTATAATGATGATAATTGTTGGAGGTGGGCTTTTGGCATTAATTATATGGTTTTATCAAATTACAGGAAATTCTTTTTGGATCTATGCATGGACATTGGTATCTATATTTACATTGGCAATGAATATGTTTTATGCAAAGCTTATTGTCCCTATATTTAATAAACAAACCCCTTTAGAAACTGGAGAACTAAGAAATACTATTGAAGCATACTCTAAGAAAGTCGGTTTTCAGTTAAAAGATATTTTTGTCATTGATGGCTCTAAAAGAAGTACTAAAGCAAATGCTTACTTTTCTGGTTTGGGTAGCGAAAAAAGGATCACTCTTTATGATACATTAGTCAACGATCTAGATAATGAAGAGATTGTTGCAGTATTAGCTCATGAAGTTGGGCATTATAAAAAAAGACATGTAATCATTAATTTGTTTTTGTCCATTACACTTACTGGTTTAACATTATGGTTTTTATCTCTTTTTATTGGCAACCCTCTGCTATCTGAAGCACTTGGAGTAGAAACCCCTTCCTTTCATATTGGACTTATAGCTTTTGGAATTTTATATAGTCCGATTTCAGAAATAACCGGATTAATAATGAATATAGTTTCTAGAGCTTTCGAGTATCAGGCAGACAACTATGCAAAAGAGACTTACAACAATGAAGCATTAATTAGCAGTTTAAAAAAATTGTCGAAAAATAACCTTAGTAATCTAACTCCTCACCCTGCTATGGTATTTATTCATTACTCACATCCTACTCTATTACAAAGAATTAAAAATCTTAGAAAATAAATCCCTTACTCAAGACTTGGTGGTTACATTTCTTAATTGTATTTTTAATTATTAATGACAAAAAAATAATTTAATCATTAATCTCAAGGCACAATTTTGTCGGTTAATATTACTGGGGATATCACACACGATACTTAATAGGGCTTTCTTAAAAAACTTTATGTTATGACTGAAGCTGCTATAGATAAAGAAAATAAACAAATTGCGAAGCAATACAAAGAATTGCTTCGCATTAGTTATAGGAATCTTACTAAAGAAGATAAGGCACTTATACGACAGGCGTTTGACATTGCTGTTGATGCACATAAAGATCAACGTCGTAAAAGTGGTGAAGCTTATATTTTTCATCCTATAGCGGTAGCAAAAATTGTAGCTAGTGAAATTGGATTGGATGCTACATCAATTGCAGCGGCATTACTTCATGATGTTGTAGAAGACACAGAATATACCCTCGTAGATATTGAGCAGATGTTTGGCGAAACAGTAGCTCGTATTGTAGATGGTCTTACCAAGATCTCATCTCTTAAAAAGGATAGAGACATTTCTTTACAAGCAGAGAATTTTAGAAAAATGCTTCTTACACTTAATGATGATGTAAGGGTTATTATTATAAAAATTGCTGATCGTTTACATAATATGCAAACGATGGATGCCATGAGACCGGATAAACAAGTAAAGATTGCGTCTGAAACTTTATACATATATGCCCCTCTTGCTCATCGAATCGGTTTATACAATATCAAAACAGAATTAGAAGATCTGGGCTTAAAATATACCGAACCAGAAGTATATAAAGATATTCTCGAAAAAATTAAAGAGAGTAAGGAAGAACAAGATGAGTATATCAAAAAATTCTCTGATCAGATTAGAGAAGGTCTTGATAAAGAAGGACTAAATTATGAAATAAAAGGAAGGCCTAAATCCATTTTTTCGATTCGTAGAAAAATGGTAAAACAAAACATCTCATTCGACGAAGTGTATGACAAATTCGCAATACGAATAATATACAAGTCTGATAATATCGAGAATGAAAAGTTTATTGCTTGGAAAATATATACTGTAGTAACGGATTATTACAGACCAAACCCTATCCGATTAAGAGATTGGATTTCTCAACCGAAGTCCACTGGTTATGAAGCCTTACACATAACTGTTATTGGCCCAGACAGCAAATGGGTAGAAGTACAAATTCGTAGTGAGCGTATGCATGAAATTGCAGAAAAAGGATACGCAGCACACTATAAATATAAGAATACTGAAGAAAAACAAGATCAAGGATTAGATGGGTGGCTTAATCGATTACAAGAAGCTCTGGAAAATTCTGAAGCAAATGCTGTAGATTTTGTAGAAGAATTTAAACTAAACCTTTATGCAAAAGAAATATTTGTCTTTACTCCGGAAGGTGATCTAAAATCATTACCAAAAGGAGCAACTGCACTTGATTTTGGTTTTAGTGTACATACCGAGGTTGGATTAAGAACTAGAGGTGCACGAGTAAATGGCAAATTAGTACCATTAAGTCATGAGCTTAAAAGTGGTGATCAGGTAGAAATAATCACTTCGACCAAATCAAAACCTTCTTCTAGTTGGCTGGATTATGCTACTACAGCAAGAGCAAGGTCCAAAATTAAATCTGCTTTACGAGACGAGAAAAAACAAATTGCCGAAGATGGAAAAGTCGTTTTAAAACGTAAACTTCGTTCTCAGAAAATAACAATGAGCGAAAAAGTAGTTAATGAACTTGTACTCTATTTTAAACTTAAAACAAGTTTGGATCTGTTTTACAGAGTTGGCATAGGAACTATTGATAATCAAAAAATCAAAGAGTTCGCTACTACTCGAAGTAATGTCTTCATGAATTTTATCAAAAATAGAATTCGAAGAGGTAATATTAAAGATGTTAATAAAGATGAAATTACTTCTAAATACGACTTACTTGTTTTTGGAAAAGATTCAGAAAAACTAGAATATAAATTATCTAATTGTTGTAATCCAATTCCTGGAGATGATGTTTTTGGTTTTATAACAGTTAATGAAGGTATAAAAGTTCATAAAAACAATTGTCCGAATTCGTTACAATTACAAAGTAATTATGCTTATCGTATTATTCCTGCAAAATGGATTGATTCTAGTCAAGAAGAATTCAAAGCTGTAATAAGACTTAATGGTATTGATAATATTGGAGTCGTAAATGAGGTAACTCAAATTATTTCAAACAATATGAGTCTCGCCATATATAACATGAATTTTGACACCAATGATGGGGTTTTTACAGGAAAAATAACAGTAGGTGTCAAAAATAAAAACACTTTAAAAACTGTTATGAAAAACCTTTCAAAAATAAATGGTATCGATAAAGTGGTAAGAGAATAAAATCTTTGTGTTTTTATTCAAAAAAAATCATAAACTAAGAATCGTCTTATTCCATAAAGGCTCTCTTTTATGAAAAGATTGGTTCAAATCAGCTAATTTTAAAAATCCTCAAATAATCGTTTTTAAATCAGAGTCTCACTAATAAAAAATAATGTAACTTTGCGTTTTTAAACGTATGAGTACTAAAGCAACTACACAAAACGATCAAATTATCGTTAAAAATGTTTTCACCAGTTTCTTAGAAGAAAATGGTCATAGAAAAACACCCGAAAGATACGCTATACTTCAAGAGATTTACGAAAGTGATGAGCATTTTGATATAGAATCATTATACATCAAAATGAAAAATAAAAACTATAGGGTAAGTCGTGCCACACTTTATAATACTATAGAGCTTTTATTAGAATGTAAACTAGTTAGAAAACATCAGTTTGGACAAAATCAAGCTCAATACGAAAAATCATATTTCGATAGACAACATGATCATTTAATTTTAACTGATACAGGAGATGTATTAGAATTTTGTGATCCTAGAATTCAATCTATAAAAAAAACAATCGAAGAAATTTTTGATGTAGATATTACAAATCATTCTTTGTATTTCTACGGTACTAAAAAAAACCCAACTAATAAAGATAACTAATGGCGGTAAACTTATTACTTGGTCTTCAATGGGGAGACGAAGGGAAAGGAAAAATTGTAGACGTTCTTACAAAAGATTATAATATTATTGCACGATTTCAAGGTGGTCCTAATGCTGGTCACACTTTAGAATTTGATGGAATCAAACATGTGTTGCATACTATTCCTAGTGGCATTTTTCATGATAAAGCGATTAATTTAGTTGGAAATGGTGTTGTAATAGACCCTGTGATTTTCAAAAAAGAATTGGATAACCTTGATAAATTTAATTTGGATTACAAATCCAAATTGTTGATTTCTAGAAAAGCACATCTAATTCTTCCTACTCATAGGATTCTGGATGCTGCTTCTGAAGCTTCTAAAGGAAAAGCAAAAATAGGTTCTACCTTAAAAGGGATTGGTCCTACGTATATGGACAAAACTGGCAGAAATGGTATTAGAATTGGAGATTTAGAATTAAGTGACTGGAAGGAACGCTATCGCGCTTTAGCCAATAAGCACGAGGCTATGATTGACTTTTATGATTCTAAAATAGAATACGATCTAGTAGAATTAGAGAATGAATTCTTTGAAGCTGTTAAAGTTTTAAAAACACTTACTTTTATTGATAGTGAAGAATATTTACATCAAGCTCAAAAAGAAGGAAAAACAATTCTGGCCGAAGGAGCACAAGGATCTTTATTAGATATAGATTTCGGAACATACCCATTTGTAACTTCGTCAAATACTACTGCAGCAGGAGCATGTACTGGTTTAGGTATTGCACCAAATAAGATTAAAGATGTTTTTGGGATATTTAAAGCATACACTACGCGAGTTGGTAGTGGGCCGTTCCCTACCGAATTATTTGATGAAGATGGAGAAACAATGGCACAAGTTGGTCATGAATTTGGGGCTACAACTGGTAGACCAAGAAGATGTGGATGGTTAGATCTTGTAGCTTTAAAATATGCAGTACATGTAAATGGTGTTACAAAATTAATGATGATGAAAGGCGATGTACTAAGTGGATTTAACACCTTAAAAATATGTACAGCTTATAAATACCAAGGTAAAACAATTACTCATTTACCTTATAATATAGAGCCCGAAAATGTAACACCTATATATACCAAAATGAAAGGTTGGTCAGAAGATCTTACCGGTATGAATGACCCTTCTCAGCTTCCAAAAGAGTTAAACGAATATATTTCATTTTTAGAGAAAGAGTTAGAAACACCAATTACGATTGTTTCTGTAGGACCAGATAGAACGCAAACCATACATAGGTAAAACATATATTATTATAAAAAATAAGAGCGTCTGTCAAAAACAGACGCTCTTATTTTTTATATGCAACACTATTAATTTCCCAAATAAATAAAGGTATTAATTACCAAATAAGGTTGATAGCGATCAAAAGATTGATTTGCTCCGCCGCTATTTAGCGTTACATTATGATTATGATTACCTGCATTACTTGTATTTGTATTTCCTCCAGCTAATAAAATTCTTCTATTTGCATCTACACCATTTCGCACACGTTGATTAGAAAAGAAACCAGCAAATCATAGATATGATTTGCTGTAGTATTATTCGATAGCAGTAACATTAGGTAATCCAAATATAGAACTCCTATCTACCTGTGTATAAAAAAATTGAAGTATAAAGATGAAAATAAAAAATAGTTTTGATTTTATATAGTAATTTCTTTTAACTATAAATATATGAAAGCAAAACACCTATCAGAAAATAAATCTAAAAGACATTTTTTATTAAGAAATATTATAATGAAGTAGTTCCTTCTTTGCTAGGCTTTAACTCTATGATTCGTTCTAATTTTTTCATGATTCTTGGTTTACTATGATACTGTTCAGGAAATGAAATTAACTGTCTAAAACCATAAATATCATCGTCGCCTTTACCTCCACTGCGATTACTTGCAAAATAACCTGTTTTATTCTCTTCATTAATAATAAAGGTAAAATCATCTTTAGGGCTATTAATAGGTTCTCCAAGATTGTAAACTTCAACTAATCCTTCTTTATTTTCCATAGCCATAAAAATATCCAACCCTCCTATTCCCTGATGTCCATCACTTGCAAAAAACAATTTCCCCTTATCACTAATATATGGAAAGGTTTCTCTACCCGAAGTATTAATTTGACTCCCTAGATTCTTAGGGATTCCAAAACTTTTATCTTCATTTATTGCTACTACATACAAATCTGATTTCCCTTGAGTTCCCGGCATATCACTTGCGAAATATAAAAATTTCTCATCATAAGATAATGCGGGGTGTGCTATCGAATACTCATCACTATTAAATGGCAACTCTTCTACATTTCCCCATTTTCCTTTCTCATAACGTGCTCTATAAATTTTTAACAAAACAACACCCTCTGTATTTGTTTTAGATTTTCTTTTAGAGTAATTATTTCTGGTAAAGTATACTGTTTTTCTATCTTTACTAAACGTCGCTGAAGATTCATGGAACTTTGAATTAATATCTCCTTTTAATTTTTTAACACTCTGCTTTTTAACTGTTCCTTTTGTAGTTGTGTATAGGTCCAGAAATGGCTGATTGTTCCATTCATGCACTACTGCAGAAAAATTACGTGTATTTCTTGAAGAAGCAAATACTAATTCCCCATTATTAAAGCTAGGAGCATAATCCGAATATTTCGAATTAATATTTAAAACATCAACTATATATTTTTTTGATTTTTCTTTCTTAAAGGATACATCATTTATTAGGTTATACACCTCCTCTTCTTTCTGATCGTCACTATGACTAGCATATAACTGAGATGTTACATCATCTTCTTTTTCATCTCCCTCTGCACTCTTAAGACACTGTGCATATCTAATTCGATATTCTGATTTCACCTTTTCTGGATACAAAGAAGATAATACTCGATACCATTGTGCTGCCTTTTCTAATTCACCATTAAAGTAATATGAATCCCCTAATCTTTCATATAACTCTATTGAATTACCTCCTTTTTCTATTGCTTTTAAAAACATTTCTCTTGCCTCGATATAGGCATAATTTCTAAAAGCTTCGTTTGCTTTTTCTAATTGTTTTTCTTGAGAAAATACAGCACCCCAAAAAAACAAAAACAATAGAGCCCCTAAGTTTTTTTTCAAAACCATCTATTATCCTTTTGTTAATAGTAAAACGATCTAAACTGTTCTTTTTTTCAAAAAAAGCAACTCTAAATCTATTCTTAATAGTAGATCAGAATAAACAAATTTGTTTTTGATAAAAAATAAAAAGTTAAGATGACGCTATCCCCATAGCATTGATCGTTTCCTTTGTTGTTTCCGGTTGCAATTTACTGATGCTTAAGTAGATCTAGTGTTAAAAAAAATGAAAATTTAATTTATTTGCTTCTTTTTGCCTGTATTAGTCCTTTGATCGTACAAAACTTACAGATCGTCCTTTTTTTATTGATTTATTACATCCCAACTAGTACAGAAATCACTTGTATTTAACTTATCACAGAGGTAAAATATGTTAAAATGCAACATGAGTAGAGACTTATAGTTATTAATTGAACATGACTTACTTTTTATTTTAGCCTCAGAGCTACAATCATTAGATACAATTTTCGTTATTTTGCATACAAATTTGAAACACTTGAAAAACAAATTCTTCTATATATTACTTTCTTTCATATTTTCGGTAGCATCATTTGCACAGGAAGGAAAACAAATTAAAGTTCAATCTGATCGTACCATAAAAGATCAAAATCGGTTTCCCGGAGCAACTATTCTGGCTAAAGTAGACAAACAGGTATACATGCAACATGAAGGAATTGAGATATGGTGTGACCAGGCTATTCATTATGGTGAAGACAAATTTGTAAAGGCCTTAGGAAATGTAAAAATGAAGCAAGGAGATACTATTACTATGACCAGTAAATATGCTGAGTATAATGGTAATACTCAATTTGCATATGCAAGTGATAATGTATTTATGGAAACTCCTTCAAATACATTACGCACAGATACTCTATTCTTTGACCGACTTAAGCAACAAGCTTATTATCGTAGTGGTGGAACGGTTCGGGATTCTTCAAATACATTAACCAGTCAAATTGGCCGGTATTTTATGGATCGTAAACAATATTCATTTAATACGACAGTAAAAATTGTAAATCCAGAAAATACAATAGATTCGGATCGATTAGATTACTATGCAGAAAATGGTCATACATATCTGTATGGCCCTTCAACAGTAAAAGACAAAGAAAGTACCTTATATTGTGAACGAGGGTTCTATGATACTAAAGTTAAGACCGGATATGCTATCAAAAATGCCAAAATCGATTATGATAAACGTACTGTTTTTGGAGATAGTATTTTTTATAATAGTGCTAATCAATTTGCTTCGGCGACTAATAATATTAAAGTACTTGATACGGCTAATAATTCTGTAATTACTGGCCATTATGCCGAAGTTTTTAAAGAAAAAGATTCTGTATTTATTACCAAAAGAGCACTAGCCGCCACTTTACAAGAAAAAGATTCTATTTTTATTCATAGTGACACCTTGATGATTACCGGAAAACCTGAACGAAGAATAATGAATGGTTTTTATGATGTAAGAATCTATAAGAGTAATATGAGTGGTAAAAGTGATTCTATCAATGTTAATCAAACTACAGGTTATACTAAAATGATTGGCCGACCTATTATTTGGTCACAAAGAAATCAAATGACTGGTGATACTATAAAAATTATTTCGAATACAAAAACCGAGAAATTAGACTCACTTATCGTATATCAAAATGCGTTTTTGGTTCAAGAAGACACTCTTAAAGCAGGATATAACCAGGTAAAAGGCCAAATACTTTATGGCTTATTTAAAGATAATGAACTCTATCAGGTAGATATCGATAAAAATACAGAAACTATATTTTACCAAAGAGAAAGTGAAGGAGAGTTAAAACTTATTGGCATTAATAAAGTACTCTCTAGTTCTATTAAATTATTACTAAATAATCGCGAGATAGAAGATGTCTATTATTATCAGAATATTGACGGTACATTATATCGTGAAATTGATCTGCCAGAAAACGCTCGTGAACTCTCTGGTTTTAATTGGCGTGGTGATGAACGTATTAATAGTAAGGCTGACCTATTTAGAGGAGAATCTCCTCCAGAACTTATTAAAATAACAGGAATCCCATTACCAAAAGATGAAGCAGATTTCTTTGATGAAGAAACCGTGAAACGTTTGGAGGATAATAAATCTGAAGGGTCGCGACTATTAGAGCAAAAACTCAAAGATGCTGAACTTAAAGAAACCAACGAAGAACTAGATTCTATTCCTTCTAAAAAGAAAACAAAAGAAGAGCTTAATATTGAAAAGAAAAAAAATCAAAAAGAAGGGTAAAATTGAACATTAATATTATTTCGAATATTAGACAATATCAAGTAACGATACTAAAGCCGAAATATCTAGTAAAAAAACAACCTTGAAACAAGATTTTTTTAAATATCAAGCCCAAACAACTCCGCATCCTTTAGCAATAGAAGTCTCACATGCAGAAGGTAGTTATATTTACGATACCAATGACAAAAAGTATCTGGATTTTGTTGCTGGAGTATCAGCATGTAGCTTAGGCCATAAGCATCCCAGAATTATACGTGCAGTAAAGGATCAGCTAGACAAATATTTGCATGTCATGGTGTATGGAGAATACATACAACAACCTGCTGTAGAACTCACTAAACTATTGGCTTCTCACCTACCCAATCCTTTAGAAAAAACTTACTTAACGAACTCAGGAACCGAAGCTATTGAAGGATCTTTAAAATTAGCCCGAAGAGTTACTGGTCGGAGTCAGATTATTGCTGCAAAACTAGCATATCACGGTAATACTATGGGATCTATGAGTGTCATGGGATACGAAGAGCGAAAACAGGCATTTAGACCATTAATTCCCGATACCGCCTTTATTACATTTAATGATGAAAAAGATGTAAAACAGATTACGAGCAAAACTGCAGCGGTTATCTTAGAAACTATACAAGGAGGAGCCGGATTTATTGAACCTAAAAATGAATATTTAAAAAAGATAAAAAAGCAGTGTGAAGAAGTTGGAGCACTATTAATTTTAGACGAAATACAACCTGGGTTTGGGAGAACTGGTAAATTATTCGGTTTTCAAAATTATGATATCGTTCCTGATATCCTTGTAATGGGTAAAGGAATGGGTGGTGGACTTCCTATCGGAGCCTTTACTGCTTCGACAACAATGATGGATCAATTGCAAGATAATCCTAAATTAGGTCATATTACAACGTTTGGAGGAAACCCTGTCATTGCAGCTGCCGCTTTGGCAACATTACAGGAAATTAATGAAAGTGACGTAATGGCAGCTACTCTGGAAAAAGAAAAACTATTCAGATCACTATTAATTCACCCATTAATTAAAGAAATCAGAGGAGTAGGGCTTATGCTAGCTTTTATAACTCCATCTGCAGAAATAACAAATCAAGTTATATTGAAGTGCCAACACCATGGATTAATCTTATTCTGGTTGCTTTTTGAGCCCCTTGCAGTGCGCATTACACCACCGCTTACTATATCTGAAAAAGAAATCAGAGAAGGATGTCAAATCATTCTTAACGTTTTAAATCAAATACAAGACACCAAAATTTAAACAGTAATTATTGAAGGTTTATTAAAAAAACCGTATCTTTAGTAGACTATCCATTATTTTCACAAATCCATTAATGCTTTTCGGCTTATAAAAAGAAAAACTCTATATCGTTATCTATATAATGGTACGTATTTTGTTAATTAGTTTGTTAAAAACAATTGGTTTTTGAAGTATAATTATTCAATTTCATTTGTAATTTTAATACTGAGGAAATCAATAATGCAAAAATAAATTAAGTAATGGGATTATTAGGTACTTTTGTTTGTCGGGGAGAACAAAAAAGTATTTACATCAATTTTATGATTTATTGAGCATCTTTAATCAACGTGTATGAGATTTAACCACGAAGAAGAAGAAAATAATTTCTCGATTACTCGATACGAGTCTATGTTGAGATCTAATGATGTTAAGTTTTTTGATTCAGATGAATTTGAATCCATCATTCATCACTATCTGGAAAACGGAAAAATTGCTAAGGCAAAAAAGGCAATTTCTTTAGGCCTTTCTCAACATCCGTCGTCTGTTAACCTTAAGTTATTAGAAGTTGAAGTTCTTGTCTTCGAAAATCGCTTAGACAAAGCAGACAATCTTTTGGCTCAACTATATGCTATAGAGCCTGAAAATGAGGAAATCTACATCCAAAAAGCTAATATTCTTTCTAAACAAAACAATCACACAAGAGCTATAGAGTTATTAATGATGGCTCTTAGTTATACAAATGATGCAGCTGATGTGTACTCTCTTATAGGAATGGAGTATCTTTTTATGGATGATTTTGAAAATGCTAAAATCAATTTCATGAAATGTCTCGAAGCAGATGATCAAGATTATTCTGCTTTATATAATGTAATATATTGTTTTGATTTCCTTGAGCAACATGAAGAAGCCATCGAATATCTAAACATGTTTCTAAACAAAAATCCTTACTGTGAAGTTGCATGGCATCAGGTTGGTAAACAATATTTTGATTTAGAAGAATATGAAAAAGCACTTGCCGCTTATGATTTTGCAATTATAAGTGATGAACATTTTATTGGTGCTTATTTAGAAAAAGGAAAAGTATTAGAAAAACTGAAAAGGCATAATGAAGCTATAGAAAACTATAGAATAACATTAGAGCTAGATGACCCTACTTCTTTTGCATTGCTAAGAATAGGAAAATGTTATGAAAAACTAGGCGTAGATGACCTAGCCATTCAACACTATTCTAAGACCGTACATGAAGATCCATTATTAGATAAAGGATGGATAGCCATTACGGATTTCTACATGCGTAAACGCGATTATCAAAAAGCATTATACTATACAAACAAGGCTATAAACATCGATAGTGAGAATGTTTTATACTGGAAACGTTATGCTAAAATAAACAATAGACTTGCATTTTTTGAAGAAGCAGAACGAGGATATAGAAAAGCTATTGAATTAGGAAATTATGAACTAGAAACCTGGCTAAATCGTTCAGATATTCTTAGGTTTATAGGAGAATCAAATGCTGCAGTTCAAAACTTACATCAGGCTATCGAGTTTTATCCAGATAATGCAGAAATTCAATACAGACTTGCAGGTTTACACTATGAACTACAAGACTATCAAAAAGGTGAATATCATATAAGAAAAGCACTGGATCTCGATTATGAATATCATATTGTTTTGGAAGAGCTTTTTGAAAAGATTTTTAATCTTTCTCTTGTTAAAAACATTATTTCTGAATATAAATAATTCTAAAAAAGACTGTTTTTTTTCTACTAGATTACATTGCAAAAATCCATACATTTGTTTTAACTAAAAACACCAATAAAACAAATAAAGAATGCAAAGAAATCTTAAGGATTACCTCATCATCTCTGCAAAAGGATTAGCAATGGGAGCAGCAGATGTAGTTCCTGGAGTTTCTGGAGGAACTATTGCATTTATATCTGGCATATATGAAGAATTAATTGAAACTATTAATGGCTTAGATCTTAATTTTTTCTCAGTTTGGAAAAAAGAAGGATTTAAAACTTCCTGGAAAAAATACAATCTTTCTTTTTTAACAGCCCTTTTTTTAGGTATTATAACCAGTATTCTTTCTCTTGCAAAACTCATAAAGTGGTTGCTTCATAATGAACCGTTATTACTTTGGGGGTTTTTCTTCGGATTAGTTCTTGCCAGTATCGTTTATATTGGAAAACAAATCACTACCTGGAAACCTAAAGTAATTATTAGTATTGTTCTGGCAGCTGTACTTTCCTATTTTATAACTATAGCAGAACCTCTGGCTTCACCAGATAGTAACTGGTACCTCATGTTTTGTGGATTTATCGCAATCATTGCCATGATACTACCAGGAGTATCGGGAGCTTTTATACTACTTATCTTAGGAGTATATCAAACAGCCATTGATATCCTAAACCAATTACGTGAAGGAGTTGCGCAAATGGATTTTGATATGATGTGGCAGGCTATTTATAAAATAATAATTATGGCTATTGGTGCCGTTATAGGCTTAAAATTATTTTCTAAAGCACTTAACTGGATGTTTAAACATCATAAAAATACAACTCTAGCCATACTTACAGGATTCATGATAGGCTCTCTTAATAAGTTATGGCCCTGGAAAAAAGTAGAATCCTGGAGAACAAATTCTGAAGGAATTAAAATCCCTTTTATAGAAAAGAGTATTTTGCCAAGTCAATTTGAAGGTGATATCAAAATGATGTGGGTGTTACTTTTTATAGGTATAGGTTTTCTATTAATCCTTATCTTAGAACGCCTTTCTGCAAAAAAACCAAGCTAGCCAATGCAACAAAGTACCCGAACCTTTACTGATAGACTTTTCCTTGTTATTAAAGGTCTTGCAATGGGTGCTGCTAATAAAGTTCCTGGTGTTTCTGGAGGTGTAGTTGCATTTGTTGCCGGGTTTTATGAAGAATTTATCTATTCTCTTCAAAAAATAAATTTTAAAGCATTTAAACTTTTTATCAATTTTAGATTTAAAAGCTTTTGGAGATATATAAATGGGCGGTTTCTTGGCCTTTTAATCTTAGGAATGCTAATTAGCTATTTTAGTGTTTCTAAAATTTTGGATTACCTCATTATTCACTTTGAATTATACGTGTGGGCAGCATTTTTCGGAATGATCATAGGCTCAATTTATTACATAGTAAAAGATTTTAATGACTGGAGCAAAAGAAATATCTGTCTTATCATTATTGGTATTATAGTTGGCGTCAGTATTAGTTTATTGGCTCCTGCAAAAGAAAATGACAATCTCTGGTTTGTATTTATATGTGGTATTATAGGGGTGTCGGGTATGACATTACCCGGATTATCAGGTTCTTTTATTCTTATCTTATTGGGCAATTATGTTCTTTTACTAGTAGACTCGGTAAACGCGCTATACGATACAATAGCTGACCTAATACGTTGGGACTTCGATTTTATGGGAAACCCTCAAAGAATTCGATTATTACAAGTACTTACAGTATTTAGCCTTGGGTCATTAACCGGCTTAGTCACCTTATCTCATTTTTTAGGATATGTATTAAAACGCTATAAAAATGCAACTTTTGCAGCTATTATTGGTTTCATAACAGGCTCTCTTGGTGTTGTTTGGCCCTGGAAAAATAAAATTTACAAAATTGACACTTTAGGAAATACACAAATTGATGCATTGGGTAACCCTATACTAGATAATTATGATCGTTATTTTCCTGATTTTACAACTATCGAAACCTATATTGGGATTTTTTATATCCTCATTGGCATTGGCATGGTTTTATGGTTAGAATGGTATGGCCAAAAAACACTAAAAACTTCAAAATGAAAAAAGTATACGGTTTATTAGGTAGAAACATCAGTTATTCTTTTTCTAAGAGTTATTTTTCAGAAAAATTTGAAAAGGAAAATCTAGATTGTGAATATAACAACTTTGACCTTACTCAAATCAAAGAGTTCATCGAAGTTGCTAAAGACCCTCGAGTACAAGGTTTAAATGTAACCATACCTTATAAAGAGGAAATAATTCATTATTTGGATGATCTGGATCCAATTGCCAAAGAAATTGGAGCCATAAATGTTATCAAATTTGATAAAAGTCAGAAATTAAAAGGATATAATAGTGATTATTATGGTTTTACAGAATCTCTAAAACCCTTACTTAACAAAACGATAAAAAAAGCATTAATTCTTGGTACAGGAGGTGCTTCAAAAGCCATTGCTTATGCATTAAGCCATCTAAATATCGACTATACATTTGTATCTCGTAATCCAGATTTTAATGAACTAAGTTATAGTGATCTCGACGAAGACATTATACAAGCATATAAATTAATAATCAACTGCACTCCACTGGGAACGCATCCTAACATTCATAATTATCCCGACATTCCCTACGAATACATTACCAAAAACCATGTTCTATATGATTTGATTTATAATCCAGATGAAACTACTTTTATGAGCAAAGGAAAAGAAAAAGGAGCTACTGTTTCTAATGGATTACAAATGCTAATACGACAAGCAGAAAAAGCCTGGGAGATCTGGAATATGTGATTTTTCGATTCATTTTGTCATAAAATTCTTACCAAAATCCTTTTTTAGTAATCTTAAAATCTTTCAATAACTTTGAGTTTTTCTAATATGTTAGTATCTTAGTCAGGCATTAAGCCCAGATGAACAAAAACGCTCACACAATGTCAACACGTGATAACCTGCCTAAGGCAGATGGAAATGAAGAAAATAAGACTAAGATTTTAGATGTAAACTTAGAAACTAAAAAACCCGAAGCTGTTAAATCAGAAGGCTCTGACGAAGAAACTACTGAAAATACAGAACATTCTGAAAACGAAGAATCTAAAACATCAGTTAACCCTCAGGTTACAGATGCTGTAGAAGAAGATTCTAAATCTAAGAATAGTATTACAACTACAGAAGAAGCTTTACACTCTGATAGTGTCGTAAAAGAAAATGCACCTACTCCAGATGAAGCAAATGTGGAAGACAGTGATGCTATTACTTCAAAAAATGACACAATACAATCTGTAGACGAGAATAGCAATGTAATTACTTCGCAAAAAGAAGAATCAGAGCCTAAAACTCATGCTGGTGAGGGTGAGGATCAAATTCAAGATCAAATGAATGAGGCGGTTGCCGAACATAGTGAAGATGAAACTACTATCGAACGTCACGATATCGAGAAGAAGGATTATCACGCTATGAATAAGGAAGAATTGATCAAAGAATTACGTGAATTGGTCAAGAATGAAAAAATTCAGGCAATTAGGGAACATGTTGAAGAAATCAAAAGTGAGTTTAATGAAAAATTCAATGAAGAAGTAGAACAAAAGAAGGAAGAATTCATGGCTGATGGCGGTGATATTATAGATTTCTACTATTCTACACCAGTAAAAAAAGAATTTAATTCTGTCTATTTTGATTATAAAGAAAAACGAAATTCCTACTACCAAAACCTTAAAAAAGACCTTCAGGAAAACCTAAAAAGAAGGTTAGAATTAATTGATGAGTTAAAAGGGTTACTTAATGTAGATGAGAATATAAACACAACATACAATCATTTTAAAAGTATTCAGGAAAGATGGCGTAATGCTGGCCCTATACCAAGGGATAAATACAATACTGTATGGAATACCTACCATCATCATACCGAGAATTTTTATGATTTTCTTCATTTAAACAGGGAATTTAGAGATCTTGATTTTAAACATAACCTTGAACAAAAACTTAAGATTATCGAACGTGCTACTGAATTAGCACAAGAAACCGATGTTAATAGAGCCTTCAGAGAATTACAGCTACTTCATAAAATGTGGAAAGAAGATCTGGGGCCCGTTGGAAAAGAGTATAGAGAACCTATCTGGGAAAAATTTAGTGCACTAACAAAACAAATTCATGAAAATCGCCAGAAGTACTTTAAGGATCAAGATAAAGTTTATGAACAAAATCTAGAAGTCAAAAGAGAAATCATTGCAAAAATCATTGAAGTTAGCCAAGATCATCCTAAAAATCATAGTGGTTGGCAGCAAAAAATAAAAGAAATTGAAGCACTAAGAGATCAATTTTTTAAAGCAGGAAAAGTGCCTTCTAATTTAAATGAACAGACTTGGAGTGAGTTTAAAACTGCTGTAAGAGATTTCAACCGTAATAAAAATGCGTTTTATAAAGGCCTTAAAAAAGATCAGTTTGATAATTTAAATAAAAAGATGGAACTGATTAAGATTGCAGAGGATAATAAGGATAATGATGATTTCACTACCATTACCCCTCTCATGAAAAAAATTCAATCTGATTGGAAAAAAATTGGCCATGTTCCTAGAAAGGATAGTGATAGAATCTGGAAAAGATTTAAAGATGCATGTAACTCTTATTTTGATAGACTTCATTCTGAGAGAGATGAAGCAAATAAAGAAGAACTTGTTTCTTTTGAAAAGAAACAGGAACATATTGAAACTTTTAAAAAATTAGAACTTTCTGGTGATACTGAAGCCGATCTAAAAACTATAAAAGATAACATTGCTATCTGGAAAACTTTAGGAAGAGTACCTTATAAGAAAAAGAATATAGAAACAGAATATAATAAGATTCTCGATAATTTCTTTCAGCAACTTAATTTAGGTCGTAAAGAAACAGAACTTATCAAATATGAAAATAAGCTAAATACTTTATCTAGTCAGAGTGATGATAGGGCTCTTAGAAATGAACAAAGTTTTATTCGTAAAAAAATTGATGAAGTTAATGGTGAAATTCGTCAATTAGAAAACAATCTTCAATTCTTTAAACATGCCAAAGATGATAATCCAATGGTAAGAGATGTACGGAAAAACATAGAAAAGTATAAAGAAAACCTCGATGTTTGGAAAGCAAAACTAAACAAGATCAAACAACTTTAATCATATGTATAATAGTTTTCTATAATTAGGAAACCTAATATTCTAAAAACACAGCATCGAATACATTTATAGTGCATTTTCATATTTTCTTTCTATGAAGAAAAAGAACACTATTCATTACATCAAAATGATGTGAATAACCTCGAATTTGTATCATCAATTGTTATTATACAACATGATGGTTTAGATTTTGTATCATAAAATGGTCTTGTAGTTGCCTACTTATCATCTTAAGTAAATTTCTCCGAGGCAAGCCCACAGAGCATTTTATAGGAACACGTTTTCAAACTTTAAACATTTACTAACGAGGCAAGCCTCGGGGTATTAAACCCTCTATAGAATAAAATCTAAAAAAATTATATTTTTTTTGCTTCTTCCCAAAAAACGTCCATTTCAGCAAGTGTCATGTCTTTAAGACTTTTATTACTTTCTTTTGCTTTTGACTCTAGATACTGAAACCGTTTTATAAACTTTTTGTTAGTACGTTCTAATGAATCTTCTGGATTTACTTTGAGAAAACGAGCATAATTAATCATAGAGAAAAGAACATCTCCAAATTCTGATTCTATTTTTTCCTGATCTTGTACTTCGATTTCGTGTTGTAATTCATCAAGTTCTTCTTTAAGCTTTTCAAACACTTGATACGGCTCTTCCCAATCGAAACCTACTCCTGCTACTTTATCCTGAATTCTACTTGCTTTTACCATTGCTGGTAAAGATTGAGGAACCCCTTCTAGAACACTGTTTTTTCCTTCTTTAAGTTTTAAATTTTCCCAATTACGTTTTACGTCTTCTTCATTCTCAACAGTAACATCTCCATAAATATGAGGATGTCTATGAATTAGCTTTTCACAAATTTCATTAGCTACATCTGCAATATCAAAAGCTTCTGTTTCACTACCAATTTTAGCATAAAAAATAATATGTAGTAATAGATCACCCAATTCTTTTTTCACTTCTTCAAGGTTATTATCTAGAATTGCATCTCCAAGTTCATATGTCTCTTCTATAGTTAAATGTCTTAAGGATTGAAGGGTTTGTTTTTTATCCCATGGACATTGTTCTCGAAGCTCATCCATGATGGTTAATAACCTGTCAAAAGCTTGAAGTTGATTTTCTCTTGAGTTCATTTGTGATTTACTTATAAAATAATTTGTTCCATATTATTTTTGGTTACTTTAAATTCTTCGACCATATCTTTTATTATGACCTCTACAGATTTAATATCATGAATTAGCCCTGATACTTGTCCAATCTCTAATTCTCCTTCAATAAGATCTCCTTCAAACATACCTCGTTTTGCTCTGGCACGTCCTAACAATGTTTTTAACTCATCTACCGAAGGTGCAGTAGCATATAATGTTGCTACATCTTGATAAAACTTATTTTTAAGCATTCTAACTGGCGCTAATTCTTTTAGAGTAAGCTGCGTATCACCTTCTTTTGCCTCAACTACCATATTTTTAAAATCAATATGTGAAGATGCTTCGTCACTTGCTACAAAGCGGCTCCCTACCTGAACTCCATCTGCTCCCAAAGCCATAACAGCATACATTGCTGCACCTGTAGCAATACCTCCCGCTGCAATTAAAGGAATATTGATCTTTTCTTTTACTATAGGAATCAATGCCAATGTAGTTGTTTCATCTCTTCCATTATGTCCTCCCGCTTCAAATCCTTCTGCTACTACTGCATCAACACCGGCATCCTGCGCTTTTAAAGCAAATTTAAGGCTACTTACTACATGTACTACCGTAATTCCTTTTTCTTTAAGGTAAGATGTATATGTTTTTGGGTTTCCGGCAGAAGTGAATACTATTTTTATACCTTCTTCGATAATGATTTGTATAATCTCATCCAAATTAGGATATAACATTGGAATATTAACTCCAAAAGGCTTACTAGTGGCTTTTTTACATTTCTGAATATGATCTCTAAGTACATCTGGATACATAGACCCTGCTCCTATAAGTCCCAATCCTCCAGAATTACTTACTGCACTAGCTAATTTCCAACCGCTTGCCCATATCATTCCTCCTTGAATTATCGGATATTGAATATTAAACAGTTCTTTAATTTTGTTCATATACTATAAATATGTGTAATTTAATTCTTATGAAATCACTCCTGAGCCAACTAATTCATCTTCGATATACCAAGCTACAAACTGACCTTCGGTGATTGCGCTTTGATTATTTTCAAAAACAACATACACTCCAGAATCAACCATATGTAGCGTAGCTTTCTCTAATGGTTGTCTATATCGAATCCTCGCCATTACTTCTAACTCTTCGTCTACCTTAAGTTTAAGGTCATCTCTTACCCAATGTAACTCTTCTTTAGATATAAATAATGCTTTTCTGTATAAGCCTGGATGTTTTTTTCCTTGACCCGTATAAATTGTATTGGTCTCTACATCGGTTTCTATTACAAAAAGTGGTTCTGGAGTACCTCCTACAGCCAAACCTTTACGTTGTCCTTTGGTATAATAGTGAGCGCCTTGATGTTTTCCTACCACCTTACCATCATTAACATCGTAGGTATATTTACCAGATAAGAATTCTAATTCTTCTCTTTTAGAAGTAAATTGTGGGCGTTCTCGCTGATATTTTACTTCTGAAGGAGATATCTCAATAATATTTCCTTGTTTTGGTTCTAATTTTTGTTGAAGAAATTCTGGTAATCGAACTTTTCCAATAAAACATAACCCTTGAGAGTCTTTTTTATCTGCTGTAGCTAAATCTTGTGCTTTGGCAATATCCCGAACTTCAGGCTTCAGTAATTCACCTACAGGAAAAAGTGTTTTTGCAAGTTGTTTCTGAGATAGCTGACATAGAAAATAGGATTGATCTTTATTAGGATCTTTTCCTTCTAATAATCGATGTACTTCTTTCCCATCTTTTATAATAGTATCTTTTCGACAATAATGACCTGTAGCTACATAATCTGCTCCAAGAGATAATGCTATTTTTAGGAAAACATCAAATTTAATTTCTCGATTACATAATACATCTGGATTAGGGGTACGTCCTTTTTCGTATTCATTGAACATATAATCTACTATACGTTCTTTATATTCTTCACTTAGATCAACAGTCTGAAATGGGATTCCTAACTTCTCAGCCACCAATAATGCATCATTACTATCATCTAACCAAGGGCACTCATCAGATATGGTAACTGAGTCATCATGCCAGTTCTTCATAAATAAACCAATAACTTCATATCCTTGCTCTTTAAGCAAATATGCTGCTACACTAGAGTCAACTCCTCCTGATAATCCTACGATTACTCTCTTCATCAAAAAATCCTTTATTTAATCTTTAAAATTATTATGCAAAAGTAATAAATAAAAAAAGCAATGCTAACGCAATGCTTTATGGTTTTATCTATACTAGTATTTTATATATCAATATTAAAATCCTCTTTTTTGAACCGGAAATAATTTTCGTTCAGAGAGTTTTCCATCTTTATAATAGTTCCAGATACCATCTTTACGACCTCTTTTATAATTCCCTTCGATGATCAATACTCCATTTATATCATAGTACTTAGTAATTCCATGTAACTGGTCATTCTCATACATAAATTCTTTTATGATCACACCAGTATCAGAATACATAATTCTCTTCCCATTTTGTTTTCCGTCGATATATGAAGTTTTCTCGGTTAACTGACCATTTATAAAATAAGTGAGTTGTTCTCCTTGCAATTTTCCTGATTGATATTCTTCGGTCATCATGATTTTATCAGATCCGTTATGGTAATATTTCCATAACCCTATACGATCTTTACCAATCATCTGACCCAGGCTTATTACTTTTCCTTTTTGGGTAAAATATTTTACATTAACAGTATCATTATTTTTTGAAAACGTTTTAATTGCTGTAGGAAACTCCCCGTTAATAGGTTTATAAAATTTAAACTCTCCTGTTTCTTTTCCATGATCAAAAGTTCCTTCATAACGAAGCTGATCGCTTCCTTCATATTTTTTTTGCCATTTACCATGTCGCTTACCATTAGCATCATAGGTATTATATTTTTGACCTAAAACAGAGAAACACACAAAAAAAGATAAACTACAAAATAAAAATACACTTCGCATAACTACTATTTTATTTGGGACATTATTTCAACGAATCTAACTTCCAAAAAGTATACCAATATTATAAAATCAAATTCATAAAACGAAGGTTAAATTAAAAAAAGCCCCTAAAAAGGAGCTTTTCTAAAATACATGAATAATAAAATTATTTCTTTTTCCCTTTTTGTTCTTCTGCCTGCTCCATTAATTCTTTCATTTTTTTCTGGAACTTACCTTGCTTTTTAGGTTTTTTCTTGTTTTCCTGAATTTTGGCATGAATCTTATCTTCATCAATAATTACGTTTTTAATAACTAACATAATTCCGATAGTAATCAGGTTAGAAATAAAATAGTACAATGATAATCCACTTGCATAGTTATTAAAGAAAAATAACATCATTAATGGGGATAAATACATGATAAACTTCATGTTTGGCATCCCTGGTTGTTGCGTTTGCATAGTTTGCCCTGTAGTCATCATCATATAGATAAATATAGCGACCGATGCTAGTATAGGAAATAAACTAATGTGATCTCCATAAAAAGGAATTGTAAATGGCAATTGTGCTATGTTATCATAACTAGATAAGTCATCTGCCCAAAGGAAACTTTTTTGTCGTAATTGAAATGCACTTGGGAAGAAATTGAATAATGCATAGAAAACAGGAATCTGCATTACAGCTGGTAGGCAACCACTCATAGGGTTAACTCCTGCCTTACCATAAAGAGCCATTGTTTCTTGCTGTTTTTTCATCGCATTATCCTTATGCTTCTCATTAATCTCTGTAATCTCTGGGCGTAAAACTTTCATTTTAGCCTGCGATAAGTATGACTTATATGTAACAGGAGATAAGATGATACGTACAATTATAGTCATTACCACAATTGCAATACCATAAGGAAGAAATCCACTTAAAAACCCAAAAAACGGAATAAACAAATATTTATTTATTATTCCGAAAATCCCCCAACCTAGAGGTACTATCTCATCGAGGTTACGGTCATAAGTATTTAAAATCCTATAATCGGTTGGACCATAATACCAATCCATGGTATAACTAAGCTCTCCTCCTTGCAATTCTAGAGGCATAGAGGCAGAAAATTCTTTGGTCACTTTTATATCTTTATCATCCAACTCGCTTGAGTTAGCGATATTCTTAGAGGTAAAAGATGCTTTTTTGAACGGGGTATCTGTTAGAAGCACAGAAGTAAAGAAATGTTGCTTAAAGGCAATCCAGCTCACATCTTGCTCTTCATCATCTGCAAACTCTCCTTGCCCTAAATAATCATCTTTATCACCATCATATTCGTATGAAAGTTCGGTATATCGATTTTCGTAAGTTGCACTTTTAGCATGTCTGATTCCTTGAAGTTTCCAATCTAAATTTACTGTTTGGCTACTATTAATTACTTGTTGTAATCCTTGAGATCGAATTGTAAAATCAACCATATACTCATTTGGCTTCAATTCGTAACGATACTCCAGGAATTTGGTATCAGAAACCTTTAGTTTCATAGACAGGATTGTACTCTCTCCATTTTTGGTTACCGAAGGTTCAAAAAATAAGTCTTCTGTATTTAAGATTCTATTATCTGTGGTTCCAAAATTAATATTGAAAGAAGCATTTTTTCCATCTTTAATCAAGTATACAGGTACCGAGTCGTAGGTTTTAAAGTTTTTTAGCAGTGCTTCTGAGATATACCCTCCTCTATTATTTACCTTAAGACTCAAAACTTCGTTTTCGACCTTTGTAAATTCATCTTTGGCCGATGGTAAACTAGCAGAGTACGAAAATGCGCCCAATTGAGATTTTGCATTAGATAATGCTACAGAATCTTGAGAGTTTACTACGATCGCTTCGCTTTCTTTTACAAAATCTGTAGTTTTTTCGGTATCTGTTTTTTTCTCTGACTCTAGTTGTTCTTTTTTGGCTTTTTCTGCCTCAATTTCTTCAGGAGTTGGTTGATTTAGATAGAACATCCAAACGATGATTCCAAAAATAAGTGCAAATCCAATTATCGAATTAAGATCAAATTTCTTTTCTTCCATGTATTGATGTATAAAAAGCCTTTATCTGATGACTCAGAAAGGCTTTTAAAATTATATATTGTTATTTTGTTGTCAATTATCTAGCCAATTACTGTCCTTGTGACACTTTGGCACTCTTATCTTTTTTTGAATATTCAACAGCTGCCCTTATAAAAGCAATAAACAAAGGATGCGGATTTGCAACTGTACTCTTATATTCTGGGTGATATTGAACCCCTACAAACCATGGATGATCTGGGATTTCTACAATTTCTACCAATCCAGTTTTAGGGTTAACTCCAGTAGTCCTAAGTCCTGCGTTTTCTAGTTGTTCTTTATATTTATTGTTATATTCATATCGATGACGATGGCGTTCGGCTATCATAGATTTTCCATAAGCTTCAAATACCTTACTATTTTCTACCAATTCGCAATCCCAGGCACCTAGTCTCATTGTACCTCCCATATCCGTAATACTCTTCTGCTCTTCCATAATATCTATTACCGGATGTGGTGTATCTTTATTTACTTCTACAGAAGTAGCCTCTTTTAATCCTAAAACATTACGAGAGTATTCAATAACCGCCATTTGCATTCCTAAGCAAATCCCAAAAAACGGTAGCTTATTCTCTCTTGCAAATTGCACAGCTTTAATTTTTCCTTCTGTACCACGTTCTCCAAATCCCGGAGCAACTAAAACTCCATCTAAATGAGCTATTTCATTTTCTATTGTATCATTAGTAATATATTCTGAATGGATGCTTACTACATTTACTTTCACTTCATTCTCTGCTCCTGCATGAATAAATGCTTCTAAAATTGATTTATAAGAATCTTGTAACTCTACATATTTACCAATAAGCCCAATAGTAACCTGACATTTTGGATTTTTATGTCTTTGCAAAAACTTATTCCATTTCTCTAAGTTAGGTTCGTCGTCATCTTGAAGAAGTAATTGCTTAAGAACTACTTTATCCAAGCCTTCTTGAAGCATTAAATTAGGTACATCATAAATTGTTGATGCATCGATTGATTCTATTACCGCTTCTTGTCTAACATTACAGAAAAGTGCTAGTTTTTTACGTAAATCATCAGAGAGTTTATGCTCTGTTCTACATACTAAAATATCGGCTTTTATACCACTCTCCATCAATGTTTTTACACTATGTTGGGTAGGTTTTGTTTTTAACTCTCCTGCAGCAGATAAGTACGGTATCAATGTTAAATGAATAACTAGAGCATTATTATCTCCCAGTTCCCATTTTAATTGACGTACTGCTTCTATATATGGTAGAGATTCGATATCACCAACAGTTCCTCCTATTTCGGTTATTACAATATCATAGGCTCCACTTTTACCGAGAATCTGTATTCTCTCTTTAATTTCGTTAGTGATATGTGGAACAACTTGAACTGTTTTTCCTAAAAACTCCCCTCGTCTTTCTTTTTGGATAACACTTTGATAAATCCTTCCTGTAGTAACATTATTAGCTTGCGAGGTTGGTGTATTCAAAAAGCGTTCATAGTGTCCAAGATCAAGATCGGTCTCTGCTCCATCATCGGTTACATAGCATTCACCATGTTCATATGGGTTCAAGGTTCCTGGATCAACATTTATATAAGGATCCAGTTTCTGAATTGTAACCCTGTATCCTCTTGCCTGCAATAATTTAGCCAGAGAAGCTGCTATTATCCCTTTTCCTAAAGAAGAAGACACACCTCCGGTTACAAAAACATATTTGGTATTAGCCATGTAAACTAAATATTAGTAAGATTGTATTAAAATTTTGCGCAAAAATACAAAGAAGTCATCAAATCATACATCGAAAATCAATCAATATTATATAATTTATCCATATTCCTTCAACAACTTAAAAACCTAAAAACAAATTCTTTATGTTTATAAAAAATAAAATCCCGTCTTGAGACAGGATTTTCTGATAAAAAATTATGTTTTTATTCTTCTTCTTCAGCTACTTTATCTTCTTCTTCTGCTTCAGAAAAATCTGTTAATCCTTTAGATTGTAGAATATTATACCATTGGATTACTTTTTTTATATCACTTGCATATACCCTATCTTCATCATAATCAGGTAATATTTCACTGAAATAAGCTTCTAATTTACCCTTAGATTCTTTATGATTTATAGCTTGTTCTCCGTTTTCCTTTTCAAAGATCTTTTTAAAAATTTCTCGTAAAGGAACTTCTTCAGTAAACGTATAAATTGCAATTTCACTAAGTACGCTTACATTGTGTCTTATACTTACTGATAATCTTTTTCCATCCAATAAAGATTCTGCCAAAAACCCACTACGAGTTTGTGTTTTCAACTCATACAAACCGGGTTTACCCGATATTGCTAATATCTTATCTAAGCTCATATATTTTCTATCTATTTATGATATATTCATTCTTAAGGCCAGATCTTTACTGGCAAAAGTTTTTAGAGATTTCGAACACTCAAGATTTAAACTATCATTAAAATCTCTAAATATGCTGATTTCTCTTCTAAAGTTGGCAAATATCAGTAGTTCGTTTTAAAAAATCAAACATTACCCTACATAAATATGTAAAGGCAAAATATACTTATCTACCTTTTTTAGCCAAAGGAAATCGCATTCTATATTCTGAACTAATTTTTCCTTTAGAAATATTAGCCAGTTTTCCTTTTATTAAACGCTTCTTAAGGCTTGATAGTTTATCTGTAAACAAAATTCCTTCAATATGATCGTATTCATGCTGAATCACTCTTGCTACCAACCCATCATAGGTCTCGGTATGCTCCACAAAATTCTCATCAAAATACTTAATTTTAATCGTTTCATTACGAAATACATCTTCTCGTATATCGGGAATACTCAAACACCCTTCTGCAAAAGCCCATTCTTCTCCTGTTTCTTCTAGAATTGTAGCATTAATAAATACTTTTTTAAAATTCTTTAACTGTTCTGCTTCTTCTTTGGATAACTCTTCATCTTCAGAAAAGGGTTCTGCGTCAACAATAAATAATCTAATAGGAATTCCTATTTGAGGAGCTGCTAATCCAACTCCATGTGCATTATACATGGTCTCAAACATATTATCCAGCAATTCTGATAATTTAGGATAATCCTTGGTTATCTCTTTTCCTTTTTTCTTCAATACCGGATCTCCGTATGCTACAATGGGAAGTATCATATTTTATTTCTTATTTCTATTATTATCGATTATACAAATAATCTTGCAGTATAATCGTTGCACTAATCTGATCTACTAATGCTTTATCTCTTCTTTTCTTTTTTGAAATACCACTAGCGATCATAGTATCAAAAGCAATTTTAGAGGTAAAACGTTCATCAATCCTTTTAACAGGAATATTTGGCAGTAATTCACCTAGCTTGTCTAAAAAAGGTGAAATTAACTGTTCACTTTCTGAGGCTTCGCCATGCAATCTTTTAGGCTCTCCTACTATAAAAAGTTCTACTTCTTCTTTAGACACATAATCCTCTAACCATGACAATAATTCTGAAGTATCTACAGTAGTTAATCCAGAAGCGATAATTTGCAATTCATCTGTAACTGCAATTCCGCATCTTTTCCCTCCATAATCTATCGCCAATATTCGTGCCATTTATTTTTTTTTGCAAAAATATAATATTATTACAAAACTGCCCTTATTTATTAATGGTTTCCTAAAATATCTACAATCGACACTTTTTTCAATGGAAGCTATTATCTTTACCAAAATTTTTTATTCGATGAACCAACTAAAAGAAACTATAGAAAAAGCTTGGGAAAACAGAGAGCTTTTAAAAGAACCAAATACTCAGAATGCGATACGTGAAGTAGTTAGCTTATTAGATTCTGGAGAACTTAGAGTAGCAGAACCTATAGAAGGTGGCTGGCAAGTAAATGAATGGGTAAAAAAAGGAGTAGTATTATACTTCCCAATCCAAAAAATGGAAACTCTAGAAGCTGGAATTTTTGAATACCATGATAAAATTCCATTAAAAAAAGGATATGAAGCTAAAGGAATTCGTGTAGTTCCTAATGCTGTTGCACGTCATGGTGCTTATATCTCTTCTGGTACTATTTTAATGCCTAGTTATGTAAACATAGGTGCTTACGTAGATAAAGGTACTATGGTAGACACATGGGCCACTGTTGGTAGCTGTGCTCAAATTGGAAAAAATGTTCATCTTAGTGGAGGTGTTGGGATTGGTGGTGTTTTGGAACCATTACAAGCTGCCCCTGTTATTATAGAAGATAATGCATTTATAGGATCAAGATGTATTGTAGTCGAAGGTGTTCGAGTAGAAAAAGAAGCTGTATTAGGTGCTAATGTAGTACTAACAGCATCTACCAAGATTATCGATGTTACAGGAAATACTCCTGTAGAAAGAAAAGGAGTTGTACCAGCTGGTTCTGTTGTAATTCCAGGAAGTTATACTAAGAAATTTGCTGCTGGAGAATTTAATGTACCTTGCGCTTTGATTATTGGAAAACGTAAGGAAAGTACTGATAAGAAAACTTCACTCAATGATGCTCTTCGTGAATACGATGTAGCCGTATAGTGTAGAAAGGAACTTGAGCTTGTCTTTTGTTTTTTTAGACAAGCTCAACTATTTTGATCAATAGCATATGAAGATTTTGGTTATTCAACAGAAGATGATTGGTGATGTACTCACAAGTACTATCATTTGTGAGGCATTACGAAAAGAATATCCTGATGCCATAATTGATTTTCTTGTAAACTCTAATACAAAACCTGTTATATTAGAAAATCCATTTTTTGATCATATTATAGAGTTTAAGAATGAATACCAAGAGGATAAAAAAGCGCTGTATACATTTTTAAAACAGATACGAAAATCTAAATACGATTATGTAATTGATGTCTATGGAAAACTAGAAAGTAATCTTATTACACTGTTTTCTGGAGCTTCTCAAAGAGTTTCTTTTTATAAATGGTACACTCAGTTTTTGTATACAAAGACAATTAAAAGAAACCTTGTACCTATTACAAATGCAAGTATTTCAATAGAAAACAGATTGCGCTTAGTTTTTCCTGAAAACAGAATCACCTCTGAGATCACAAGGCCAAAAATATTTTTAACTAAAGAAGAAAAAGAAAAAGCTCGTGAGTTTTTAGAATCGAATGGAATTACTTCAAAAACGCCATTAATAATGATCAGTGTTTTAGGTAGTGAAATGAGAAAAACTCTTCCTCTAGAGTACATGGCTAAAATTATAGATATTATCGTTAAGAATACAGAGGCTCATATTCTTTTTAATTATATTCCTGATCAGGAAAAAGATGCTCGTACTGTTTATAATCTTAGCATGCCGAGAACACAAAGACATATCCATTTTGACGTATTTGCTAAGAGCTTACGTGGATTTCTTGCCATCCTCTCTCATTGTGATGCATTAATTGGTAATGAAGGAGGTGCGGTAAATATTGCAAAAGCTCTTGATATACCTACTTTTACTGTTTTTTCTCCTTGGATTCCTAAAAAAGCCTGGAATATGTTTGAAGATGGAGAAACACAAATGTCTGTTCATTTATCTGAGTATATGCCCGAACTATTTTCAAACAAAAGCACTAAGGAGCTCAAAAAGAAATCTTTAGAACTTTACCCTTACTTTAAACCCGAATTATTCATTAATCAATTGCATGATTTTTTAAATAAAAACTTGTAACTATTTTTTTCAAATTAATACTATTTCTTCCTATAGAATATTGGTTCTAATATTTGAAATGAATTGTTAACAAAACGTTTCGTTATCTTAAAATTAATTATTTTTGCTCAACATGACCTACAAAACAACATCAACAATGGTTAAGCTCTCTGGAGTTATTATTACATATAATGAAGAAAGGAAAATTGAAAAATGCTTGGAGTCACTTCAAGGGGTAGTTGATGAAATTGTTGTTGTTGATTCTTTTTCTACGGATAGAACTGAAGAAATTTGCAAAAAATACAATGTTAAGTTTGTGAAGCAAGAATTTCTTGGTTATAAGGAACAAAAAAACTTCGTAATTACTCAAGCTTCTTATGATCATATTATCTCTCTTGACGGAGATGAGGCCTTATCCTCTAAACTTCAGGAATCTCTCATAAAATTAAAATCTAATTGGGTTCATGATGGTTATTACATGAACCGATATAATAATTTTTGTGAGCAATGGATTAATCATTCTGATTGGTATCCTGATAAAAAATTAAGGGCTTTTAAAAAAGGAAAAGGAGAATGGAAAGGAATTAATCCTCATGATTCTTATAAATTATACGATCCTAAAAAATGTGGCAAATTAAAAGGAGATATACTTCATTGGAATTACCCGACATACAGCGCTTATAATAAACAAATTGAAAAGTTCTCTACAATATCAGCTCATTCATATTATGAATTAGGAAAAAATGCAACGTTGTGGAAAATTTTATTTAATCCTACCTGGGCTTTTTTTAAAGCATACTTCTTAAGGCTTGGATTTCTAGATGGGCTAAATGGGCTTATTATTTGTATCCAAACTGCAAATCTTACTTTTTTAAAATATATTAAACTAAGAGAATTAATACGAGAAAAAAAGCTTAAAACAGTCAGGGAAAATTCTCAACAAATAACAGAACAGGTATAAAGGCAACAACCATAAATTCTTGTATTCATTGATTTATTATGATATTTCTTGATACTTCTTTTTCCAGAAAAATATTTTTCTTTTTATTCGACGTTTACGGTAATATTTGTCCTGAAACTCTTCAGTGTACTTCCACATAAGATCAAATATCTCTTTTTCATCTTCTCCTGTACATTTTGCATATTCATTACTCATTACCTGAACCATAGATTCATGTATGGTTAATTTAGCAAAATTTTTAATTCTAGTATCAAAATCCATTTCTCCAAATTTCATCCGGTTAAGATCTACCAAATAAAACTCATACTCTTCTTTTTTTCTTTTTACCAATGTATTCCCAGGGGAATGATCAAGGAAATTAACTCCATTTTTATGCAACATATATGTAAACCGAGTAAAGGCCCTAAGAATAGATTCATGGTCAGGTATATCAAAATCGGTAGTTAATTCGCGATATGTAAGATCACAATCTACCAGTTTACTTATATAATAGCTTTTCTTAAATAAACAAAAGGTAGTATATAAATCATATGCCAATGGGAATGGTGTTTTTATGCCTAGCTCCAATAACTTATTCGCATAACTATAAGATCTTTCTGCTTTTGATTTTCTAAAGAATCGATATACAACCTGATTTATAAAATTAGGAACCTTGAATGATTTGATTGTATATTTTTCACCTTCAATCTCTACAATTTTTATAACATTGCGCTCTGCATCTCCTAATATCTCATGATAGTCATCAAAATGCGCTATTGTTTTCTGCACTTCGGTTTCTACTGATTTATAATCTGGATGTATGATAAATTTATGTTGCATTCTTTATTTATAATAATCTAAACAAAAGTAACTTTTTGATACGGTTCCTCGGTAATTAGTATTCAGGAATAAGACAAGCTTATATACTTAGATACTACTTAGTATAAATTACATTAAGGATTTGTATATTTTATTGTATTCTAATGCTGCTGTTTGCCAGCTAAATTTTTCTAATTGGGTTTTAATTTTTTCCTCCATTATAAGTCTATTAGACTCAAAATAGGTGATTTTTGTTAAAAACATATTAGCCATATATTCAGGCTCTAATTCTTCCCAATAAAAACATGCTTCTCCTCCTATTTCTGGTAAAGAAGTTTTATTATAAAGAAAAATAGGTTTATTAAAGTTTAATGCTTCAACCACCGGTAATCCAAATCCTTCTCTGGAAGAAGGAAACACAAAAGCAAAACAATTAGTAAACAGTTCTACTTTTGTTTCTTCGGATACAATACCTTTCAAAAAAACTCTTTCCTCAAGGTTATTTTCTTGAATTAAATTTTCTAAATGTAAAACATAATCACTACTACCTTTTCCTGCAAGAACAAGTTTAAATCTTTCTGGAATATGATTCATCATCAAAATAAGTTTCTCCAGATTTTTGTATGGTCTCATTTCCGTAATGCAAAAAAGATAATCATCTGTATTCTCATCAGGGTTAACTAACGAAATTTCTTTTAAGGAATTACCATTATATATTACTTTTTGTGTTTTTGATGCAGCAACATCAAAATGTTTATTCACTTCATCTTTAGTAAAGTTTGACACAAAAACAAGTACTTGAGCTCTATCTATTTTTTTTTGAATAAAATCCTTAGTTTTTTGATCTACAGCATCTTCATAAATAAAATTAATATCATGAATAGTTAAAACATATGGGATCTTTTTATTTAAAGGCTCAATTTTACTTAGCTGATTGGTAGAATGAAATATATAGTTACGACCAAAGATACCCAACTGGCGATGTATTGAATAATAGTATTTTACAAAAATATTCTTTTGATTAAATATCGATTTATAACGTCCTTTTTTAGGAGTATAAAAAACATAATTTATATCAGTATCAATAGATGAAAAAGCTTTAGACAAATGATATGAAAATTGTCCAAAGCCTTTATTTAGATTTTTCAAGTAATGAAAATCTACAAATACTCTTTTATTTTTCACCTTTTTATAAATTTAGAATTCTGTTTATCCAATTATCTACCAGGTACTTTTGATAGATCTCACTTGGTATTTCTTCATATTCATTCTTAAAAAAAGAGTTAGGAATTTGAATATTATTTTTATCTATTATTAAGATATTATTTGGGTTATAAAAATCATAGTTAGCAATAGCTGCGTTAGTAGTTATTAACTTTTTGCTATTCCCTAAACTTTCAAAAACTCTAAACGATAGTCCATCCTGTCCTTCTCTATGAATATCTAATAATACGTTAGAATGAGCTACTAATTCATTTACATCTTTCATATTTATCCTTTCTGTAACGTACGCTACACTACTCTTGGATTCAATTTTCTTTTTTCCGAAACTGATAATTTTATATGATATCCCTAAATCATCTAATTTTAATGCTATATCATCTATAAGTTTAGATCTCTTACTAAACGTGCTTATATTAAAAACTTCTTGTTCTATCGACAAGTTCTTTTTGTTTTCTTTAAAAATATAATTTGTCGCAAATTTAAAATTATGCTTTTTTGAATCATTAGGTTCAAAAGTATATACCTCATCAAAAAAAGGAGCTACTAATAATATTTTTGGTATTCTTTCTATATTATCATTAAAGAACGCTGTCAAATCCCCTGTAAATGACCTTATATTCTTAATAATCTGAGGAAGTAAAAAATTAGCGTTAAGCATCAGGATTTTATCTTGTTTTCCAATTTCACCCAATCGCTTAAGAATTTCTTTATTTAAGTGATTCTTTTTTATATCATATTTAAAAAAGGTTTTCCCAACAAAATTAAAAATTCGGTGAAAAACTGTAGGATACTGATACCTAAAAGTATGAAAGTTTATATGATTAACTTCATATCCCTGCTTTTTTAGACTCTTGGCAATTTCATCGTTAATCCCCAAAACATCTAGACTAATCAGTGTTATTTTCATGTTTTAAATAATAATAGAGACAAACTTACTAAAAGTAAAGAATCATATTGCTAAAAAAATAATTTTTAAAATTAATACATTTGTCAACATTATGTTAAATTCACTATAATGAACTATCTATTTATTATTTTACCTATTGTGCTACTAGGAATTGCATCTCCCAAACTTATCAAACTTATCAAACATAAGTCATTATATCCTTTCATGCCTTACAAATATAATTTTAGGAGAAGACGTATAACTTTTTCTAAAACACTACAGCTCTTAAATGAACGAAACGCTAAAATACTGGTAGAGACAGGAACTTCGAGAAATGGTCTAAAAGCTACTAAAACTGATGGTGGTGCAACAATCGTTTTTGGTAAATGGGCAAAGGAAAATGATGCTAAGTTACATTCTGTAGATATTAGTGAAAATTCGGTTAAAGGAGCACAAGAAGCAGTACAAGAAGAAAGTTTACAAGATAGTACAACGGTATATCTTGGGGATTCTCTAGACTTCTTAAAGAATTTCAACGACTCTATTGACTTTTTATATCTAGATAGTTATGATTATTCAAAAACCGATATAGAAGTTCAAAAGAAAAGTCAGGAGCATCACTTACAAGAGTTTATTCTGGCTGAAAATAAATTACATGATAAATCTATCGTTTTAATAGATGATTGTAGGCTTCCTGGAGGTGGTAAAGGAAAAACAGTTGTAGAATATATGCTAAAAAAAGATTGGAAAATTTTAATTAATGCTTATCAAATTTTATTAGTGAAAAAGTAGCACTTTCTATACTATTTTTTTCTAATAACTTGAACTTCTTTTATTTTAAAATCATGATGACATAGATATAGGTTAAATAACCGTTCGGCTAAAAAACCAAAGACCCTTGGTTCTATTCCTATACCTGATTTAATTATTCTTTGTTCGACTTCAAATAAAATACGCATTAACCATGTCATATATTGATCATAAATAACCTTTGAGGTAATCATCATCGAATAAAAATATCCTTTCTTTTTATTAAAAACCTGAGTCATACTTGTTACATAATCAGGGTATAACTCGTGTATAATCTCAATAGCTAATTTTAAATTTTCTTCTTTATGATTCTCTATATATTGATTATACATTGTTTTTTTTAACGGTCGCTTTTTGGGAAGAATAAAATCATAATCTTTCAAAAGTTTTTCTATTTTTTTATTATGCCTCTGGCTACATACTTTTTCTAAACTATATCTATTTTTATATTTTTTGACTCTTTTTATATGTGAAAAAGTAAATGCATCTATAAAATTGAAATAACGACGATAATGACATATACCTATATAATCAATATGTTTAACATTTTTCCAAATCCAGTACATTGCAGTGATTTCACAATAATTAGGATTCTTTTCTGCTATATGGTTTTCGATATCATCTTGTAGAAAATTATCAGGAATATTCTCTTTTCTATTTCCTACCAATATAGGCTGAAATAAGTCATTAGTTGGTAATGCTAAACTTTTATGAGTAACGGTGTAAATATTTATTTGCATTTAAAAACCTATTATAATAATTATTTGCATAATTGCTTCTTTTAAAAACAATCCATTTATAATTTTATTTCGAACTTCTTTTTTATTTTTTTATTGTATCACTTGGCATACCAACTAAATTACTTGCACCCATTATTTTGACACTGTTTCAATTTCAAATCTTTATTATCTTAAAATATCAAAATCATACAAACAACATTTATTGTAGTTTCCTAAAAATCAACACACAAGGAGCATGTAAAAATCTCACTAAACAAAAACAACACATAATCTGTTGTTTTTTTAAGCAATTATAAAATAAAATACGTGATAACAATTAACAAATATATAGCATATTTTGATTATGCAGAATAATAACTTGAGGAAAATCTACTAAAAAAACATGAAATCATACAACTACTTCTTTTCTATTGTTTTTGTTGTATAGAACTACATTTTTCTAGTTTCATTTTAATTCTGACAAAAAAACAACAGCCCCTCTTTTTATCCAAATCACTACTTAAATATTTTCTATAAATAATCCTTGAAGCAAGTCCACAAAACATTCAACGGAAAAAAGTTTATTTTTAGTTTAATGAAAACCTTAGATTTTCAAACTCTCCTCTTCTTACAAGGTAGCCGCTTTTAGGTTAGTATAATGAAAAATAACACTTCTGAAAAGGATATAATGATAGTGATAAAGTTTCTTTTTTGCTTCTTTTTCCTTACTGGGAAATTAACTTTTTTTTAACGTAATACTATCGTAACAAAACAACTCTTCAGTACATTATTATGTGTAAAAGGGAACTATTCTTTTTATAATTTTTTATTTAATCTTAAAACCTAATTATTATGAAAAATTTATTTTTTGCCTTTTTGGCATTACTTATTGTTTCTTGTTCTCAAGATCAAAATTTCGAAAGTGATCTTACAGATCAATCTTTAAAAAAAGAAACTTCATTACTAACATTTAAAGACTGGGATCATTTCTATGAAGAATATAATTCTATATCATATTTAAATCAAGATGAATTAACATCTTGGGTTTCTAAAAAACACCATAATGCACTATTAAATTCGTTCAATGATTCAGACGAATATAGCATTGAAAAAGAAACCGACATAAACACGTTGACTAATGGATTATTAGCTATTCTAAATGAAAATCAAGAATTTAAAGTTGGAGAAAACATTATTTATTTTAAAAACGGAAAATTTTATGAAATTTCTAAGAAAAAAATTATTAGAAATTCTGAATGGAAAAATAATTTATCTAATCTAAAAAAAATTGGAGAAGCTAATATTGAGCTAGCAAACAGTCAGAAAGAAAATAAAACATTTTCTTTTAATGCTGGAAATGGTACCATTAAAATAGAAGCACATGATTTCAGACGGCAAGTTTGGAAAAATTGTAGTAGTGGTGCATTAATTAATGGTACTTGTTGCACTACAAGGTACACTAACAGTCTTATCAACAGAAGTTTTAATTTAGGTGGTTCACATAATATTATAAGTGAACTTTATTTTGATGTAAACATGGGATATCATTATAAAGGTAAATGGAGAAAATCTGGAGAACATAGAAATATTACTGTTAATTTATCTACAAATGGTAAACTTCTTTTTGATAATGGTTATCCTACCGGTCCAAACAATAATTTTAACAAAAATGTTTCTAGAAATCTTCCTTGTAAAACTTCGGATCAAAGAATTTTACTTGGAAATGCATCTTATTCTGTTGCTTTAGGAGGTTATGGTGTTTGGCATGTGAATATCGAAGGCACAACAACACAACATGTTAATGGAGATGTTTCTTCAAATAAGTGGACTAATTACATTAATTGGACTAGATAGTTATCACTGTCAAATTTTATAAGAGAGACTGTCTGAAAAGGCAGTCTCTCTTAGTTTTGGAGCTCCTACCTTTACTTATACATTTTTTCAAGATAGTTTATTATGCCTTAATAAATATTATAGAAAAATGAAGAAAGGCAAAGGTAATCAGATTTAAAAAACCTACTCAGTTTACAAGGAGTAACATATCGTAAAAGAAGATGTTGGGATGTATGAAAACATAAAGCAAAACATGAACTTCAAACGCTTTATGTTAAGAGGAATTCAAAAATAGAAACAGAAATAAGGTTAATTACTATATCATACAACCTCAAAAAAGTGAAATAGGTAAAGAACACTAAAAGGTCTTAAAAAGTAAAAATCAAAAGAAAAAGATCCCCTAAATACTTTTTAGACAACTTCTTTTGTATTTTGCGACATTAAAAAATTATCTAATGCCAGATCAAATTACAGAAATCCAAAATGCAATTAATACATTAAAAAAAGGAGGAATCATCCTCTATCCTACCGATACAATTTGGGGTATTGGCTGTGACGCCACTAATGCAGAAGCGGTTGATAAGTTATATGCCTTAAAAAATCGGGAAGAAAGCAAGTCTATGATCTGCTTGGTTAGTGATTTTAAAATGCTGCAACAATATATAGAAGAAGTTCCTGAAGTAGCCTATGATATTCTAAAATATGCTGCAAAACCTACTACTATTATCTATGACAGACCGCTACATGTTGCAGAAAATATTATCGCAGATGATAATACATTAGGTATTCGGGTTGTGAGAGATCCTTTTTGTGGAAAATTAATTAAGAAGCTTAAACGACCTATTGTTTCGACCTCTGCTAACATTAGTGGTATGCCTGCTCCAAAAAACTTAAAAGAAATACCCGCAGCAATTTTGGAAGGCGTAGACTATGTCGTAAATTTGCCTCTACAAAAAAAAGGAGCTAAACCTTCTTCAATTATTAAAATAGGAAGCGATAGTACCGTAAAAATTATTAGGAAGTAATTGATTCATGTCGGAAATCAAAAATTATAAAAAAGCTTTACAACATCCAATTTTTGAAACAATTGCCAAAGCATCAGCAAATCTAGAACTAGACAGCTATGTTATTGGTGGATTTGTAAGAGACCATATATTGCAAAGAAAAACGGTCAAAGATATTGATATTGTTGCTGTTGGTAGCGGAATAGCATTAGCAAAAGAAGTATCCAAACTTTTACCTGGCAATCCCAAAGTGCAGATTTTTAAAACCTATGGTACGGCAATGCTAAAAGCTGATGATATCGAGGTAGAATTTGTTGGAGCACGAAAAGAATCCTATTCTGAAGATAGTCGCAATCCCATTGTAGAAAATGGAAGTTTAGAAGACGATCAGAATAGACGAGATTTTACAATCAACACTCTTGCCTTACACCTATCACCAGAAAATTTTGGAGAAATATTAGATCCTTTTAATGGCTTAGAAGATCTAAAATCAAAAGTAATCCGTACTCCTTTAGATCCTGATATTACATATTCTGATGATCCTTTGCGAATGATGAGAGCAATTCGTTTTGCTACACAACTCGATTTCAAAATTGAATCCACCTCATTAAAAGCTATTACCAAAAATAAAGATCGAATTAAGATCATTACCAAAGAACGTATAGTAGATGAGTTGCATAAAATTATTTTAAGTGATAAACCTTCAACAGGCTTTATATTACTGGAACAAACCGGTCTTTTGGAGTATATACTACCCGAACTTATCGCGTTAAAGGGTATTGATGAAGTCGAAGGGCAACGACATAAAGATAATTTTTATCACACCCTAGAAGTTCTAGATAATATTGCAGAAAACACAGATGACCTCTGGTTACGTTGGGCGGCTTTACTTCATGATATCGGTAAGGCACCTACCAAAAAGTTTAGCAAAAAAGTAGGATGGACTTTTCATGGGCATGAATTTGTAGGTTCAAAAATGGTATTCAAACTATTTAAGCGCCTAAAAATGCCGCTAAATGAAAAAATGAAGTTTGTTCAAAAAATGGTATTAATGAGCTCCAGACCTATAGTGATTGCAACAGAGGTTACAGATTCTGCTGTGCGAAGACTAGTATTTGATGCAGGAGAGTACATTGAAGAATTAATGACACTTTGTGAAGCCGATATTACAACCAAAAACCCTAAACGTTTTAAAAAATATCATAATAATTTCAAGATTGTAAGGCAAAAAATGATTGAAGTTGAAGAACGAGATCATGTTCGCAATTTTCAACCACCTGTTACAGGAGAAGAGATTATGAAGACCTTTAATATCAAGCCCTCTCGCGAAATAGGAATCATTAAAGAAGCAATTAAAGAAGCAATTCTTGAAGGTGAAATCCCTAATGAGCACGAAGCAGCTTATGAATATATGGTAAAAAAAGGTGAAGAATTAGGGTTAAAAAAGTAACTAAGAATCTAAGTAGGTACTTCATATTTTCAAACTATATAATACAACTTTATAATTCTGAATCTTTGTCACTTTGAAACTTTGAATAAAAAATGAAAAAAGACAATAAAAAAGTAATATACTGGCTACTTACAGGGTGCTTATTGATTTTTATTATGGTTGTAGTTGGTGGAATTACCAGACTTACTCATTCTGGGTTATCTATCTCTAATTATAAACTAATTTCGGGCACTATCCCTCCTATGAATGATGTAGAATGGAACGCAGCATTCGACCTCTACAAGCAATACCCAGAATATCAAAAGATAAATCATCAATTCACACTTGACGATTTTAAAGATATTTATTTTTGGGAATGGTTACATCGTGTCATCGGAAGATTCATAGGTGTTATATTTATAATACCTTTCGTATATTTCTTAATCAGAAAACAGCTTACTACGCCTACCATAAAAAAATCTCTAATACTCATGTTATTAGGAAGTTTTCAAGGATTTCTTGGTTGGTTTATGGTAAAAAGTGGATTAATTGATAGGCCCGATGTAAGTCACTATCGACTTGCCATGCATCTCACCGCAGCATTTATAACCTTTGCATATACATTTTGGGTAGCTCTGGATTTGATATATCCTAATAAAAAACAAATCGATATTAAGTTTAGAAAACTGATTCGATGGGGTTTAGGAGTTCTTTTACTTCAGATTATCTATGGTGCTTTTGTCGCTGGCTTAGATGCTGGTTTATTACATAATTATTGGCCATTAATGAGTGATGGAACCATAATTCATGAATCCGTTTATATTGAACAATCTCCCTTACTAAAGAATTTTGTAGAAGGAAAAAGTGGAGTCCAGTTCATACATCGTTATCTGGCTTATATAGTTGTAGGACTTATTGTTTTCATTTGGTTTCGAAGTAAAAAAATTCAGACAAGTACTACTCAGTCTAATTCACTAAATGCCTTACTAATTATTGTTTGCATTCAATTTTTATTAGGTGTATTTACATTAATATTTAGAGTCCCAATCTTATTAGGAGTATTACACCAGATTGTTGCTTTTTTCTTATTAGGGGCAATGACTTTTTCATTACATCGTTTTAGTAAATAACAATGCATTTATAGTATCTTTGCATTTCCAAATTAATTAATTAATAATGATATACCGTTTCAGAGTTATTCTGGATACAGAAGAAGATGTATTTAGAGATATTGAAATAGAACAAGGAGCAACCTTAGAACAGTTTCATAATGTAATCACCCAATCTTTTGGTTTTGATGGAACAGAAATAGCTTCTTTTTACATTAGTGATGATCAATGGAATCAAGGAGAAGAAATATCATTATTTGATATGAGTGATGGTAATCAGCCTGTTAGACTGATGAATGAAACTACTCTTATTGATGTTGCTCATGAGGCCTCTCCCAGGCTAATTTATATCTATGATTTCTTAAGTATGTGGACATTTTTGGTAGAACTTGCAGAAATTGCCGAACATGAAAACGGAAGAGAATATCCAAACGTAATGTATATTCATGGTCAAATACCAGATCAGGCACCTGATAAAGAGTTTAAAGCAGAAAAATCAGATGACTTTAATGAAGATGAAAATGAAGGCTTTATGGATCTTGATGAATATGAAGATCTCGGGTTTGATGAAAATTGGAATTAATTTAAGTAGTAAAGTTTCATAGAAACAAAGTCACTATATATATGAGTACCTTCTCAGAAATTTAAAAATATAACTAGAAGGCTTTATAACAATTAAAACCTCAAAATAAACTATAAACTCTGCTACTTAGTAGCTTTGAAACTTATAAAAAATGATCAACTTATATAGCGCTCAGATCGAATCACTATCGGTTCATAGGGTTGGAAACAAGAATAAAAATGAAAATATATTCTTGTCAGAATCTCCGTATGCCCTTAATGATGAATTAACTGCACTTCTAAAAGAGTATTTTTTTAAGCCTTTTAGAGAAAAAGAAGAAAATTATTTTCAATTTGCTAATGAGGTAGATATAGAATTTAATCCACTGTTTAAGATCGTAACCGAAATTTTTGAACATCCCTCTTCAGTTCATGAAAAATCTAAACGAATTGCTTCATTATTATATGAACAATCCCAACACCCTCATATTAAAAGTGGCGAGGTGTATGTTACATATCTAGATAATGTAAATATAGATAATGAAAAAGTTGATGCTATTGGGATCTTTAAATCAGAATTAAAACATGATTTTCTTCAGTTTGACGAAAAAGAAAGTGATATTGAATTATTAATTCAACAAGGTGTAAACTTAAATAAGCTCGATAAAGGCTGTTTGATTTTTAATCATAAAAAAGAAGAAGGTTATAAAATCCTTTCTGTAGATTCTAATCGATATGATACCAAATATTGGTTAGAACACTTTTTAGGCGTAGAAGCTTTTGCCGATGAGAATTTTTACACTAAGAAATACATGAAATTCTGCCAGGATTTTGCAAAAGATGTTGTGCTTCCTGCCGAAGATAAAAAAGAAGAAGTGATGTTTATGAATCGTGCAGTAAACCACTTTGCTAAAAATGATGAATTTGAAGAGTCTGCATTTTTAAATGATGTAATCGATAATCCTGATTTGATTCCAGAATTTAAGCATTACAAAGTAGAAAAAGCACCAAAATACCAAATCGAAGACCTCACCTCCTTTCCTATTGCCAATAACGCAGTAACTGCTGCTCGTAAAAAAATAAAAAATGTCATCAATCTAGACACTAATGTACAGATAAAAATGGATTTCATTAATCCAGAATCTGCAGAAAAATTTGTAGAAAAAGGATGGGATGAAGAGAAGCAAATGTATTACTATTTGGTATATTTCAATAAAGAGCAAAAAACCTAAGAAAATAAAAAACTAATAGCTATCGTATTATGGATTTTATTCTGGTTGGTATTATAGCTTTATTAGGGTCGGGATTAACATTTTTTTCTGGTTTTGGATTAGGTACATTATTGATGCCTGTGTTTGCACTATTCTTTCCTATAGATATTGCAATCGCTCTTACAGCAATTGTACATCTGCTTAATAACTTATTCAAATTAACCCTTGTTGGCAAAAAAGCTAATGTACAAACGGTACTACGCTTTGGTTTACCTGCAATTGTATTTGCCTTTTTCGGAGCTTATATATTAGGCAAAATCACCTATATAAAACCTATATTTTCATATACTATTGCTGATACCATTCACGAAATCACGGTGGTAAAAATATGTATAGCAACACTATTACTTTTTTTCTCCCTCTTTGATCTTATCCCAAAGCTAAAACGATTGGAGTTTGATATCAAATATTTACCTTGGGGTGGTGCGTTAAGTGGTTTTTTCGGGGGATTATCCGGTCATCAAGGGGCATTACGAACTGCTTTTTTAATTCGGGCAAAACTTAGTAAAGAAGCTTTTATTGCCACCGGAGTAGTTATTGCATGCTTTATTGATATCTCAAGACTCACTATATATGCAAAAGATCTTTTACAATTAGGAGATCAACTTAATTATCCTATGCTTATTGTCGCTACTGCAATGGCATTTATTGGAGCTTATATCGGCAACAAGTTTCTTAAAAAAATCACCATACATACGATTCAAATGTAACCGTTCAGCAAACCACATATTGTATAGCTTGTGTTTGTGTTTTAGTTTTGCGATATGCAAAAACAAGATACAAAAAGAAAACAACAGATGTATTCCATTATTAGATCTTGGAAAAAGAGTAAATTAGGTTTACGAGAATATGGAGAAAAACAAGGTATTACATATGGAGTCATGAAATATTGGCATAGGAAGTTTAAGGTAGAATTTCCAGAATCTAAGAAAAAAGTTTCAAAGAAAGAGCCTTCATTCATTCCAGTGGAAGTTTCTACTCCAATATCAATTGCTAAAGTAGTTTCTATTAAGGTTCATTATCCGAACGGAGTATTTTTGCAATGCCCTTCTGATATCTGTAAAAAGGAATTGAAAAATCTAATCACCCTTTTGTAATGTTTGGACTTACCACCACCCATCAGTTTCATTTGTATAGTAAATCTACTGATATGCGAAAAGGCTTTAATGGACTTTGTGGTTTGATACAAAACGATCTTTCTACATCTCCCACCAATGGCTCTGTATATATTTTCATCAATAAAACCCGTGATAAAGTAAAATTATTACACTGGAGTGGAAGCAGTTTCATATTGTATTACAAAAGATTAGAATCTGGCACTTTTGAAATTCCATATTATGATGAACAAGTAGACAGTATCTCCATAACGTATTCGCAGTTAGTATTACTAATCGATGGCATTTCTATTACTAATATAAGTAGAAGGAAACGTTATAAATCAGCAGCTAAAAATGTTTGATTTTATTGGAAATAGGATGGCTTTTGAGTATCTTTATAATGTGGAAATCATACCTCATAATCCTTTGTCTGATAAACAATCTCTGCTGCAAGAAGCTTATGATACTCTTGTAAAAGAACATCAAAAATTACAGTTTGATTATCAATATTTGCAACAACAATTATCAGAGCTTAAGCGAATGATTTTTGGTAGTAAAAGTGAGCGTTTTGTTTCATCAGATACTGGACAGTTAGATTTATTTGTAGCACAATCACAAGTTTCTACTATTGGATCTGAACCTATTGAAATTAGCTATAAGAGAGAGCAACAAGTAGCAGAGAAGAGGCAGCCTGTTCGTACTTCACTTCCATCTCATTTACCACGAATAGAAGAAACTATAGAACCAGATGATATCATACCAGGAGCAACAAAGATTGGAGAAGAGATCACCGAGATATTAGAATACAACCCTTCCAGTATTTTTGTTAGAAGGATAATACGCCCTAAGTATATCTTAGCTGAACAAGAAAGAATAGTGATTGCATCACTACCATCACTTCCAATTCCAAAAGGGAATGCAGGAGCTGGATTACTAGCTCATATTATGGTTAGTAAATTTGTACATCACTTACCTTTTTATAGACAACAACAAATATTCAAGAGTCAACATCTAGATATTAGTAGAGGAACACTTTGTAATTGGTTTAATACAACTACTACACTATTAGAACCATTATACAATACCTTACAAAAGGAACTTTTACAAAGTAATTACCTTCAGGTGGATGAATCACCGATAGGAGTTCAGGATACTACTAAAAAAGGAAAACTTCATATGGGATATCATTGGGTACATCACGCTCCAATAGAGCGATTAGTTTTATTCAAGTATGACCCCAGTCGATCCAGAAAAGTGCCTGAAGAGGTATTACAGGAGTATACTGGAACCATTCAGACAGATGGATATTCAGGGTATCTAAATTTGAAAACCAAAGGAAGTATTACGTTATTGGCATGTATGGCACACGCCAGAAGGTATTTCGAAAAAGCACTGGATAATGATGCATCCAGAGCCAGCTATGTATTGGAACAAATTCAACGTCTATATGCTATGGAGCGAAAAACCAGAGAACGAAAAAGCACTTTTGAACTCATAAAACGATATCGAGGGTTATATGCAGTTCCTGTTTTAAATAAACTAGAACACTGGCTTAAAGATCAAGTCTTACAAGTACTTCCTAAAAGTGCTATTGGAAAAGCTATTGGATATACCCTAAAATTATGGGATAAGCTAAAAAGATATACAACCGATGGTCGTTATGAAATTGATAATAACCTAGTGGAAAACACTATTAGACCGTTAGCATTAGGTAGAAAGAATTACTTGTTTTCCGGTTCTCATAAAGCGGCACAGAAAGCAGCTATCTTATATTCTTTCTTTGCGAGTTGCAAAATCAATAATATTGATCCTTACAGGTGGCTTAAAGATGTATTGGAGAAAATACAAGAACATAAAGCGAATCGGTTGAGTGAGCTATTACCTAATTATTGGGTGGCGCCATAAAATTAAATAGTTAACGATCCATATAGTCTTGCCAGGTTACTAAGAGATACTTTTCTTTCTGGTTTTCTTTTAAATCCAGAAAACCATACTCATAGCAGAAAAGATATACCTGTCCTTTTTTGTTTTTCCAGTAATGCGTAAAATAAGTAGGATCAAAACCTTCTGATAATAGTTTTTCTTTGCGTACAGTTGACATCCCAGATTTATTATACGCTTTTAAGAGTTTTCTGTTCGTTTTAAGTTTCTTATCAATTGTGTAATATAGAGCTTCTTCTGATTTGCGGTTTTGATATTGATGAGCAGATTTGCAATGTATAGAACAATATTTCTTATCGGATCTACCGATAATTTTAGAATTGCAGTGTGGACATATATTCATAATCTCAAATTAATTAAATAGTATACGAATCCTATTCGAATGTTATTCGACTAAAATACTACTATGATTTTTAAATACTGCATTTTTGTATCATGAACCTCACCAAACATATCACCTTAAAGCATTTGCTGATTGGTAACCAAAAGATGATTGGGCTACAGTTTCATCCTGATAAGGTGATCCAGGCATTGATAAAAGAACTCCCCAATCCTAAGTGGAGCAGAGAATTTGCGATGGTGTATATAATTCATACCAAAGAAAACTTGAATCATGTTTTTGAGAAATTTAGAGGTGTCGCTTGGATTAACGGAAATTCTTTTTTTAAAGAGAAAGTTATACGAGATAATGAGCCTGTCGACGTTAACTGGTATCGTAATAGAGCTAAAGCAGCTTCATATAGATATGTACCAGAAGCATATCTTCTGAAACTAGAACTCAAAAGATATGCCCTAAACACCTGTAAAATATACATCTCGTTATTTGAGAAGTTCATAAATCAGTATCCCGATAAGGATATTGTGGAATTATCAGAGCAGGAGATAAGAGCATATTTGCAATTACTTATTCGTCAAAAAAAATCTAATAGTTATATTAATCAAACGATCAATAGCATTAAGTTTTATTACGAAGTAGTGATGGGAATGCCCAATCGATTTTATAGTATTGAAAGACCGAGAAAAGAACAAAAGCTTCCACAAGTAGTATCAAAAGAAGAAATTCTCGCTATGATTGCCAATACCAATAATATAAAACATCGTTGTATTATAAGCCTGTTATATTCTGCTGGATTACGAAGAAGTGAACTATTAGAATTAAAAATTCAAGATATAGATAGTAAGCGGATGCTAATTCATATTAAAAACGCAAAAAATAATAAAGACCGATATTCATTGTTATCAGAAACTGTGTTAAAAGAATTAAGAGTATATTATAAAGAGTGGAAACCACAAGAATACCTGTTTGAAGGATTAAAAGGAACTAAATATAGTGGAAGTAGTGTAAAAGAAATAGTAGTTAAGGCAGCGGAAAAATCGAAGATAAACAGGAGAGTAACTCCGCATATGTTAAGGCATAGTTTTGCTACTCATCTTTTAGAAAATGGTACTGACTTAAGGTATATTCAGACGCTGCTAGGACATGGTAGTACAAAAACAACAGAAATTTATACTCAAGTGGCAATAAACAATTTCAAATCAATTAAAAATCCACTAGATTTGTAATAAATACATGGAATGTAATAGCAATTGCTATTACAACATTGTTACCTGCAAGCTGAAAATTCAATCGCACAGTCAAGCACATTTCATTTTTTTCGTGCCTCAAAAAAAAAAAAGAGCTTGCCTTTTCCCAACGCTCACTCAGAACAAAAACCAGAATTAAATAGGAATTTAAAAAAATGTCCGTAAATTTGTCCGTGTACGTAAAAACGTCCGTGAATAATTATGGCAACAATTAATTTTTATTTAGACAAACCTGACAAAAAAGGGTTTGCACCAATTCATCTGCGAATAAACTGTAACGGAAGCCAAGTTAAGGTTTCTACAGGACAGAAAATAGAGCCGAAAAACTTCAATAAATCCAAACAAAAAGCGATTGGATTGGGTGTGGAATCTCACGAAATCAATCATTATTTAGATTTCCTAAGAGAACGAGCGGACGAACTTTTGCACCACTCTAATAAAAAAACCTTTGTACAAGACGAAGTTAAAAGCGTATTGAACGAACACATAGAAAATTACAAAGAAAATAGCAATGTAAATATTGTGAAAGAGCAAGTTGCGCTTTATGGAAAACCATTCACTTTTGTAGATTTATTTGCTGGAGCTGGTGGTTTTAGTGAAGGTTTTTTGCAAGCTGAACATAACAATAAATTCTTCGATTTCGTTGTTGCTAACGATATAAATGAAAATTGTGAATTAACTCACGTTGTCCGTTATAATCACCAATTAGGTTTGGATGCTGAGTTTTTAAAACAGGATATTACTGAACCTGACTTTTTAGACAATTTATTAGAAAAAATAGATGGACGTAAAATTGACGTTGTTTGTGGTGGACCACCTTGTCAAAGTTTCAGCCTTGCAGGAAAGCGAAAAAAATTCGATAAAAAAGACGACCTTTTTTCTCACTATTTAGAAGTCATTAAGGTTTTACAACCTAAATACTTTGTGATGGAAAATGTAAAAGGCATTTTGACCAAAGAAGGTGGTAAAATAAAAGAATTAATTATCAAAGAAATCAACTCTATTGTTGACATAAAAGAAATTCCATTACTAAATACATTCATCAAAAAAATACGAAAAGAATCAAATTCTTTCCTTTTTGATAGTATTGTAAAAAGGGTTGAACTTGAAAAACTACTTGAAAAAGACAAGGAAATTGGAAAAGCTGATTTCATCAGCTTTGTAGAGAATAGATTTAAAAAACTGACACCAAAAATTGCAGACTACAAAACCAGTAAAACGGACGAAAACATCAATACAATTCGTCACGGTTTCAACCTTTTGACTCGAACAAAAGAATGGGATAAATTAAAACGTGACATTATCAAAGAAAAAGATTTTTGCAATATCGATAGTGATGATTTCACAAATGCTTTTACTGATTTTCTAACAGAAATAGGCTCTGAAAATGTTATTTCAAAAATTGAGAATTCTTTTAAAGCCTTAAAAGTTACAACAGGTTATAAAAAAGATTGTGAGGATATCATAACTGCATTAAAAATCTACACAACGTCCTTTGATGAATCTATTGAGATATTAAAATCTCATTGTAATAAATCGCAGAAAAAGGAATTAGAAACTATTCTTGAAAGCATAAGACTTTATAAAATAGAACAACCATTTGTTGCTAACGCTTCAAATTATGGTGTTCCTCAAAATAGAGAAAGAGTCCTTTTTATTGGTTGTCGCAAAGACCAAAAATATATTTCGGAAATCCCTGCAACGGTTTCAGAAGAAGAAAAAGTAACCATTTTTGAAGCTTTATACGATTTAGATTTTATTGGTAATAACCAAGAAGCACATCGATATGAAGAAATTGATATTTCTGCTCAATACAACGGAACTGCAAAGAAAATGGCTAAACTTCTCAAAAAAAGAAAAATTGACGGAAAGCCTATTTCTAAAGGTGGAAAATCATTTGCAGAATGGTCAAAAAAAGGTAGATTAATTGAACGATTTAAGCCTCAAACAAAACCATTTTACGTCAAGAATACTGAAGGTTTGGAGAATGGAGAAAAATATTTTGACATCCTAAATAATCATAAAACAAGTAATCAAAACGAAACCGTAATTGAAAGACTTGGAGTGATTTTAAAAAATGGTAACTATAGAAAATCACAAGCAGAACTTGAGAAATTAAATCTTTCAACAAACAAGAGAAATTACAATGTTTTAAAACCAGACGAGCAAAGCTCTACAATAATGACTATTGCAGATGATTACATTCATTACAATTCGCCAAGGTCTTTAACAGTTAGAGAAATGGCACGTTTACAGTCCTTTGACGACTCTTTTGTATTTCAAGGAAAACGCTCAACAGGTGGGAATAATAGAAAAACAGAAGTGCCACAATATACTTTAGTTGGAAATGCTGTTCCGCCTTTATTAGCTAGAGCAGTCGCAAGTGAAATTTTAAAATATATCAAGTGAGAAAGCTTACAGACGCAGAACAAGAAAAGATAAAATTACTGACTAAAAACCAAGTTTCTCTTACTTTAATTGAACCAACTGAAAACGGACTAAAGAAATCCATAATGGATGCAACAGGTTCGGTTAGAAGTTTTTTGAAAAGCGAAAACATTCACGATTACGAATTACAAAGACAAGGTACAGAAAATAAAGTAATGATTCCCACAGTTATTCATACTGGTTTTAAGACAATAAAATCACAAGCATCTTTATATCGTCCTTCAACTAAAAAAGGAGACCCTCGAATTTGGTTTTACAGCTTAACTAAAATTGCAGACCCAAACGACATTATTGCAATTACATATTTTGATAATCAATTTCAAGTTTTCAACTTGACAAAATTAGACATCAGAGAATTGATTAATTCTTCAATTCTAAATCCATTTCAAGAATTAATTAATGCAATTAACACGACTGAAAACGAAGTTGCATTTGAACTTTTGGAAATGCTAAGAAAAATAGCAAATGCTGGCCCAATTCCTTCAATGGTTGATGCTGACACCTCTGTAGGCAGAACACTTGAGACAGCACTCGGAATTGACATTAATTCGTCTAAACAACCCGATTATAAAGGAATTGAACTTAAATCATTCAGAAATAGTAGAACAAACCGTAAAAATCTATTTGCACAAGTTCCAGATTGGAAATTAAGTAAGTTTAAAAGTTCAGCAGAAATTCTCGACAATTTTGGTTATGAACGAGAAGAGGATTTTAAATTGTATTGCACAGTTTCTGCAATTACTAGAAACTCGCAAGGTTTGAATCTAAGAATTGATAGCGATATTAAACAACTGATTGAAAACTCTGACAAACCAGAAGTTGGAGATTTTGTAGTTTGGACATTGGACAAACTTCATAATCGACTAAAAACAAAACATAAAGAAACGTTTTGGGTAGAAGCCGAAAGTACTAGAATAAATGACAGAGAGCATTTTCAATATAAAATGGTAGAGCACACAAAAAAGCCAATTACTTCTCAATTTGACCTACTAATTGAACAAGGAATAATTACGCTTGACCATTTAATTAAGCGAAACTCAAAAGGAAAAGTGGTCGAAAAAGGCCCGTTGTTTAAAATCAAACCGAAAGGAATTGAGTTGTTGTTTCCGCCAAGTGAAAGTTACAATTTAATGGCATAGCGGAATTGCCAACGCTGAAAGCCATACACATTTCCAGTCGCGCCATCCAAGCTACACCAAAACTGTAAAAGAGTATGTCTTTGCCAACGCTAGCAAGTTTGCGGAGAAAAAAGCCAGCCAGGTAACAAGGTATAAAAAACATAGGGCATTTGTGCTAAACCGAAAGGTCTGTGATCATTAACAAAGTCCGCTAAATATAAAATTTGGCGTTTATAGATGAAAAGATAAAAGCAAAATATTTATATTTAGCTAAGTAATAAACCGAAACGTAAGTGCTTTTTAACAGCCCTACGATTTCTTATACTTAACGTTGGGCGTAATTAAAACCACACTCTTTAAATGACAGACTACCAAGAATTTTTACTGATATTTTTTAATGAAGCTAAGGCGAAATTTTTTCAAAAAGAAAAACGAAATATCCTTTCTGGCGTTAGTGAAAGAAATTTATGTGGTAGACTATCTATTTACTTAGAAACATTATTAGAAAAATACGAACTTGAAAATTATTATTCTGACCCTGAATATAATCGAAAACAAAATGAAAGAGTAAAGACTATTCTAGACGAAAATATGGAAGTTGTAACTATCAATTGTGATTTGATTGTACATAGTCGCGGAGAGAGAATGGACAGCGATAATCTTATCGCTATTGAAATGAAAAAATCAAATAGACCTGAAGCGGAAAAAATAAGTGACAAATTAAGATTACGTGCTTTAACAAAAGCAAGTTATGACGGAATTTGGTCTTATGATGGAAAAGCTCACCCCGAACACGTTTGCGGTTATCAATTAGGAATTTATATCGAAATAAATAACGATGATATGAATTACCTGATTGAGGGATTTATTTCAGGAGAAAAAGTATTTGATACAATTGAATTTTTCTAAAAAACTAACTTGAAAAGTTAATCTATTAACTTTGGAGAAGCTCCGAAATAGAAATTTCCAGACCATCAGCAATTTTCATTAGAGTAAGTAAGCGAGGATTTGTTCTACCCTTTTCAATCATATACAATTGAGTTCGACCAATCTCACAATCAAAAGCAAAGGATTTTTGATCAATCTCTTTTTCTTCTCTTAATCGCTTGATTTTAGCACCTAACTTTTGAAAATATTTTTCTTCTTTCGTGTTCACTATACCGAATTTCGATAAATTATTTATATATTGTGTTCGGAATAACGAACAGCCCTTTAATGAGCCGATTTAGAAAGCTAAAAATATATCAAAAACACCAACCTCGAGAATGGAAATATATTACTGTTCCTGAAATTCGACTTGAGGGAAAATGGTTGAGAGAACTCGGGTTTGAAATCGGAAAAGAAATTGAAATTAAGCAACAAAAGAATAAACTGACTATTACTCTGACTGACAAAAAGAACGAAAAATAACTACGCCCAACAAGGTATAAAAAACATAGCGCGTTTAGTGGCAACCGAAAGGTCTGTGTCTATTTGCAGAGTCGCCAAATATAAAATTTGGCGTTTACAAGAAAATTAAAAGTAAAACATTATATTTGGCTTAGTACCAACTCGAAACGAAGTGATTTTTAACTGCCCTACGTTTCTTATACTAGACGTTATCGGTAATTACGAACTAGATGGAATATATAACTCTAACATTATCAATTGTAGCCCTTACAATTTCAGGACTGACCTTCTGGTTGACAAAAATTAGAAAAGGAACTCTAAAAATGACAAGACCGTCAATTATCTGTTTTTTAGGTCAAAATGGTAAAGATGAACCTAAGGTCTTCATACGTACATTACTTTACGGAACATCCGACCAAGGGCAGTATGTTCAAAATATGTTTATACGTTTAAAAAGGTCTGAAACAATTCAAAATTTTAATGTTTGGGCATATAATGATGATGAACTTGTTAGAGGAAGCGGTCTTTTCGTAAATAAGGGAGGAGTTTCGTCATATCATCATTTCCTTTTGCCAAAAAACGAAAGTTGGGACTTTTCGGCTGGTCTTTATGAACTGGAAGTTTTTGCAGAAACAGTCAACAAGCGACCTAAAAAGATTTTTGAGCAAAAACTAACTTTGAATAATGAACAATCTCTTGACTTAAAAAAAGGGAAAGCCGTTTATTTTGATTGGGTACCAAACCAACAAGATTATCTTTCACATGTTGATTCTCATAGAACCTAAATAGTTGGACAAAATAAAAGGAGGATTGTCAATGTACAGCCCTCCCTGAAATTTTAAGACTTTGTTATCTGCTCCATCCCTTCCCACAAGATTTTTAAATTATAAAGTGCTGACTTTTCATCTTTATCAAAACACAAATCAGTGTGATACAAGGCAAAATCGTGAATCATTTTTAACGATTTGACAAATTCGCTAATTCCATGAAATTTAATGTAATCAAGAAATTCTGCTTCTGAAGAATTTAAAGATGTTGAGACTTTTGGTTCAACTGAATCGTTGACCGTTTTCAAAAGGTTGTCATTTAGACAAACATTTTGACCATTTGTGTTTCGCATAATGTAATGGATTAAATGAATAAAAAGAGGATAGGTCACTGCGAAACACATCAAAGCAACGCCTTGAACGGTCTGTGGGACTTACACCCATATGCCTATCCAAAGTTTTCTGTTTAAGCCGAATTTTGATTATTGACGTCATGATAATTATAATGTGTTTCGCACTACAAATATACGACTTAAAATGAAAAAGGAATAAAAAAAGCCGATAACAGGGTATAAAGCAAATAGGGCATTTAGTGGTTGACGAAAGTTTCGTACTTTTAAGCAATCACGCCAAAACAAAGTTTTGACGTTTAACAAAATATAAAAGTAAAAACGTTTGTTTTGGCTTAGTGCAAACTCGAAAGGTCATTTCCTTTCCCTGCCCTACTTGCCTTATACAAGTCGTTGTAGCTAATTTGACCAAAAATGATAAAAGCATTAATACGTCGACTATTTTTCATGCCTGACAAAAAAAGAAATGAAATTATAAAAGACTTGAATAGCAGTCCGAACTTCAGAACAAAAGAAGAAACTCTAAAGTACGGAACTGACTCTGACCTAAATTCTGACATTACGTTGGAAAAAGGAAAAGTTGAATCAATTTTTGTTCCTGATTTAGGAAATCAAAAAGGTTTGGTTCTGACAAAGTGGTATTTTAAATCTGGAGATATTGTCAAAAAAGGAGATATTGTTTGCGATATAGAAAATGAAAATATAACAATGGAATTCGAAAGCTTTTTCAGTGGAAAAATATTACTGACTAGTAGACTGAAAGATCAATTAATAAAAGGAACGGAAATATTTAAAATAGAAGGAATATAAAAACGTAATAGCTAATTTGAAAAAAATGTTAGATGAATTAAAAAATAGTGTTAATAATCAAATTCCTGAATCCATATTGAATGATTATATGATGTTAAAAGGATTACAGGCAAAAAAATCCACAAAATATATTGCAACAACTGAATTAGCAATGCACTCAAAAATTGTACAAAGTGACTTATCTATTACATCTATAAATTATAAAAAGGCAACCACTGAAATGGAAAAAAAGTTCTACTCAAGAATTTCATCCACGATTGTTTTTGAATACTTATCTGACGTAAATTATTTGCTCGGAAATAAATTGACAAAAGAATTAATAAAAAATAATTTTACTGAATTAGCAGAAAACGCAAAACAATTAAACAAAGAATTCAGCTTATTTAAAAAAGAAAACCTTTCAACTTTCAAGTTTATTAGAAACGAATTAGGAGCGCATAAATCAAAAAAAACAGAATTTTTAATTACAAGTCTATTTGAAGTTGACGATGAGAAAATTATGGACTTGACAGCTGATTTGATTATTATCAATAATAAGTTGTTTAAACTAATCACAAATATTTATAAAGCCATTTCAGAATTTCATAAAATAAATGGAATTATAAAAAACTAGCTACAACAAAGTGTCCTATGTAAAGCCCTTTCCCAAGTCTTAGGTTAAAAATACAATATTTTATTATTTTAATTATCTCATTCTAATGATTTTAGATTGTTGGATTGTTGGCAACGCCATTAAAGCGTTGTCAATACTTCAACAATAGCCCATTATAACTCCGCATCCTATATGTGGTATGATACAAAATCATCCACCAGCATCACTATGATTATGATTGGCAAACAAGGCAACTTGCTATAAAATGTGATAACGGTTTAAAGCTTCACCCACGTTGTTTAGTTGTCCTTTTTTGTGCCAAAAGTATTGTCGAGTTTTTAGGCTTATATTTTTTATTTTTTTCAACTTACCACTCCTATCTGATAGGGGGTTTCTGTTCTGATAATAGCATGAATACGGCTCAGTAATTTTCTGGCCACCTTTACTAAAATCCTTTTCACATCTTTTCCCTTATGAGATCGGTAATATGCTTGCATCACAGGATCAAACCGTAAAGCAACCCAAGTAGCCTCTACCAGGTAACTTCTCATAATTCTGTTTGCTCTGGGAGTAAGGCCAGAAGTAGTCAAACTATCACCACTCTGGTGAACAGATGGAATCAAACCAACATAACTAGCCAACTGCTTAAAATTCTTAAACCTTCGTAAATCGCCTAACTCACAAATGATCCCACATGCTACAATAGGACCTACTCCTGGAACACTCCTTAGTAAATAATAATCCTTCTTGTAATGTTTACGACAATAAGCGCGTAGTTTAACACTCACGTCTCGTTGTTGCTTGTCTACAAAATCAAAAGATGCTAATCGGGTCTGCAAACAATAATCCATCGTGGTATAATCAAAGGATAAATTCTTTAGCCAATTTCTAAATTTATGAGACCAATGGGGTTGATCTAACTCTTTGGGAATCTCAACTCCTAAATACAATAGTTGCATCTTGATTTGGGTTTTGATCTTACGCAGTTCTTTAACTAGATCATTACGCCTACGAAATAGACATCGTAAGTACTCCCGCTCAATATCTGGAACATGAATCCCTCGTAAACGACCATCTTTTAACTCCCTACATAATAATCGAGCATCGATCTTATCGCTCTTCTGAAATTGTGCCTTGGCTGGCCGGTGAACATCAGCCGGGTTAACCACCATAGAACACCAACCAAAAGATTCAAATAAGCGATGATGACTAAAACCACAACAACCAGATTCATAACAACAATATACCTGATATCCTGTAAAATGTTTGTCTACATATTTCTGTAATGCATAAGCATTGGGAGGAATCGTCAAATCTGAGCCATCAAAAAGGTCGGTAGCTGTATGAATTTTCCAACTTCTCTTGTGTACGTCAATACCAATAAATAACTTTGAGTCTGTAGTATCCTTTGTTTTCATAATAAATTAGTAGTTTGATTCATTATATAAACTTAGGATACTGCTTTTACATGGTTGCTATATTTTATTGCTATTCAATGCTAAACCAAAGATAAGTAATTTTAAATTAAGCAATTTCTAAACCGAATATTTGTACATTTATATACGCAACAAACCATACACCAAACGTTGGCAACAATATGAAAACCGAAAACTTTGAGATTTAAAACAGCATTTTTCATATCATACTTTTTTTGCATTTTTTCTGTATTTGGACAACGGACTTTAAAAGGAAAAACTATCGACCAATTTTTAGAAAATGCCATAGGAATCACAATATTCGACAAGGACACAATCAAAATCGGACAATCTGACCTTGATGGGTATTTCGAAATTAAATTACCCAAAGAAACGGATAAATTAATTTTTGCTGGAGTTGGCTATGAATGGGCAACGATTACAGTTCCAAAGGAATGTGAAAATCTTGAGATAATTTTGTTTTTGGCTTCAACCTACGATTTTATGTCACCTAGAAAAGTTGACAGACTTCGGAAAAAGGAATTTGAAAAATTACCCGAATTGCGCTCTCAAGCCTTCCAAAAAGGAATTTTTGAAACCGAAAAACCTTGTCTCATTCGAAAGTTTGAATCATATAAACCAAAATAACTGAATAAAAATACTGTTGCCAACATTGTATAAAAATAATGCTTAAGTTTAATCCTAAATCCAAAGGCTAGTGCTTTTTTAGTCACTCCGATTTTCCTTCGGAAAATCCTCGGACACAAAACCGCACTATTCTTATACGTAACCGTTATGTGCAAGCTGAAAATCGTGCTAAAGTTCAACTTTCTGACTAATTTTAAAATTTTAGCAAAAAATTGTCCAAAAATGATTGAGTAAAGTGTCTTTAGAATGAACTAAAACTTTTAAAAATGAAAAAATACTTATTATTACTTCACGAAGACATTGAGCAAATGCAAAAACTTTCCCCAAAAGAAATGGAGGAATTAGGAAAATCCCATATGGCTTGGGCTGAAAAATTAGGCGAATCGGGACATCTAATTTCTGGCGAGGGACTTGAAGAAAACAGCGTTCAGATTTCTGGAAAAGACAGTATCGTAAAAGACGGAACTTTCTTGGAATCCAAAGAAATGATTGGAGGTTATTATTTACTACAAGCCAAAGACCTAAAAACTGTTATTGAATTAGCAAAAAGCTGTCCTTGCCATTTATTTGGTGGAACTACCGAAATAAGACCGATTATGGAAATGGAATATGAAGAATGAAACATCTTCGGTTGTTGAATCGAGTTACAGGACTTTTTATGGTAAATTATTTTCAGCCCTTTTCAGCCAATTCGGTGCAAAGTATGTAAGCGAAATCGAAGATGCTATTCAAAATTCATTTTACAAGTCTTTAAAAAGCTGGAAACCAAATCAAGTACCTGACAACAAAGAAAACTGGCTTTTTATTGTTGCACGAAATGATGTTTTGAACCAAATAAAAAAAGGAAGTCGATTACATTCCGAAACTCATTTTAAAGCTATCGAAGAAACGGAAAATCCAAACGAGGATTTAAGACTGAAAACCATTTTGTTTTTATCAAAGTCAAAAAACCTTTCTTCCAAAGTAAAAGTGGTTTTTATTCTAAAAAACATTTTTGGTCTGCACATTAAAGAAATAAGCGAATGCACTTTATTGTCCCAAGATGCCATTTATAAAAGTATAAACAGAGCAAAAAAAGACTTTCAACAAGCCACAAAAGACGTAAGTTTCGATTTGACTTTCGAGCAAGTAACTAAAAATGAAATTGTAATTATAGAAGAAATTTTATATGCAGTTTTCAATATTGGTTTTGACTCATTCAGCGAGAAAAACAAATCAATTATCAATGAAGATTTGTGCTTAGAGGCATTGGCACTTGCGAAAATCTTATCAGATAAATTCGAGCAAATAACAACAAAAAACCTTCTTGCACTATTTTGTTTTCATTTGGCAAGAATTCCATCTAAAGTAAAGGACAACAAAATCATTTCATTCTTTGAACAAGACAAAACGAATTGGAACAATGACTTTATCAAATTAGGTTTTCATTATTTAGAAAGACCTGATAAATTGAACAAATATTATGTCGAAGCCCTGATTGCAAATAGGCATATGACTGACACAAAGAACGATATTCAGCATTGGAACGATATAATTATACTCTACCAATTATTGCTTTCACTTTCAAATTCGCCAATTATGAAATTAAACCTTTGTTATTGTTTGAGCAAAGCACAAAGAATTGAGGAGGCAAAAGAATTATTGGAGGATGTAGAAAATGAATTACCGAACGAACACATCTATCTTTCATTAGTGAAAGCCAATATTTTCACCAATAAGAAAACTTTGGAATCTGAAAAAATCATAGAAAAAGTTCTAAAAAACATTAACCAAAAAATCAGACGAGAATACATATTGGAAAATATGTCAACGGACTTCTGAACAAAAATTCAAAATTATGAGAACATTATTTATAATCTTAATATTAACATTTACATTAATACCCCATAACCCTTTTTCCAAGTTACGGTTGACAATCACTCCTGGACTAATTTCTAAACCTAAATCAATTAATGATGTTGTTCTTAAATCTACCCAAACTGGATTAATTACTACAATAGTCTCATTTCCAGTATCGCCAGAATTTAGATTTCCATTTCGTACTATCAAATTAAATCTTCCTTCTGTATCTCCTGCAAATATTACAGCTTCCAATAGGGTCGGATTAATAAACCTTACCTGACTGATTACTACAACAAGATTTCCTGCGCTTTTAAACTCAGAACTATCTATTTCTGATCCAGTATCTACAGTTACATTAGGACTAAAGTGAAATCCTTTGATCTGCACCCTCCGTATTCCCTTTACGGGCATTCTAGCACCACATACTTCAGAAACAAATGGCGCTAAGCCATTTGTACCTCCATTGGTATTCTCATTGTTTTGTGTTCCTCTTACGAAGCGTTGCGTTCTGATTGTTCTCATACTATCCTATCCAAATTGTGCCGTTTTGTAAAATTGTATTCTTAAAACAGGTGTTCCATTCTCTTGTACACCGATTACCCTAAACTTTTTAAGATTTTCAGACCCGACCAATTCGAATATATCTTGGTTTGCTAATCCAAAACCTGAATTGATACTTGGGGATGATCCATTTTCCTTAAACCTTAATACGGCTGACGAATTCGTAATGGGTAATTCCACTACAGGTATAGGTAGTGTACGCTTCCTTTTTTTTGATGTAGCAACAATTGATACTGTTTCATCTGAATCTGGATCGGTAATAATAGTAACTGCCCCTTGTTCTACCATCATAGTTGCTGATACAGCTTCTTCAGGTACTTCTAGTGAAACTATCCTGCCAAATGGAAGAGGAATATCCTGATATCCATTATTATCTTGATCTATAGGCACAAGTCCAACTTCTTTAGCATTAATCAATACTAATTCTTCAAGATAATTAAGAATTGTTGCAGTATTTTTTCTTTGTGGATATGTCTGTTTCTGTATTCTATCTCTCAACATAGTTTTGTCTTTTATACAAAAGGGTTTATTGGCGGTTTTGTACCTGAAGGATACCCCCAAGCCACATATTGCTTTTTTGAACTATCATTATCCAGATGAACAAAGGTTCTACCCACTCCAATACGTTTGAACCCAACTAATTTTGCAGCCACTACTATCTTATTTCGAATAGCCTTAGTAGGTGCTTTAATATCCGCAGCTTGGCATTTCGGTATTTTATGGGATGAATTAGAAACCCCACCTACTTTAGAATTCCAAAATGATGATCTCGCACCTGAGTTAATCATATCGAAAATGGGTAGTTTGGTGACTTTTGCTAACTTTTGAAGCATTCTAATGAATTCCTTATCCATACATCTGCCAGATCCTTGAATATCGGGGCTGTCAAATTTGGTGAGATCAACTTTAGGTTTTGATTTTAGTCTGGACAAAGTAATAGCTCCTATAATTACTATAGAAGCAGCACCTAAACCTAACCATATATGTGTTCTATCCTTTTCCACCACAATTACATTGTTTCTTCTCTTTCTCCCTTTTATTACGGTCACATTCAAATAGTAGTAGGGGTTTTATTAATTGTCTTTGCAATTCTTTTAGGAATTGGAATTTTGTAAGGCTTAATCAGAGATTAGATGTTTGTTCTTCTGTTTCCCGATATCAGGTTCGTGACTCCTAACATAGCTTATCACTCTAATAATCGTTTCATATTCACATTCTCATAATTACGTCGTACAAAATCCATTGCGGTTTTAAGAACTTCTCCCATTGATTTGCTACGACGAAATTTTAAATCCAAAGTAAAATTATAGAGGTGTTCTCTAAGTTCTTTCAAATTTTCTTCGGTAGAGATACGATCCGCACACATACATTCGACCAAATTTTCATAACGGGATCTCGATGTCAATATTCGTTTAGCCAGAATAGAACGTTCTTCTTTTTTATATTGTTCGATAGAACTTGGCTGTAATTTGTTCATCACAATATCAACCATATCAAAATTCTCTTTAAAGAACTGAGGTTGATATACTTTTAGTTTCCCTTCATAACACTGCTGATCAAAATCAATAGCTCTTATCTTGTATTCTACATGATCAAAATCATGAATCGGTATAATTACATAATTATAAGATCGCATATCTCCTAACAATCGCATTTGACAACGCTCATTAAATTTCACAAACTCTTTTGCTATCTGCGATTTGGCCTGATCACTTAAATCAGGTAAAAAGTCCTTAATAAATACATCACCAGGAATTCCTGCAATATGCTCCTCTATCAACGTATTTTTATATACCAAAAAATTAATTCTATTTGGCGAAAACATATGTTCTAACTCTAGCCCGTAAATACGCGAGGCATCTGCCTTTTTCACATAGATATACGTGTAGTTATCGTTTAAGATATTTCTTACTCTTATTCTAAAGGGCTTTGAGTTCCCAAAAGTACAATAGTCTATCGCATCAATATTAAGAAACTCAATTGCATCTTCATTACCATCAGAATGCAGAATTGTATATACTTTTTTAAGGCTGGATTCTATTTCTGGTCGCTCATGCTCTTCATAATACACTCTTACCCATAATGTATCTTCATCCTTACTATCATAAACAACTATAGAGCCCGAAAACCGAAGTAAATCATCATAAAATACCGGAATCTTAATCTTACGATTACATTCTTTCAAATATGCATCCAGTTTATCATTGATAGGATATGTAGGTTTTTTCTTCGACATTAATTTTTCTTCCATAGCAACACTTTTTGTAAAAAAGCAATTTACAAATTTCAGATGTACAAATCACTCTTTAAAAAAATTGCTGAATACCGTTTAGTAAACAATAATCTCCAATAAAAAATATATGCTTACATTCAACAAATAATCAACAAACAATCAACTTTCTTGTAACAAAATCCTATACTTGTCGTCTTGTTTTATATAACCACCAAAAACAATTACCATTGGAAAATATTCTCACCTTAAACAATCTCACCAAAAAGTTTGGCCCACTAACAGCCGTCAAAGACCTCTCTTTTACTATAAAGAAGGGAAATGTATATGGTATCCTTGGCCCAAACGGGAGTGGTAAATCCACTACTTTGGGCATCGTGCTTAATGTTGTTAATAGTACTTCTGGTGAATTTACCTGGTTTGATGGCAATACATCAACGCATGATGCGCTAAAAAAAGTCGGAGCAATTATAGAACGTCCAAACTTTTACCCATATATGACTGCAGCCCAAAATCTTAAATTGGTATGCCAAATTAAAGGAGTTGACAGTAGTAAAATTGATGACAAACTCGAAGTTGTAGGATTATTAGATCGAAAAGACAGTAAGTTTAGAACGTTCTCTCTGGGAATGAAACAGCGATTAGCTATTGCTTCTGCCTTGCTTAATGATCCTGAAATATTAATCCTTGATGAACCTACTAATGGGTTAGACCCACAAGGGATACATCAAATCCGTGAAATCATCAAAAAAATTGCCTCTCGAGGAACTACTATTCTTTTGGCATCTCACCTACTTGATGAAGTAGAAAAAGTTTGTAGCCATGTGGTGATTATAAGAAAAGGCGTAAAACTGTATTCTGGTCGTGTAGATGAAATGAATGCTAGTTATGGGTTTTTCGAACTTAAAAGTGAGCAAAAATCCGCATTAACAGAGTGGTTATCTAAGCATAATGATTTTAAAAATTTCAAAGAAGAAGATGGTAAGATAATTGCGTTTTTAGCACATGAGTTAGATCCAGAAAGTCTTAACAGGCAACTATTTAAAGAAGGAATAGTTCTCACACACCTTGTGAAACGAAAAGAAAGTCTCGAAGAACAATTCTTACAATTAACCAACAATTTAAACTAAAGCCATGTTACGACTACTTAATATAGAATTTCAAAAACTAAAATATAATAAAGCAGCAAAAGTAATTACGATAACCTACTTTATACTGATAACCTTTATCGCATTAATCGCATCTATAGAATTTAATTTTGCTGGTGTGAAATTTAGAATTGCTGATCAGGGAATCTTCAATTTTCCGTATATATGGCATTTTAACACTTATATCGCAGCATGGTCCAAATTATTTTTGGCTATTGTTATTGTTTCTATGATGGCCAATGAATATAGTCATCGGACTTTAAAACAAAACCTAATCGATGGTCTAAGCAAAAAAGAGTTTATAAGTTCCAAATTCCTAACTGTTGGTGTTTTTGCCTTGATCTCTACTCTATTTTTATTTGTAGTATCTATGATTTTGGGATTAAGCTTTTCTGACTATAATGAACTTTCTATTATATTCTCTGATCTGGAATATGTTCTGGCTTATTTCATAAAACTAATTGGCTTTTTTGCTTTTTGTATGTTCCTGGGAATTTTTGTAAAACGTTCTGCCTTTGCCCTTGGGTTTTTATTCATCTGGTGGGTTGTAGAAAATATTATATTCGCATTACTAAAGTTTAAACTATTTAGAGGAACCGAAATTGCAGATAATATCGTACAATTTTTCCCTTTAGAATCTATGGGAAACTTAATAACTGAACCTTTTACGCGTTTAAATTTTATTCAATCGGCTGCAAATCAATTAGGAGAAACTTTTCAAAGAGATTATACTGTACATTGGTATGAAATCTTAATTGTACTGGTCTGGACAGTCATTTTTATATACCTATCGTATTACTTACTTAAAAAGAGAGATTTATAATATATTTGAACTTCTCAGAGTTCAAATATGCCATACGCTTATTCTTAAATTTCATAATATATATGTCAGAGACAAAAACGGATGTCTTCCTATAACAACTCAGGATATTTCGGTTGTTGGGTTTCCAGAATATTTTACTCCAAATGGAGATGGATTTCATGAAACCTGGAATGTAGAGGGAATATCAACACAGATTATGGGTAATTCTCTAATCTATATATTTGATTCGATACGGAAAACTCATCAAACAGCTCAGAGCGGGAAGTCCAGGTTGGGACGGAATCTATAATGGTAAGCTAATGCCTTCTAGCCAATATTGGTTTCGTGTAGAATTAGAGGATGGTAGAATTCTTACCGGAAGTTTTGCTCTTATCCGTTGACTATCTTCACTATAGAATTAGTAGAGAATATTAAGTTAGCTCTCTATTTATTAGTATATTGACCGATAATACAAATACCCTAAATGAAACAAAAATTACTTTCAATTTTACTTCTCACCTCTGTATTTTTTATCGGTTATTCACAAAACGAACCTACTGATTGTGTTAATTCTATTATTGTTTGTGGAAATACTAATCTAGAATTAAACTCTAACGGTACAGGCATCAATGATTTTGCATTACCCGGAAACAATGCTCCTACCTGTTCTTTTACAGAAAGTCAGAGTTTATGGTTACGAGTTAATATTGTTCAATCAGGAACCCTAGCATTCACTATAACACCAGAATCCGCAAGCACTTCCGAAGATTACGATTTTGCTGTGTACGGACCTAATGTTACATGCTCTACTTTAGGTAGTTCGATTCGTTGCTCTTCTACCAATCCCCCGCAGCTGGAGTCTCTACCGTAACAGGGCTCAATAGCACTGAAACAGATTTAAGCGAAGGTCCTGGAAATCTCGGAAACGGTTTTGTACGAGCCATAGATGCTTTAGCAGGAGAAGAGTATTTTATTCTAATTGATAATTTTTCTCAAAATGGAGGTTTTGACCTTACATTTACCGGTACAGCAGTACTTCCTGATAATCCTGTTAATAACGCCACTAGTACAACTACAAATCTTGATCTTACAGAGTGTGATGCTATAGGGAATTTTAATGACGGAAGAACGAATTTTGATTTAGACAGTAATACAGCTACCATATTAGGGACACAGACCAATACAATAATCTCATATCATAGTACTGAAGAAGATGCTAGTATTAATAACTCACCCTTAACCAGTCCTTATCTAAGTACTCAAAATAACGAAATCATACACATACGTATAGAAAATACAATTACTGGGTGCTTTATCACTGATACTTTTAAACTAATAACTATTCCCGGGCCTCAAATAGCAACTCCTAGCCCATTCACTGTATGTGATGATGCCAATGATGGAAATGACACAAATGGATTTGTTTCTTTTTTACTTAGAGATAAAGACAATGAAATCCTTAACGGATTAGATCCTGCTAATATCATCATTACTTATCATTTATCTCAGGCTGGTGCAAATGCAGGTACCGGTATCATCAACAAAAACACTCCTTTTACTAATACTACAAATCCACAGAAAATTTTTGTTAGGGCGCAATATGTCCCTACTCAACCTTGTACAAATACTCTTAGTTTTGTAAACTTTGATTTACAAGTAGATCCTTTACCTATTGCAAATGCAATCTCATTAATACAATGTGACGAATATTTGGATACTACAGACGGCATTACACTCTTTAACCTTAATGAAGCCAATAATCAAATTACAGGAGGTGCAACAGACAGAACCGTATTATTTTTCGAAGATATTGCTTCTGCCAATGCAGGAACATCATCTATTACAAATACTAATGCCTACAAAAACACAACAATAAACCAACAATTATTTATTCGGGTTACAGATGACACCAATAGGTGTTATAGAATTACAACATTAGATTTGAGAGTAAGTGCTACATCTGCAAATAATGCAATTTTAAGATTATGTGATGATGACGGTACCGAGGATGGGTTTCGGGAATTTGATCTTACACTAGCCAATCCACAAATACTTGGTGGTATAGCTACTCCTAACTTAACAATTGTTTATTATCAAACTATAGCAGAGGCTTTAAGTGAATCTAACCCCATAACAACAATAACTAATACCAATTCATTAACTCAAGGGCAAGATATCGTATTTGCCAGAGTAGAAAATCTCAATCAATGCTTTGGCATCAATCAAGTACAATTATTTCTTGATCCATTACCAAATATTGAATCAGACACTAATTATTTCCTATGTCAAAATGAACCCAATATTGAAATCCATGCTGGTTTACCCCTAAATAGTGCTCCTATTGATTTCTCTATTCTTTGGTCAACTAACGAAACAACTGAAACAATTTTGGCTAATCAACCTGGTGATTATATCGTAGAAATTACAAACCAACTAACAGGATGTTCTAAATCAAGAACGGTAACTGTAATTACTTCAAGTGTAGCAACCATACAATCAATCGATATTAATGACGCTAGAGATAATAATACTGTCACTATTAATGCAGAAGGTTTAGGTAGTTATGAATATGCAATAGAGATACATGGAGTTTTAAGTGTATATCAGGATGATCCAACCTTTACCAATGTACCTCCTGGATTTCACAGAGTGTATGTAAGAGATAAAAATGGATGTGTCCCTATAACAACTCAGGATATTTCAGTTGTCGGGTTTCCAGGATATTTCACTCCAAATGGTGATGGCTTTCACGACACCTGGAATGTAGAAGGGATATCAACACAGATCATGAGTAATTCTCTAATCTATATATTTGATCGATACGGAAAACTCATCAAACAACTAAGAGCGGGAAGCCCCGGTTGGAACGGAACCTATAATGGACAACTAATGCCCTCTAGCGAATATTGGTTTCGTGTAGAATTAGAAGATGGTAGAATTCTTAACGGAAGTTTCGCTCTTATTCGTTAATTCTATAAGTAGATTTGGTATCTTTATTGTGAAAAAGAAAAGATACATGAAGTTCGAATTGGAATCTGAATTCAAACCCACTGGGGATCAACCGGAAGCAATACGACAATTGGTTGAAGGTATTGAATCTAACGAAAAATATCAAACGCTTTTAGGCGTAACAGGGTCAGGAAAAACTTTTACTGCTGCCAATGTAATCCAACAAGTACAGCGGCCAACTCTAATATTGGCACATAACAAAACATTGGCCGCACAGCTTTTTTCTGAGTTTAAACAATTTTTTCCTAAGAATGCCATAGAGTATTTTGTTTCTTACTATGATTACTATCAACCAGAAGCTTATATTCCTACTTCAGGAACCTATATCGAAAAAGATCTATCAATCAATGATGAAATTGAAAAACTACGTCTAAGTGCTACCTCTTCGCTCTTATCAGGAAGAAGAGATGTTTTGGTAGTTGCATCAGTATCTTGCTTGTACGGTATCGGTAACCCCGTAGAATTTAAGAAAAATGTAATTTCAATACAATCAGGACAATTTGTTTCCAGGACAGCTTTACTACATCGCTTGGTACAAAGTTTATATTCGAGAACTGAAGCTGAGTTTAAACATGGAAATTTCAGAATAAAAGGAGATACCGTTGATATTTTTCCAAGCTATGCCGATGATGCATTTAGAGTGCATTTTTTTGGCGATGAAATTGAAGAGATCGAATCTTTTGATGTACAAACCAATACCATTGTTGAGAAATATGATCAATTGAATATTTATCCCGCCAATATGTTTGTAACTTCTCCTGAAGTATTACATAATGCAATTGATCAAATTGCACTTGATTTGGGAAAACAGGTAGCATACTTTAGAGAAATCGGAAAACCACTGGAAGCCAAACGATTAGAAGAGCGCACCAACTTTGATCTGGAAATGATCAAAGAACTTGGTTATTGTTCTGGTATCGAAAACTATTCTCGCTACCTCGATGGTAGAAACCCAGGCACAAGACCATTTTGTCTACTCGATTATTTCCCTGATGACTATCTAATGATTATTGACGAAAGTCATGTAACCATACCTCAGACACACGCTATGTATGGTGGTGATCGTTCTAGAAAAGAGAATCTGGTAGAATACGGTTTCAGGCTTCCTGCAGCAATGGATAACAGGCCTTTAAAGTTTGAAGAACTCGAAGCGATTCAAAATCAGGTTATGTATATCAGTGCTACACCAGCAGATTACGAACTACAAAAAAGTGAAGGAACCTATGTAGAACAAATCATTAGACCAACAGGATTATTAGATCCTGTAATAGAAGTTCGCCCCAGTCTAAATCAAATTGATGACCTCATTGAAGAGATGCAAAAACGAATTGATTTAGATGAACGTATCCTCGTTACTACACTAACCAAAAGAATGGCAGAGGAATTAACAAAATATCTAACCAGAATTAATATACGTTGTAGATACATCCATAGTGATGTAGACACATTAGAACGGGTAGAAATCATGCAAGATTTACGGAAAGGTATTTTTGATGTATTGATAGGAGTAAATTTACTGCGAGAAGGATTAGATCTTCCTGAAGTATCATTAGTCGCCATTCTAGATGCCGATAAGGAAGGCTTTTTAAGAAACAAACGATCCTTGGTACAAACTGTTGGTAGAGCAGCAAGACATATAAACGGAAAAGCAATCATGTATGCCGATAAAATTACAGATAGCATGCAAAAAACTATTGATGACACAGAATACAGACGACAAAAACAGATAGCTTACAACACCAAACATGGTATTACACCAACTGCAATTAAAAAATCTTTGGATAATGCCTTAGCTGGCAAAAAAGTAGAACCTTATACCTTTGAAAATGCCCCTACTCTACAAGCTGCCGAAGAAGAAACAGCCTACTACACCAAAGAACAACTAGAGACACGAATCCGAAATGTTCGTAAAGAAATGGAAAAAGCCGCTAAAGAATTAGATTTTATGACTGCAGCACGATTACGAGATGAGATCAAAATGTTGCAAAATAAGATACAGGACCAAAAAGTGTAATTTTTTGCGATATAACCATAGTGTCGATCTTTAGATTATGATACTAATAAAAAACATAAGGCCATTATGAGTACTATTTCAATTGAAAAGTTTATTGAAGGTATACCAAAAGTAGAACTTCACTTACATATCGAAGGGACATTCGAACCTGAGTTAATGTTTAAAATTGCAAAAAGAAATAATAAAAAAATCAAATACTCCACAGTCGATGAATTAAAAAGTGCATATAATTTTAATAATCTTCAAGAGTTTCTTGATATCTATTATGCTGGTGCCGATGTATTGATCGAAGAACAGGATTTTTATGACCTTACCTGGGCGTATCTTACCAAAGTTCACACACAAAACCTTGTACACACAGAGATTTTTTTTGATCCTCAAACTCATACGGATAGAGGTATTTCATTTGATACCGTTATTAAAGGAATTTATCGAGCATTAGAAGATGGTAAAGAAAAACTGGGGATTACTTATAAACTGATTCTATCATTTTTAAGACATCTAGATGAGACCTCAGCATTCGAAACATTACAACAAGCATTACCATACAAAAAATGGATTAGTGGAGTTGGTTTAGATTCTTCTGAAGTAGGAAATCCACCTTCAAAATTCGAACGCGTTTTTGCCAAAGCAAAAGAAGAAGGTTTTATTACAGTAGCGCATGCAGGAGAAGAAGGACCTGCAGAATATATCTGGGAAGCTATTAATTTATTAAAAATAACCCGTATTGATCATGGTAACCGGTGTTTAGAAGATGATCGATTAGTAAAACTACTAGCAGATTTACAAATACCACTAACATTATGTCCGCTATCAAACCTTGAATTGAAAGTGATTAACGATTTAAAAAATTATCCTTTACTAGAAATGATGGATAAAGGTTTATTAATAACAATTAATTCTGACGATCCAGCGTATTTTGGGGGGTATATGAACGAAAATTATCTAGGTATTGCACAAGCACTTAATCTTTCTAAAAGACAAATTACAGAATTAGTTATAAACAGCTTCAAAGCAAGTTGGTTATCTGACAAAGAAAAAGAAGAGAAGATTATACAGGTTGAACACTATTTTCAGAATAATTAGATTTCCATACCTGTATAGAAAACAAAGATCAAATAATAAATAAAATAATACATGCCACATTTCATATTAGATTGTTCTGAACACATTATTCAATTAAAATCACCCGAAGAAATCATACAAGCCGTATACAACGCGGCTGATGCTACCGGACTTTTTGCAGTAGGTGATATTAAAGTAAGAATTAACCCTTTTAAATACTACACTGTAGGAAATACTAAAGATGATTTTATTCATGTTTTTGGTAACCTGATGGAAGGTAGAGATGATCATCAAAAAGCTAATCTTTCTAAAAAAATAGTAAGCACATTAAAAACAATGTTTCCCGATGTTCCTATTCTTTCTATTAACCTTAGAGAGTTTGAAAAGTCATCTTATTGCAATAAAACAATGGTATAATTAGCTTTAAAGTATTAGTTTCCTGCCTGTTTTTAACCTTTCTCAGCAAATTGTTTATTAAATAACATAGGGTAAAATATGCCCCTTATTTGATAAGTGCTATAAACGAAATAGTTTTGCTCTATAATCTTTAAACCCAGAATATGAAAGGAGTAATACTACAAGGGAGTTCAAAAAGCAATGGAAACACTAACAAAATAGCATTATTTATAAAAGAAAGAACTGGATTTGATATCATAGATCTGAAATCTAAAAACATAGGCCCTTATGATTATGATTTTAAGAATAGGGATGATGATTTTCTACCCACAATAAAAGAGGTCGTTGAGAACTATGATACACTTATTTTTGCTACACCAGTATATTGGTATGCAATGAGTGGAATCATGAAAACTTTTATGGATCGGATAACGGATTGTATAAAAATCGAAAAGACAACCGGAAGAAAGTTAAGAGGAAAAAAGATGGGAATGATAAGCTGTGGTTCTGGACCAGAATTAAAGGAAGGCTTTACAATGCCATTTATAGAAAGTGCAAATTATCTTGACATGCATTATTTAGGAGATATTCATACATGGATAGAAGACGAGAGTATTCCAAAGCAATTGCAGAATGATATCAATATTTTTATTTCTGAAAACATAAAAAAGAAGAATTAAACAAAAGAGGCTGTCTAAAAAGTATATTTCAGACAGCCTCTTTGCAAAAATTACACACAAATACTTGTACAGATTCATTTGGCCTTCAAAATATCCTTAATTATCTTAAGATGATATCTAGAACACACTTCTATACCGCTCACTTCCATACTAATGAGAAATAGTTTTACTTAAAACTGAAAACGATATCCAAAATCAGGAAAGAACCCTATTTGATCTACTTGATCTACCTGATTAGTTAAACGATTGTAGCGACGTGCAAAAATATTCTCATTATTAGTTACATTTTGAAGATCAACATAAAACTGATGAGAACGTTTTTTTGATTTACTATTGATTTTGTAGCCAAATTTGACATCCCATCTGAAATAACCATCATTTTGCTCACTAAAAGCCAACTCCTCTCTTAACACCTGAAAACCTGCTGATTGTGAAGCTTCCAAATTAACGGGAGTATAATACCTTCCTCCTGAAACTGTTAATTTAGTATCAAAAAACAACACATTCTTCTTTGCCTTACCAACAGTAAATTCTTTTCCGGCAAGAAGATTTAACACATACCCATTATTAAAAGGTGTATTTCGTTCTATACCATCACTTCCTTCATATTTACTTTCGAATAACGAAGTGGTTAACAATCCGTAATATCCATCGCTAAAAAACTTCTCTAAAGTCAACTCTATTCCTTGATTAAAACCTGTACCTTCATTAACCAACGACACTCTATCGTTTTCGAATCCAAAATCTGATCCTTCTGTTAAAGAAGAATAACTTGATGAAAAGGGTTCTACAGCAGCTTTACTAACATCCTGATAATATACCTCTACTTTACCTCTCCAACCTTTACTAATTCTTACATCATAACCTAGTACATAATGATTGCTTCTCACAAAATCAAGATCTAGATTGATCTGTTCCAGTGTTCCATTAACATCTTGATTTAAAAACAATAATGGTAAAGGAACTGGTTGATGATGCAATCCATACCCAAAACTAAAGCGATGATTCTGATTAACTTTATAAGAAAGTCCCACTCTGGGTTCAAATACAAATTGTTCATTTAAAGTACTATACTGCCCGTGTAGTCCTGCATTTAGAGTGAGTTTCTTTGTAAGTCTAAACTGTCCTTGAATATAAGGTTGAATAATGGTTAGATTTTCATCTATATCTGTAAACGTAAAAAGATCAGGATCACCATCACCATCAACATCTGGTTGCTTCTCCCGATCACGTTGTAGGGATTCTATTCCGAAATTCTCTACCAAAACTCCTGTTCGTAATGTAATTTTACTGTTTAACTTAGAGTTAAAAAGCGTAGAGAATGTGAGTCGTGATTCTGCATTATCGGCTTCAGTATATTTTATAATACGTTCTTGAGGGGTGTTTTTTTCAATAAAACGATCCGCCTGAAATTCATTAGTAGCAAAAGATCCTGCCACTGTTGTTCTCAAAAAAGAGGATGAGCCAATATTGATCTGATGTTTTAGACCAATCACTCCAAAACCAGAATCTGCCTTCGAATTTTCATCCTCGGCAGCAAATAGATCATCTTCATCAATATCATCTCCAAGAAATTCAATATCAGAAAAACCAATAATCCCGAATAATGAGAAGTTACCTAATTTACTTTTTCCAAAATCAACATTAAACGAAACATCGTAGTAATTTGGTGTAGCTGATGTTCCTCCGGCTCCAATTCCTAAAAGGCTTACTAACGAATACCTTCCAGCTACCAAAAATGAACCTTTATTTTTTCCTAAAGGCCCTTCTGCCATTGCTTCCACTCCCGTAAAAATACCAACCTGACCTGTATATTCATAGTCATCTACATTACCTTTTCTAAACCCAAGATCAAATACTCCTCCGATTGCATTTCCATATTCTGCAGGGAAAGCAGAAGTAATAAAATCTGAATTTTTCAACAGATTAGGGTTTAAAGCGGAAACCGGACCTCCTGTTGTTCCTAGTGTCGAATAATGGTTAGGACTTGGTATTGGCACTCCTTCTACTCGCCATAACAATCCAACAGGGGAATTACCTCGTATTACAATATCATTTCTACTATCATCGGGAGAAGAAACTCCAGCATAATTTGCCGCCAAACGACCAACATCGCTTCTTCCTCCCGAAAACCTTGTCACCTCTTCGACTCCAAACTGTCTGGCCGAAACAGATGTGAGTTTATTTATAGCCTGAGCTTTATTTGTTTCTGATGTAATAATAACTTCATCTAATCGATCAAAAGCTTCTATAAGTGCTACGTTAACCGCTGCGTCCTTACCAGAAGTTACTACAATATTAGGTATTGTAATCGACTCGAATCCGATATAACTTACTCGTATCATTTGACGACCAAGCGGTACATTTTCTAGTGTAAAATACCCATCCATATCAGTTACTACCCCAATAGCTTGTTCTACATTTAATAACTCAATTGTAGCTCCTGGCAGAGGGCTTTCTGATTGTTTGTCAATTACAAGACCTTTGATTATTCCTGTTTGTGCACTTGCCATATATCCAAGTACAATAATAAATACAAAAGTGATTTTTTTCATGATTTGATTACTATTTTGCTCAAATCTGTGACTTCTTTTGTTACTCCTAAAATTAAAAATACCCAATTGGTGTTTTTACTTGTGAAATGTCAAAAAACAAGTTTGAATAGTATCAAATGAAATAATATCCTGTGTTATCAGGTCAAACTTTGTTTAAAACAGTTCAACACCTTATTTGACGATTGAACATATCTATAAATGATTATTGCATATCTGTTATGTATCTTTACCAGTACTATTAAAGAAGAACACATCTATTATTGAATTTAATACATGATATCTAAAGCATACATAAAGAAGTTTACATTTCGTTTTATTGTTATAAACGTGGTTTATTTCCTTATTAAATTGACTATTGATCATAGCGGTGATGTTACAGAATTTGATGCGACTAGTTTATTTTACTATTTCACTGCTTTTTTTCTCTTCATGTTTACCTGGGAGACCAATGACTGGTTAATACGAAGGGAGGTTACATCTAATCAAGGTAAAAGCTTGGATTTAAATAATGGGATGAAGATCATTGCTATAAATATGGTGATTTTTATTCCCATAGCTGCTTCACTGTATTATTTGGCAATTTTTGAATTTAATCACATTTGTGAAATTAATACTGATAAACCCTGGTTACTATTTAGAATAGATTTTTTCAGAGCTACGTTATTAGGTTTTGCCGTTGTCATTTTTAATCTTTTTTATTATTCTCTAAAACAGAAGAAAGAAATGGAAAATACGATGAATAAGCTAAAAAAAGAAGTTATGACCTCTAAGTATAGGTCTCTAAAAAATCAAATTAGTCCACATTTTTTGTTCAATAGCTTAAATACTCTTACATCATTAATGTATCAAGACAGAGATTTAGCTTCTGATTTTGTATCCCGATTAGCAACATGTTACAGATATATTCTGGACAACCGCGAAGAAGACCTGGTGAGTTTAGAGAAGGAATTAAATTTTCTCGATTCCTTTATATTTATGATGAATGTGAGACACGAAGGAGCACTTAGCATTACTACTCATATTTCGGTTAACCCAAAAGAATATGTAATCCCGACATTGTCATTACAGATGCTTGTAGAAAATGCTTTAAAACATAATTATTTTTCTAAAGAAAGGCCTTTGGAAATTAGTATTTCATCTATTGAAACAAGCAGTATTAATATTCAGAATAATTTACGTGTAAGAAAACAAAAAGAAGAATCAACACAATTAGGGCTTAAAAATATTAAAAAGAGGTATTCTTTTTATACAAATCAAGAGGTATTAATAGAAACAGAGCATGAATACTTTAAAGTTACTCTCCCTCTATTAACCAAAGATATAAAAGAAGTTACCATGATAAAAGTTTCATAAAATGACTGCTGTAATTGTTGAAGACGAAAATATAGCCTCTAAACGCTTAGCAAATCTCATCGAAGAGTTAGCACCAGAAATAGAGATTACTGGTCAAATCACTTCTGTCGAGAATGGACGTGATTGGTTTGAAAATAATCCACTTCCCGATCTAATATTCTTAGACATTCAGTTAAATGATGGATATGGATTTGATATTTTAGACACTCTAGAAGATCATCCCCCTATAATATTTACTACGGCATATAATGAATATGCCATAAGAGGTTTTAAGTACAATGGGCTGGATTACCTTTTAAAGCCAATTGACAAAAAAGATTTGAAAAATGCTCTTTTCAAATACAAAAAAAACTTTACGGATTCTAGTAAATCGATAGACGATGAAAAATTCGAACGCATCAAAAACTTGTTTGGAAAAGAATACAAACGCCGTTTCATGGTAAAAGTCGGAAATCAATTTAACACTTTTGATGTTGATGATATTGCATATTTTAAATCTCATGAAGGAATTATTTTCTTGCATTCACATACTGGAAAACATTACCCTATTGAATACACTATAGATCAACTGGAAGAAATTCTAGATCCTATTCATTTTTTTAGAATTAATAGAAAATTTATGATTTCTGTTAAAGCCGTGATCGAGATCCACAGTTATTTTAATAGTCGACTATTACTGAAATTAAAACCTATTAACGATGAAAAGATCATTGTTTCCCGGGAACGGACTTCTAATTTCAAAAAATGGCTAGACCTTTAATTTCCAGATAATGAAAAAAATTATTCAAGTTGTCTTTGCCTTATTATGTACTGTAATAGGAAGCTATCCCCTTTTATATTTTACAGCCCCAAAGTTTGGATTATTATCCTCAAAAGATGGTGAATTACTAGTTAACACAGCTTGGAATATCGCCTTTTATAGCCATATCTTTTTAGGAGGCGTTGCACTACTAATAGGTTGGATTCAGTTTAATAAAAAAATAAGAATTTCTCGATCAGAATTACATAGACGTATTGGAAAAATCTATGTAGTCATGGTATTAATAAGTGGAATTTCGGGAATTTACATTGGCTTCTTTGCCACAGGAGGGATTATCGCATCTCTTGGGTTCATATGCTTAGGAATACTATGGGTATACACTACCTATAAAGCGTATTGGTATGCCAAAAATGCCCAGATACCCCAACATCAAACTATGATGTATTACAGTTATGCGGCCTGTTTTTCTGCAGTAACACTTAGAATATGGCTACCTATACTTATTATGCTTATTGGAGATTTTATCATTGCATATCAAATAGTAGCATGGCTTTGCTGGATTCCGAATCTTATTTTTGCATATTATCTTGTTGGTAAAATTAAATCCAGGTTGGTTATAAATTCTATTTAAATATCACTATAAAAAATGCTCCCGGTATAGCAGGAGCATTTTCACACTAGTAAATATTTAAAATCTTTATACTATTCTTCAGAATCGTTAGACTTTTTTTTAGGTTTTAGACGTTTAGCATCTTTAAGGCTTTTATGTATCATCCATTCTAATTGCCCGTTAACACTTCGAAATTCATCATCAGCCCATTTCTCAATCGACTTAAAAGTTTCTGGGTCTATTCTAAGAACAAATGATTTTTTCTTACTCATAAATTACGAATGTAATGTTCCAGTATTAATTACTGGCGTTGCTTCTTTATCTCCACACAAGACAACCATTAAATTACTCACCATAGATGCTTTCTTATCATCATCAAAATCTATAATATCATCTGCAGATAATTTGGTTAAAGCATCTTCTACCATACCAACAGCTCCTTCTACTATTTTTTTACGAGCTGCTACGATAGCTACCGCTTGTTGTCTTTTCAACATCGAACTTGCTATTTCTGGTGCGTATGCCAGGTATCCAATTCTGGCTTCCAGAACTTCTATTCCAGCAATGGCTAAACGTTCTGTTATTTCATTTTCTAAAGCTTCATTTACTTCATCCATACCAGATAGCAATGTTACTTCCTGTTGCCCATCAGCAAAATTATCATATGGATAAGAGCCTGCAAGTTTTCTTACTGCTGCATCTGTTTGCACTCTTACAAATTCTTCGTACTGATCAACATCAAAGGCTGCTTTATATGTATCTGCTACTTTCCACACCAAAATTACATTAATCAAAATTGGATTACCAATTTTATCATTCACTTTTACCCGTTCACTATAGAAGTTTCTGGCCCGTAAAGAAATTCTTTGCTTGGTATAAAAAGGATTCGCCCAAAAGAAACCATTATTCTTTACTGTGCCTTTATACGCTCCAAATAGCACCAATACTTTTGAGCTATTCGGGTTTACAATAAAAAAACCTTTAATGATAAACAATATTACCATTATAAGAATTATAAATAAGGAGTTCTCACTTAGAAGTAAACCAGTCACCATAACCATTACAACTAATATAAGTAGACCTAACATTAAATAACCACTACTTGCTTTTATATTTTTTTCGTATTTCATAATAATATCATTTTGATATCACAATAATACGAATATTTTTTTAATATTCTGAAAAATGCTTAAATATTAACCATTTAAAGGGGTAAAAATTCCTTAGTTGAGTTATTTCATTTTAGACTTGGGTTAAAAAAACAAAAACGCCCTTCATATCGAAGAGCGTTTTTGAAACATTAACTAACTAAATCTCAAATCAATCAAATCATGAAATCTCAATCAACCGTTTTGGTTGTACTTTTGCTTCTTCTTTTTTAGGGAGTTTTACCAATAACACTCCGTTTTCATATGAAGCTTCAATCTTGTTACCATTTACCGCTTCTGGTAAGCTAAATGAACGTTTAAATGCATTGTAGCCAAATTCTTTTCTAGTATACTTACCTTTCTCATCTTTGGTTTCTTTTTCTGTTGTAGTTTCAGAAGAAATGGTAAGCACATCATTATTCAGTTCAATACTAAAGTCTTCTTTGGCTAGTCCAGGCGCAGCTAATTCTACCACAAAATCTTCATCTGTTTCTTTCACATTAACCGCTGGAGTATTGACACCGATTTTATTAACATTAGATGTTCCCCCAAGCCAATCGGCAGTAAATAAATCATCAAAAAGAAAAGGTAATCTGTCTGTTTTTTTTAGTAAACTCATTATATATATTTTTAAGGTTATTCAAAATTTCAATTACAATGAGTATATATCAATTTGGATTCCATTTCAAATTTTAAGACATTTTGTCATTATTTCATATGCAAACAGTGACATTTTGTCAGAAATCATCTTTACTAAGATGACAAAATATCTTAAATAGCAAAAACCCGAAAGAGTATTCTTTCGGGTTTTTTTAGTTATAAGTTACAGAATCTTAATTACAGATAAGTCAGTTTTCTATTTTAGAATATCGGTTTTGTTATCTAAATGGTTTCAAAATCAACGTATAAACCAACATATAAATCAATTCAATATATTAATTATAAAAACGTGTAAAAATAGAGACTAATTCTTTTGGTGGAATTATCTTATTTGGGTAGTCATTCATTTTCTTGAGAACCGTATCAATTGCCTCTAATCTTAGCCCCATACGCATTCCTATTTCTTTTATCTTATGAATTTCTAATTGAGAAGTCTCCTGATCTATATTCATAAGCAGCACTAACCTATGAAATTGAAGAATTCTTTGTGATTCGGGCTGTAAATTCTTTTTTTCTACTCCTTCTTCTATCAAAATATCTACCTCTTCTTTTGTAATCTTAAGCTGCGATGCAATGACAAGAATAAAGTTATATTCTTGTTCTTTAAATTTTTTATCTGCTTTTGCAAACTGTATCATTTCAGAAAGCAAACTTAATTTCTCTTCTTTACTATACATAAACCAATTACTTTTTGCCGAAAATAGTGATTTTCAACTAAACTCATATAACATTCTTTATATTCAACTTCTAATTTTAATCCCATTTTCAATTCAAAAAATATACCTTTGCAGTATGGGTTTAACAAACAATGATATTTTTAAAAAGTTAAGGGTTGCACATAAATTACGTGATGACGATATTGTAAAAATCTGCGCACTGGTAGATTTCAAAGTAACCAAAAGTGAACTGGGTGCATTTTTTAGAAATGAAAATCATCCAAAATACATGGAATGTGGTGATCAAATACTACGTAACTTTCTAAACGGGTTAATTATTCATCTTAGAGGTCCGATGCCCGAAAAAAAGAAAGACTCTACAAAGGATAAGAACACAAACTAACGTTTTTTACTTCGAAATAAATGCTTAATTTGGTTGGACCAATATTTTTCATCCAACAATCACTCAACTTAAGTATCTATGCTTACCGCAGCCGAAAAACAATTGTTTAGAGAAGAGCTTTTCTGTCATTTAGACGGGATTGCTGTAGCTCCTGTTGCTTATTCTCTTTATAAAAACAATATTACCGATTATCTAATTAGCAATAAAGAAATATCAATTTCACAAATTGCTGCATCTCATAAAACCAATGAAGGATATCTAAATATCGCTCTGCGCATACTAAGCGCTCAAGGCTGGTTGGATTATGAAGCAAATAAAGATGACGTAATTATAAAAACCAATGCGCTTTCTGAATTAGCTTTTGATCATTTTTATTTATATGAAGAAGTCGTTGACCTCTTAGAATATTCCGGTAAATTTCACCCTCGAAAATTTGAACTAGAGCCTTTTCATAAACTTGAACAACTATTCAAAAAATATCAAAACCGCTTTGGCTTAGCCTCTGAAAAAGACAGTACAACTACTCAAATCCAAGATCAAGTCCTTAAACATATAGAAGGCATTTTGGTTGGACCAACTACCGTACATCTTGGTATGGGCGGAATGTTTCATAAATATTTTATGGAAGCATCCTTTAGTGCTGATGAATATCACAAATTTCCAGAAAGCTTTAACACCATCCTCACATTCCTAAGCTACCTGGGTTGGTTTAGCAAATCAAATGGCAACTATACTTTTACTAATAAAGGATTGTTTTTTGCTAAAAGAGCTTCTGCATACGGCGTAACTGTTTCATATATCCCTATGTTTCGACAAATGGATGCTTTATTATTTGGCGATCCTAATGTACTATGGAACCCTCAAGCTGATACCGAAATACACGTAGATCGAGAAATGAATGTATGGGGAAGTGGAGGCGCACATACTACATATTTTAAAAAGATTGATGAAATCATTATTAGCCTGTTTAATAAACCTCTGGATGAGCAACCCAAAGGAATTCTGGATATGGGATGTGGCAATGGTGCTTTTTTAATTCACCTTTTTGAAGTCATTGAATCCAAAACACTACGAGGTAAACACTTAGATGATTACCCATTATTCCTAGTAGGTGCAGACTATAATAAAGCTGCTCTAAAAGTCACCAGAGCTAATTTAATCCAAGCAGATATATGGGCCAAAGTTATTTGGGGAGACATTAGCGATCCTGATTTACTAGAAAAAGATTTAAAGGAAAACTACACAATAGCATTAAAAGATTTATTATCGGTAAGAACATTTCTAGATCACAATAGGATTTGGAGCAAACCAACTTCACAACTGGACATTCCCAGCCAATCTACAGGTGCATTTGCTTATCGGGGAAAACGATTACTTAATAGTGATGTCGAACGAAACTTAAAGGATCATTTTAAAAAGTGGGCTCCTCATATTGAAAAATTCGGGTTAATCGTCATAGAACTGCATACCATATCCCCAGAATTGACTGCTAAAAATCTTGGTAAAACCGCAGCTACCGCATATGACGCTACTCACGGTTTTTCTGATCAGTATATTTTAGAGATTGATTCTTTTTTAAAAGTAATCAAGGAAGTGGGCTTACAAAGTGACGACAAGTACTTTTCTAAATTTCCGAATTCTGACCTCGCAACAGTAAGTATCAATTACATTATTGGCAAATAAAAAAGCCCCGATTGATGATTTCGGGACTTTTTGCATTCACATGTTTACAATCTTATTCTTCTACAATACGTAAAGGCATTTTAAATACTCTAGGCTCAGAACCATATTGTCTTCCTATTTTTTTATAGTTTAAGCGACTCTTAATATATCCTTCTAATTTTTCACTTTCAGAATCAACAGATAGCACAACAATTTCTCCTTTACTATTTAAAGCAAATGTTACATAGGCCGTTAATTCCTTTTTAATTTTAAAAGATGGTTTCTTTAATAAAGCCTTAATTTCCTTATTAAGAGCATTTTCTGTTTTCGTCGGGTTAGTATTAGCACTTGCAACGCTACTTATCGCAAAAGCAACCACTATAAGTAATACATTCAATTTTTTCATGATCTATTCGTTTTATTGATTTATATCTATAAGACCATTGGTTACCTATATCTGTTACATCTAAAAAGATTATTTAACACAGATTAACAAACCACACAAATACAATTAACACAATTCCTCTTAAAAAAGCACCTCTCTACTTCTATGCTAATTTCTTGTATAGTGAATAATTACATCTTCATATTTTGGAAATTGCTGAACTAATTTTTTTCTTTCTCCCAACTCAAAATCATCAAAATCAAAACCTGGAGATACTGTACACCCAACCAAAGAATAGCTATTCTCATTTTTTACACTTGAAGCGAACCAACAACCCGCAGGAACTACCAATTGAGGCAGCTCTCCTTCATCTAAATTTAAACCTACAGAATAGCAGTGATATTTCCCTTCTAAATCGATTACATGTACAAACAAAGAAGACCCCTCATAATAATGCCATATCTCATCCTGATTAATTTTATGAAATGCCGAAAAATTGTCTGAAGTAAGGAGAAAGTAAATAGCAGTACAATACTTACGTTTCCCATTAAATTCTTTACTTAAAATTTGTTTAGGGATAACACCTTCACTTCTATACGTTTCTTTATAAAATCCTCCTTCAGGATGCGGATTCATATCAAGTTTCTTAACTATCTTTTCTAACCTTGCATTCATAGCATTTTATATTTTACACCATTTGAAGTTTTATAAAAAAAAGAAGCGATCATTGATAGATCGCTTCTAATATATACTAAAATCTAATTAGTTATTATGCTAATACTGCCTGTACTTTGTCAGCAGCTTCCTGAAACTGTACTGCACTTTGTACATCTAGCCCACTACTATCAATTAATTCTTTTGCAATATCAGCATTAGTACCTTGTAAACGAACTATAATTGGCACATTAATCGCGTCACCCATATTTTTATAAGCATCTACAACTCCTTGTGCTACTCGATCACAACGAACGATACCTCCAAAAATATTGATTAAAATTGCTTTTACATTTGGATCTTTAAGGATTATTCTAAATGCTGTCTCTACACGTTTTGCATCAGCAGTACCTCCTACATCAAGGAAATTTGCCGGCTCTCCTCCTGCTTGTTTAATCAAATCCATTGTAGCCATTGCAAGACCTGCACCGTTTACCATACATCCTACATTTCCATCAAGATCTACATAATTAAGACCTACTTCTTTTGCTTCAACTTCGATTGGATTTTCCTCTCTGATATCACGCATATCTACATAATTCTTATGACGATATAATGCATTATCATCCAAGGTCACTTTGGCATCTACTGCCATAATTTTATCATCACTTGTCTTAAGAACAGGGTTTATTTCAAATAAAGATGCATCTGACTTAACATAAGCTGTATATAATGCCATTACAAATTTGGTCATTTCTTTAAAAGCAGTTCCGCTTAATCCCAAATTAAAAGCAACACGTCTTGCTTGAAAAGGGAGTAATCCAACAGATGGATCGACTTCTTCTGTAAAAATTAGATGAGGAGTTTCTTCTGCTACAGTTTCGATATCCATACCTCCTTCTGTAGAATACATAATCATATTACGTCCAGAAGTACGATTTAGCAATACCGACATATAAAATTCATTCGGTTCACTATCTCCAGGATAATATACATCTTCTGCTACCAATACCTGGTGAACTTTCTTACCTTCTGCCGAAGTTTGAGGAGTAATCAAGTTCATTCCTATGATCTGTTCTGCTATCTCTTCTACTTCCTTAAGGTTTTTAGCAAGCTTCACTCCACCGCCTTTTCCTCGTCCACCAGCGTGAACTTGCGCCTTAATTACATGCCATCCTGTTCCGGTTTCTGCAGTAAGTTGTTTTGCCGCAGCTACAGCTTCATTTGCATTTTGTGCTACAATACCGCGCTGTATACGCACGCCAAAGCTATTTAATATCTCTTTACCCTGATACTCGTGTAAGTTCATACTATTATTTTTTTGCCTTTTTTAGGAGTTCCAAAAATAGGAAAAGTGAAGTTATTGTGCCAATCTTTTTATAGTAAAAAAAACTAGTCTTTTTTAATTCTATAAACAATCAAAAAATTACGTTAACAAAGGTAAAGATTGCCGCTTAACTCATTACAATTTAAAATCCTCAAAATCTAAAGGGTCAAAATTTTTAAAATGCCCATTCATTTTGATCACTTTTTTAGCATTATTCATTTCTCTCACCACAGGAATTGTTTTTTTAAGATGGCCAATCAAATACTTTAATCTTTCTACCTCATTACGAAGTTTTAACAAATGATATTCTTGATGCAGAGCCAATCCTATTTTATGTGCTACCTGATAACTAACAAAGGGGATGTCAAATACAGGTGGGTTATTTATTGTTAGTTCTACATATAAAATAGCAATATTTTTAAGCAACTCTTCTTGCAACTCTTCTTCACTACTATCATCATCCTTAAGAAACTCTACCTCTCCTCCGGCGTATAGTTTGCCAGGAAATTGCTGATAAAAGTTTTTGATTTTAAAAATCCGTGTTCCTTGACATACAACATCACTCTCTCCGCCTGGGTATTTCTGAACTATTTTTTGAAGTTTTACTTCGGTACCATATTCTAACTTTTCGTCAATATAAGTAGGTATACCAAATAAAATTCCTTCTTCTTCACATTCAGTAATCAATTGTTGGTACCTTTTTTCAAAAATATGCAAAGGCAATCGCTCTTCGGGATACACAACGGTTTGTAATGGAAAAAGAGGTAGCATGATTTTTTTATTAAATGTACTAATTAACACTGTTTATATCCCTTAAACACAAGTTAAAAATCTTAATTTTTCTTATGCATTAGATTTTTTCTTTTCAAGACACCAATATCTCTAATATTATTGATAATTTCGTAGGCTTAAATTTGTGACACAATGGAAAATGAAAATTTATTAGCAATTGCAAATGAGTATGGGAGCCCGGTTTATGTTTATGACTCCTCAAAAATCATCTCACAGTATGATCGTCTTTCTGATGCTTTTAAGAAAGTCAAACGGTTAAAACTTAATTATGCAGTCAAGGCACTGTCTAATCTTGCTATTTTAAAGTTAATGAATTCATTAGGAGCCGGACTAGATACTGTTTCTGCTCAAGAAGTAGCATTAGGACTAAAGGCTGGTGTCAAACCAAGTAATATTGTTTTTACTCCTAACGGGGTCTCTCTTGAAGAAATAGAGGAAGTTTCTGCCTTGGGTGTACAAATAAATATTGATAACCTTTCTATTCTGGAGCAATTTGGTACAAAGCACCCTAATGTCCCTGTATGTATCCGTATGAATCCGCATGTAATGGCAGGAGGAAACAGCAAAATATCGGTAGGACATATTGATAGTAAATTTGGGATATCAATTCATCAAATCCCACATATTCTTAGGATTGTAGAAAATACTGGAATGCGTATTAATGGAGTACATATGCATACAGGTAGTGACATTCTGGATATTGAAGTGTTTCTACGTGCTTGTGAAATACTTTTTGAAACTGCAATGAATTTCAAAAACCTAGATTTTATTGATTTTGGTAGCGGATTTAAAGTACCTTATAAATTAGGTGATATTGAAACTGACATTGAGGAGTTTGGCAATAAAATGACTAAACGCTTTAATACTTTTTGCAAAGAATACGGCAAAGAACTAACTCTAGGTTTTGAACCTGGTAAATTCCTGGTAAGTGAAGCTGGATATTTTTTGGCTAAAGTAAATGTAATCAAACAGACTACATCTACTGTTTTTGCCGGAATTGATAGTGGTTTTAATCACTTCATTCGACCTATGTTCTACAATTCACATCATGAAATTATTAACATTTCTAACCCGAAAGGAAAAGAACGTTTTTATTCGGTAGTTGGATATATTTGTGAAACAGATACTTTTGCAACAAACAGAAGGATTCCTGAAATTAATGAAGGAGATACTATTGCTTTCAAAAATGCAGGCGCCTACTGTTTTTCTATGTCTAGCAATTACAATTCTCGTTATCGCCCGGCAGAGGTATTGTGGCATGAAGGAAAAGCACATTTGATTCGCAAGCGTGAAACATTTGAAGATCTTACAAAGAATCAGGTAGATATAGATATCTTTTCTAAAGTTGTTGAAACAACATAATATACCACTTAAATTAAAAATAAAAAAAGCGTCAGATTTTCATCTGACGCTTTTTAGTATAGTAAACTTTTCTTTTTCTTTTGCCTCATCTACCATTCTTTTCACATCAGCAAGAAGTACTTTGGCGTGCCCGGATATCCAACAACAACAATATTTTTAATTATAATTTTTTCCATAACAATATCAACTAGTCCTCTTGGAGGCGAACCATTACCATTACTTAATGTTACCCCTCTATATTCTCTCTAATTAAAGGCAAATACAACTATTTAATATTTATTATCTTTAGTACACTATCAAAATCATTTTAATCATGGAAAAGTTACAATGGAATTCGTTTACCAAAAAAATTTACATCCATAAATCTATTGAAGAATTATATGATTTATGGGCCACCCCAAAAGGCATCACTTCTTGGTTTTTAAAACATGCTGAATACAATACTACGAATGGACAAATCAGAGAGCCATTAGAGCGCATTCAAAAAGGTGATACATATACTTGGGAATGGCATAATTGGGATGAAAAAGAAAAAGGAGAAGTACTAGAAGCTAATGGGGATAACTATATAGAAATTAGTTTTAGCAATTCAAAAGTTTCTGTAAAACTCGAAAAGAAAAATAATGTAACTATGGTGATTTTATCCCAATTTGATATCCCTGTAGACGATAAGAGCAAATTACAAATACACTATGGGTGCAGTAATGGTTGGACATTTTGGCTTGCTAATCTAAAAGCTTTTGTAGAGCACGGTATTTTACTAAATGAAACTGAAATAAGTCTACAGGAGAGTGAGCTTTCTGGGTATGAATTTGTAAATATGTGATTATAATTTTTTGATATTCCTAATCAAATACTCTAATCCGTTAAGTTTTAATTCATATACTGTTTGTAGTTGCTGTCCTAGTAATCCTTTTGGAAAGCCTTTGTTGTGATACCAAACAACATAATACTCTGGAAGATCAATAAGATACCTGTCTTTATATTTGCCAAACGGCATTTTAGTATGTGCTAATTTGATTAAAAAATCCTTTTGGAGTTGGATTTCCATGAGGTTAGTTATAAAACAATTATTCAGTAAAATCTCGGTAATACCACATTAGTGTCTCTACCTTTTTTTCCCATTTTTTCTGAGCTCCTCTATTTCTTGAATGATCTGTTTCTTCATCATATCTTTCTTGCATATTAATTCTCATTCTCTCTACCAGCTTATACATTTTATTAAGGTCTCTTCTTATATTTTTACCTGAACTATATTCTTTCAGTCTTTTTCTCATTATTCGCGCATGTAATTCTGAAATATCAAAATGTAATTGCTCATGAGAAAGAAGTTCTTCTGACATATGCCCTCTTTTAACCCAAGACAAAGATGGGTAACAAAAACTATCTACTTGATAATTTAATTCAATTTCTCCTTTATCTTTACCATAAGACCATTGATAAGTTATTCCTGTATTCACACTAGCACCATAACTACTGTTCAGATTAGGCTTACCTCTAAAATCTGACCAGTCTAATTCGCTTCTTTCTGCGTACGAGAATTTCCCTACATAACCATTATTATTGGCAAAAAATAAAATTAAAATAATAGTAAAGCACTTACTCATAATTGCAAACAATTATGCCCAAATAAAAGTTATATTTTCATCTATTTAAGAGACGCCGGGGGAACACAATATGGGGCAAATATTGTTTGCGCTCAGCAAAATAGCATTAATTTTTAGTTCTAAATATACACGTATTTTTAAAAAATACATAATTTCTAGAATCTAATTTTGATTTATTTTCCTTTGTTTTCTTTAATACTCCAATCTAATCAATTATAATGCCAAGAAATCTTCATTTCATAGAACAATAATAAAAAAAAGAGATAACCAATACAGTATCAAATATATATAAAAAATCCTTTTTTTTTACACCAAAAATATATTTTTAATTTCGTATTAAAAATATTCCCCAAATAATACTTGTACACTTTATTTTTCTCTAAAACTGATGTTTAAGAACTAGTTTTAAGATTCTAAAACTAACAAAAATTATTCAACTAGAGTTAATTTTAACTCATCATCAAACTTAATCAAATATGCTGCATTATTATGATACCCTCCCAAGAGTTTCTTAGAATAGTTAAATTTATTCTCAACATACTCTGTTGTTCCTTCATAAGAAGCCGAGTGATATAGATCATCAGCGGTTCCTAATCGCATCAAAATATCATATGCTATATCAAAACCTCGTATAGCCCAATTATTAGGATCAATACCATATTCTTTTTTATACCTTTTAATAAATGGTGCTATTTCTTTGCCTTCTTCTATTTCTTTATTCTCAAATTCTTTATCTACTGAAGGATAATGCATATGTAGTTTTGACAAATGCATATTTTTAACACTATCGTTATTAAAAGCATTATTCTTATCGGTCGTAAACAATGTTATTTCATGACTTTCTGCTTTGGCATTAAGTAAAGGAATAACATTACTTATCATTGCTACATCATTTGATTCCAGAAAAACCCAATTAGGCTTATTCTTATCTAAAACTTTATTCAATCTAATTTCATAAAGATAATTTCCTTCTTCAATTTTAGCTATTTTAGCTTTAGGAAATTTAGCGATTAATTTCTCTTTAATTTGTTCGTATTTTGTTCCCTGCTGCACTATAATCACAATATTCTTATCAATAGAATCTCTTTCTACATATGATATTATTTTATCCTGAAGCATTACATTAGTCGGACGGGTTTGAAAGAAATTATCATATAAACTCGATTCTTTTCTTGATGCGGGCGAAAAAACTGGTGTATTATACTTTTTAAGTTCTGAAGCCACTATTTCTAAATTAGCTTGATATAATGGTCCAATTACTACATCTGTTTCGTTAAAGTCATTTTCTGCCATTAGTTTTTTAATATACTCTTCATTATTACTTTTCTGAGTATCAAAAACATTAAGTTCTGTAGTAATTCCTCTTGTCCTAGCAGAATCTACAGCAATCAACACTCCGCTATAAAGATCTAATGCTATTCTAAGACTTTGTTTGCTTTTAAGGAATCCTTCTGTATCTTTTCTTGCGTCAAAATTTAAAGTATCCAAACCAAAAGGTAGCATTATGGCCACTTTTTTAGGAGAGAAATTATAAAGATTTTTACTCAGGTCTAGATATTTCTCTTTGGTCATATCTAGATCTGAAACGGCTGTTAATGTATCTTTAGGAATTGTAATAACCATACCTGCTTTAAGCCCATCTCTTAAATAAGGATTCATTTTAAACAAAGAATCAGCAGAGATACCTGTACGCTGCAATATTCTAAAAACAGTTTCTTTAGGTTTTACTTCATATAACTCAAATCCAGGTTGAATTGAATCTTTTAGTGACACAAAAATAGCTGTTGGCACAGTAATTTGCATTCCAATAGGAAAACTCTGATTCATATTAGGGTTGAGTTGTTCTAGCTCTGCTATCGTGATCCCGTGTCTTCTTGCAATATTATATTTAGTATCTTTTGGTTTTATTGTATACCTAGTTGTAGCAGATAATCTGGAATCGGTTGGATTTGTAACCGTCCCAATGGATGTAGACTCATCTTCATATACTGGTATTCTTATTTTATCTTTCTTCCTGATTTGCTCAGAATACAACCTCTTATTATTCTTTTTTATATCCTCAACCGTAACTTCATACTTCTTTGCTATACCATATAGCGTTTCTTTTCTTCTAACTTTATGGGTTATAAACCGAATGATTTTTCTCTCTTTAGGAATAATTTTTAAACTATCAAGTACTGTATCTTTTCCGTTTTCAGATATCGCATCAATAGACGTAGGGGCCTTTTTTACAATTTTACCAACATTTAGAATTTGCCCAATATTAATACCTTTATCGGCTTCTGGATTAAGTATATATATAGTTTCTATACTTATATTGTATTTTTTAGACAAACTGTATACAGTATCATCTTTTTCTACAATATGAGTATTATATTCCTGATCATCGACAATTGGAATAGCCAGGATTTCCCCTTCACTAATTCCTTTTTTTGCTGTTGGATTTATTCTATATATAGCTTCTGGAGTTGTATTATAACGTTTAGCTATTCTATACACATTTTCTCCTTTTGCAACGGTATGACTTTTATATTGTTGTGCAAAAGTTGAACCTGATACTATCAACAACAGAAATATCAATAAGAACTTTTTCATGTATTTATCCGATTTGTTTTTTAATTCCCTAACTATCTAATTTAATATATTTCTATTCCCATTCTATTGTCGCCGGTGGCTTAGAACTAATATCATATACTACTCTATTAACGCCTTTTACCCTGTTTATTATTGCATTAGAAGTTTTTTGTAAAAATTCATAAGGTAGATTTACCCAATCTGCCGTCATGCCATCTGTACTTTCTACTGCTCTTAGTGCAACACAATTTTCATAAGTACGTTCATCTCCCATTACTCCCACACTTTGCACAGGCAATAAAATAGCTCCTGCCTGCCAAACCTTGTCATAAAGACCATCTTCTTTTAATCCATTAATAAATATGGCATCTACTTCTTGCAAGATAGCAACTTTCTCTGGTGTAATATCTCCCAATATTCGAATTGCCAATCCGGGTCCTGGAAAAGGATGTCTTCCTAACAATTCTGGATCAAGCCCCATCGATGCTCCTACTCTACGAACCTCATCTTTAAATAGCATACGTAATGGTTCTACCACTTTCAATTTCATAAAATCTGGTAATCCACCAACATTATGGTGAGATTTGATGGTAGCAGAAGGGCCATTAACGGATATAGACTCTATCACATCAGGATAAATCGTTCCTTGCCCCAACCATTTCGCATCTTCTATTTTATGAGATTCATCATCAAATACTTCTATAAAAATCCTTCCTATAGTTTTCCTTTTTCCTTCAGGATCACTTTCTCCAGCCAAAGCATCCAAAAAACGTGCCGAAGCATCAACCCCTTTAACATTAAGTCCCATTCCTTCATACTGCTTTAATACCGCAGAGAACTCATTTTTACGTAATAATCCATTATTAACAAAAATGCAATGTAAGTTTTCTCCAATAGCTTTATGCAATAATACTGCAGCTACTGTAGAATCTACACCGCCACTTAACCCTAATACTACTTTATCGTTACCTACTTTCTCCTTAAGCTCTGCTACAGTAGAGTCTACAAAAGAATCAGGTGTCCAATCCGGTTGAACATCTGCTATTTTAATCAGGAAGTTTTCTAACAATTTTTTACCATCGGTAGAATGATATACTTCTGGATGAAATTGAATAGCGTAAGTTTTTTCATTTTCAATTCTATATGCTGCATTTTCTACATCTCCTGTACTTGCTAATCTAACAGCTCCTGTAGGAAGTTTTTTTATAGTATCACTATGACTCATCCATACCTGAGAACCTTTTGTAATATTTTCAAAAAACTGTTCTCCTTCTTGTACAAATGATAAATTAGCTCTCCCATACTCTCGAGTATTTGATGGAGCAACTTCTCCCCCGCTAAAATGAGCCAGATACTGAGCTCCATAACATACAGCTAAAAGTGGTTTTTTTCCTCTAATTTCTGATAGATCAGGATGAGGAGCATCTTCTCCTCTAACAGAGAATGGGGAACCCGAAAGGATTACTGCCGCAAAGTCTGATATATTCTCAGGTAAGTTATTATAAGGGTGTATTTCACAATATATATTTAACTCTCTAACTCTTCGTGCAATTAGCTGAGTATATTGCGATCCGAAATCTAAAATAAGTACGTTGTTTTGCATAGGCAAAAATAAAATTAAATTAATAACCCTGAAATCTTAATTGGGATATTTTTTACTTATTTACTTTAAGAGCATTTCCTATCATAATTCGTTTTCAATACTCTTATTTTTTAACACTTTTATAAACAAAAACTAGCACAAATGAGCATCAAGTTTATTCTCTAAATAAATTGTCAATATCCTGAATATTTCAAAAAAACAGTATAAAAAACACCTTATCAAATTCAAAAAAAACCTCTACAAGATATTATTTAAAATTTAAAGCAATCACACACACATTCCGAAACACCCATAAATACTGACACTTACCGAGTGTCTCCCTTTTGTCCACCTCGATTTCTTCTTTATCTATTGCCTTTAGAATAAGTTTGTTTTGTTAACCTATGTAGTAATCAATGTTTTGTGAAGTTCTACCTGACAATAAAAATAGTTAATCAGGCAATTCTTGCACAATCTTAAAAACAAAAAATTCAGACAAACATTCTAATCATGAAAATTTTAAAAACTTATTTACTAAAAAAAACAATCCTTTTGTTTCTTACAGGGATAATTATATCATGTAGCAATGATGACAAAGAGCCAACCGATCCTATTATCGAACCTACTACTTTTGCAGAAGTAATTTCAATAGGAGGTGAATTTGAAGACTTTCCTAAATCAAGAAAAACAGATATAATAAAAGAATCGGCTCCTGTAAATGAAGACCGTGAAGGTCAGAATGGCAATATTACAGCAACCGAACGTTTTGTTTGCACAACTAAGACCTTAAGCGTTCTAGATGGCAATGGGCAATTTCCACTTTTTAACTCCAGTGCCGATGTTATCTATCCGGGGAGTTTATTACAAGGTAAGACTTTATCCAATGTTACTCCTTCTCCTATTGTTGTAAAACGTGCTGGTGGAACAATTTCATATAATTTGAACAATGGAAATCTTCAATCTACCTTTTCTGTAGATCAGGTTAAGAAAAGTACGATCCAAGAAGGAATGAATACTATTATCTCTAATGCCGGAGAAGTAGTCCCTGCAAACTTTCAGTTAGATATCATACAGGTAGAATCTCAAAGTCAAATGGCCTTAGAAATGGGTCTTACAGTAGAAGGATATGGAGCTAGAGCAGAAGCTAATATGTCATTCAGCAGTGAAAAACAATATAATCGTACTCTGGTAAAAATGAGTCAATCCTATTACACCATGAGTTTTGATCTCCCTACCAGCCCTGCCGAAATATTTGATGGTAGTGTTACTCCTGATCAATTACGTACTTATGTACAAGAAGACAATCCCGCTACTTTTATTTCTTCTGTAACCTATGGTCGTATTTTTTACATGCTGGTAGAATCTACATCTAGCCGTCAGGAAATGGAAGCTAGCTTAAATCTTGCTTACGACGGTTTTGGAGTGAATGCTGGAGGGAATCTTAATGTAAATGCGTTTAGTGCATTAAAAAATCTAAAAATCAAAGTCATCGCTTATGGAGGTGATGCTGCTGGTACTTTTGAGCTTACCGGAGAAACATCAATTGGAGCCATAGCTAACAAACTGGCAGAAAGCACAGATATAAGAGCTGGTTTACCCCTATCCTATGTAGTTAGAAGTGCAGAACGCCCTGATCAGATTGTGGGCACCAAACTAGCTACAGAATATGATGTTGTAGAATGTAAACTAAAAGGTACGCTACCTACAGCAAACTATGCTCCTTTAGTAGATATTTTTGAAGATGGTATTGGTGCCGCTGTACATATTTCGGGAAGCAATATTGTACTTTATAATAAAGCAGGTAATAAATATGTGTACTATAATGTAAGTAACGCTAACATACTCGGCACATTCGACTTAAATGACCCTAATGGTCCTATGGGAATTACAGCATTACCAAATGTAGGAGCAGGAATTAGAGCCGCTGATGATGTTATTTATCTTTTTGATCAAACTGGAATAAAGATGCAACATTATAATTATGAATCAAAAAAATTTAGCGCTAATACACTACCCAATGGACCTATTGGCATCTATAGAAACACTATAGCATCGGTAACCGATATATTTGGTTTTATAACTCAATTCCCATTTACTGGAGATGGCTATGATGCTGCTGCAAGATTTGTGGAAGATTTTGATATTCTCCCAGGTCTAAAATATCCAAGGCAAATATATTTCTCTACTAATGGTAGCCAGTTTGCAGAATTTATTAGATTTTCAAAACAATGGGGGAAAATACGATCTACAAATGAATGGGATACCCCAGCAGGAAAATTATTTGACAAGGTTGGAGCTGCCACCAGAATTGACTTTGGATCAGGAAAAACTAAACAAATGCTATTTGTAAATTTTGATGGTGACCAAATCATGACTTGGAACTTAACAGATGGAGCAAGAGGTGTACTTAAAGGCCCTTGGGTAATTAATTAAGCTTCTATCGTATAATTTAAAAAAAGGTATTCAGTTTTTGGATACCTTTTTTGATTGTGGTCCTTAAATTAACTAATTTTATATGACCAACTAACATGTACGTAAAATGACAAGAATTATTTTTTCATCTATTATAAACGACCTTAAAACTGCAGCAGAGGTTCCTACCCACCCTTTTCGATATTTCACTTTAGCAACATCGGATATACATGGTTCTCCGAGAATGAGAACTGTAGTACTTCGGGATATTGATGAAAAATTAAATTTAATGGTATATACAGACAGTAGATCAAAAAAGGTAACACAGATCAGCGAATACAATTCGGTAAGCCTTCTCTTTCTGGACACTGAAAGGTTACTTCAGATTTCTATACTAGCTAAAGCTGAAATCATTACCAACGACAAAACTTTACAATCTATATGGAAAGGGATTTCTCCAAAATCGAGAAAAGATTATACTTCACAACAATCTCCAGGTAAAAAAATCAATGATCCTACTTCTATTGATTACCTGAAAGGAAAGCATTTTTTTTCAGCAATAAAATTAATTCCTAGTCATATTGAATATTTGCGTTTAAAAGAACCAGATCATCTTCGGGTCGAATTTAAAAGAGAATCTAGTGAATGGAACAGCAGCTATTTGGCACCTTGATATGTTTATCTTATTACCAAAACCCATAATCACCTTAAGATCAAACATTAATCAAGTTCTTTTTACCTAAGAACTTCAACCACTCATCGATACTAAACAGTATTTCATCGATCATTTCAGTAATAAATGATGTAATCAATTTAAATTTACATCAGAAACCTTCTAACCCCCGAAACGATGAATAATTTTACTTTGAAACTTGCCATAATAATCATTCTTTTTTCTAACACAAAGTGTTTTGCCAGCGATACCGAGCAAAGTATAAAAATCTCTAAACAACATATATCCAGTATTATTTTAAAAGCCCCTGATACCATGATTGGTCAAAACATATTATATAACACTTCTCTAAATAAAAGAGACGAGGTTCTTACAATGTCTATTTTAGAATTCATCAAAGAACATACTGATCCATATAAAAAGAAAAATGAAGCACAAGGTAGTTGGATCAAAAGTACTACATGGATTAAGGACCCATATTGGATAAAAAAAGAATTGGTATAGGTAATACATAAAAGACCTGTAGCTAACCTCCCCTATCAGATAAAAAGCCTACATAAATGCATAACAAGTAATAATTAAAACCTTTACAACCTAAGTTCGACATAACAAAACTCATGTCAGTCAGAGTGATTTTTGATAGAAAATTGTACTTCGATAGCTCAGCAGAGCTATCGAAGACAAGTGAATTTTTCGTCAAAAGCCTTATCATCCTGAGCTTCGTCAAAGGGGCGATGCAATTTCTCTGCGCGTCATCTCGAGCCATTCGACTTAACTCAAGACAGGCTAAAGTCGAGAGGTAACTACAAAAACAACTTAATTTGACGGCTTTTTAAAATCAAATTCTTACATCAAATTCACGTTTATAGCAAAGTTTTCAATACCTAAAACCTGATCTAATTAACCCGAAAATTACATCAACATCCAAAATATTTCCTCTATAATATTTCAACTACATTTCAAAAAAATCTATGTTATTATTCTGTAAAATCTAACTAATTACGGCTAAATTTCAGTACAACAAAAAAAAACAACCAACGCTTCAAATCCCTATGTTTTACTGGTACTAAAAGACATGTCCACCTTTTGTCCCCCTACCTTTTTTTCATTCTATCCCTATCATCAATACGTTTGAAGAGCAAAATTAATTTCCAACATTTAACAAAACACAAAAATGAAAAACAATTCACTACCCGCATTAAAAACATGCCTACTCATTGCACTCACATTTTCGATAAACTTCGCAAATGCACAAAGTGAAAGTTTCCCTAGAGGATTAACAACAGGAACCGAAAGAGACAGGTATATTATAAACAATGACCACTCAAGGGATGATGCTACTATACAACTAAATGCTCGTGATGTTAATTGGTTTATCTGGAACAGCTATTCATCCAAAAAATTAGTTTTCAGTCGAAATCTAAAAGGTAAAAATACACTTTGGAACCAAATGGTCTTAACCAAAAACGGAAAACTAGGGATAGGTACCACTACTCCATCAGAAAAAGTACATATTAAAGGCAATTTTCGGGTTGATGATGGTGAATTTCAAAGCTGGGGTAGTTTAAAATTACATCCTGATGTTGACAATACTGGAGATGATATTATTCTTTTTTTAAATTCTAATGGAAAAGAAAATATGAGGGTTCATAATAATGGGTTTTTAGGTATTGGCACTAATAACCCAAAATCTATGCTACAGATAAATGGAGATCTAACAATAGAGGGAAAAGGAAAAATAACTCATTATGGTGGTTTAACTTTTATATCAGATCAAGACAATACTGGTGAAAAACAATTTCATTTTTTAGGAAAAAGTAATAAACAATACATCACATTTGATGCATGGAATAACAAAAACAAAATTAATGGAGTAACTTCTTTTAACGAAGCAACCTCTTTTAAAAATAACATCACTCTAGATGGTAATCTTATTTTTGGTAATACAACTACTACTCAAGAATTTAATGTAAGAAAAGGGTTAAACATTAATCTGGGAAACACTACAGGATCACGTTTTGCAATTAACTCACCAGCTGGCAATATCCTATATACTACTGTTAAAGGAAAAGTAGGGATAGGAACAAGCACACCTTCAGAAAAATTAGAAGTTTCTGGTAAAATTAAAGCAAATAGCTTTGTAGCTAATGCTAGTAGTTTTCCTGATTATGTTTTTGAAAAAGACTACAACTTAATGCCTCTTAAAGAGGTTGAAAAATATGTAGTTACTAACAAGCACTTACCAGGTATGCCCACAGAGAAAGATGTAGTCCAAAAAGGATTAGATCTTAAAAAAGTAAGTGTAGTCTCTGTAGAAAAAATAGAAGAACTCTATCTATATATCCTGCAACAACAATCTGTTATAGATTCTCTAAAAAAACGAATGGATGAATTAGAAACGGCTGCTAATAAAAAATAATTCATAACGACGATATTTTTAAACAGATGAAAAAACTCATTTTTTTAGGCCTGTGTACATTATTTTTTATGAGCTCTATACTACTCATACATGCACAGCAATCTATACCATCTCAACAAAACATAGCACATATTGACCTAGCTTCTTTAGTATTACCAAACTTCAAAGGAACTCAATCCTTAAAAGGATTAATTACTATTTCTGTAAATAAATCAGATGCTTTGTTAACGAGAACCAGCACTGGTCTTTCTTTTGTAAAAACAGCGTATCCTCATAAAAATCAATTGTGGTGGATTATACAGGATGAAATTCATAATGGTTTTTCTTTATCAAGTGTTACCGATGGCAGTCAATGGCTTGCCATACAAAACAGTAATGGCACACCAGAACTGCAACTAATCACAAACGATGTTACTTCTATACACCCTACATATAATTTGGAGTACCTGGATAAAAAATATTTCTTCGAATTTGAGTCCTCTATTATACAATCAGGGCAGGCTCTATTTAAAAGTATACGGAGTAAAGACGCATTACCAAACGATCCAGATATATACTGGCACCTTAAAAACAAACAACAGAGTCCAGAACAATGGAAAATAGAAGGAACAACCTTAACCAACACTTCAAATACTGAAGATTTTATTTTTAACTATAACATTCTTAAATCGTTTGACAATAATTATATCCCGATACCTTTTTATGATTCTGCTTATCATAAGAAGGATCCTCTTTTTAATAATAAAACTGCTACTCGTTTATCTCTACTCTCCAATCCCCCTATTGCAAAGTACGATAATAGTGCAGTGGTAGGTTCTGGAGATATAATTATTCTGAATAAGGAAGAGCCTATAAAAACTTTTAAAATCGTATTTGAAGAAGGGTCTATCGCTGAAATTGGACTATTGGATTACAGTAATAGCAAATTCACACAAAATGTTTTACAATCCCCAGGCGCCAGGCGCCCCATTGCAGGAATTGAACTAAATGAAGACGGCACTATCTATCTTTTTAACAAAGGAACTACAAAAGAAACCTCTTTTTTAAAAAATGAACCTATTTATTTATGGTATCACTGGGGGAAAATGCATGCAGAACAAAATAATCAAGTAGTAACTCTAACTGGTGTACCCACACCAGTTTTGTTAAATGGAGATGATGGCAATTATGGTCGATTATTATCTATGGTTCGCAAAGGAGCTGTGCAATTATCATACAAACCCAAAAATATTATTATAAGTAGCGAAAAGTTTGGTAATCAACCAGCTCCTGAAAATTACATTACAGATCCGCAATTTTCTTTTTCTCCAGAAGCAAATACACCGGTAAACTTATTTGATTGGCGAGAAAAAACATACATAATGCGTTACAAAGTAGATGGAGAAGTAAGAACAGAGCGCGCGCTAAGCCCGTTTTATGGTATAGGCGAGAAATTTGCAGGGATTTCTGCCAAACATTTAGCAGATGGTACCTATGTTGGCGGTGAAGATTATAGCCCTCTGGATGGGTGGGAGCTTATAAAAATGGATTTTGGATATGATGAAAAAAATCAGCCAAAACCAGATATATACCTATTAAACGAACCATACATGATCTTGTATAATCGCTTTTCTGGGAAATTAAGAGTGTTCATTTACATAAAAAACGACACTACATCAAATATCTTAGAAATAAGCATAGTTGACACAAAAACCAATACAATTAGCGGGGTTTATGGCAAACCACGACTATGGTCAAGTTATCTACAAGGATATGCTTTGGATAATCCAAACCTAAACACGGGTAGCTATGCTAAATCAATACCTCTAAACTCTAACACATCTAGTGAATTTTTCTATGCAGATTTCATATTTAATTATGACCCTTGTACATGTTTCTTTGAGTCTAATCTAGAAATTAAGGTAAAAAAGATGACAAGAGGAACTTTGAAAATTGTAGGTCGTACTCTTGGAGGAAGTATCCCCGCCGGCGCACCCGAATATACAGGTTTTATGAAAAATTCGGATAATTTTCTCAATAGTACACTGGACACTCCTTATGGGAAACAAGCTCAAACATTAGGAGATATTAGTTTTAAGAATTTTGATGATTGGGGAGCTAAAGAATGGAGTAATGAAACTAAGTTTGTGCTTCCCGGAAAAAAGGTACAGGATTGGGAGCGTGAAGCTTTACTCTTAGAATATCAAGGAACATCAGTTATGTCTAGTGGGGATTTTTTATCGGGCGCAGGTAAGGTTATTAAAACCATAGGAAAAACAGCAAACGGATTACCATTTATTGGTAAGTTGGGGTTAGGTGATGCGGCAGATGCAGTTGGAGAAGGTATGGATGCTGCCGGAACAACAATGAAAGGCAGTGGTAGATCTATGAAAGCTGCAGCATTAAAAATGAGATTGGACAATCTAAAAGATCAAGAGGATAAAACTATTCCGTTAAAATTTCCTGATCCACAACCTAGTGTTGTATTCTCAGAACTATCTGCTACAGGTACCTTAGAAATAGTCAACCCCATTTTTGAAGGCCTTATCATCACAACTCCCGGATCAAAAAATGCAGAACAAGCACCTGTAGAATCTAGTAATGGTAGCAAAGGAGCTTTTCCGTTATACAATGAGTCAATAGGTATTTTTAATATGATGTACACACCATCTATGGCTGTTTCGGTAGTAAAAAATGAATATTCGGATGTTGGAGCTTACCTTCGCATTAAAGAAAGACCATATATAGTCACTAATATTAATAAAACTCGTGGTTTTGAAGGTGGTTTTTTTATGGCTAGTATCGTTGTTACTACCTATGACACAAAAGGTGTTGCTACATCTTCAAATCGTTCTAAAACCAAAACAATAAGAAAAAAACTACCCATGAGTCTGGATATTTCTTCATTAATCGATCATAATACATTAAACAAAAATATCAAAAGTCTTTCATCTGCTACTAACGCCAGTATTGCAAAAAATATCAAAGAAAAATGGTTGACTATAAACTATGAGATCGAGTATTATGGATACTCTGGATTAGCAGAATCAGGTAAGCAAAACGGAGAAATGATAAGGCAATCCTATACCACAAATCTAGACGTTTCTTATACTACAACAACAGATACCGATTTACCAAAAAAAGCAAAAGAAGAAGGAGAATCTAAATTCAAGGAGTATAATGGAGCTGATAATCCAACATGGGGAGATGCTTACTTTATCGGTAAAGATACTCCAGGTTTTGAAACAAAAATGTTGAAATTTTGCACTAACACGGTTCCTCATGTTAGTGTTAGAAATATGATAGCTTCAAAAGAACAAACTACTGATCGTGATAAAAACACCACCACATCAGGGTCTCTGGCAGAAGAACAAATAGTAACCGAGGTAAAAAAATTCGGGTTATCTGTATATCCAAACCCTAGTAAAAAAGAGTTTAATATACAATATTCTGCTTTGCAAAAAGGGAAAGTTAAAATAACCATAACTGATCTTAACGGTAGGTTGATTATTTCGCATACCGATTTTGCAAATAGTACTGGAAAGAAGAAAGAAGCTCGTATCAACCTTCAAAACCTTAGTGGGGTTTACGTTTTAAAAATTCAATTTGAAAATGGAGAAACACACACTACTAAATTAATAAAAGAAAATTAACACTTTTGTCCCAACCCTTTTATATACTTCTCTACCAGTATTTTGGTAGAGAAGTATTTTAATAAAACATGAATTATTATTTTATTGCTTCTGCTTTAAGGTTTTTTTAAACTGTAAATCAAAGCATTACCTTTAACCACAAAATCACTCTTAATGAAACCCCACTATTCCACTTATATACTTCTAACGGCTCTATTTTTTATTAATATACTATCTGCTCAAAACAAAAAGGTCGTAGATAGTTTAGTTTTACTAGTTTCCAACAAAAAAACCGCCGACACCACGCAAGTATTAGCCTATAATGACCTCGGTATTCAATATGCAACTTCAAATCCAAAACAAGCAAAAGCTTATATCAACAAAGCCCTTACAATAGCTAAACGAATTCAAAAACCAAGAGGTATTGCTGGTGCATATAACTGCATGGGAATTGTATACTATTACCAAAGAGAATTGGATTCTGCACTTGTTTACTTTAAAAAAGCATTGACTATTAATAAGGAGATATCCCACCAATGGGGTCAGGCATCTGCTTTGCACCAGATTGGAGCCATCCATAATTATCAAGGAAATTATCATGAAGCAATACAAAGTTTTCAAGAATCTGGCGAGATTTTTAAATCTAAAAATGATTCTCTTTCTTACGCTAAATCTATAGAAAATATAGGTGTTGTATATAACAAAATGAGGCATCGACCAAAAGCTATTGAGTATTTTCTAAAAGCAATACAACTTCATGAAAAGATTAATAACCCCGCAGGAGTAGGCCGTGGATATCACCATATTAGTTACATACTGATAAATCAGCATAAGTATGAAGAAGCATTAGAATATTTAAAGGAAGGATTGTCTAAAATAGAAAATGATGGAAACAAACTATCTGTAGCCTCAATTTTGCAAAATATGGGCAAATGCTATAAAGGTCTAAAACAATATGATAAAGCATTAGACTATCTACAAAAAGCACTGGACCACAAAAAATCGGTAGGACCTAAACAAGCTATAGCATCTAACCAGAATATTATAGGGAATACATATTATGAAAAAGGAGAATATTACACTGCTATGCAATACTATGAAAAAGCATTATCGAATTACCCGACCACAAGAAACAACAAATTAAAGTTATCTACTTATAGTGCTATCTCAAATACCTATTTAAAATTAAAAAAAATAGATCTGGCAAAACATTACGTCTCAAAAGCGATTGCTATTAATAAAACAATCAAAGATTTGAAAAGAGAAAAAGAAATCAATCATATCTTATCTAGTATTGCAGAGCAGGAAGGAAAAAGCACACAAGCATTACAGTTTTATAAAAATTATGAGCGATTAAAAGATTCTTTATACGTTTTAGAAAATGAGAAACGTGTAGATGAACTAAAAATCATTTTTGAAACTGAGAAAAAAGAGCGTCAAATCACAATGAAAAATACTGAAATTGAATTGCTCGAACAAAAAGCCAAAATGGATAACTTGCAACAACTACTTTTGATCATTGGACTTGGGGTATTCATGATTATTTTTGGTTTAAGTTTTTATGTTTTCAGGCTAAAAATAAAACGTTCAATTTTGGAAAAAGAAAAACTCAATTCTGAATTGAATTATAAAAAGAATGAATTAACTACTTACGCATTGCATATTGCAAAAAAGAATAAAGTCCTGGAGAATTTAAGAAATGAAGTAAAACTCATCAAACATTCTGAATCTAAAAATGCTCAATATAACTATCAAAAACTTATACAAACCATTAATTTTGACCTGCGAGATGATGAGAACTGGGAGAATTTCAGAAAATATTTTGAACAAGTTCACAAAGGGTTTTATTGCCGAATCAAAAAGAAATACTCACACGTAACTACAAATGAATTACGGTTTTTAGCCCTTCTTAAAATGAATTTATCTTCAAAAGAGATCGGTAATATTCTCAATATCTCACAAGAAGGAGTAAAAAAGGCGCGTTATAGGCTTCGAAAAAAACTAGACCTATCACCCGACTGCTCTTTACAAGATTTGATTTTAAACTTATAGATCGAATCTACACTTATTGTTTCAAAACCAGGAACTCCCCTTTTAAGGGATCCAAATGTTTTATCAATGTCGGAATTAAATCAGAGCCATACTCCAGGTAGAATTCTGCAAAATTTTTATTACGTTCTTGCAAGCTTTGGTTAGGAAAAAGTTCATTTTGCAGTGTCGTTAAACGTTTTACATGATCTCCTAGTTTACGTCTTTGTGCTTTTAATAATCGTTTTTCTAAGACATCCAGTCCTTTAAGTTGTTTTACTTCTTGTGCTTTTATAGCATTATAAAAAGTTACGTCTGTTTGCTCTGCTAATGTATACATTGCCTTAAACTGCTTTTTCAAATGCTCACGTTGTGGATCAAAATCAATATCTATGTTCGATATACGACGCACCTTATGGTTAATTAATTCATGTTGTTTCAAAAACAATTCTGTATCTGAAACATTAAGTTTTTCTATTTTCTCAGCTTGTTTTTTGGTTTGAATCAGTACCGAATTACGAAGTAACAACATCGGGAAAGTAATATCTACAGCTTCAAAATAGTCTTTTAACTCTAACCAATATGCTAATTCTCCACCACCACCTATATAACAAAGGTTAGGCAAAATCACTTCCTGATACAAAGGACGCATCATCACATTGGGACTAAACCTCTCCGGCATCTCATAGAGATGTTTTATTAGCTCACTCTTGCTCCAGTTAATATCTGTTTCGTTTACAAAATACCCATCTTCCTTTTCAATAATTCGTTCTCGCAATCCATCTGCCAGATAAAACAAATTGATTTCTCTGGGGTTTACCTGTACTTTATACCCTTGTATTTCTAGTTTTTCTGCTTTCGGCACTACTTTAGTATAGGCAACCTGATCTACTAATTCTTTTTCAACAAACGGTATAAAAAGCTTCTTTAATTCACGGTCGTCCCCATCAATAATCACCAGACCATATTCTCCAAATAATTCATTAGCCAGATATCGGGTTGCTTCTGCAAGATTATTATGTTTTAGATACGCTTCCTTAAATAAGGACTTAAGGTATTCTGCATTTCGTCCTGATCCAATTTCAGAAGAAAAAATTTCAAAAACTTTATCTAATCCTTCGGTATCAAAAACTCCTACCGCTCCCCCATCGTTACGATTCCATTGGACCTTCTTTCCAAAAAGATTAAAGTAATTAATCTCTTCAAAATCATGATCTTCGGTTGCCATCCAATATATAGGCACAAAATCATATTCTGGGTGCCTCTCTTTCAAAATTTTAGTAAGATTAATGGTAGAGATGATTTTATACAAAAAGTATAATGGTCCTGTAAAAAGATTCAGTTGATGTCCCGTAACAACAGTAAACGTAGTAGGCTTATCTAATGATTCTATATTTTGACTAGTGGGATCAGAAGAAACAATACTTTTATATTGTTTACGCAAAGTTTGTACCAATACTTTTCTATGTTCATTAGAAAAAGAGTGTTGTTTTTCTTCAATTTGGTCTTTGAAGTTTTCTAATTCTGGAAAACGATTATAAAAAGGTTGCAATTCAGACTTTTGATCTAAATAATCACAAATAAGAGAAGAAAAGTAATTCGTATCACTAAACGGAATACAGTCACTAAGCATAAGCAAATTTTTTGGTCGATAAATATACGGTAGATTGTAATCTCATCTGTTTTTTTATATTTTTTTTAATAGTTTGAAAGAATTCATCTATAAGTCTTTATATAAATATTAAAATTTATCAATATTCTCTATTTCAAATCCTAAATTTTAGTTAATACCAATTAAATCCTAAATTTAACTCGGTATTTTACCCTTTTAAAAGAATTCACCAATCAATGAAAAAACTAATCATCACACTCTTTGTCGTAACTGTAACGACATGCTTAACCTATTCTCAAAACAAATTACAATCTCCTGCCGAATTTCTGGGTTATGAAATAGGTAATCAATTTACACGTCATGCCGATGTCGTAAATTATTTTAATCATGTTGCTGGTCATTCTAATATGGTAAGCTACCATACTTATGGAAAAACAAATGAACGCAGACCGTTGACTTACGCTATTGTTTCTTCCGAAGAAAATCTAAATAACATAGAAAACATAAGATTAAACAATTTAAAAAATATTGGTATTGCAGAAGGCACTGCTAATCCAGAAGTTGCAATTGTTTGGTTAAGTTATAATGTACATGGTAATGAGGCTTCTGGTACAGAAGCTGCTATGCAAACTATTTATGAGTTAATTACTAAGAAAACTGCATGGTTAAAAAATACTGTGGTTATTATAGATCCTTGTATCAACCCTGACGGTCGTGATCGATATGTAAATTGGTATAACCAAACAAAAGCTACACCTTATAATACAAATCAAACTGCAACAGAACATAATGAACCCTGGCCTGGCGGAAGACCAAATCATTATTTATTTGACCTTAACCGTGATTGGGCATGGGCAACCCAAGTAGAATCAAGACAACGTATCAAAGCATACAACACATGGATGCCACATATTCATGTGGATTTTCATGAACAAGGTATCAATGAACCTTACTATTTTGCACCTGCTGCAGAACCCTTTCATGAGATTATTACGCCATGGCAAAGAGATTTCCAAACTCAAATAGGTAAAAACCATGCTCGATATTTTGATGCAGAAGGGTGGTTATTCTTTACCAGGGAACGTTTTGATCTATTATATCCTAGCTATGGAGATACCTACCCTACTTTTATGGGAGCAATCGGAATGACCTATGAGCAAGCGGGACATGGACGTGCCGGTTTAGGTATCCAAACCGACGAAGGATATGTATTAACTTTAAAAGATCGTGCGTTACACCACACCACAACAGGGTTATCAACAGTTGAAATCTCATCTAATCAAGCTGCAAAACTAAATACTGAGTTTAAAAAATTCTTTAATACCTCTGGACTTAAATATAAAAGCTATGTACTAAATGGAGAAGCCGATAAGATCGATGCATTAGTCAAATTGCTAGAAACTCATGATATCAGATATGGGTTTACCAATACTGCAAAAATTTCAGGATTCAATTTTAAAGAAAATAAACAAGGGAGTATTAATGCCAACGGGGCACTCGTGGTAAGTACAAATCAGCCAAAAGGTAAAATGGTAAAAGTACTTTTTGAACCAAACGCCAAACTTAGTGATCCTCTTACCTATGATATTACTGCTTGGAGTGTACCTCATGCATATGGTTTAGATGCCATTGCTTCTACCTCTCTAATACCTGCCAATGGAAATAAAAAACCTAATACAATAAACAATACAGGTAATCCATCTGGACCAGGGTATATTGCAAAGTGGAATAGTATGGATGATGCTGCTTTTATGGCAGACTTATTACGACATAATATTAGAGTACGTTTTAGTGAAAAAGATTTTAGTAACGGTACAGAGAATTTCAAAAAAGGAAGTCTTATCATCACCAAAAGTGATAATCGTAAAACCACGAATTATGACAAAACGGTTATCAATATTGCCAATGCTCATCACAGAAAACTATATACTGCTCCTACAAGTTTCTCTAGTAAAGGGGTAGATTTTGGTTCTCCAGATGTAAAACTCATCAACAACCAACGCATTGCAGTATTAAAAGGTCGATACACCTCTTCTTTAAGTTATGGAGAGATTTGGTATTTCTTCGAACAACAACTTAAATTCCCTATTACCTCAATTGATACAGATTATTTTAAGAATATCGACCTTACTAAATATGATGTATTAATTATGCCAAATGGGTATTACAACGGCTATCTGGATAAAGGAGCTTTAGACAAATTAAAAACATGGGTTAGCAGCGGTGGTAAAGTAATTGCAATAGGTAATGCAGTGAATACTTTTGCAGGTAAAAAAGGATTTGATCTTAAAAAAAATAAAAGTGATGAGAAAGAAAAGGATTCTATTGGTAATCTTACACCATATGATCAACGCGAACGAAAAAGTGTAAAAGATTTCATTACAGGAAGTATTTTTAAAACTAAAGTAGATTCATCACATCCAATGGCGTTTGGATATGATGACACCTATTTCAGTTTAAAATTAGGAAACAGTTCTTATAAATTCCTTCAAAACGGATATAACATTGCTTATATAGAACAACCACAAAATGTGTCTGGATTTGCAGGTGCAGATGCCTTAAATAATTTAAATAATTCATTGGTGTTTGGTGAATCAAGAATGGGTAACGGAAGCTTTATTTATATGGTAGATAATCCTTTATTCAGGTCTTTTTGGGAGAACGGAAAACTCTTTTTTGTCAATGCTATCTTTTTTGCGAATAATAATAAATTCAGAATTTAAATTATATAATTATGATTAACTCACAACTCTTTACAACGTTTAAGACCGTAGCTTTATCAGCTATTGTGCTCTTAGCCAGCTGTAATCAAAAGAAAGAAACTGTGGAAAAAACAACAGAATCCGATTCTAAAGAGATAGCAAATGTCTTACTAGAAGAATGGACTGGTCCATATGAGGGTACACCAGCGTTCAATAAAATGACTGTAGCGGATATTAAACCAGCTTTAGAAAAAGGAATGGCGCTCAAGCTTAAAGAAATTGATGAAATAGCTAATAACTCTGAATCTCCTACTTTTGAAAACACTATTGTCGCAATGGAAAGAGCTGGAGCAGAACTCAATAGAGTTTTTACCTACTACGGTATCCTAAGAAGTAATATGTCTTCACCAGAATTTAGGGATGTCCAAAAAGAAATGGCTCCTAAATTATCAGATTTTAGGTCAAAAATATCACAAAACGAAAAGTTATTTAAGCGTATCAAAACTGTCTATGATAATGCTCAAAAAACACCTTTAGAAGAAGACCAACAACGTGTAGTGCAACTTACCTACGAGTCTTTCGCTATGAATGGCGCAGAGCTAGATGAAGAAAAAAAGAAACGTTATGCAGCGATCAACAAAGAATTATCAGAACTATACACCAACTTTTCTAATAATATTTTAGAAGATGAAGAAGGGTATGTTACCTATATTACCAAAGATCAATTAAGTGGTTTATCAGACCCCTTGATCAAAGCATATGCAAAAGCTGCAACAGATAGAGATCAGGATGGTAAATACGCAGTAACCAATACAAGGTCTTCTATGGATCCTTTCCTTACCTATTCTGATGAGCGTTCTATACGTGAAAAAGTATGGAGAAACTACTATTCTAGAGGAGATAATGGCGATGCTAAGGATAACAATGAAAATATCGCCAAAATCCTGAAGTTAAGAAAAGAACGTGTTGGTCTATTAGGACATGATAATTATGCAGACTGGAGGCTACAAAATCGTATGGCTAAGAATCCTGACAATGCTATGAAACTTATGAATGCTGTTTGGCCAGCTGCTATAGCTAGAGTAAAAGAAGAGGTATCCGATATGCAAACCGTAGCAGATGCAAACGGAGATAAGATTACGGTAGAGCCTTGGGATTATCGCTACTATGCAGAAAAAGTAAGAAAAAAGAAATACGATCTGGATTCTGATGAAGTAAAACAATACTTACAATTAGATAAATTAAGAGAAGCTATGTTCTTTGTAGCAGGAGAATTATTTAATTTTAAATTCACTCCTATTGAAGAAGGTAAAGTTCCTGTTTTTCATGAAGATGTTAAAGTATGGGAAGTAACTGATAAAACTTCTGGAGAGCATATTGGCTTATGGTACCTTGATCCATTTGCCAGACCTGGTAAGCGATCTGGAGCATGGGCAAACACCTATAGAAGCCACACCACTTTTGATGGTAAAAAGAATGTATTAGCTTCTAATAACTCTAATTTTGTAAAACCAGCTCCGGGAGAAGCTGTTTTGGTATCTTGGGATGATGCTACAACTTTTTTCCATGAATTTGGTCATGCTTTACATTTCTTTGCTTCCGAAGTAAGGTACCCAACTCTTAATGGTGGGGTACGTGATTACACAGAGTTTCAATCTCAATTATTAGAACGTTGGTTATCTACCGATAAAGTGATTGATAACTATCTAGTACATTACAAGACTGGAGCACCTATCCCAAAAACACTGGTTGACAAAATTAAAAAAGCTGCTACCTTTAATCAAGGGTTTGCTACAACAGAATACCTGGCCTCTGCCCTAATGGATATGAAATTTCATTTAGCAGATCCAACCAATATTGATGTGGATAAATTTGAAAAGGAAACGCTTACAGAATTACATATGCCAAAAGAGCTAGTGATGCGTCATCGAACACCACATTTTGGGCATGTATTTTCTGGAGAAGGATATGCTACCGCATATTATGGATATATGTGGGCAGATGTACTTACCGCTGATGCAGCAGAAGCGTTTGCTGAAGCTCCAGGAGGGTTTTATGATAAAAAAGTTGCTGCTAAACTGGTAAAATACCTTTTTGCACCACGCAACGCTATGGATCCGGCAGAAGCGTATCGTAAATTTAGAGGACGTGATGCTAAGATCGAAGCCTTAATGAAAGACAGAGGATTCCCGGTTCCTAAATCTTAATCGAAAATAACATGTAGTTAAAATACACATATGCCATTATAATCGATGGTATATGTGTATTTTTATATAAGAGTTGTTCTACAAAACCATACAAGATATAGAATAAATGTAGTTTGGATAAAAGAATAAATAAGAAGTTTTTATGAAATACATATATAGATCAGTAACTGTACTTTGTGTTCTTGTACTTTTTTTTAGTGGAAAAAAATATCAAAAAAAATCTTCTATGGATATAGCCAGAGGACTTAAGTCTGCCATTGTCGAGTATACCAATTTAGAGCAAAAGCTTATCATAAAAGTTGCTAAAAAACTAGAAAATAATGGATTTCCGGTTGATGATTTAACAAGGGTTCATCTCAAAAAACGAATTCTTAACGATAAAGATTATTATGCTGAGAATGAAATTACATTTTTTGTGAACCCAGCAGTTTATAAAGAAGGTGAATTTAATTGGGGAATAGAAACAATCACCATAGATTGGGAAGACACTTCTGTCATGAGAACACCAGATGGAGGTATTGAATTTATGGTAGGTAATAAAACAAAACCTGAAGACCTCGTTATGAATCTTTACGGGATGAACGATTCTTATTCATACCATCCTCTTTTGAAAGATCATGATAATATTACAAAAGAGATAAATAACACCCTACTGATCAATGATTTAGAAGAAATTAAGTATTTCACTTCTCAAGGGATAACAGGATTAATTAGAAATTACCTAATTGTATTAGCGGCATATAATGAAAACGAAAATCTATATGAAATGGTAATAAAAAGGATAGATCGTGACCTCGTTGATACCAAATATTTTAATAAACTCTTTAAACAATACCGTTTAAAAATAGATACAAACACATCTAGAATAGAAGTATTAAATAGTTTTGATCCAACTTTTTTTCCTTCTCCTGCTGCAAATCCAGTACCACCAGTTAAAAATAAATTTTAAAGAGGATAATGGAGGTATTTTGATCGATAACCCAGGAATGCGAGAAGTTGGAATTGCTGACACAGCAAGTGGGTTAGAAATTACATTCGAAACCATTATTAAATATGCTGAAAATTGTAAATTTAAAGATTGCGCTCATGGGCATGAGAAAGGTTGTGCTATACTGGAAGCTGTTAAAAATGGAGAAATTGATAAAGACTCATATTCCAATTTTAGAAAAATGGAAAAAGAAAAAATGCATTTTGAGTCAGATGCCAAAGAGAGAAAAAAGAAAGATAAAGACTTAGGGAAAATGATTAGAAATGTTCAAAAACAGAGAAGAAATGATGAATATTAATAAAATATAATCAATAAATGAATAACAGTATAAATCTGGAACCAGAAAAAATTATTAAAACCATCGATCTACTCGAAAAACGAGTTTCAGATCGATTTCCTGATTCGGGACTCAGAAAGGTTTGCTTTCAATTCTTGCATACTGCTCAAAAAAGCAAACAAAATATTGATTGGATCTCCTCTCCAAATATTTTACTTCGTGTATTTTCTCATATGATCATACTAATTGGTTTAGGAGGGTTGATCTATAGTATCACTTATATTGATTTACAAATTGAAAATACTACTCTTGCTAATGTCGTTACCATTTCTGAAGCGATTTTTAATGATATTATACTACTAGGTGCTGCAATTTTTTTTCTTGTTTCACTAGAATCCAGGCTAAAAATGAAACGGGCTCTGAAATCTCTTAATGAACTCAGAGTAATTGCTCATGTTATTGATATGCATCAATTAACAAAAGATCCAAATGTCACAGATATACCAGAATCTGCTACAGAAAATTCTCCCAAACGAACCTTTACTAATTTTCAACTTCAACGATATCTTGACTATTGCTCTGAAGCCACAGCATTAGTTAGTAAAGTAGCAGCCCTATATTCTCAAAGTCTACCTGACGAAAAAGTAGTAAGAGCCGTAAATGAAATCGAAATATTAACTACAGGGTTAAGTAGGAAAATATGGCAAAAACTCATCATATTAAACGAACTAAAAACCAATAAACAATAATTAGTTGACACAAAAAGCATCCTAAAACCTCGTCAAGTAATAAAAATAAAAACATGAATCAAGATACTATAATCAAACAAATAACAACAGATCTTCTAGAAAGCTTTACCTTCTTTGCAGATTCTAATTATACCGGTTATGACCCTTTACATCCGGTTTCTAAGATTGTATTTGCTGCACAGGGAGAGATCACTACGCCTCCTGATTTAGGTTTTATGGGGTATGGAGGTGGATCAGAAGGAGAGGCCTTTAGTGATTGCGGGGTATTAGATCTAGAAGCTTTTTTTCCGTTAAATGAAGAAGGAGAATACTACCGTGAAGATGATGACGAGTATAAAGAAAAATGTTTTCATAATACTTGCCAGGCAGTTTTACAGGCACTTACTGCTATTGCCAAAAGTGACGAATTTCAAAAAATACCTAAAGAAGGTCCCGTGGTATTTGTTTTAAACCTTATCGATCAATTTAGTAACGTATTATGTAGAATTCATCCTGATGGAGAGGTTGAATTACCGCCAAAAAAGGAGTAGCATACAATGAAAAAAATCAAATTTCTAATCATAATGATTATACTCTTCTCTTGCAATAGTGAAAAAAAGCAAGTTCTTGAAAAAAAAGATGCTAAAGAAGAGCGTCCTATAAAAAACAAATCATCTCTGAATACAAATGAAGAGGAAAGTATAAAAGGCTTTACAAATTTTATTGCTAACGGTTTTGAAATTGCTGTAGTTCAAAATAAGAAAAAGATAGTATTTGGAGATTTAAATCAGGATGGTTTTCAGGATTTTGTGGCTATACTAGTAAGTTCGAATACCAATATAGATGACGATGATCCTGAAGAGGTTAGAATTGCTATATATGAAGGATCAGAAGATGATAGATATATACAAAAAGCTCTAAGCGGAAACTTAACTTCTGCATCTATTTATAATGAAAACCCAACACTTAAAATAACATCCACGATACTAAGTGTTAGTCATCAATCTATGCGACACGATTACGAAGTAAAATTTAGATTCGAAAAAAAACACAATGACTATATGCTTATTGGCTCAGAGTATAACAACTATGGAAACGCTGTACATGATGGAGCTGGAAACACCAGTATTAATTTTTTAACAAAAACAAAAATCAAGAAAATATCAAAATACGATCATGAAAAAGAAAAATTAATAGAACTGAAACCTGTGGTAACAAAAATCGAAGAAGATCTAGTATCAATTACTCAAATTAACGACCTCAACATATATAAAATTATAGGAAGTGAATAAAAGTTAATACCACATATAAAAATCTCATACTCATCAATACTTTATCAATCATGAAAACAATTAAATTTTTAGTATTCATTCTAGTCATATCAGGAACCTTGTTTTCCTGTAAAAAGAATACGGCAACAGAAGAATCATCTCAAGAAATCGTTGAGAATAAGGAGTTCAAAGTCGATTTCGAGAAATTTACACTCGATAATGGGTTACAGGTAATATTCCATATCGATCGATCAGATCCTGTTGTTGCCGTTGCTTTAACAGCACACGTAGGTTCTGCACGTGAGAAAGAAGGAAGAACAGGTTTTGCTCACCTATTCGAACATTTACTCTTTCTTGAATCCGAGAATCTAGGAAAAGGCGGGTTAGATAAAATGAGTGCTCGTATTGGTGGATCCGGAGCAAATGGTTCTACAAGTCAGGATCGCACAAATTATTATCAAACCGTCCCCAAAGATGCACTTGAGAAAATGATCTGGGCCGAAGCCGATAAATTAGGTTTTTTCATCAATACCGTTACTGATCCTGTTTTAGCCAAAGAAAAGCAAGTGGTCAAAAATGAAAAGCGCCAGAGTATAGATAATCGTCCTTACGGGCATGTTAATTATGTAATCGATAAAAACATGTATCCTGCAGATCATCCATATAGCTGGCAAGTAATTGGATCATTAGAAGATTTACAAAATGCTACCTTACAAGATGTAAAAGACTTTTACAATCATTGGTATGTTCCTAATAACGTTACACTTACGATAGCAGGAGATTTTAATCCGGATCAAGCCAAAACATGGGTGCATAAATATTTTGATGAAATTAAACGTGGAGAAGATATTCCTGCATTAGAAAAACGTCCAGTGGTTTTGACCGAGACCAAAAAATTATACTATGAAGATAATTTTGCACGTCTTCCACAATTAACGATGACCTGGCCAACTGTACCAGTATATCATTCCGATTCATATGCTTTAGAAGTGCTTTCTACATATTTATCTGAAGGAAAAAAAGCTCCTTTCAATAAAGTATTGGTAGAAGACAAACAACTTACTCCTGAAATTACCATGTATAATTATGGATCAGAATTGACAGGTCAATACCATTTGACCATTCGTGGATTTGAAAAAACAAATCTAAGCACTATCGAAAGCGCTGTTTCTGAAGCTTTTACAAAATTTGAGACCGAAGGTATCTCACAACAAGACCTTGATCGCATTAAAGCAAGTCAGGAAACCGCATTTTACAATGGTTTATCTAGTGTATTGGGTAAAGGCTTTCAACTAGCACAATATGAAATTTTTGCAGGAGATCCCGGTTTTATTAACCAGGATGTAAAAAATATCCTTGCAGTAACTATTGATGATGTAAATAGAGTATATAATCAATATATCAAAGGGAAACATTATGTTGCTACAAGCTTTGTTCCTATTGGGCAGGCTGATTTGGCTTTAAAAGATTCTAAACTTGCAGAAGTAGCCGAGGAAAAAATTGTAGCAGGAGCAGAAGAAAATTTTGATGCCAGTATAGTGGCAGATTATGAGAAAACCCCATCTAGTTTTGATCGATCTACAGAACCACCATATGGAGATACTCCTGAAGTTACAGTACCACAGGTATGGCAAGATCAGTTTTCGTCAGGGATCGAAGTATACGGAATACAAAATGATGAAGTTCCTCTGGTACAATTTAGAATAAACATAAGAGGAGGTTTATTATTAGAAAAGCCTGATAAAGTAGGTGTATCAAACTTATTGGCACAAATCATGACCAAAGGTACCCAAAACAAGACTACAGAAGAATTAGAAAATGCCATAGAAAGTCTGGGAGCGTTTATTAATATTAGGGCAAGAGACGAAAGTATCATTATAAGCGGAAGCACCTTATCTAGAAACTATACTAAAATTATGGCTTTAGTAGAAGAAATGATTCTTCAGCCTAGATGGGATCTTAAAGAGTTTGAGTTAATAAAACAAAGTGTTATTAGCCAGGTTCAACAAGAAAAAGCAAGCCCTAGAAGCATTGCCAACAATGAATATGCTAAACTAAGTTATGGAAAAGATCATATTCTTTCTCATAACAATTTGGGTACAGAAACATCTGTATCTTCTATTACAATAGAAGACCTTAAGCAATATTATAGCACTAATATAGCTCCCAATGTTACCAAAATGCATGTGGTTGGTGACATCACAAAAGCTATGACAAAGACATCTCTAGCAGGCCTAAATACCAAATGGCAGCACAAAGAGGTTAAATTTCCTGCTTTAAATGCACCTAAAGCTCCACAGCAATCCAAAGTATACTTTTATGATGTACCCGATGCTAAACAATCTCAATTGCGATTTGGATATCCTGCATTGGCAGCAACAGATCCTGATTATTATCCAGTACAGATTATGAATTATCGCCTGGGTGGTGGTGGTTTTGCATCACAACTCACACAACAATTACGAGAAGGTAAAGGATACACCTATGGTATATACTCTGGATTTTCTGGAAGTACTATCCCAGGAATGTTTACGATATCTAGTGGTGTAAGGTCTAATGTAACCTATGAATCGGCTGATTTGGTTAAAGAAATCCTGAATAATTACGGAAAAAATTATACTCAAGATGATTTAGATATCACAAAAAGTTCTTTAATAAAAAGTAATGCAAGAGCTTTTGAAACCTTTAATTCTAAATTGAATATGCTAACTAATATGAGTACGTTTCAATATCCAAAAGATTATGTTACACAACGAGAGGCAATTGTAAATAATATGACCATAGATGAGATTAAAAAACTAACAGGTACTTATCTTGACCCTAACAAAATGATTTATCTCGTAGTAGGTGATGCTAAAACACAACTTAAAAAACTAGAACAGTTAGGTTTTGGTACTCCTGTTTTGTTGAATGAAGAAAATACAGTAGTTAAAGATTAAAGGTTCTGATTTATTTCTTAAAATAACAACACAGACCTATTCTAAAAATAAGTTCAAAATAGGCCTGTGTTGTTATTGATATGAATAGTGAGAATCTATATTTACCAGCTACAATGCAATCCATAGCACTTTATCATAGAACAGCTAAGAAGGCATTGTTGGTAAAACAATTTTTTAATATAGATCCAAAAACCTTAGAAATATAATTAACTAAACTTTATCAGTACCCATCAGAGAAATGCCTCTAATTAACTAAATGATTTTGTACTTTTAATTTAAGAAAATAGAAGTTTCTAAAAAGACTTTAGCTCGAACGCTATTGCAGCATTATTTCTATAATTTTTATACCGAAATGAAACGAATACACGCATTTGAATTTGAGGATTTACATTGGTTTCCTAAGAACTTACGAAACTATATGACTGATTTTTTACAATTTGGATCAAATACATTTGATATCTATAAAAGTGTTATTCCTATTCTTGATAAAGGGGTCAAAAGCACAGGAAATAACAAAATAATTGATATTGCTTCTGGCGGTGGTGGTGGTTTAATTAAACTTGCAGAACACCTAAAAAAGAATAATCCAACGTTAAAAATCACTCTTTCTGACTATTACCCCAATATAGATGCCTTTAAGAGAACAAAATCAAAGATGCCGGATATGTTTGATTTTATTGACTATCCAGTGGATGCTATGAATGTTCCTTCAGAATTAAAAGGGTTTAGGACTCAATTTATATCTCTACATCATTTTAAGCCAGAAAATGCAAAAGCCATTTTTCAAAATGCTATAGATACCAATCAGCCCATTGGAGTTTTTGAACCGCAACAAAGAAATATCAAAAGCATGATTCCTATGCTCCTATCCCCTATTACGGTTATATTAATGACTCCTTTTATAAGACCTTTTAAGCTAGGTAGGATATTATTTACCTATCTCATTCCGATATTACCACTGTTCATACTTTGGGACGGAGTGGTTTCTGTATTGAGAACATACACGGTTCCCGAGTTGAAAGAAATGATTTCTGAGTTAAACAACAGTAATAATTTTGATTGGGAAATTGAAGTAAAAAAAGGAAAGCCCAGTGAAATTTTATATGTATTAGGTCTTCCAAAAGAAAATTAACTATTCATATCAATGACTATGAAAACAATTGTACATAAATCAAATACCAGAGGAAAAGCAGAACACGGATGGTTAAATTCTCATCACTCTTTTAGTTTTGCAAATTATTACGATCCAAAGAGAATGAATTTTGGCGCATTACGTGTACTTAATGATGATATAGTGGCACCAGGTATGGGTTTTGGAAAACATCCACATGATAATATGGAAATTATATCTATTCCTTTAGAAGGTGATCTGGAGCATAAAGACAGTATGGGGAACACTGCAGTTATAAAGCAAGGTGACATACAAGTGATGAGTGCAGGTACAGGAATATTTCATAGTGAGTATAATAAAAATACTGATCAAGAAGTAAAATTTCTACAGATTTGGGTTATTCCTAATAAACGAGATGTTGAACCCAGGTATGATCAAATTACATTGCACACCAAAAACTTAAAAAATCAATTATATCAGATTCTCTCTCCCAACACAGATGATTCGGGAGTATGGATACATCAAAAAGCCTGGTTTTATATGGGTGAATTAGAAAAAGGAAACACCCAGAATTATATGCTAAAAGATCCGAAAAATGGAGTGTATGCATTTATACTAGATGGTGATGTTACTGTAGAGGGCCAAAATCTAAATAAAAGAGATGGGGTTGGTTTATGGGAAACAGATCGTATTAAAATTAAGGCCGATAATGATTCAAAAATATTACTGATGGAAGTGCCAATGACTAGCTAATTTGGATCATAATGCGTGTATAAAAGCTTCATTTTTAAACAAAAAGACATTATAATCAACAAAAACTGATTATTGATGATTTTTCAATAACAAACACCTTTAAAAACCCAGTTAACATTATCAAATTGTTAATTATTAATCTTATTAGAACAGCTTCAGAGTTAGCAAATTTTCAATAAAATAGTCTAAAAACTGATAAAATCATTCTTGTTTTAATAAGGTAGTGGTAATTAAGAATTCTCCCTGCATTTTGATTGAAAAGTTCATAATCTATTCTTTTCAAAACTTCTGATTATCAAACAATTCGTTAGTGAAATTTTAATATTTCCTACCATTTTTTTAGATACATTTGCCGGCGATTCAAATACCCAAAATAAAATTTATAGAGTTAGCCAAAAAACAACAAATTTTGTTTTTAAAAAGAAGCCCAAATGGGCTTTTTTTTATTAGATAAATCAAAATAGTATCCCAAAAACACATTGAAATGAATCATCTAAACAGAATATTTTTCATTTTTTATAGGTCTTGTATCCGTCAATAAGGTATTTACAAGAAAAACCTGATCATAAATACGAAGAATTTGATTTTTGGATAAGAGAATAAAATGTGTAAAACACAATACAAATCAATAAAAAGGAATTAAATCACCTCGCCATATAAATCAAAATCTTCTGCTTCATTTATTTTAACTGTCGCAAAATCACCTGTTTTAAGATAATACTTAGATGCATCTATTAATACTTCATTATCTACATCTGGAGAATCAAACTCAGTACGACCCACAAAATAATTTCCTTCTTTACGATCCACAACGATTTTAAACTCCTGTCCTATTTTTTGTTGGTTTAGTTCCCAGGAGATTTGTGATTGGATTTCCATGATTTCATTTGCCCTTTCCATTTTCAGTTCTTCAGGCACATCATCTTCGAGATTAAAAGCATGAGTATTCTCTTCATGAGAATAGGTAAAGCATCCTAAGCGTTCAAAACGCATTTCTTTCACCCATGCTCTCAAGGTTTCAAAATCTTCTTGTGTCTCTCCAGGATATCCAACGATAAGCGTGGTACGAATTGCCATTTCAGGAACAGCTTCTCTAAATTCTTCGAGAAGTTTTGTTGTTTTTGCCTTGGTAGTTCCTCGTCGCATTGATTTCAGTATCGGGTCAGATATATGCTGTAAAGGTATATCAATATAATTGCACACTTTTGGTTCTTCTTTCATTACTTTAAGCACTTCCATAGGAAAACCAGTCGGAAATGCATAATGTAAACGTATCCATTCGATACCATCAACTTTTACTAATGCTCTTAGTAAATCAGCTAATTTCCTTTCTTTATAGAGGTCTAGCCCATAGTATGTTAAATCCTGAGCAATCAAAACCAATTCTTTTACTCCATCCGCTGCTAATTTTTGTGCCTCTATTACTAATTCCTCGATAGGTGTAGATTTATGAGTCCCCCTCATTAAAGGAATTGCACAGAAAGAGCAAGGACGATCGCATCCTTCTGCTATTTTGAGATATGCATAATTTTTTGGAGTTGTAGTTAATCTTTCTCCAATCAATTCGTGTTTATAATCCGCTCCCAATGCTTTTAATAATCCTGGGAGTTCTGTAGTTCCAAAGTATTGATCTACATCAGGAATTTCCTCTTCAAGATCTGGCTTATATCGTTCTGATAAACAACCAGTAACGAAAATTTTATCAACTGCCCCATCCTCTTTTTTCTGTACATACTCTAAAATAGTATTTACAGATTCTTCTTTGGCATTGGCTATAAAACCACACGTATTAATGACAACTATATTTCCTTCCTCTTCATGAACAACTTCTTTGTTATTAGCTCGCAATTGCCCCATCAACACCTCACTATCATATACATTTTTGCTGCATCCTAGTGTAACTACATTGATTTTGTTCTTCTTTAATGTCTTTGTTCTCATATCTTCTGGATAAAGGTGTGCAAAGATACAAGGATTAACTAAAGTATACGATATAAATTCAATAACTATATAAGTCAGATCAAGATTATACGATAAACCATCCATTTAACCTTTTGCAGGCATAAGGTTCAAGTTTACAAAACTCAACATATGAAAAAGAATCCTATACTTTTTCTAGTTTTAATATTGTGTTTTTTTACCTTGTTCTCAATCCACATAATTAGCTGGTGCTTTCCTTTCTTTTGTAGCTCGCTCGTAGGCATAACCAAGCTGTAATAATAAAACTTCAGAAAAAGGTTTAGCTATAAACGTAAGTCCTTTTGGCTCACCTTTACCTGTATATCCCATAGGAACTGTAAGGGCTGGATATTTAGCTACAGCAGCATAACCTGCATGATAATTATTTATAGATAGTATCGCATCCAGTTGACGTGTATCAATATGAGTATCAAAATAGTTACGTGCAATTGTTTTTAGGTTTTCTTTTATTGTATCCAATTCTTCAGTAGTAGTACCATCAGCAAGAATACCTTCGAACAGTTGTTGACCGTAAGGTATTTTAATAATACTATCTTCTCTATTAAATGTAATTGCATCTTCAACATTTTTAATAGTAACACTATTTCCTGCCTGACTATTTATATATGCTGGCAAATCATTTTTCATGTCAATATTTAAAATACTTAGAAAACCTGGTAATCCAACTTGTTCTGGCTCAATTTCTATTAAGGTTCCTCCTGCTTTCTTTATCTTTTCTATAGCACTATTATAGATAGAATCATCTAAAAATTCTTTAATTACTCCAAAACGTTTATCCTTTAAAGAACTCTTCTGAATTGAATCTACAAAATTTATATTTACAGCTACAGAAACACTATCATCACTATCTTTACCAACAATCGCATTAAGTAAAATAGCATTATCGATTACATTCTTAGTCATTGGACCAGGAGTATCTAATGTACTAGAAATAGGTACTATTCCTGCTCTACTTAATACACCAATGGTTGGTTTGAGGCCAACTACAGAATTTTGACTAGAAGGAGACAAAATAGATCCGCTGGTTTCTGTTCCTATTGCAGCCACGCAAAAATTGGCTGCTACAGTAACACCACTACCAGAACTCGAGCCTCCAGTCTCAAAAATCATTCTACCATAAGGATTAAGTGTTTGCCCTCCTATCGCACTATATCCAACCGGACACCCAGAACATAGAAAATATGCCCATTCACTCAAATTAGCTTTACCAAGAATTAATGCGTTTTTATCCAATAATCGCTCTGTAATAAATGCACTTTTAGCATTGTTATTTTGAAATGCTACAGCTCCTGCTGTAGTTACCATATCTTTTGTTCCTATATTATCTTTTAGCAAAATCGGCATTCCGAAAACAGAATAGATATCAATATTGCTTTTATCCGTTTTATCCAAAATTCTAGCTTGCTCCACTACTTTTGGGTTTAAAGAAATCACCGAGTTTAAAGATAAAGCATTATCACTTTCGTATTTTCTGATACGATAGATATAGAAAAGCGTTAATTCTTCATACGAAAGTTTACCCTCTTTTATTTGCTGTTGAATGGTTGGAATATCTTTTTCAAGAATAAACTCTTTTAAATTGTTATATTTTTTTTCAGAAAAGAAATCCAATTCAGGCTCCAAAGTTTTCCAAATATCATTTTTATCTAGCACTTTAGAGTTTATTAGCTTTAAATGCATTCTGCTTTGTTCAAGCATTTGTGTAGCTGCCAAATCTGCGGTTTCATCATATGGCTGCCAAACTACCTTAGGTTCTTTTTTTAGTTGTGATTCAGTTTTTTCTTGTTTTTTACAGGAAACAAAAACAGTAATTACAACTAAAACCAATAGTATCTTTCTCATTGTAGTATGCATAAAAATTATTTTATTTAAAATCATATAAATTCACACTATATCATTTTATAGTAATACAAATTGACTTAAGTGTTTTTATCCAACAATTCATTAAAATATAAAAAAAGGCGGTGAGAAACATTCTCACCGCCTTTTTTAACTATTTTGTAACAAACTGCTATTTAAAGAAAGAATCAACAAATTCATATTTATTAAATACCTGAAGATCTTCTATTCCTTCTCCTACGCCTATATATTTTACCGGAATCTTAAACTGATCGCTTATTCCTATAACAACTCCTCCTTTAGCAGTTCCATCAAGTTTGGTTACCGCTAATGAAGTAACTTCTGTAGCTGCGGTAAATTGTTTTGCTTGTTCAAAAGCGTTTTGACCTGTAGAACCATCTAAAACCAATAATACATCATGAGGAGCATCTCCTATAACTTTTTGCATCACTCGTTTTACTTTTGTCAACTCATTCATTAAATTGACCTTATTATGTAATCTACCTGCTGTGTCTATAATAATGACATCTGCATCTTGATTTACCCCAGATTGCAAGGTATCAAAAGCCACAGAAGCAGGATCACTTCCCATATCTTGTTTTATGATTGGGATATCTACACGATCTGCCCATACTTGTAGTTGATCAATTGCTGCTGCCCTAAATGTATCTGCTGCACCTAATACTACTTTTAATCCTTTATTCTTTAATTGATAAGCCAATTTTCCGATAGTAGTTGTTTTTCCTACTCCATTCACTCCAACTACCATTACTACATAAGGTTTTTTGTCTTTTGGAATTTCAAAATCTGTAGCTTCTCCTACATTAGTTTCAGAAAGTAAACCGGCGATTTCTTCACGTAGGATGTGATTTAACTCATCGGTTCCAAGGTATTTATCCTTTGCAACCCGGTTTTCTATACGTTCGATAATCTTAATGGTAGTCTTAACACCAACATCACTTGTAACCAATATTTCTTCCAGATCATCTAAAACATCATCATCTACCTTAGATTTACCCGCTACTGCCTTACTTAATTTCGAGAAAAAGTTTGTTTTGGATTTTTCTAATCCTTTATCTAGTGTTTCTTTTTTCTCTGAAGAAAATATATTTTTTAAAAGCCCCATTTGTACTATTCAATATGCTAGAAATTAAAAAACTAAAATATTTAGTTATATTGTTTAAATATAAAAAGAAAGAGCCATTTCAATACAATTGAAACGGCTTCTTTTTTAAAATATCTTGTACGGAATTACTTTTTCTTTAAAAAATCATTTACCGCCTCAGGTGCCATAATTGATTCTACAAAAGTATAGGCTCCAGTTTTTGGAGATTTTACCATTTTTATGGCTTTAGTTAATCTCTTTGATCCTGTTTGTAATGATGCTACTGATTTCTTTGCCATCTCTTATTATTTTATTTCTTTATGAACCGTCATTTTCTTTAAGATAGGATTAAATTTCTTTAATTCTATTCTATCAGGAGTGTTCTTTTTATTCTTGGTTGTAATATATCTTGATGTACCTGGTTTACCAGAAGCTTTATGCTCTGTACATTCTAAGATTACTTGTACTCTATTACCTTTCTTTGCCATTATAAGTATCTTTTAAAATAAAGAGATTATTTATTTAAGAAACCTTTTGCTCTTGCTTCTTTTAAAACAGCAGAGATTCCGTTCTTATTTATATTTTTTAATGCAGCGGTTGACACTTTAAGTGTTATCCAACGATCTTCTTCTGGAATATAAAAACGTTTTTTAATTAAATTCGCATTGAATTTACGTTTTGTTTTATTCATCGCGTGGGAAACATTGTTTCCTACCATTGCTTTTTTACCTGTAAGCTCGCAAACTCTTGACATCTCTTCTTAATTTTGGTATTATTTCAAAACAGGGTGCAAATTAACGAATTATTTACCGAACCACCAATAATAGTTTCGTTATTTTTCTTCTTTTTTTTACTCCTGTAGAAAAATGAAAAAACAGGTGTTTTTACGTATTTCAAAAATATGACAATACATTTATCTTTACATCAGTTAGTTTTACAATTGTAACTAACAACTTAATATGGGGTAATTAAGTAGTAAACGAAGCGGATCACCTAATAAGTGGTTCGCTTTTTTTTATTAAAGCACAAATTAAAGCTTTTAAATTTTAGTTTAATATTGTACTTTAGACATGCTAAGCTTTAATATTATGCGCTGGGAAATTAACAGAAAACTAATCCAGAAATATGAACTCGATATAGGGTCTGTTTATTTCTATGAAAATTATGTGGTTACAGAAATAAAAGAAGGTTTTGTTCTTAATTTTGAAAAAGCTGCTCAATTATTTACACTTGGCAAAGAATATTATGGAAATAAAATTCCTTTTGTTTATATCTCTAATAGAATTCATTCATACTCTTTTGAGCCTACTGCACATTTTAAATCAAAGGAATTGTTTCCCAATTTAAAAGGAGTTGCAGTAGTAATATATAGCCCTATCAATAATCAAATAGCAGAATTAGAACAAACTTTTTTAAACAAACCCTCTCATATTTTCAATAACTTAGAAGAAGCTATTAAATGGACAGAACAATTAATTATTCCTGATTAAGTCAATTTATTGTTCATTGAAGTGCATTGAGCAAAAGTTCGAAAGATTTATTTACAGCCTTACCAATGGTTCGCTCTCTATGGTTACTAAACACATGTTTCTCTGAAAAAACACCTTTTGGAGTTGCTATTGCAATAAAAACTGTTCCCACCTCAACTTCCCCATCCCCTTTTGTTGGTCCGGCATTACCAGTAGTACCTATTGCAAAGTCTGATTTAAATTTATCTTTTGCGGCCAGAGCCATAGCTTCTGCAACTTCGATACTGGTCACTGTATATTTTTTAATAATCGCAGGATCCACACCTAAAATATCTATTTTAGATTGTGTAGCATAGGTAACAGCACCTCCATTAAAATAAGCAGAAGCACCTGCATTGGCAGTAAATGATTGCGCTATTTTACCACCAGTACAACTTTCTGCTACCGAAAGTGTTTTACCTTGCCTCACCAACAGTTGACCAATTCTTATCTCTATAGTTTCATCTTCTTCATATCCTGTAATAATATCTCCTATTATGAGACGTAACGCTGATACTTTTTCTTCTATAGTATCTTCTAGAAGTTTTTTATCACTACCCCTTGCCGAAAGACGAAGTCTTACTCTTCCCAAATTGGGTAAATATGCTAATTTGATAAATACCGGTAAATCATTCTCCCAATCTTCAATTTTTTCTGCTATTGCACTTTCACCCATACCATAGGTAAGTATTGTCTTATGGATGATGTATGGTCTATTAAACCTCTTTTGCAACCTAGGCAGCACTTCATCTTTCATCAATCCTTTCATTTCAAAAGGAACTCCAGGCATAGATACAAAAACCTTGTTTTCTTTTTCTAACCACATCCCAGGAGCTGTACCATAGAGATTCATCAAGACAGTTGATTTACTAGGTACAAGGGCCTGTTGTTTGTTTACATCAGAAATTGGTGTAGCGATATATTTAGCGAATAATCTTTCAACATGGGCTAGCACATCCTTGTTTTCTACTAATGTATCTTCAAAGTATTCACAAATAGTATGCTTTGTAATATCATCTTTGGTAGGGCCTAGCCCCCCTGTTATTAATACAACATCTACTCTGTTACTGGCTTCTTCTATAGCATCGAGAATATGTTGTTTATCATCTTTTATAGATGAGATTTGATGTACATCTATACCTATTTTGTTAAGCTCTTTTCCTATAAATGCAGAGTTAGAATCAATGATTTGTCCAATCAGAATTTCGTCTCCTATAGTAATGATTTCTGCAAGCATATTTAGTTAAAATCTGCTTTCAGGTCTTCAATAGCCCCATTAACTGTGGATACAATATGATCCAAAATAGGTATAATTTGTTCTTTTGCTTTCTTCGTTTTTGACCAGGCTTCTATCTGTTTAATTTGCGCCAAAAGATCGATATCAAATAATTGAAGATTAGGTTTCATTTTGTGAGCATATTGATATGCCATCTGTGGATTATCAGAATTTACTGCTTGAACCATACTATCAAGATCAGGCGGTATTTCTTCTAGAAAAGTCTGTACCAGGACAGCTATAAATTCGTTATCCCCTCCTGATAATTCATTTACATTTTTTAAACTATATCCTTTGCTCATTTATTTTACTTTTATTGAAAAAAATTGTTGGTTATCTATATATCCGGTCAAAATATCATTTGGTTTTACGACTCCAACACCAGCTGGTGTACCTGTAAATATAATATCTCCTATCTTTAAAGTGAAATATTTTGACACATATTCTATTAATTCATTGATCTTCCATAGCATAAGTGCTGTATTACCCTGCTGTACGACACTACCATTTTTCTCTAAGTGAAAATCAATAGTATCTACATCTTCATATGTGTCTTTAGACACCCACTTTCCTATTACCGCTGCTCCATCAAAAGCTTTCGCTTTCTCCCACGGAAGCCCTTTTTCTTTGAGTTTAGTTTGTAAATCTCTTGCCGTAAAATCTATGCCAAGACTTATCTCGTCATAATATTTATGAGCAAATTTCTTATCAATATGCTTTCCAACTTTATTTATTTTTATCAATACCTCAACCTCATGATGAATATCATCTGAGAAATCCGGAATAAAAAAGGGTTGCTTTTTTAATAAAATAGAAGTGTCTGGTTTTATAAAAACTACTGGATCTTTGGGTCTTTCATTTTCTAACTCCTCAATATGAGCTGTATAATTACGACCTATACAAATAAGCTTCATGATTAAAAAAATAAAAAGAAATGGTTATAAATTTAGGCTATTATTCAACTTACGAAGTCGAACTGCTGTAAGTACTTTTTTGGTATATAACGGAAAATCCGCATTCTGTATCCAACCAAAATATCCTGGTTCTTCTTCCATTACCTGCTCTACTAATTTGCCTTTGTGCTTACCAAAGGAAAAAACTTCTTTTTTATTATCATCATAAGCTATAAAACCGGCAAAATCTGCAAACTGTTTTCTAGAACTAAATTCTGACAAAAACTTAGCATCGTTTTCTAATTCTGGGTAACGATCTAATTGTGCTTTTAACACTTCATAGGTAGCGAGTGTATCAGCTTCAGCAGAATGTGCATCTGTTAAATCCTTATCACAATAAAATTTATATGCAGCAGATAATGTTCTCTTTTCCATTTTATGATAAATGGTTTGCACATCAATTGCAACTGTATTCTTCATATCAAAATCCAATCCTGCTCGCAATAATTCTTCTGCTAATAATGGTATATCAAACCGATTAGAATTGAAACCTCCTAAATCGCAGCCCTTTATCATCTCACTAACTTTACCAGCTAACTTATTAAAAATAGGTTCATTAGCTACCTTAGCATTATCGATACCATGCACTGCTGTAGTTTCCGGAGGTATGGGCATTTCAGGGTTAACCAACCAGGTTTTACTTTCCTGAGTGCCATTTGGAAATATTTTTAGAATAGAAATTTCTACAATACGATCTTTAGAAATATTTATGCCGGTGGTTTCAAGATCAAAAAAACATATCGGTCTTTTTAAATTAAGCTCCATAAATTGATTGTGTGATACTCAAAGATAACAGCTATTCTTTAACATTCTTATAGACTAGCTCTATTTTAACATTTACAAAAACTATACAACCTTATTAACGAATACATTATCCGCAAATTTTCTTGTAACCGTTTCTATTGTATTATCAAATTTAATACGAATTGATTTATCAAATTCTCTAACTTCAAGAATTTTTATTTCACTACTTAATGCTAAACCAATTTCTGATACATATTTTAAAAAATGAACAGATCCATCATCTACAGCTACAAGCTGACAAACATCTCCTTCTGACAAAGAAGAAAGTGTGATTTTAGGTAAGATTGAATACTCACCATTTGCACCAGGAATGATTTCTCCATGTGGATCTTTTTTAGGGAAATCCATAAATCGATCCAATTCATCTATCAGCTTATAAGATTTAATATGTTCTAACTGCTCTGCCACATCATGAACCTCATCCCAAGTAAAATTAAGGTAGTTACACAAAAAAGTCTCCCATAATCTGTGTTTACGAATCAATCGTACTGCAATTGATCTACCTTCTTCTGTTAAATCTAATTTACCATATTTTTCACTTACAACATAACCTTTAGCTTTCAACTTTTTAATCATGTTGTTTGTAGAAGCCGGAGAAACCTTAAGATAATCTGCTAACTGGTTATTTCCCACCTTAACTGAACTATCCTCTACAAGCAATTGAAACAAAGCTTTTAGATAATCCTCTTCACTTTTTGTTAAATTATTCAAATTTAATTTGTTAGTCATGGCTAACTTTTTTATTTTTGTCTAAATAATAAAAACAAAATTACTAAACCTAATGCAATTACGTATTATAATCTTACTTGCTTTTTTAACTCATCTAACTTACAACTCATTATATTCTCAAGAACTCAATTCTACTAACACATTAAAAGGTGTAGTATATGATGACAATGGAGTACTTCCTTTTGCTAATATTTCTATAGAAGGAACATCTTTAGGAAGTTCAAGTGATGAAAATGGAGTGTTTATTATAGAAAACATACCTGCTGGAGATTATAAAGTAGTTGCTTCATATACTGGTTATACACCTATTAAAAAAAAGATTTCTATTACAACAGGAGAAAACAAAATAAACCTTGTTATGTCACAAGGGTCGTCTCTAGATGAAGTGGTGATCACAGGAACATTGAAAGCAGTAAGCCGATCAGAAAGTCCCGTTCCTGTAGAAATCTACTCTCCTACATTTTTCAAAAAAAATCCAACACCTAATTTGTTTGAATCTTTACAAAACGTAAATGGTGTAAGACCCCAACTTAACTGTAGTATTTGTAACACTGGTGATATACACATTAATGGATTAGAAGGTCCCTATACACTAGTAATGATTGACGGAATGCCTATTGTAAGCGGATTATCAACCGTTTACGGATTATCAGGAATACCTAATTCATTAATCGATAGAATTGAAGTAGTAAAAGGACCTGCTTCTTCTTTATATGGAAGTGAAGCTGTTGGAGGTCTTATCAATGTTATTACTAAAAATCCTAACGATGCTCCTGAAGTAAGCACTAATATTTTTGCAACTAGCTGGGGTGAAACCAATATAGATTTTGGTTTTAAAACCAAATTAGGTAATGCAACAGCATTATTTGGTGCCAATTATTTTTATTATGATCAAGTCATAGATAACAACGACGATGGGTTTACCGATCTCACATTACAGGATCGTATTTCTATTTTTAATAAATGGAATTTTAAGCGGAAAAGCGGAAAAAACTTTACACTTGCGGGTAGGTTTTATTACGAGGATAGATGGGGAGGAGAAAATGAGTGGAATTCTGATTTTAGAGGAGGTGATCAAATATATGGTGAAAGCATATATACTGCACGATATGAAATACTGGGCAGCTATGAATTACCAGTAGAAGAACCTTTAACACTCTCTTTTTCTTATACAGATCACGATCAAGACTCGTATTATGGGATCGTATCCTACCAGGCAAAACAACGTATTGGTTTTGGGCAATTAACCTGGGATAAAAAAATAAAATCGCACGATCTACTATTTGGAGCTGCTTACAGGTATCAATATTATGACGATAACACACCAGCAACAACTTCAAACGGTCAAAACAACCCCGAAGAAACAAATACTCCCGGTATATTTTTACAAGACGAAATCACACTGGCTCCCAAACATAAACTATTATTAGGAACAAGACTAGATTACCATAATCGACACGGAACCATTTTTACACCAAGACTTGCTTATAAATGGAGTATTAATGATAAAAATATTTTTAGATTCAATGCTGGTACAGGATTTAGAGTAGTTAATCTTTTTACAGAAGATCATGCAGCTCTCACAGGTTCTCGAGAGGTCATTATCGAAGAAGATCTTGATCCCGAAGAATCTTATAATGTAAACCTTAATTATATCAAAAAAATATTTTTTGACAACGGGACCTTTATAGGTCTGGATGCTTCAGCCTGGTATACCTATTTTACAAATGCTATCATTCCCGATTATGAAACAAATTCTTCAGAAATACGATATGGCAATTTAGATGGTCATGCAGTATCTACCGGAGTAAGCCTTAATACCAATATTAACTTTTCTAATGGATTAAAATTTACATTAGGAATGAGTGGACTTAATGTTTCGAATACAGAGAACGGAGTAACTACACGCCAGATACTCACAGAAAGTTTCACAGGAACCTGGGGAGCTACTTATAAAATACAATCTCTTAACCTAACATTAGACTATACAGGGAACATATATGGCCCTATGCGACTGGCAACTCAGGGACCAGACGATCCCAGAAAAGAAAAATCACCATGGTGGAGTATTCAAAACATACAATTCTCACATAAAACCAAAAATAACATAGAAATTTACGGAGGCGTTAAAAATTTATTAGACTGGACACCTAGTCGAGGTAACCCTTTTTTAATAGCCGGAGCCGACGACCCTTTTGGACCAGATTTTGATACCACCTATATATATGCTTCTAATCAAGGAATACGAGGTTTTTTAGGGGTTCGTTATTCCTTGTAAATTCAATACAAAATGAAAGCTTTTAATATCATATCATTCTTTATATTATCTCTTCTATATCAAAACGTAACAGCACAGTTACAAATTGATTCTTTTGAGTCTATAGAAAACAAAATGACTATTGCCCCAAAACCTTTGGTCGTATTTATTCATACCGATTGGTGCATGTATTGTAAAAATATGGAAAATACAACTTTTAAGAATAATGATATTATACAACAATTAAACGAAAATTTCTATTTTGCTTCACTAAATGGAGAAAGTCGTGAAACCATACATTTCTTAAACAATTCTTTTCGTTTTCAACCTAATGGAAATAAAACCGGAGTGCATCAATTAGCCAGAGAACTTGCTACAGTTAATAACCAAATTGGCTATCCAACATTGGCAATTCTAAATCACAAATACGAAATCATATTTCAACAGCAATCTTTTTTAAGTGCTAAAGAACTTATCAAAATATTAAATAAACTTTCTAAAAATGATTCATAAAAAATTAATGCTATTACTTCTTGTTGTCACGTTTTTCTCCTGTAAAAAAGAAGTAAAAGATAAAAATCAAAAACTACAAGTGGTCACTACCACCTCTATGATCACTGATATGGTTAAAAATATAGGTGGAGATCTAATTGAAGTCGAGGGATTAATGGGAAGTGGTGTTGATCCCCATTTATACAAAGCCAGCGAAGGGGATGTATCCAAATTAGTGAATGCCGATGTAATTTTTTATAACGGTTTACACCTGGAAGGAAAACTGGTAGAAGTATTTGAAAAAATGAAGCATCAGGATATTAATACCATAGCTATAGGAGAAAGTTTAGACAAAAATACATTAATTGGTTCTGATTATTTTGCTTCTAATTACGATCCCCATATATGGTTTAGTGTAGAAAACTGGAAAATCATAACGACGTTCGTTACCCGCAAACTCACAGAGATAGATCCAAAAAATGCTGAAGCTTTCAAAGCTAACGGAAAAACATACTTAACTAAGCTTAATGAATTAGAAAACAAATTAAAAAACACCATAGCCACCTTACCAAAAGAAAAGCGAATTCTCGTTACAGCGCACGATGCTTTTAGTTATTTTGGGAAAGCATATGATTTTGATGTAGTTGGTTTACAGGGGTTGTCTACCGCTACGGAAGCTGGAGTACAGGATGTTCAAAAATTAGCTAACTTTATTATTGAGAAGAAAGTAAAAGCTATTTTTGTAGAAAGCTCTGTACCTAAACGAACTATTGAAGCCTTACAAGCTGCAGTAAAATCAAAGAATCATGAAGTAGCCATTGGTGGAACATTGTTTTCTGATGCGCTAGGTAATGCAGAAACAAAAGAAGGTACCTATATTGGGATGTTTGAATACAATGTCAATACTATTATAAACGCATTGAAATAAAATAATATGGCCGATCCAACAGGAATAATTGTTAAAGCAAAAATTAAAGAAACTGCATTAAAAAAGTTTTTAAACACAAAACAAAAATCATTTGACGATTTTGATTGGAATACTACTATAAAAAAAGACTACAATACAGAAGAATATAGGACTAATAAAAACAAAAAAACAATTGCTTTTTTTGCCGAGCTTTTATATTCCTGTAATAATAATTCAGGTGACATTTTTCTATTTCATTACAATAATGAAAAACAAGAATTTTTCTTTTCTTTTATTCTAAATCATGAGTATTATAGATACGAAAAATCCTTATTAACTGTATGTAGAGAGTTGGCAAACTATATAGAACCCTTATATGACGCCTATGCATTTATAGTAGCTCCGGGGCCTCCTGACATCTATAACGCTTTTTCTTTAAAACAAGAGAATATTAAGTTTAAAGCATCTGATATAATTGATAAAAACATAGCCCAAACATATCTTGATCGGTTTTGGAGTTTTAATGTGAAAGATAATTTTTCTTGTGAACCAGAAGCAGCACTAAGAAAAAGAAATTATTACTATAAGCCCCTAAAAAATGCCTATAAAAAATTAAAGAAAGAAATAGAAGAAATAGAAAAACCATCAAAAATTAAAAAAGCAACCAAAGATCATCCTTATCATCTTTTCGGTTCATTTTATACCTATGATGGTTTTGTTTATGAAAATGAAACAAAAATAGAAAATGCCGACCCTCTTACTTTTAGAGAAATTGGACCTTTTTTTGTTGATAAAAATCATGTTTTTAAATACTCCGCAATTAATATGGTCGAGCCTTTTGATATAAGAAATTGGAGTAAAATGAAATTTGAGTACAGGATTATAGAAGGAATTGACGGAGCTACTTTTACACATCTTAAGAAACAACATCCCAGAGAAGCAATGTATTGGAAAGATAAAAATTATATTTTTTCTAAAAATTATACAGAGTTAAAGAAAATAGAACCTGCAGATGTAAAAACTTTTGAATACTTAGATTTTGCTTATGGAAAAGATAAAAATCTTGTCTATTGCGCCGATCAAATTATTGACATAGATCCAAAACAATATAAATTAAACAAAAATGGATTTATATCCGACAATAAAAATATCTATCACTATGGAAACAAAATCGATCTAGATGCAAATACATTTGAGGTAATATTATATGAATCTGAAACAAATCCTTTTTTTGGACCATTTGTATTAGCTGATAAGCATGGAAAGTACAGTTATGAATATAAACATGATCAAAGCACTCAAGCTCTAGCAATAAACAATTAAAAATGAGACACATGAACCCTATATTTAAAATATGTTTTACTTGGAGTATCATGGTTAAATCAAAAATCAAATGACTGTAGATAATATATTAAAAATAATTGATGAAACACATTCATTAGCTATCAAATCAATGATTCAAAAAAACCTTTCGGAATATATGTCTGTATTTGCAGACGAATTGTTATATAAACAACTTAATGGAAAAATCATTAATAAAAAACAATTAACTAAAGACACAGAAAAATATTTTTCAAGAGTTTTATCTGTTAAAAGTAATTATAAGCGTATTAATCATAAACTTGAAACTTGTAAGTTCTCTGAAACTTTAATTCAAGAGGCTGAAGTTACTATTCGTGTTTTTATTTTTTTTAGAAAAAAGTGGAAAGTTTTACGAAAAGGAATTTATAAATGGTCTATGAGTAATCAAGAGTGGAAAATTACAGAAGTAGATATATTAGAAGAACAAATAAGCTAAATATTATATTATTAAATCTTAGTCTTACATGAAAGAACAAAAAATCGCAGTTCAGATAGATGATTTAACTGTAGCTTACAATTACAAACCTGTACTATGGGATATTGATCTTGCTATACCCGAAGGTGTACTTATGGCTATTGTGGGACCAAACGGAGCAGGAAAATCTACGCTAATAAAATCAATTTTAGATATCATTAAACCCATTGCAGGAAGTGTTCAAATCTATGGGAAACCTTATAAGAAACAACGCTCACTGGTAGCTTATGTTCCTCAAAAAGGGAGCGTAGACTGGGATTTCCCGACTACTGCACTAGATGTAGTAATGATGGGGACTTATGGGAGTTTGGGATGGATCAAAAGACCTGGACAAAAAGAGAAAAAAGCTGCTCTCGAAGCATTAGAAAAAGTAGGTATGCTTTCTTTTAAAAGCAGACAGATAAGTCAGCTTTCGGGAGGACAGCAACAACGTATTTTTTTGGCAAGAGCTTTAGTCCAAAATGCATCTATCTATTTTATGGATGAGCCTTTTCAAGGTGTTGATGCCACTACAGAAAAGGCAATTATTAATATCTTAAAAGAACTTAGGAAAACTGGTAAAACAGTAATTGTAGTACATCATGATTTACAAACTGTACCAGAATACTTTGATTGGGTTACTTTCCTTAATGTAAAAAAGATCGCTACCGGACCGGTAAAAGACATTTTTAATGATGACAATTTAACCAAAACCTACGGAATTAATTACAAGGTTAGTGTACAACAATAGAAGTTTATAGTAGTTAGAAAATAAGTTTTTAGTAGGCAGTGGAAAATTGAATTAATAAAATATGTTATGCAAGAAGTAAAATTTAATTTTGAAGATTTAATTGTATATCAAAAATCTCTTGATTTTGTTGATTTAGTATACAACACTTGCGACAAATTCCCAAAAAAGGAAACATATATTCTTGCATCTCAATATATTCGAGCAGCAAATCCTATTGCACTAAATATTTCTGAAGGAGCTGGAGCTTCTGACGCTCAATTTAACCGATATCTTCAATTGGTATTAGATTCTACTCGAGAATGTGTAGTGTGTTCAACAATAGCTACAAGAAGAAAATACATTTCGAATGATCAGAATAAAAATGCCAGAATTAAATTAGCTGAGCTTTCAAAAATGATAATCAGTTTACAAAAACATTTAAAAAACAAGAAAAAAACTAACCACTAACCACTATTCATCTATAAACTATGGATATAAAAGAATACATAGAACTTGTCTTTACAGATTATACCTTACGTACTATTACATTAGGAACTGCAGTACTCGGTGCTATATGTGGTATGTTAGGTAGTTTTGCTGTATTACGTAAACAAAGCCTATTAGGTGATGCAATTTCTCATGCCGCATTACCCGGTATTGCTATCGCTTTTCTAATGATTGGCACAAAAAACAGTTCTGTATTTCTATTAGGAGCATTAATTAGTGGTTTAATTGGTACTTTTTGGATTCGTGGTATTACTAGTAAAACACATCTTAAATCTGATACAGCTTTAGGTCTCATATTATCGTTATTCTTTGGATTTGGAATGCTACTATTAACCTATATCCAGAAAATGCCAAACGCTAATCAGGCCGGTTTAGAAAGTTATCTTTTTGGGCAGGCAGCCACACTTCTAGAGAGTGATGTATGGCTTATGATCATCGTTACCGGAATCAGCTTGGTCGTTTTATTATTATTCTGGAAAGAACTCAAAATATTATTATTCGATGCTGATTACACTAAAACATTGGGATTTAACACTAGATTCTTAGACATTCTTATCACTACATTTATTGTAATTGCTATCGTATTAGGATTACAAACTGTTGGGGTCGTATTAATGAGTGCCATGTTATTGGCTCCAGCGGCAGCGGCCAGACAATGGACAAACAATCTATCCGTAATGGTTATTTTGGCAGCAATCTTTGGTGCATTCTCTGGAGTCTTCGGGACCGCTATCAGTGCTAGCCATAACAACCTATCTACAGGACCTGTAATTGTATTGGTTGCTAGTGTTTTTGTGTTATTTTCTTTTATATTTTCCCCCAGTCGAGGGCTACTATTTAGAGAAATTCGATTTAGAAAAAACAGAAATGACCTTCAGTTACATAAAACATTATCTTTTATGTATAACATCGCCAGTACACACGAAAATATTGCTCACCCACATGCAATTAAAATTTTGAATAACTTTCAAGGGTTTACCAGAAAATCACTTCAAAAACTAGAAGATAAAGATTATGTCAAAATTAACGGTAACATGTGGTCTTTGACTGAATCTGGATATAAAACTGCTTCCAATTTATATGATCAATTAATCAAAGAAGAAGAAAATGAGTAGTGCACAGATAGAAATACAACTAATCGCCAGCCTGGTAGCTATAGCTTGTGCTATCCCGGGTACTTTTTTAGTATTGCGAAAAATGGCATTGATCACCGATGCAATCAGTCATTCTATCTTACCAGGTATTGTAATTGGTTTTTTTATTACTGAAGATCTATCATCTCCTTTATTGATTATCCTTGCTGCAGCAAGTGGAGTGATCACCGTCGTATTAGTAGAATTCATTCAAAAGACAGGCTTAGTAAAAGAAGATACAGCCATAGGTCTCGTTTTTCCTGCCTTGTTTAGTATTGGGATTATACTTATTGCGCAAAATGCAAATGATGTACACTTAGATGTTGATGCCGTATTATTAGGAGAACTTGCCTTCGCCCCCTTTGACCGATTACTTATAGGAGGTACAGATGTAGGCCCTAAGTCTTTATGGATCATCGGCACTATATTACTAATTACATTAGGGCTGTTATTTGCATTTTTTAAGGAACTAAAAGTAAGCACATTCGATGCAGGTTTAGCCTCTGCTCTTGGATTATCTCCTGTAGTTATGCATTATGGACTAATGACTGTTTCATCAATCACTACGGTAGGTGCTTTTGACGCAGTTGGTGCTATCTTAGTCATTGCATTAATGATTGCACCTGCAGCTACTGCTTATCTATTAACAAATGACTTAAAAAAAATGCTTCTACTATCTGTTATCTTTGGGGTTAGTAGTGCCATTATAGGGTATTGGGTAGCACATGCATTAGACACATCTATTTCTGGATCAATGACCACGGTATTAGGATTAGTTTTCTTATTCGCATATCTATTTGCTCCCGACAAAGGCTTGTTTTCTGTATTATACAGACAAAAACAACAACGTATTGAGGTTTCATTACTTACCTTTCTTCTGCACTTGGGAAACCATCAGGAAGAGGAAGAGCGCCATGTAAAACATTTAAATGAACATATTAATTGGCAGAAGGTACAATCAAAATCTGTTTTGAATCTGGCACTTAAAAACAATATGATCACTATTAATAATGATATTGTTTCTTTAACTAAAAAAGGGAAAAATTTCACAACAGAAGCAATTGATTATATTGTAACTAATAAAAATTCTGAAATCGAAAACATGAAGGATCGGTTTTTTCTATTTAGAGGTTAAAACTTGTATCTTTAAAAGAAAAAGGGAAATGTTCGCATCTTTAAAAAAGAATTTTATATCACTATCTATTTTATTTTTTTTAGTTAGTTGTACTTCCTATGCTCAGGAAAAACCTGTTCGCTTAGTAGAAGAAAAACAGAAAAAAAGAACAATCATATATATCCAAAATGACACGGATACAGATAAGAGTGTATTCTTAAAAGTGAACCCTACAGGGTATCGCAGAAGTGCGCAACGACCAATTATTAAGAACATCCCTGCTAAAAGCAAAATACAAATGCTGATCCTTATTCCATTAACAGATGTTGAATCTCAGTATTCATATAACCTGATTATAAATGAAGAATTAGAAACTATAGATGTAAAGCACGGTAAAAACTTAAAAAAGAAAGGTAGTATCTAAAAAAAGTAAAGCTAAAGTAAAAATACTTTAGCTTTACTGCTATATTATAATTTCAATACTTCTTTATTTTTTAACATCAACTAGTATAAGCAGGGTAAAAAACATTATGATAATATTTATCGCGGTTAATTTAAAAATCTATTGAATATATAATCTTATCCTTTAGACTTTAGTAATTTTTCAATTTCAGATAATCGTTTGGATAAAGATTCTAATTCCTTATTCTCATCTTCTAGTTTTTTAATCTTTTTTTCTTGAGCAATTGTATAAAGGGTTAACTCTTCTATCTTTTTAAGAAGATTCATATTCATCTCAGCTAACATCACTCCATTTTGCGCAAATTCTTTTGCTGATGGTATCTCAGGAAGATGACTATTCTGTATGATATAATTTTCTACTTCTTCTATACTTTTAAGATTATATTCTTTTTTAAATACATAATCCGGTGCAGGTATACTAAGATCAATTTTAACTTCTTTAGCATGAATTTTTCCATTTACCGTTAGTTTCATATCTGGATTTCTTGTTCCTATTCCTACATTACCATGCATAAATGCAAATTGACTACCATCAAATTGCATTTTTGAATACACATTAGTCGATCTATTATATGCTTGAAGACCAACTATACCTGATGGTTGACGTAAATACACTTCAAAACCTTCTGCTCCAGAGTTTGATACAACAAAAGACTGACCTGGATTAGTTATCCCTATTCCTACATTACCATTAGATTGAACTAAAAATCTAGGGTTATTATTATTATCTTCAACAATCAACGAGGGTGTATTATCTCCTGATGCACTTTGAATTTTTAATCCTTTTCCTTGACCGGCTCCATTTTTTATTATCGCAGCCCAATCTGCATTAGACCCCTGATAAATATCTAACTTGGCACTTGGATTATTTCTCCCTATCCCTACATTATTGTTCTTATAATAAAAATCAGCAGCATTACTATTATCTTCTAATTTTACTTTTTGTTGTGCTTGTACAGACAAAGTGATCCCTAGTAAAGCTATAATTATTATTGTTTTTTTCATGTTTATTTTATTTTTTATCGTTAAAAATTTAAATTACTCTTTAACAATTATTTTATTAATTACCTTCCCATCCGAAATAGTAACATTTAGAAAATAAATTCCTAAACCTAATGTACTTGTATTGATTTTAATACTAGCTTCTTTATCATTATTACTTACTAAAACCTCCTGTCCTTGGTTGTTTCTTATTACCCAGCTTAAAACACCTTTTTTATGCACCAGATTTAAGACATCTGAAATAGGGTTTGGATAAAATAAAAAAGAATCAGATTTTTCTGAATCAGAGTCTTTTTTTGATGAAAAATTACTACTACTTACGCTAGTATTTAATGATTTTTGAACTTTAACTGGCGTAATAATATCACATGGATCTTTTTGAACCCTAAGAGTTATACTTTTTGTATTACCTGCCGGTTTTATGTGCACATTAGCTTCTCCTTTTATCAAAATCTCCTTACCAGCAACAATATCATACTTTGGATAAATCCCACCCTGAACTTCATTTACAATAGAAGGATAATCGGCTGATTTAAGCTCTAATTCATAACAAGCTCCAAATGTTTGAATATTAGAAGATGATTTTGACGGAATTACATCAACATGCTTATTCACCCTACTTGCATATAATGATTGTCTATCTATAAGAGAATATGGACATCCTCCATATTTTTTGACACCTTTTTGAAATCTGCAAAAATCTTCATGATCCGGCACTCCATCTCCATCAGAATCTATCCCATTAGAATTCTCATCATTTAAATCTCCTTTAACAATTCTACTACCATAAATACTGCCACCATAACTACCAAATCCATATATATCAACAACAGTAACTTCATAGGTTTTAGCGTTTAACACATCTTTTGGTTTTACTTTAATCAAATCACCAAAAAAATTATCCCCATTTGTAGAAAGCTTCAATTTAAAGTTTACATCATAAGTTTTTGAAATTCTTGAAATTCCATATTTACGCCTTTTTTCTCCATATTCTGTAAAATAAATCCCATCTGGTGTATCAATTGTCATTCCTACATTTGTATTGGCATCTTTCCCAAAAAGATCATCAAAACTTTTCCCTAGGCTTTTCAGCAAACCTTTTAATCCTTCTGAAATAAGTCTATTTATATCTTTTGGTTTTGGATTATAAGTGCTTACATAAAAATAAATTTCATAATTAAATGAGCTTGCATCAAATGGAAATGTCTCAAAAACATTACTAACCTCCTCAATACCACTATATACAGTATTCCCATTAATATCAATAACTCTATTATAGCCATTGTCTTTTATTAAAAAATTATGGGTAAATACAGGAGGAGAAGGATACTCTATAGGGTATTTAATAACTACAGTCCTCCCCATTTCTAAATACTTGCAAAAATTATCTCTTTTCCATGTAGTAATTCCTAAAAACTTCTTCTTCTTTTGTGATTTTACTTTAGCATAGACAGAAGAAAACAATAAATAATTCTGGTTAGAGAATTTTGTTTTAATTCTTCTATCGGAGTCAATATAATTATTACAAGTTTCAGAACTCCCTGGAAGTAATGATTCAAAAAAACCAGAATCATCAAAATTGCAATTTTCTAAAGTGTAAGGAGGTGCATAGATATCGGTATTGATTGATTTAGCATCAAAATTTTCAGGAACAACCGAGGTTTTATTATTAATAGAATTTTGATAATCAAAACTAAAAAAACTCACATTATCACCTAAGTCATATACTTTACTATTATTTATCGTTTTAGACGGGAGATTACTATATGATTTTGCTAAGTTTTTTTTTGCACTTACTTTTTGCTTCATATCACCATTGATATCATTAGTAAAATACAAACCATTGGATTCATATTTATAAACATTTCCGCCTACCACAATCTCTCTATTATAATTAAGCAAACGTGCCAACCTATCGTCTCCAATTAAAGGATCTTCTTCTATATTTCCATCTGGAATATCTATGAGATTTTGTTTATAGTATTCTAACTTTTTAGCTTCATTTAACAAACTTTCGAAACCTTTACTTTCTAAAGATGAAACCACATTAATCAACTGATCTTCTGAATCATCAGAGGTATGAAATTTCATAAAATCTTTCAAGTGTTTTTCTGAGCTAAAAATCAATCTTTTATTTTTCGTATCCACATTAGGAGTATCTACTTGAGAGTTCCCTAAAAATGATAACCCCATAAAGCTTACTAATAAAATAATTTTCTTCATTTATACGTTCTTATTGGTTTTTATATTCTTAATTCCTAAATAGTTAAATTAATTACCTTGATTTTTATTTTTCAGACTCTAATTTTTCAAGTCGAGATTGTAGTTCAAGAAGTTTTTTGTTCATTGAATTTAATTCAACGTTCTTTTTTTTGAGGCTTCCTATCTCTTTTTGTTGCTGGATTGTATACAATGTTAACTCTTCTATCTTTTTAAGAAGATTCATATTCATCTCAGCTAACATCACTCCATTTTGCGCAAATTCTTTTGCTGATGGTATTTCAGGAAGATGGCTATTCTGTATGATATAATCCTCTACTTCTTCTATACTTTTTAGATTATAATCTTTTGCAAAAACATAATCCGGCGCAGGTACACTAAGATCAATTTTAACCTCTTCTGCATGGATGTTCCCATTTACCGTTAGTTTCATATCGGGATTTGAAGTCCCAATTCCAATATTCCCAGTACTTCCCTGAGCAAACATTATTCTTGAAGCTTTACCATTATAAACTGAGAAATCTCTATATTGAGTTATTCCTTTGTTGTAACCATAAAAATTTATTGCTATTTGAGAATTTCCATTAGTTTTCCATTCTTCAATAGAATTATCCCGCAATACTAATCTTCTATTATTAGTTTTTACCTCCCCAACAGCATCCATATTCCCCGTACTTCCCTGAACGAACATTATTCTTGAAGCTTTACCATTATAAACTGAGAAATCCCTATATTGAGTTATTCCTTTGTTATAACCATAAAAATTTACTGCTATTTGAGAATTTCCATTAGTTTTCCATTCTTCAATAGAATTATCTCGCAATACTAATCTTCCATTATTAGTTTTCACCTCTCCAACAACATCTAATTTTGTTTGAGGCTCAGTCGTTCCAACACCAACATTACCATTTGATTGGTGAATCTGACCCTGACTAAACCCAAAATTCAGAACTCCAGCTATCAACCCTATTGCAAAAATTATTTTTTTCATGATGTATATTATTTTTATCGTTATCAATACATGTCTTAAAAAGTAAAAATGTTACTATCATAAAATTTTTACACGCACAAAGGTCTAATTAATCTTGATATCATAAAAAAACCACGACAGCTACTGTCGTGGTTTCTATTTATCTTAGAATTGATGTTTCTTAAAACTCTCTATTCACATCCCAGGCTTCCAGGTAATCTTTTACACGTTGTACAAACTGTCCTCCTAGTGCACCATTAACCACTCTGTGATCATAAGAGTGTGATAAGAACATTTTATATCGAATACCAATAAAATCTCCATCAGGTGTTTCAATTACTGCTGGCACTTTTCTAATTGCACCAAGAGCTAGAATTGCTACTTGTGGCTGATTAATAATCGGCGTACCCATAATACTTCCAAATGTACCTACATTAGTTACTGTATACGTACCGCCTTGTATATCATCTGGTTTTAAAGCATTATTACGTGCTCTATTGGCAAGATCGTTAACTGCTTTAGTCATTCCTACCAAATTCAATTGATCTGCATTCTTGATCACAGGTACAATCAAATTACCATCAGGTAAAGCTGCTGCCATACCTAAGTTAATATTTTTCTTTTTGATAATTGTATCTCCTGAGATAGAGATATTGATCATCGGAAAATCTCTTATAGCTTTAGCAACTGCTTCCATAAAAATAGGAGTAAACGTAAGGTTCTCTCCTTCTCTCTTCATGAAATCTCCTTTTACTTTCTTTCTCCAGTTCCAGATATTGGTTACATCGGCTTCTATAAATGACTGTACATGAGCTGAAGTCTGTACAGATTCAACCATATGATGTGCAATAAGTTTACCCATTCTGGTCATTTCTATAATCTCATCTTCTCCTGATGCTACTACCGGTGCTGCTTTTGAAACCTCTTGTTTTTTAACAGGAGTAGCTGGTTTTGCTTGCGCTTCTTCTTTTGCAGGTTGCACAACTGGTGCTGTTTTTATTTTTCCATTTTTACGATCGTCTACAAATTGTAAAATATCATTTTTGGTAACACGACCATCCTTACCTGTTCCCGAAATAGCTTCCAGTTCATTCAGTGAAACATTTTCTGCTGCAGCAATATTTTTTACTAATGGAGAATAAAACTTACTACTTCCAGAAAAATCAGTTGCATTTCCTGCTACTGTTGTTTCTGTCATTTGCGCTTCTAGCACTACTGCTTCTTTTGGAGTTTTCTCAACTTTTGCAGTAGTTTCTTGTGGAGTCGAATCTACAGCTCCTTCACCTTCAGTTTCTATTACAGCTATAACTTGGCCTACTTGTACTACATCATCAACATCAAAAAGTTTTTCTACCAGTACACCTTCTACCTCACTAGGCACTTCACTATCTACCTTATCAGTTGCAATCTCAACAATCGCATCATCTAATTCAATAGTATCTCCAACCTCTTTTAACCAAGTTGTTATTGTTGCCTCTGCAACACTCTCACCCATTTTTGGAAGTTTCAGCTCAAATTTTGCCATATTCTTAATCAAAAGTGTTTATAAGTTATGTTTTTTGCGAATTTAATCAAAATTCGGCTTAAAAATTATTTTTTCCGTATTAAAATTTACTTAATATCTTTATCTTCAAGTTTACAGATACTTCTAAATATATGCAAATCAAGGACTTTTTAATGCATTCTCAAAAGGAATTCGATTAAGTATACTTCTTCCCAAAGTAACTTCATCTGCATATTCCAGCTCATCATTAACACCAATTCCCCGAGCAATAGTAGAGGTTTTTATAGGTATTCCTTCTAATTGTTTATACATATAGAAATTGGTAGTATCTCCTTCCATAGTTGCGCTTAATGCAAATATCAATTCTTTTACCTCTCCAGATTTAACTTTCTCGATCAAAGAACTAATATTCAATTCTTGCGGGCCAATACCATCCAACGGGCTTATTTTACCTCCTAAGACGTGATATAATCCTCTAAATTGACCTGTACCTTCTATCGCCATTACATCTCGTATATCTTCAACTACACAAATAATTTCACGATTTCTAACTGGGTTACTACAGATATCACAAATATCGGTATCACTAATACTATGACATGTAGAACAAAATTTAATATCCTCACGTAATGTTCCCAAAGCTTTTGTTAAGTGCTGAGTCTGGGTTTCTGGCTGTCTAAGTAAATGTAATACCAATCGAAGAGCAGTACGTTTTCCTATCCCTGGTAATTGAGACATTTCATAAACCGCATTCTCTAATAATTTTGAAGAAAATTCCATAGCGCAACAAATTTAGCATTTTTAATGATGAACTCCGTCCAGAGTTCCACTCTTTAAACAAAAAATTATGTTTTTATATCATAATGACATTTTTTTATCATCTAAATCTATTACTGTAGTCATAATTAGTTAAAACTGATTGAAAAATAAATATTTTATAACATCTAAGAAGACGCTACATAAATTCAATTTTGTAATATAAACTATGATAATCTTAACTATACAATTAAGGCCTTTTTGTTATTTTTACTCCAAAAGTAAAAGTAATGTTAGATACTCTTTCTGAAGAAACACAACTTATTTTAATGATCATAGTCATTGCTATCTTATTCGTAGCGGTATCCTGGAATACCAAACGAAATAAAAACAAACTATATGATCGCGACAAACGTAATTTTAGACAGAATTATCAAAAAAGGAAAAAGAAGAGATAACCATATCTGTAACATGAAAAAAATATATGTTAGAAAGGCTACACCAAAAGATATAGAATGGATAAACAACACCTATCAAAGTATAGATTTTGTAGTATCAGATTTTAATGCTGAATATATTGCTATTGCAAAAATTGAAGGTGTAAAATGTGGGCTGGGAAGAGTTGTCAATATTGATAAAAACAACTTAGAATTAGGAGGAATGTATGTATTAGATCAATTTAGAGGAATGGGAATTGCAGAAAAGATCATCCTTCATTTATTAAAAAATTATGAACAACATAAAAAAATATGGTGTCTTCCTTTTGAACATCTTCAACCATTTTATAACAGATTTGGTTTTCTAGATCAAAAAACACATGATTACAAAATTCCTGATAAAATATACGCTAAACACAAATGGTGTAATCAAAATTATAATAAGGATGTACTTTTATTAGTTAAGTAATTATTATCCATTAAAACAAACATACATTTCAATGAAAATATATACTAAAACAGGTGACAAAGGAACTACTGCTCTTTTTGGTGGTACCAGAGTACCCAAGCACCATATCCGTATTGACAGTTATGGTACTGTTGATGAACTTAATTCGCATATAGGACTTATCAGAGATCAAAAAATTGACGAGCTAAGTAAAAAAATATTAATCAATATACAGGATAAACTTTTTACAGTTGGAGCAGTTTTAGCAACTGACCCTGAAAAGGCTATATTAAAAAGCGGGCAAAAACGACTAAATATACCTACAATTTCTACAGAAGACATCGAATTACTAGAAAAAGAAATCGATAGCATGAACGAATCTTTACCGCCAATGACACATTTTGTATTGCCTGGAGGGCATCAAACCGTGTCATTCTGTCATATTGCTCGCTGTGTATGCCGAAGAGCAGAGCGTTTGGCAACAGCATTGTATGAAATAAACCCTTTTGAAGAAACAACACTGCACTACTTAAACCGACTATCTGACTATCTTTTTGTACTGGCACGAAAGTTGTCGAACGATCTTAAAGCAGAAGAAATTGAATGGATTCCTAAAAAGAATTCTTAAAATTTAATAGCTGTTAAAATTAGTAAGGGAAACCCCCTAAAAAATCACGTTCTTAAAATTATTGTTTAAATAATTAATTTTTTACTTGACTTTTTAAACTAAAAAATTATTTTTGCAAAAAATTAAACCAGTAAACATATGTATTGGACTTTAGAATTAGCATCTTATTTAAGTGATGCACCTTGGCCAGCTACAAAAGACGAGTTAATAGATTATGCAATTCGTACTGGAGCACCTCTGGAGGTTGTAGAAAATCTACAAGCAATTGAAGATGAAGGAGATTCATATGACTCTATAGAGGAAATATGGCCAGATTATCCTACTGACGAAGATTATCTTTGGAATGAGGATGAATATTAAATAAATGAAATAGTATTAAAAGTCTCGCAAGAGGCTTTTTTTTTGCGTAAATTATGCCACTTTATGGCTATTTACAGCTTAAAAGTATTGTATAATATGACCACTTAGGTCCTGAGATAGCAATAGACTTCAGATATTGAGGTCAGATTTGAATGTTACCTTATTATAGGAAACCAATTAGTTTCGTTTTGAAACCAAAATCTCATTAAACACACAACCATAAAATTATGGGAATTTTAGATTCTGTATTAAAAGTATTTGTTGGAGATAAGTCCAAAAAAGATATCAAAGAAATTCAACCAAAGGTTGAATTGGTAAAGCAAGCAGAAAAGGCTCTTGAAGGCCTTTCTCATGATGAATTGCGTGCCAAAACTGTTGATTTTAAAAATAGAATAAATGAAGCTCGCACAGAAATCAATGCTAAAATAGAAGCGCTTACCGAGGAAGCCAACAACACAGAAGATATCGATAGAAAAGAAGATATATATGTTGAAATCGATAAGCTAAAAGAAGAAGCATATGAAACTACAGAAAAAGCATTAAACGATATTCTTCCTGAAGCTTTTGCCGTTATAAAAGAAACTGCTAAGCGTTTTGCTAATAATGAATCAATAAAAGTTACGGCTTCTGCTTATGACCGAGAACTTTCTGGCACCAGAGATCACATCACTCTTGATGATGAGCAAGCCATTTGGGCAACAAGCTGGGATGCTGCTGGTAAAGAAGTAAAATGGGATATGATCCATTACGATGTACAGCTTGTTGGTGGTATTACACTACACGAAGGAAACGTAGCAGAGATGCAAACAGGAGAAGGTAAAACTCTGGTTGCAACACTCCCGGTATACCTTAATGCTTTATCTGGTAATGGTGTTCACCTGGTAACAGTAAACGACTATCTTGCCCGTCGAGATAGTGAATGGATGGCTCCAATTTTTCAGTTCCACGGACTTACCGTAGATTGTATTGATAATCACAGACCTAATTCTGCAGAACGTAGAGCGGCCTATAATGCAGATATTACTTACGGAACCAATAATGAATTTGGTTTTGATTATCTACGTGATAATATGTCTCATGCCCCAGAAGACCTGGTACAGCGCCCTCACAATTATGCGATTATAGATGAAGTAGATTCTGTGCTAATTGATGATGCGCGTACACCATTGATTATTTCTGGACCTATACCAAAAGGAGATGTACACGAATTTGATGAGTTAAAGCCTAAAATTGCCGATATCGTTTCGGTACAACAAAAATATCTTACTACTGTTTTAGCTGAAGCAAAAAAATTAATTGCAGCAGGTGATGTCAAAGAAGGAGGGTTTAAGTTACTACAAGTATATCGAGGGATTCCTAAAAATAAAGCTTTAATTAAGTTTTTAAGTGAGGAAGGAGTAAAAATGCTACTTCAAAAGACAGAAAACTTCTATATGCAGGATAATAACAGAGAAATGCATAAGATTGATGCAGATCTGTACTACGTAATAGAAGAGAAAAACAATCAGATAGATCTTACTGATAAAGGTGTAGATTATCTTTCAGGAAAAGATGATCCGGATTTCTTCGTACTACCACAAATTGGTATGGAAATAGCTAAAATTGAAGGTTTAGAATTATCAAAAGAAGCAGAAGCAGAAAAGAAAGAAGATCTTTTTAGAGAGTATAGTGTAAAAAGTGAACGCATTCATACCCTACGTCAACTATTAAAAGCATATTCTTTATTCGAAAAGGATGTAGAATATGTGGTGATGGATAATAAAGTAAAAATTGTTGACGAGCAGACGGGGCGTATTATGGATGGACGTCGATACAGTGATGGATTACACCAAGCCATTGAAGCCAAAGAAAATGTAAAGATCGAAGATGCAACGCAGACTTTTGCTACAGTAACACTTCAGAATTATTTCCGTATGTACGGTAAATTATCTGGTATGACAGGTACTGCAGTAACAGAAGCAGGAGAACTTTGGGAAATCTACAAACTGGATGTAGTAGAAATACCAACCAACCGACCAATTGCCAGAAAGGATATGGAAGATTTGGTATACAAAACCAAACGTGAAAAATATAATGCCGTAATAGAACAAGTTACAGAATTATCCCGTGCAGGAAGACCTGTACTAATCGGTACTACTTCTGTAGAAATTTCTGAACTATTAGGGCGAATGCTTACGATTCGTAAAGTACCTCATAATGTATTGAATGCGAAACTTCATAAAAAAGAAGCCGATATTGTTGCCGAAGCTGGTTATGCAGGTGTAGTAACTATCGCTACCAATATGGCCGGTCGTGGTACTGATATTAAATTATCTGATGAAGTAAAAGCTGCTGGTGGACTTGCAATCGTAGGTACAGAACGTCATGATTCTCGTCGTGTAGACAGACAGTTGCGTGGTCGTGCCGGTCGACAAGGAGATCCAGGAAGCTCTCAGTTCTATGTATCACTAGAAGACAATCTAATGCGTCTATTTGGTTCTGAGCGTATTGCCAAAATGATGGACAGAATGGGGCTAAAAGAAGGTGAGGTTATACAGCATTCTATGATTTCTAAATCTATCGAAAGAGCCCAGAAAAAGGTAGAAGAAAACAACTTCGGTGTTCGTAAACGATTATTAGAGTATGATGATGTAATGAATGCTCAGCGTGAAGTTGTATACAAACGTCGTTATCATGCATTGTTTGGAGAACGTCTGCGTGTAGATATCGCCAATATGATCTATGACACTGTAGAAGTAATCACAGAAGGAAATAAAGCCGCTCAGGACTTTAAAAATTTCGAATTCGAATTGATTCGATATTTCTCTATGAGTAGTCCGATTTCTGCAGAAGAATTCGAAAAAATGGATTCTCTAAAAATCGCAGGAGAGATTTACAAAGTTGCATACGAGCATTATCAGGATAAAATGAAACGTAATGCAGATGCTGCCTATCCAGTTATAAAGCAAGTATACGAAGATCCTGCCAGTAAGTATGAAAGAATTTTAGTGCCATTTACGGATGGAGTGAAAAGTATAAATGTTGCTACCGATTTGCAAAAAGCATATGAGTCTGAAGGGAAGCAGCTAATTACCGATTTCGAGAAAAATATTACTCTTGCCATTATTGATGATGCCTGGAAAACACATCTTCGTAAAATGGATGAGTTAAAACAAAGTGTACAGCTAGCCGTTCATGAACAAAAAGATCCTTTATTAATCTATAAGTTTGAAGCTTTTGAATTGTTCAAAGCCATGATCGAAGAGGTGAATAAAGATGTTATTTCATTTTTATTTAAAGGAGAATTACCTACAGGTGATACACAAGATATTTCTGAAGCTCGCCAAGTACGAAGAAAAGAGAATCTCGAAACTTCTAAAGAAGAAATTCCTAATATGGATGAGCGTGCGGCACAAAATAGAGCTGCAGGACAAACACAAGATAGGCCTCAGGTTACTGAAACTATTGTACGAGAGCAACCAAAAATTGGACGTAATGATAGAGTAACCATCAAACATGTAATGAGTGGAGAAAATAAAACCGTGAAATACAAACAAGCAATCCCACTAATCGAAAAAGGAGAATGGGTGCTTGTGAATGAATAATCCTTTCTTATACAATAACACAAAAGCCGGAAGAATAAACTTCCGGCTTTTTATTTATAGCTTATTCACTAATATTATTTTATATTTTTACTTTCTCGTACATATATGTTATATCATTGAATAATCGGGTAAGTTCGTTACTCATTTTATAGATTTCTTCACCCTTAAACTCTTGATTACTTAATTTACCTCTATTTTTTTTGATCATGTTCCATTGAGAAAAAGTCAATCCAATTTTTTCATCAATTTCTGGAGTATTAAACTTAGATATCAAAAGCTTGTTAATTGCTCCATCTAATTCATGGAAAGCGTTATTAAGCATTTGAGAAGAGTTCTTATTTTTTAATTCCATTTGATTCGCATAATAATAAAACGCCAATCGTTGTGAAAGCATTCGCTGTCTTCCTGATATATTTATAACCTTCTCTAATTCTAATTTATCTTCAATTAAATGAGATTCACTCATATCTCCTTTCATACTTTGAAAAGAGTTTTTAGATTCCAAAATAATAGAAGACACCACCGCATTGGTAGCTTTAAGAAGTTCTGTATTTGTTTCTATTATTTTTTTTGCTTTTTCATAACTCGGTTGCGCTTCTAGCAGTGCTTTAAACTTTTTCCATAATTCATTAACTTTAGTTAACTTTTCAATAGTCCCTTTAAACTTGGTATTCTGTAAAAGAACACGATTTTGTTCTTCAAAAATAACCTTACTCGACAATAGGTCTCTTTTTACCTTCATATCATCAGCATTATTAAGTAAAAATAAATATGCTTTAGACATTTTTTGAGTAAGCATACGTTGCTTACCTGAAACATTAATAGCGTTGTTAAATGATAATGATCCATATTTATCGTTGAGTTGCGCATGAAGGCTTAATGTACTAGTATACACTAATCCTATCACAAATAAAATCATTATTGATCTGGGGGTTTTTCTTTTGTTTTTCATCTAGTAATGGTTTTAAGGTTTTGTTATTTAGTTTACGATTTTTAAACAAATCATGAGAAGTTAATTTACCTTCATTTTTTTGGGATTTCCTTATTGATTTGCCGTGCAAAAGTATTTCAGACTATGTTCCAGAAATATGATTTTTATCAGTTCATAAACACTTCTAAATAGGTAAGAAGATTAAAAAAACATCCAGAATTATTACACTATAAGAACAATCTATTCTCATAGTATAGAAGATCAAAACCGATTATCTCTAATTATGAGGTAATCGGTTTTTTTATATAAAAAATATATACTTTATAAATCTATTGATAACAAAATAGTTATGAAGAAAATCGTTTGTCAATCCTTCTTTTCAAAATAGTTATTTGTATAAAGAATAGAAGAGCAAGAAATGAAATACCGTATATCGTAGTTTTATGAAAAGTAAAGTTAGAAAATGGATTTTTAATACTTAGTTTATTTAAAAAAGAAAAATTAACATTATTTAAGATAGATTCTTTACCATCTGATAAAAATGGTATCATACATAGCAATACAGCAACAATTACCCCAATAATGAACCAAACTTTCTTAGAAATCAAAGGTTTGTATGTCGGTGATATTTCAATAGTTGAAAGTTCTACTTGCTCCATGACATTTTTCAGAAAATTTTCTGAAGGAGTCTCTAATCCAGCTTCCTTAATTAAATACTTAACATCTTTATATGGCTCTTCCATTTTTACTACTAATTTCTGGAGAAATGTGATGCTTTAATACCGAATATAGTTTTTTTCTACTGCGATATAATTTTATTTTCACATTATCTGCTGTTAAATTTACAATTTCTACAATTTCTTTTACACTTTTTTCCTCAAAATAGTATAGTGTAATAATAGCGGCTTCATCTTCGGGGAGCTTCATTATACTATCTGATATGATTTTTTTTCTTTCTTTTACCTGTAGATAGTTCAATGCATCACCAACCAGTTCCATTTCTCCTTCACTTACCTCTTCTATAAGTTCAGACGTTATCATTCTTTTACTTGCTTTGATTGCATCTAAACTTTTTCGATATGCAATAGTGTACAACCAGGTAGAAAACTTAGCATCACCCCTATAATTTTTTAAGGATTTATATGCTTTGACAAAAGAATCCTGAGCAACTTCTTCTGCCTGTTCCTTATTCTTAACCATACGATACACTATTGTGTACACCAAACCCTGGTAGCGCTCTACTAAAACAGAAAAAGCATTCACCCGCCCTTCTAGCACTTTATTGATATAATATTGATCTGATTGATGGTTCATTTCCTCATAGGACGACATTATATAATTGATGGTTACATAATTTCAACTAAAAAATACAAAATATTTTTTTACTCTTTTTGTAACCACTTCAGATTACTCTTCGTCTTAATTAAAAAACGAACAGTATTAATCTTTTAAATTAAAACATGATGGGATCAGAAATAGTTATAATACCCGCAATCTTTGGAGTATTTTTTGGAATTATTTATTTATTTATTTCAGCTAGAAATAAGGAACGTATGGCCCTTATAGAAAAAGGCGCAGATGCTTCTATATTCTATAGCAGTAAAGAAAAAAGAGTTACTCCAATATGGAAAGTGCTTATTCTAAATTTATCTTTATTACTAATGGGTATTGGAATCGGGATTTTTATAGCTGGTATTCTACACTTATCAATAGGCGTAGATGAAGAAATAGCTTATCCTGGCACCATCTTCTTAATGGCAGGAATTGGCTTATTCACTGGCTTTACTATGACAAAGAATCTGGAAAAATAAACGAAAGTATTACTTGATAAAAAATATCCTGATGGTTATCAGGATATTTTTTTATTTACATTTTCACTACTTTATAGATGATAAAAACTTGATATAAGAAACCTATAATCAAATTTAGACGTGCTGTCTATCAGTATTAGAGGGGAATCACAATATACAGGCAAAATACCCTAAAAGCTTCTTAAACGTCTCCTTACTACCTCAAATTCTATACTTTCATAAATAAAATCACAAAAAAAGCCTTCCAAATTTGGAAGGCTTTATATAGTAGTCAAAATTTTTATTACATATCTGCTACGAGATCGTCATTATTTACAAATTTTTCAACAACAACAGATTCTCCTTTATTGTTTTCCAAAACATAAACTCCAGCTGGTAATTGACTAAGGTCAACAAAATTTGTCGTTTTTGATAAGATATGTACTGTATTTTTTACTTCAAATAATTTGATCTTGTCTCCTTCTTCAAAACCAACTACAGTTACAAAATCTCCTTCTCTGGTTATTTCTAAAAGATTGGTCTCTGCATTTTCATAATAGTGAACAAATTCTTGCTCTACATCAATCTCTGCAGGTATAAGCGCTCTTTTGCTATCATTTTCTAAAACAAAATCAGCTTCTACATTCTCCAATGCCCCTGCGATATTAATTGCTTCTTCCAAACGTTCTATAACAATAGACTCTCCTTCACTGTTTTCTAATAAGTAAGACCCTATAGGTAATTGACTAAGGTCAACCTCTCCATGAGTTTTTGATAAAATATGATCTCCACTTTCTACTTCGAACAATTTAATTTTATCTCCATCCTGAAAATCTACAACTACCACAACAAGACCTTCCATTTCTACTTCTAGAATTTGGCCCAAGTCATTTGCATAACTACTCAAGAATAAAAATAAGCTAAAAAAACACGCTACTGATTTCATCTTTACAAACTTTATAGGTGGGGTTGTTATTATTTTATTACGGTTTTACCATACAATGATATTACTTAATTACAGTTAAACAAATTAAAAGCCAGACTTTTAGATCAAATGTTTTCGATATTCGACAAATGACACAAAAAATGTTAAATTAAACCAAATTCAATGTTAAAACACTGATAATCAGTATTTTGATTTTTATAAATTGTTAAAAAATCAGATGAAGAGCAAAAATCAACAGATTAAAAGACTTATTCTATAATATACCTACATTTTTTTTCAAAAAAACAGAAAGAAAACACGGTATGTTAAGTTAGAGTTGATCTAAGGTAAATTTAAAAATCAAACCAATTGCTTAGAACAATTGGTTTAAAATTCTTTGACTCTTTAGAATAAAGAATCTTAGTTATATAAAGTATTGAGCATATTTAAATTAAAGCTTATAACATGCTACTAAAAAAGCCCTATCAGTCTAAACCGATAGAGCTTTTCTATAATTAACACTACATTACTATGAAAAAATTTTATTTATTATTTAATACAACTTCGCTATACTTAGCATTAATTGTAATCATTTTATCTGTACTACGCGTATTCTGAAATCCATTAACAAATACATTTCCAAAATTCTTTCTTGTATTTATTTCTAAAGTTTTAGGTAAAGAAATTATACTTTGTGCCCCAGTGTAGGATAAGTTAAATGCTGTTTTTGGTAAATTTAATTTAAAATCACTGTTTTGAACTGCCAAATCTAAGGTAGAAAAAGACTCTCCAAGATTAGCGATAGTAATTACTCCAAAACTTCCTGAGATCGCTCCATTTTCATCAAGTTGCTGAATAAAAACATTACTAGAATCTGCATTAACAAGAAGGTTTTTAGCATTTTGTATTCTACAATTTTTTACATAATTAATCACCAATCTACCGTTGTTCCACTGTCGAACAAAAACAGGAGAATACGAAGCCTTAATAAAGGTTTGTTTACCATCTATAACATTAGCCGAGAGCTTGGTATGAGATAAAGAAGCTCTAATATTATTGGATTTTTCTGCTAATTGCACATCCCCATGACGAATACTAAGTCTTAATTTAGCTTCTTTAGGAATACGCACCTTAATAATTTTACTTGTGCTATTAGTATTAACTCTACTAGCACTGTATCTATATACTGTAACATTAGCTGTTCCGGCCTGTTGCTTATCGACATCTTGTACTAACTTTGATGCCCATGCATTCATTTTTCTTCCATATTGTTCATCCCAGGTTTCTAAACGAATTTGCATCTGACCAGATGGTGTTACTTTTGTTGTACTATTTTCAAACTGCTTTGCCCATTTTTGTTTTTCCTTCCCTTCTTCTTTAAATTTTTCACGTATCTGGCTCTCCCATTGCTTAATATATTTTTCATCATTTTCTTTATGAATCCCGTTATTATAAGTAACGTTAGCTTGATTTTGAGAAAGCGTACTTGGCATAGGGTTTTTAGCCATGTTTTCCATAAGCGGCCCTAACATATCAGTAATCATAGGACTTAACATCCTTAATTCCTGTAAGCTCTTTCTATCCATTGTAATACTAGAAGCGGTAACATTTCTACTCCATAAATTTCCTGCGGTAGAATTAATTGTAACTTTCTGACTATCTCCCATGACATCGACTTGCCAACTATCGAGTATGCGTTTACTGTTTTCATCAGAAAGATCACCTTCTAAATAAGCCTCTACCTCGATTGTGTTTTTATTCCAGGTTTCAAAAACAATATTTGTATGACTCGTATTAAGAACGACAGTAACATCTTCATTTACCGCGAGCTTTTTATTTAATTTGTCTTGTCTGTCCTGTGCAAATAAGCCTGCACAACACAACAAACCAAGAGTCGCTACATTAAGCCTGTACTTCATTGTAATTTTCGTTTTCAATTCTCTCTAATTCTTTTAGTTTGTCTTTTAGTCTATTTAAAAGAGATAACCTTATAGTTAAATTCTCCATCATAGCTTCTACACTTTGAACATTAGGTCCAACTTCTATCAATTCTTTATTAAGTTTTTGGTACTCTTTATCAAGATTATCCAATCTGCTCATAAAGCTTTCTACCAGTTCTCTATTCGTATCATCAATTGTAATCTGGGATAATTGAAATTTGATACTGGTTAGTATACTATTTTCTACTTCTTGATACTCAGGGGATATTTCTGCCAAAGGGGAAGATTGTTTTGTTAATATCACAGAGGAATTTTTCACAGGAGCAGTACTAGAATCTACTATATCAGATTCTTCGTTGCTATTACTACCAAGTTGGTTATATGTTAGTAATGAAACCGAAAAGATAACAACAATACTAGCAGCAATATTAAGCCATCTATAATCAAACCCTCTGGTTTTTTTAGGCAATTCATTCTCCAACCTAGACATAAATCTTTGTTGATGCCCTTTTCTTATTTGCTCAGCAGGAATCTGTTTATCCTGCTTTAATAGTTCTCTAATATCCTGTGCCATGTCTCAAATGTTTTAATTCTTCCTGTAGCTGTTTTTTCCCCCTATGTACCAATGTTCTTGAAGAAACTGGTGTGATATCCAGCACTTCACTAATTTCATTATGATCATACCCTTCTATCAAAAACAGCATGACAGCATATTTATATTTCTCTGGTAATTTTTCGATTGCTTTTTTTACTTCATCTACAGTAACAGAATCTGACACTGACCAATCGTTCTGTTCTTCTACACTAGTCATCACCTGTTCATTAATTGCTACCATATTCATTTTCTTAGCTTTTAGCATATCTATGCTTTTATTTATAACAATTCGCTTAAGCCAAGCACCAAAAGTAACATCTCCCGTAAATTGGTGAAGTCGTGTAAATGCTTTGATGAAAGATTCTTGCATAGCTTCTTCTGCCTCAAATGGATCTTTAAGAAAACGCAATGCTACATAATACATACCATCACAGTATTTATTATAGAGTTTCATCTGCGCTCTACGATCGTTAGCCCTACATTGTTCTATTAGCTCGCTTTGTAACAAACTTTCTTAACTTTATGGTTAGTGATTATTTTTTAAAACTGTTTTAAATCGTATTCATCTATATAGACGAAAACATATATTCCATGTTGCAAAATTATGCATAAAAATCATAGAATACCAAACAATATACTGTATATCAAATAATTAACAAAACAATGTGTGCTTATGATTTCTATATCACAATTCTATTTCTAGTAGAACTAATGTAAATATTACTCTTCTACTTATTTTTATGAATACTTAAACATAGACTTAAGTTTTAAAAGCGGTATATTTAGAATTAAAAAAATCATTATGCCAAAACTTTTAAAGCGAACGATGTTTATTTTATTAGGGTTAGTATTGATTGGATTTGCAGGAATGTATTTCATGAAGCAAAGTACCAAAAAACATAGCCCTGAAGAAATCGTTACTCACACAGCAAAAGATGCTACTTTCACTGTTTTTTACAACAGGCCATACAAAAAGGATAGAGCAATTTTTGGTAACCTGGTTCCATATAATCAAGTATGGAGAACCGGAGCTAATGAAGCCACTACATTTACAACAGATAAAAATCTTCTTGTTGATGGCACCATACTTAAAGCAGGAACCTATACATTATGGACAATCCCAAATCCCAAATCTTGGAAAGTAATTTTTAATAGTAAAGAATATGGTTGGGGAGTACATATGGATGGTACTGCAAAACGAGATGCTTCATATGATGTGCTCACTGTAGAAGTACCTGTTCAACCCTTATTAAATGTAGTAGAACAATTTTCTATTTATTTTGAAAATGCAAATGACTTCACCATATTATATCTTGCATGGGATAGAACTGCAGTTGCTGTTCCTATAAAAATATAAATTCGTTTTCTTTGATAAGAATAAGTTTGCATCAATCAAAATTCATAATACCGTAAATATTTAAAATAGCAGAAGGTATATTTTTTAATTATAAGTTTCCAAAAGGAATGTATAACTTTGCCATAAAGCCATTCTGTGTCTAAAAACTCTAATAAACATCCTACTGCGCCTTCTAGCACTAGTAGTCAAGCAATTGATCGATTTAAAAAGTTACAGCAAAAAGAAATTGTAATTGATTCTATTTTTAAGGCAATCATTGCTCAGGACACTGCTGCTTTAAGTAAAGGGATTACATTAATCGAGAGTACTCAACAAAACCATATTGAAAAAGCGCAACACCTTATTGAGATGTGCCTTCCTTATGCCAATAACTCTGTAAGAATAGGTATAACAGGGGTTCCTGGAGTTGGCAAAAGTACCTTTATTGAAGCCTTAGGTAATTTGTTATTACAAAAAGGGAAAAAAGTTGCAGTTTTGGCAGTAGACCCAAGCAGTACAATTTCACATGGCAGTATTCTAGGTGATAAAACCCGAATGGAATCTTTAGTACGATCCTCTATGGCTTTCATACGCCCTTCTCCATCTGGAAATTCACTGGGAGGAGTAGCACAAAAAACACGTGAGTCTATTATTCTTTGTGAAGCTGCAGGATATGATGTTATCATTATTGAAACTGTAGGTGTAGGACAAAGTGAAACTGCTGTACATAGCATGGTAGATTTCTTTTTATTATTAAAGCTGGCAGGTGCTGGAGATGAATTACAAGGTATCAAACGAGGCATTATAGAAATGGCAGATGCTCTTGTTATCAATAAGGCAGATGGAGATAATATGATACGTGCTCGTAAAGCCAAAAATCAATTTAGAAAAGCACTCCATTTATATCCCCTTACACAAAACAACTGGTCTCCAGAAGTACTAACCTGTAGTGCTATAGAAAATACTGGTATTGATGATATTTGGAAAATGATCCTAAAATATCTGAAAATTACCTCTGAAAATGGTTTTTTTGAAGAAAACAGAATCCAACAAAACAAATTCTGGTTATTACAAACTATTGAAGAGCAACTAAAGAACTCTTTTTATAACAACCCCAAAGTTAAAGCTGCTTTAGATTCAAAAATTGAAGCCGTTCAACAGCACAAAATCACTCCCTTTGCTGCTGCCAGGTATCTGTTAAACATTCATAAACAAGATAAGAAAGAATAAATATATTAGTTTGAATACTCTTTTTTTCTTTCTTTCAAATTAAAACGGTATACATATCCTAAACTAAGTTCAGAAAAGTCAGCCTGACCTAAATTTGCATTAATATTGGCTCCAAGAAAAATATTATTTTTGGGTAAAGCATGCATATTAAATAAATAATATTTCACTCCTAACCTACTAGAAATCGCTCGTTTTATTTCGTAATACCAATTCAACTCTCCCAAAACATATTCATCCCCACGTGTTTCTCCTTGACTAAGCTGCCACTCTATTTTATAAAACGGCTTATATACATTAAGTCCAAGTTCAAACTCTACACCAATATGCCCGATAAAAACTTCTGTACTAGTAAAGAAACCATAATTACTTGCATATGCTACAGGTTTTTCTTTAAAAAAAGGAACTTGCTGTTGTATTAGCATTTCATCATTTTTAATATAATCATAGTAATGTTCATAGAATCTACCATAAAAACCTATTCCAAACTTAAAAATCCTATTGACAACTTTACCCATTGATAATGCAACAGAATACACTTCTTTTTTATCATTAAATACCTCAGAAAGTACATTCTGACCTATGCCGCTGCGAAATGAAAAATAGTTTTGTGAGGATTTTACTCTTTCTTTTCTTAAAGATATTATATCATCCTCAAGGATGGTTTGAGGTTCTCCAAAAGATGAAGAAGCACTTATCAAAAAAGAGTTCAGCCCTTGATTAGGCAACTTCGTATGTCCATTAGAATAATGCCCATACCCTAGTCCTAAGCGCCATTGCGCTGATTTATTAACTAGAACATCATAATACAGAAAAGTCTTATAAGACCAATTAAGACTTGTTGTAACCGCCTTATTAAGTGGGTTCGTTTCTGAATCATACTTTGTGTCAAGATAAGATGCGCCAAAGCCCATATTAAGGTGCCATCTATTTGATTTTTTTTGAAACAATCCAATTTCAACAAAAGGCATTACTACATAGGCTTTACCCACTTTTTCTATATTTCCGAAATCAGTAACTCCAAATGCCAATCCAGTTTTTGGATATCCCAACCTGGAACTCCATTGTGTATCTACCTTTTTGTTATAGCTTCCTATACTAACAAAAATAGATTTAAGCATTTTTGTTTCGGGAAAACCAGTATTAGGCTCTGTCGTTTTTCCTATTATTATTTCTGGTGAAATAAAAAATGAATTTTTGTTTTCGTTGCTTGATGTTTGTCCTCTTAATTGTATTCCAATAAAAAACAGGAACAGATAGTATTCTATTTTCCTCATTTACTTTTTTCAAGTATTTGGTTTGATTTTCTCTTCTTCTTGATCATGCAAAATAGAACTTTTAAAATAAAAGAGCATATTCTTCATTAATCACAACCTCATCAAATAAAAAATTAACTAAGATTACAATGTTTAATAATGGATCCCTCAAGCAAGAAAACAAGTATTGATCATGTAGTTACTCAAGCAAAACGATTACTGTTCAATAGCCAAATCAGTTCGAAAGAAATTTCTTTTACACAAGGATTTGAAAGCCTTTCATGCTTTAGCAGGCTTTTAAAAAATAAAACTGGAGAATTCCTAATTTACATAAAAAAGTATCAGAAGTAAAGAGAATGTATATTTCAAAAAAATACTTCTTATTCATGCATTATTCTATCTAAAAATAATAACACAAATAGTCTAAAAAATCATTTACCCTCAATATCTCCTACTTCTTCTTTACTCACTTCTTTAGGAATTTTAGTATCAACAATACTATTGTCATCTTCTTCAAAACTTTGCATTGTATCAGCCAAACGTTTACTTATTTTAACTAAATAAACAGTTTCTTCTGTTCGCACCTCTACGGCTTCAATCGCTTCGTTATGCTGATTTCTAAATGATATAATATCTTCATCATTATATCCATCAGGAAATTTCTCTACAAGTTGGTTTAAAATATTTTTATTCAATTTTTTGTAGTCAACAATTACTCTTTTCATAAGGCGTGAGGTTTAAGAATTAATTCTATACGTATACATTTCAAATAACACTTTTTTAAATGCTATCATCTCTACTATAAATCTTGGAGTATTTTTTACTAACTTACTCCAAGTAATTTTCAATTAATCGTATATTATTTCACTGAGTAATTTGTTACTACAAGTCTAAATAAAAAAATTGAAACTTTTAAGAAATCAACTTTAAAAATCAATTATTTTTTTGCAATTTTTACTTGTTAAAAATTTTAAATTCTTTATGTAAGAATAATCTGTTTTCAAGAAATATATATTTACAATACATTCTATCTTATACCAAAATTCGAATCTAAAGAAGGAAAAGGCACTATATGAAACTTGATTTTAAGAAAAATGGTTTACTATATATTTCTCTGGGAATTTTAATCTTCTTTTCAATTTTTTTATATGTTTTCACTTTGGAAACTTATGAGGGTATAGAATCGTTCTCGGTGTATATTCGCAAGCGATTTGGGAGATTTTACCTTTGGTTAGGATTGCTTTGTGTTTTACTCCTACTTATTTTAGCACTCTCTTCCTGGGGGAAACGGCGATTAGGAAAAGATACTGATCGACCTCAATTTTCGAGGTTAGCCTGGATATCTATGTTATATAGTGCTGGAATGGGTGCTGGAATATTATTACGCGCAGTGCAGGAACCTGTTTTTATGATGCATAATTCACCTATTAGTAACCAAGTCGATTCAAAAACTCTTGCTTTAGAATATACTTTTTATCAATGGGGATTTACTGCCTGGGCATTTTATGCTATTTTTGCTATTGCTGTGGGATATTATCTATTTGTGCAATCCAAAAAAGTACTCTCCAGCAGTGCTTTTTCTTCTATAGAACATCTGGTAACTTCTAAAAGACCTCGAAATATCATTTTTGGAAGTATTGACATTCTGGCTATTCTTACTACAGTGTTTGGCCTAGTCGCTGCAATAGGTCTAGGAACTACACAGATCGAAGGCGGTTTAAATCATATATTTAATGAAGATTTTGGGCTTAAAGGGACTATTATTGTACTTATCCTTATTTCAATTTTAGCGTTTATCTCTGTATTTAGAGGAGTTAACAAAGGGATTAAAATCATTTCTACCTGGAATATCTATATCACGATAGGTCTTTTGTTTTTTGTCTTTCTGCAAAGTGATACTGTATCGATCATCTCACAATTCTTTACTTCATTATATCATTACATAATTGACTTTATTCCTCTTAGTTTGGCCTATGGCCAATATGATCCGGGAGAGGCATTTTTAACTGACTGGACATACTACTATTGGGCTTTTTGGTTAGCTTGGGCTCCATTTACAGGTATTTTTATTGCACGTATCTCAAAAGGGCGTACCATGAGAGAAATTATATTGGGTGTCCTTCTTGTACCTTCTCTGGGCACTTTTTTCTGGTTTACTACTTTTGGACAATCCGCTTTTCAGATTATTGAAAATTTTGGAGTGTATCAAGGACAGTTTGATAATGTATTTAGTTCTATTTTTATTTTCTTTGAAAACTATCCTTTTCAAGCATTCATAAATATATTAACCATCTTACTTCTTATAAGTTTTTTAGTAACTTCTCTGGATTCTGCAATTTTTGTACTAAGTATGTTTACCGATAACGGAAAACAAGAACCATCAAAGAAGCATCGGCTTATGTGGAGTATTATACTTACTATCTTTTCTATAGGCATCATTCTATTAGGAAATGCCAAATCAGATATCAATATTCTAATTGCAATGCAAAAACTCCTTATTATTACTTCACTACCTTTTTCATTACTTATGATAATAATGATTGTGCTATTCATTAGAGATTTTAGAAAAAAACAAGAAACTCATATCTCCTAATAATATGGTATTTTCAACGTTATATATGTCGTTATTATGATTATGATAAAGAAGATATTTCAAAAAAAATGGGTAAAATGGCTATTATATGCTATTGGTGGGTCAATTTTCTTCAGCATTTGCTTTTATGCTAGTATTTATTTTGGTTTTTGGGGTAAATTACCCAGCAAAGAAGAATTAAGTTCTTTAAAACAAGCAGAGGCTACTCAGGTCTTGGATAAAGATGGTCATATGATTGGTAAATATTACATCTATGACAGACAACCTATATCTTACGAAGATCTACCTCAGCACCTTATAGATGCACTAGTGGCTACAGAAGATATACGGTTCTACGAACATGATGGCGTAGATAACACTAGCCTGTTACGTGTGTTTTTTAAAACCATTTTGCTTAGAGATAAATCTTCGGGAGGAGGAAGTACTATAACGTTACAATTGGCAAAAAATCTCTTCGGAAGAAAAAAATATAAATTATTTAGCACCGTAATTAATAAACTAAAAGAATCTTTTGTTGCCAAAAGAATAGAAGATATCTATACAAAAAAGGAGATTCTTACACTATACTTTAATACCGTTCCGTTTCCAGACAATACCTATGGAATTGAGAGTGCTGCCCAGAAATTCTTTAATAAATCTACTCATCAATTAACACTATCAGAAGCAGCGACACTTATAGGAACATTAAAAGCCAACCATAGTTATAATCCACGACTTTTTCCTGAAAGAAGCCAGCTAAGAAGGGATGTTGTACTTCAACAGATGGTTAAATACGAGTATCTAAGCGCTCATCGATCAAATCAAACAATGAGCCAGCATATCATTATGGATTATCAGTATTTTAATCACGATCTTGGATTGGCACCTTATTTCAGAGAAGAAGTAAAAAAAGAATTGATCAACATCTTAGAAACGTATAAAAAACCAGATAGTACTGTTTATGATATCTATAATGATGGCCTGATTGTGCATACCACCTTGAATTACAAAATGCAAGTCTTAGCAGAAGAGGCTATGAAAGAACATATGCAAGTATTACAAAACGACTACGAAAAATCTTTTGGTAATAATGCCCCTTGGAAAAACAATAAAGATCTTGTCAATCATGCCATCAAAAATCTTGGGATCTATACTACATACAAAGAACAAGGGTTGACAGAAGCACAAATTAAAGATTCTCTTTCTGTAAAAAAAGACATTGAACTATTCGAATGGGATGGTAACATCACTAAAAAAACATCTACTCTGGATAGCATACAACATTATCTAAAATTTCTTAATACAGGAATGATTGCTATCGAACCAACAACGGGTGCAGTACAAGCATATCTGGGAGGGATTGATTATCGTTATTTTAAATATGACCATGTTTCGCAAAGCGAAAGACAGGTTGGATCGACCTTTAAACCATTTGTATATACTACTGCTATAGAAAATGGAATGAAGCCTTGTTCTTACTTTTCAACAAAAGAAATTACTTATACTAATTTGGAAAACTGGACACCTAAAAATGCATCAGAAGAAAATGACCCTTATCTTAATTTCACATTAGAAAAAGCATTAAGCAACTCTGTTAATACTATTGCTGTAAAAGTACTTAATGAGGTTGGTATTCCCAAAGTTGTAGATCAGGTAAAAAAACTTGGAATCACCGCTATACTATCTAAAGAACCGGCAATGGCACTAGGCACAGATGGTATTAAATTAAAAGAATTGGCAGGAGCATATGCCAGTTATGTAAATGAGAGCAAAAATGTGAAACCTTTTTATATATCAAGAATTGAGGATAAAGATGGACATTTAATTGCTTCTTTCGAACCCGAAATAGCCGAGGTTCCTGCTTATAGTGCTTACACTAAACAAGTGCTTTTAGAAATGATGAAATCTACCGTAGAACAAGGCACTGCAACCAGACTTAGGACTACCTATAAACTTAAAAATGATATTGCAGGTAAAACAGGAACTACTCAAGACAATAAGGATGGCTGGTTTGTAGGAATCACCCCAAATTTAGTGACAGTTACTTGGGTAGGAAATGACAACTACAACATTGGTTTTAAAACTACTGCTTTGGGACAAGGAGCTAATACTGCGTTACCGATTTTTGCCAAATTGTACCAAAAAATGAATCTGGATAGCACATTTGACCCTATTACAAAAAGTAAATTTAAAGAGAGCTCAAAAGAAATTTTAAAAGACTTGGATTGTAAACCCGAAAAAAGAGATAATTTCCTTAAACGTCTTTTTGGCAAAAAGAAGAAAAAGAAAGAGTTTAAGAAGAATTCTTGATAATATAGGAGTAGATTATTTACCCATTGTATTTTGATAGTGATAGTACATCCTTAATTTCTTCGTCTGCATTTCCTTCTGGCACAGGCGTTTCCTGTGAACGTCCAGAAAACAATAGAAATAACATAAATACGAGCGTGAATGATTTTTTCATAAATTATCATTTTTTATAAAGAATAAACACTACCTAATCAGTTTCTTATTCTAAAACCTTGTTTATTATTAAGAATTGCTAACCAAAAAATTCTTCATTCTGGTAATTTCATGGGGTGTTCATGCCAAATCATTTCTATTTTCCCTGTTTTTTTATACAGTGTATACCCTTCCGCTCCTCCGGTATAATCTTTTTTTTCCTGATGATGAGTTACTGTTAATTCGAAATAATTTGGAAGTTCTATAACTGAAATATCATCTTCTTCTTGACTGTTTTTTTTAAAATTAACAAGCATTTTCTGTTGCCTTTTATCATTCTTTTTCAGTTTTATAAGTTCTTTAATATCGAAAATATTATCACTAACTGATGTTTGTCCGTAACATTCTCTTTGAATTTGACCTATAAAAATAAATATTATGGTTATTGTTCTAATCATTATGATTTACACTCTAATACATTGGTGCTTCATCAAAAGTATATAAAATGTTTTATGGGTATTACACTGTTTTCAGTGAAAGTATGAAGTATACCTGTTTTCAAACTTTAATGACATATTAAAGTTTTTGGTAAAAAGAAGATGTTTTAGATTAAAACACACCTAGATTTATGAGTTATCACCTAGCTTATCCATATTTCTTTACCAGAAATGTATGTAGTTTAAAAGCCCCTACTCCTAATAAAATACTTATTGCCATACCAGTAACTATATCTCCTGGGTAGTGTACTCCCAAATAGATTCTACTATAACTTACAATAATTGACCATACTACCATAAATGGGAAGATATATTTTAGATGTTTTCGTAGAGTCAATCCTGTAAAAAAGGCTAATGCCATGGAGCTAGCTGCATGACCCGAAAAATACCCATGTCTCCCACAGCGTTCTGCAATAAAACGTGTAAACTCTGCCACTCCATCTGCCCTACATGGTCGTGGTCTCATAAAAAGTACGTTTTTGAATAGATTTGATAGTTGGTCGGTAGCAGTAATTAGTAATGCAACAACTATCAAGGTGATGACAGTACCTCTAATTCCAAAATATTTATAGAAAAAAACCAGTAATACCATATAGAGAGGAATTTGGTATAATTTCTCTGTCATGAATAACCAAAATCCATCCCATGCAGGTGAGCCCAGATTATTGAGATATAAAAAAAGATCTTTATCTAATTGTATAAGTTCTTCCATTCTTAAGATTTACTATTTTATTGGTCGTAACGTTCTATCTCACGATCATAAAAGTCATTAGCTGCTTGAAAAAGATTTTCTGCTTCTTCAAGTAATTCTTTTTCTTCACTTTTATCAAATTCTTCAAGCCATTCTACTTCATCATTTTCGAGATTGATAATAAACCTCGGAAACTCGGTATGAATTACAAAAATGGCATCTGGATAATCAGTATTATCACCTAATAAGAATTTTGGAAAGTCCATAATGAATACTTAAAATTACAAAGCTTCAAAGGTACTATCTTTTTTAGGGAAATCAGAAAATTATTATGCAACTACTATTCAATCTTAATTTCTACTCTGTTGTTTGATTCTGGATCCAAATTAGAATCTGCGGTAACAACAGGCATAGTATCTCCAGCCGCTATTATTTCGATTAAGGATTCGTCTATACCTTTTTCTACAAAATACTTTTTCACATTACTTGCCCTCATTGCAGACATGATTTCGTTTTCAAAAGATGAACCGGCATCATCTGCATGACCAATAATTTTAACGGTGCTTACTTTAAAAATAGTTACATATTGGATATAAGAATCTAATGCTTTTTTAATTTCTTTATATGCTTCACTTTCACCTACCAAAAATTCTACTGGCGAAAAATCAAGAGCCATATCACACACCTGATTAGATGTTAGATTTTTGGTATTCCTCATTTCCATTAATAAAACATCATCTACAAAATAGTAAGCTGTATCAAATCCTCCTCCTTTCACAGATTTTCCTTTTGGACTATCTGAGAAATACCCTAAAGAAATATATTTTTCTGTCCCTTTTGCTCTATATACTCCACAAACTTTAGTCCATCCTTTGGTATTACATACCAATTTTGAAGATTCTATATTTAGAGGAAATCTAGAGGTGGTGGTTATTTTTGGTCTTCTGGCTGTAAAATATGATCCAATGGATGAAGTACAGGAATTTGAGATTCCTTCTCCTAAAGAAACATACATATGAAAATAGTAATATTTACCTTTGGATAAGGGCTTTTTTAATTTGGCTGTTACTCCTTCTTTATAAGGTCCTCCAGCAATATACATTCCTACTTTACCCTCTCCTGTCCTAGGCTCTTGTGCCCCAAATTGCTTTAAGAAATTAGGTGCTTTATGAATAAATCTAATATCATCTAACCTTGGGTGGTAAGCATCTGGAGAGTTAATTGCAGGTTTCCAATCTTTAATAATTCCAAAATTTTGCATCTCCATATCTAATCGTGCAATGGCAGCATTTGTAGCTTCAAAACTAGGATTAGGAATAAGGTTTTGATTTTTACTATGAACAAAGTTTTGACTTATACTACTCTGGGTAACCAATATGGTAAGAACTACGAGCAGTAGACAAAATCTAGAATTTGGGACTCTCATATTTTGTATTCTGTTTTTTTGGAAAGATAGTTAATTATTCGTTAATACCAAATAAACGTAATAAGTATAAAAATGGTATTTGGTATTTGTTTTTATTTAAAAACTCACTTATAAACACCTGATTTTCAACACAAAAAAGAGGATGAAATTTTAGTTTTTTTGAATTAAATCTTTGGTCAAAGCATTAAATCTAAGATATAGTAGTAATGCAGAAACAGAAAGACCTACCAGCAATCCTATCCAAATCCCTGAGCTTTTATATTCGGTATATAATCCCAAATAATAACTAATAGGAAACCCTACTACCCAGTATGCGAAAAATGTAATTAAAGTAGGAATTTTAACGTCCTGTAGACCTCTCAAAGCTCCTAGTACGGTAACTTGTATCCCATCAGAAATCTGAAATAATGCAGCGATAATCAATAGTTTTGCTGCAATAGTAATCACCTCTGTATTATCTGCAAGGTTTTCAATATCTTTTACATCCAGATATATTCGAGGAAGTAAATCACTAAACAGAATAAAAAGTAAAGCAAACACAACTGCTAATAAAAAGGTTAGCAAAAATATTGAAATCGCTATTCTTCTTAGATCCTTAAAATGCTGAAGTCCTTTTTGATTACCCACTCGCACCATAGCAGCCACACTTAATCCCATAGCTACCATAAAAGTCATAGAAGATAAGTTTAATGCAATTTGATTAGCTGCCTGTGGGTTTTTTCCTAAAATACCTGATAACCATATCGCTGCGGTAAAAATAGCTACTTCAAAAAACATTTGTAATGCAGAAGGAAACCCTAGTGCTATTATTTTATTTATCATCTTGCTTTCTAAAGTAAAAAATTTGATACGGGTAACATAAGGTTTAGATTTTTCTTTATTCTTAAGAAAAATCCATAAAAAGAAAACCATCACAAACCTTGAGGCTAATGTCCCTACAGCTGCCCCAACTATTCCCATTTGCGGAAAGCCAAATTTCCCAAAAATCAATACGTAATTCAGAGCTACATTGACTAGGTTTGCCACCAACGTAGCATACATAGGATATTTGGTCATAGACAGCCCATCAGAGAATTGTTTTAATGCTTGAAAACTTACTAATGGAATTAAAGAAAAAGCAACCAGATCCAGATATGGTATTGCAAGTTCTACCACTTCGGGAGGTTGTTTCATTAAATACATTAGTGGTTTTGCTACCAATATCATTAAAAACAGAACTATTCCTAATGTAGTACATAAAAACAATCCATGCTTAAATGCTGATTTACCAGTCACAAAGTTATTTTCTCCATCTGCTTCTGCTACCAATGGTGTAATTGCAGTAGAAAATCCTATCCCTAAGGACATAGCTATAAACATAAAGCTATTTCCTAGAGATACTGCTGCTAATTCTGCTGTACCCAACTGCCCCACCATGATATTATCGACCAATCCTACAAAGGTATGTCCCAGCATACCAAGCATTACTGGTGTGGCCAGCTTTAGATTATATCGAAATTCTTTGGTGTATTGTTGTAGCATTTTACAATTTTGAAGACGCAAAGGTATTAGAAACTAAATGACTCTTATCGTATATTTAACGTTATTTAATTTTTTCTAAACGAGAAGTATGTAGAAAATTATAAGAAATCAAATAAAGAAATGACATTACGTAATCTTTCTATTATTATATACCCTTCAATACTAACATTCTCACTATTGTTTCAGCTATTCGCTTGCGATATGTTTTAGGTAAATATTTATTTTACTCTAAAAAGAGAATCTCTTAATCATCAATATTTTAATTAATTAACGATAATTCATTATCATTTGGGATATTATACTCATCGCAAGAGACCCTTTTACTTGCATATGATTCTGGTGTAATTTCTATCCAATAATCATCACCAAAAAAGTTAAAGAAATAACGATTATCGATATACACTTCAAACACTTCTACTACTTTATAATCCCTATCATTTTCAATTTGAGAATTAGTAGTGTCTCTATCCTGAATTGAAACATATTTTTCTTTAAGATAATGAAGATAAATCGAGTCTTTGCAAAAAAGAATATGCTTTGGTTCTCCGCTTCCTCCTTTCCAATTTACATCCCCTCTATCTATAGTAAATTCATACTCATAATGATGAGTTGTCCCATAGTTATGTTTTGATAAAATCCCTACATGATTAGTGGTTTTATTCATTTTTTGAACCACCAGATGTTTCTCATTACCTAATAAAATATTAGTATTATCAATATTTGTTTCAGTTTTTGAAGTACAATTACTGAATATACCTACAATTAACGTAAAACATAATGCTTTATATATTAAATTTCTCATTCTATTATTTCTCACCTTTATGACAGTGATGTAAAAACATTTATATACGTCACTTAAGCATTTCTTTTTTGGTATTTTTTCTATCTTGTTTATTAATATCTTGAAACCGATATTAATAAATACCATTAGGAAGCCATATTCATCTATACGATCAAGTAATCTTTAAAACTTCTATAAAAACCTATTTCATTCCATACTTATCAAAAAGATATATCAAACTGGTCATTGTAGCAGCACCTAGTTCGAGTTCTCGTTTATTAACGGCATCAAAAGTATCATTTTTAGCATGGTGATAATCAAAGTAACGTTGTGAATCTGGTCGTAATCCAGCAAGTACGATTCCTTCTTTTTTAAGTGGGCCTATATCCGCACCACTTCCACCTTGAGTGAAAGAATGTATCAGATAGGGCTCAAAAAGAGGTTTCCAACTTAGCACTTGAGCAAAATTAGCATCGTCACAATCAAACGAAAAACCTCTGGGAGTAAACCCTCCTGAGTCGCTTTCCAGAGCGAAAACATGATTTTCTCCTTTATTTTTGGCTACTTTTGCATATTTTTTACCTCCACGTAGTCCATTCTCTTCATTCATAAACATTACCACGCGAATGGATCGTTTTGGTTTGTATCCAATTTCTTTAAATAATCGAAGTACCTCCATAGATTGTACTATTCCTGCTCCATCATCATGAGAACCATCTCCCAAATCCCAAGAATCTAAATGCCCACCAACTACCATATATTCTTTAGGAAATTCACTTCCTGTAATTTCACCAATCACATTGTATGATTGTACATCTTTCCAGGTACGGCAGTTCATATTAATATGAAATTTAATTTTAGGATTTAATGTTAACATAGAGCTTAACAAATCTGCTCCATTGGTACTTATTGCAGCAGCAGGGATTTTATCATTATCTTCAAGTTTGCCATAGCTCATTGCTCCAGTATGTGGGAAATCATCTAGCCTAAGATTCATAGAGCGTACAATTACTCCTACAGCACCAAACTTAGCTGCTTCTGCCGCTCCAGAATATCGCTGATCTACACACCCTCCATATGCCCTAAATGTTTCAATAAGATCTGCTTGCATGGGCCTGTTAAAAAATACTATTTTCCCTTCAATCTTAGCTGTCCCTAATTTTTTGAGTTCTTCTAATCCTTTAACTTCGATAATAGGGGCTTTAATCCCCCCTATTGGCGTCGGCACAGAACCTCCTAATGCACAAATTGGTACATTAGTCGTTACGCCTGGTTCTGTTTCGATATAGGCAAATTCTGTTACCCCACGAGTCCATTTGGGTACCATTACAGGTTGTAACCATACTTTATCCAAACCTAGCTTTTTTAATTCTTTTTCTCCCCATTCTACAGCTAGTTGTGCATTTACAGATCCCGAAAGTCTTCCTCCGATCTGATTGGAAAGATAATCCAGCCATGCATAACTTTTACCATTAAGTAGTGAGGTGTCGTATATTTTTTTTAATGTAGCGGCATCTTCTTTTGCTTCATTTTGTGCAAAACCATTAAATGATAAAATTGCAAAAATGACAGGGATTATAATTCTTACCATAGTATTTTTAAACTTTTTTATTCGTTCTCTAATTCTTGTTTATATAGATCCAGGTTAGCTTTTGTCTTATTATCTAATTCTGGCTCTTGTATATCTTCATATTCTTTTAGCGTAGTATACAAAGTTTTTGCTACAATATATCTTGCTACGGGTTTATTATCTGCAGGAATCACATACCAAGGAGCATGTGGTAAAGAAGTTTTATTTATAGCATCCTGATAACAATCTTGATATTGATCCCAAAGTTTGCGTTCTTTTAGATCTCCAGCAGAAAACTTCCAATTCTTTTCTTTCTTCTCTAGCCTGCGAAGCAATCTATTCTTTTGCTCTTCTTTTGATAAATGTAAATAGAATTTATAAATCAAAGTGCCATTTTCTGCAATGTGTTTTTCAAAATTTCGAATTTGTTCAAAACGTTTATCCCAGAATGTATCATTAATATCTTCAACTGTATTGATATGAGGAATATTTTCTCCCATTATATATTCTGGATGCACTCGTGTTACCAAAACATTTTCATAATGTGTTCTATTGAAGACTCCAAACTTTCCTCGTTGTGGCAGAGCAATATAATGTCTCCATAAATAATCATGACCTAATTCTAATGCTGTGGGTACTTTAAAACTATGAACGATAATGCCGCGAGTATTAAAATCTTTAAATACTTCTCTTATCAAACTATCTTTACCCGCAGTATCCATACCTTGAAGACAAACTAGCACAGCATATTTGCCATGTGCGTATAAGGTATCCTGAAGTTTTCCTAATTTCTCTCGTGTTTCTTCGAGTGCTGCCTCGATTTTTTTTTCGCTTTCATCAAGATCAAAAGTGGTTGGGATTTTGGATAATTCTATGGCATTAGACACCATAAAATCTTCGTGATGTATCTTCTTCATACTATGATTTGTGTTATCACCCGAAAGATACTAAAGTTTTGGGTTTGTAGGAAGATAGTTTACTATTCCCTTCTTTTTGCTTTATTTTTTAACAATTTATATGGGGTAGGTAATCCGAAAAGGTAAGAAAATCTATCTAGCATAGAAATCGTAGCTAAAACCTATCATAAAAGTATCATATCTTCGTCCTAAGCTCTTAATATTAAGCTCTGCAAAAATGTGAACAGGTATAGAAATCTGATGTAAAGCTCTTATTTTAATTTGTGCTCCGTGATTAAAACTTCCTGTTCTAAATCCCAAGAAAGCATCATCTTCAATTGCTTCAAATTCATCCGAATCATTACCTAAATATCCTATACCTGCAGTTATAGTAGTAGGATACCAATTAAATAGAATTAAATTTACTCCAATCGCCAGTTCATTATATCCTTCATACTCCTCATCAGCACCTATAGCAAATGAACGATTATATTCGCCTATAAAAGTAGTGTAGCAATTAAAAGCATATTCTATCCTGGCTCCTAATGCTAATTCATTTTCAAGTCCAAAGTTTTTTGCAGCGGCAAATCCATAATTAGTTGCTCCCGGATCATATTGAGCAAAAGACACATAAGGTATACACGACAATAAAATCAAAAATAAAGCTTTTCTCATTATTTAGAACATATACTAGAATTGGTCGTAATATAAGACGTATTAATTACAATAATTCTTCGAATAAAAAACACAATCAACACTATCTATAAATAAGATCAAATACTTATGATTATTTAGCTGCGAAAAGTTTTACATCTTCTTCGCTTACTTCATTACCTCCAAGAATAATCAGACGCTCAACCACATTGCGTAGCTCTCTGATATTACCTGTCCAATCATATTGCTGTAATTGCTTTATAGCTTTAGCTGAAAATGTTTTAACTGGTGATCCTTGTTCTTTTGATATTTTTTTGGCAAAATATCCTATCAATAAAGGAATATCCTCTCTTCTATCATTTAACGCAGGTACTTTTACCAAAATCACTGCCAATCTATGATACAGATCTTCTCTAAATCTATTTTCTGATATTTCTTTCTTCAAATCTTTGTTAGTTGCAGCAACTACACGTACATCTACTTTGATATCCTTATCACTACCTACTCTTTGTATTTTATTTTCTTGTAATGCTCTAAGCACTTTTGCTTGTGCAGAAAGGCTCATATCTCCAATTTCGTCAAGAAATATGGTTCCTCCATTAGCTGCTTCAAACTTACCTGCTCGGTCTTTATTAGCTGATGTAAATGCTCCTTTTACATGCCCAAAAAGTTCACTTTCTATCAATTCTCCAGGTATTGCCGCACAATTCACTTCTATCATTGGTCCTTTTGAGCGCTCACTTTTTTGGTGAATCCAGTGGGCTACTAGCTCTTTACCCGTACCATTGGAACCTGTAATTAAAACTCTTGCATCTGTCGCAGCAACTTTTTCGATTATGTTTTTGATATCAGAAATAGCTTTTGATTCTCCTATCATCTCATAATTTTTGGAGACTTTTTTCTTAAGCATCTTATTCTCTACGACCAATTCCTTGCGATCTAAGGCGTTACGTACTGTATTAAGTAAACGGTTAAGATCTGGCGGTTTAGAAATATAGTCAAAAGCACCTAACCTCATTGTATTTACAGCGGTATCGAGATCTCCATGGCCAGAAATCATGACAATAGGAATCTCGGGTTTTATCTTTTTTATAGCCTCTAGCACTTCTACTCCATCCATTTTTGGCATTTTGATATCGCAGAGTACAAGATCATAATCATCTGTTTTAATTTTTTCTATTCCAGAAAGGCCATCTTCGGCTTCAAAGACTTCATATTTATCATTCTCTTCAGATAGAATTTTCACTAGGACTCTACGGATTGCTGCTTCGTCTTCGATTACTAATATTTTTGCCATTATATTTTAAATTTTATTCCACTACGAAAGTAGAGTGTATTTTTATCATTGATTATTAATACATTTTCTTGATCACGATCTCGTAAACGAATTTCGTTACTTAATGTATACCCTGCATAGGTGTAGAACAATAAATGTTCCGTAAAATAATATTCGTATCCCAATGCGCTCATAACAGTTAACATCGAGACATTTTCTATTATTTTTGTGTTTCCATTCTCATTTACAAATGCTCTGTTATTTTGCAAATTACCATAAAAACGATCTAATCCAACAAAAGCCTGGAGCCTACTTTTTTCATTAAAAAAATATTTAAGATTTGTTTTAGGAGTCCCAATAGCATAGGACCAACTTTGGTGAAATCTTTTAAAATAATTAATGATAGGAAGCGGAAGATTAAGACTTGCTGGATTAGTATACTGCACTCCTACAACCAAACGAGCTGTTTTTGGTTTTTGTATATTTTTATATGTCTTTACAAAATACACAGATCCTCTGTATCTAAAATCACCTCTTTCTATTCCTGATCCTTCAAAATTAGATGAAATCCCAACTCCGAATTTAGTACCAAATCGCCAATCATTTTTCATCTTAAATGTATACCCCAATTCTATCGCAGCAGTATGAAAACCATTTAAATCTTCTTGACCATCAAATCCCAACTCATCATCTATCTGTAAATTATTAAATCTATATTGTGCACCAATTACCAGATAGGTTCCTTTATCATCCATCTTAATAGGATAATTAGCAGAAATTCTAAAACGACTATAGGTATTATCACTATCAGCTTGGGGGACATATGTATATTCGATTCTTGCTAAATCAGTACTCTGACAACGTACGCCATTAAAGCTGTATAATAGTATGCATATAAAAATCAGGTGCTTCTTTCTCATTTTTGAGGCGTATGTTGTACTTTTCTATCTATTCTACTTCATTCTTTTATAATGGTAACTTCGCGTTGTGGGAAAGGAATATTAACCTTATGCTCTCTAAACAAACGATCGATTTCAAATCGTATTTCACTTTGCGGTATTACTGCTTGAAAACTATCATTGATACTAAATATTAATTTGAAATTTAATGAACTATCTGCAAAATCTGTAAAAAGAACTAATGGAGCTGGTTCTTTTAAAACATAGGTATTAGATAGTGCCGCTTTGGTTAGCAATTCTTTAACCAACTCTGTGTCACTACCATAAGCGACGCCAACTGCTACAGACTCTCTTGTAACTTTTCCATTTTGAGTCCAATTATATAGTATCGATGTTAAATATTTATGATTAGGAATAATTAATACCTTATTATCTATGGTTACAGCTCTGGTAGTCCTTAATTTAATTTCTTCTACTCGTCCTACTTTATCATCTAACTCTATAATATCACCAACATGTACTGTTTGATCAATAAAAATAAAAATGCCTGATAAGATATCTTGTATAAAAGTTTGTAACGCTAGTCCTACACCAACTAATAATGCAGCAGAAGCGGCAAATATTGCTGTGATATTAAAACCGATACTATCTAATGTAAAGAAAATGACTATGAGGTAAACAAAATATTTTGAAAATGAGAATACTGATTCAAATTTTTGCCTGTCTCCTTTATTTAATTTTCTGGTAACAATTCTTTTAAAAAACCTAAGAAAAGCAAAAGTAATAACAAGAATAAGAAGTACAAAAAGTAACAATCCGACGGTTAATTTAATCTGATGTTCTTCTCCAAAAGAAAAAATTTCATAATTAAAAAAATCTTGCAGGGTATCCCAAATATTTTTAGAAATAACTTCTTTTACTTGCTCTGCAATTTCTTCCTGCATCATAATACTAATATTTCATCCATTTAAATAACTCTTTATAACTTGGTTTTTTACCATACATGAGTATTCCTACCCTATATATTTTTCCTGCCAGCCATGTGATAAAGATAATACTTCCTACCAATAGAAGCATCGAAATCAATACTTCCCACCAGGGCACTCCAAAAGGTATACGCATTAGCATAACTATAGGAGAAGTTAAAGGAATCATAGAAAACACTGTAGATACTGTACCATGAGGATTCTCTATTACCGAAAAGAATCCTACATAAATTCCAAGCATTAATGGTAAAATAATAGGTAACATGAATTGTTGCGAATCGGTTTCGCTATCAACTGCAGCCCCTATAGCTGCATAGATTGAGCTATATAAGAAGTATCCTCCTATGAAATAAATGAAAAAAGATACTACCAGGGTTCCCAACGGTAGCTTTATAATATCCTGAAGTATTAGCTGTATTTCTTGTTGACCATCTTCTTGTAAGATCAATGACTGATCTATACCTGCCGGTTGAGGGTCTATACCAAAAACTGATGTTGCCACAGTAAGCAATACCGATCCTAAAATTACCCAGATAAGAAACTGAAGAATCCCAGCAAAAGAAGTTCCCAAGATTTTACCCATCATAAGTTGTAATGGTTTTACAGAAGAAATAATAATCTCTATAATTCGATTAGATTTTTCTTCTATCACAGATCTCATCACCATATTACCATAAATGATAATAAACATCATTAAAAAATACCCTGCTACACCACCAAAAATCATTTTGATATAACTAGACATCTTTGATGTTTTCTCTCCAGAAAAGTTTTCTATAAGAATATTTACTTTGGCTTTAGAATTCTCTATAACATCCAGATCCAACCCTTTTTCTTTAAAATTTTGGTTCGTTAATTTACTAGCTATAATCCCTTCAATTTTATTAATTATTGAAATACTAGGTGCTTCATCTGCGTAAAATTGTATCGATTTGGCGAGTTCATTATTGTTACTTTTCTTTGGCACATATAATAACCCATCGAGTTTTTTGATGACCACAGAGTCTTTTGCATCGTTTAAGGTTAGATGACTATAATCTATATAATCAATATCACTAGAATCTTTAAAATCTGTACTAAATGAACCAGTTTCATCATAGAATGCTACTTTTCGAATCTCATCATTGTTTAAAGTAGCTAACCAGGCAATTAAAGAAATCATACCCACCATGATCAAAGGACTTAAAAAGGTCATCACTACAAAGGTTCTATTACGAACACGGGCGATAAATTCTCTTTTGATAATTAATTTCAGGTTACTCATTCTCTGTGATGGTTTTAATAAATATCTCGTTAACTCCAGGGATAACCTCATTAAATCTCATTACTTGACCTTTATCTGATAAGTACTGCAATAACTCATTTGAAGATGTAGCACTATCTATAGTTATTTTCATTTTCAACTGATCATCAATGGTTTTAAAATCTGCAGGGCTAACATCAAACTTACTTTGCAATGTGGCATACAAATCTGTATCATTTTCAGTTAAAAGACCGACTTCAAAAGTATTAGATTTATAGGCCCTTTTTATATCTGTCACTTTGCCTTCTAATATTTTTTTAGACTTATTAATTAGCGCGATATGATCACATAATTCTTCTACACTTTCCATACGGTGTGTAGAAAATATAACAGTTGCTCCTTCATCCCGTAATTGCAGAATTTCATCTTTAATAACAGTTGCATTTATAGGATCAAAACCACTAAAAGGTTCATCAAAAATAAGTAGTTTGGGTTTATGAAGTACGGTTACAATAAACTGTACTTTTTGCGCCATCCCTTTAGAAAGCTCTTGTATTTTTTTGTTCCACCAATGTGAGATGTCAAACTTATCAAACCAATATTTTAATCGCTCTTTAGCTTCTGTTTTACTAAGTCCCTTAAGTTGTGCCAGATACAATGCTTGTTCGCCTACTTTCATAGATTTATACAACCCTCTTTCTTCTGGTAAATAACCAATATCTCTAATATGTTGTGGTTTTAGCAGTTCATTATCCAGATACACACTTCCTTTATCAGGTAATGTAATTTGATTAATGATTCTAATTAGTGTGGTTTTACCAGCTCCGTTAGGGCCAAGTAATCCAAATATACTTCCTTTAGGTACCTGAATTGACACATCTTGCAATGCAGTAAAATTTCCAAATTGTTTTGTGGCTTGTTGTACCTCTAAAAGATTAGCCATAGATAGTAAAATATAATTGTAGTTTAATATGAAACCCGAATGATACGAAAACTTAAAAACTTATGCTAATTATGTTAATGATTAATGAGATAAAATGGTTTCTATTCTTTTAAACCAGATTATGTATTAGGATCAAATCATAAAACAAAACCCACCCTAAATACAAGTATTAAGGATGGGAAAAAAATTGCTATGAAAAAGAAAAATTATCACTAAATGCGCTAGTGATGTCTCAAATATACGAATTTTTCTTAATCAAACGTTAATAGAATTATAATGATTCGATCTACTTCGAATCATCAAATTTAACTATGTAAACATATCTTTTACTTTCTCGAAAAATGATTTATCACCACTATCAGGGCTAGGTTTAAAGTGATCATCTTTAGCCATTTTTTCAAAAAATTCTCGTTGTTCTTTGTTCAAGGCTTTTGGTGTCCATACATTAACATGTACTAAAAGATCTCCTTTCCCGTAGCCATTAAGACTCGGAATTCCTTTTCCTCTTAGCCTCAAAATCTTACCACTTTGCACTCCATCTTCTATCTTAATTCGCACTTTACCAGATACAGTATCAATTTCTCTGGATGCTCCTAAAACAGCCTCAGAAAAACTAATATATAAATCATAGTGCAAATTATTGCCTTCTCTCTGCAATTCAGAATGTTCTTGCTCTTCTATGGCAACCAAAAGATCTCCTGCAATCCCATTACCGGGGGCTTCATTACCCTTTCCTGTAACTTTGAGTTGCATCCCATCTTCTACTCCTGCAGGTATTTTTATGCTAACTGTTTCTTCAATAGCTTTTAAACCCTGAGCATCTGCATCAGCAGGTTTGTGATCTATTATTTGACCAGCTCCTCCACATGCAGGGCAAGGAGAAGACGTTTGCATTCTTCCTAATATAGTATTAGTAACCCTTGTTACTTGTCCAGCTCCATTACAGGTGCTACATGTTTTATAGGTGGTACCTGGTGCTTGTATTTTTCGCTTTACCTTAATCTTCTTTTCTACTCCGTTTGCTATCTCTTCTAATGTAAGTCTAACACGAATACGAAGATTACTTCCTTTGGCTCTGCGTTGTCTTCCGCCTCCGCCGCCAAAGCCGCCGAAACCTCCAAAACCGCCACCAAAAATATCACCAAACTGACTGAATATGTCGTCCATATTCATTCCGCCACCGCCACCAAAGCCGCCACCTTCAAAAGCTTGATGTCCATATTGATCATAACGTGCCTTTTTATCAGGATCACTTAAAATCTCATATGCTTCAGCTGCTTTCTTAAATTTTTCTTCGGCAGTTTTATCTCCGGGGTTTTTATCGGGGTGATATTCTATAGCTTTCTTACGGTACGCTTTTTTTATATCGGCTCCTGTAGCATTTTTACTAATGCCTAATATGTCATAAAAATCTTCCTTCATAATTTCTTATTGACCAGTCACAACTTTTGGAAAACGAATCACTTTATCTCCCAATTTATATCCTTTTTCTATTACGTCTACAATCTTTCCTTTTAGATCATCACTTGGAGCAGGTATTTGGGTAATTGCCTCATGATCATCAGCATTAAAAACATCTCCTGCAGACACTTCTACTTCAGATAAACCTTTACTTTTCAAAGTTTCTTTCAACTTGTTATGAATCAATTCTACTCCTTCAACAAGTGCTGTATCTTCAACTTTTTCAATTTCTTTTAATGCGCGATCAAAATCATCCAACACTGGCAACATAGACTGTATAACATCCTGACTTGCCGTCTTAAACAATTCTAAACGTTCCTTAGACGTTCTTTTTTTATAATTTTCAAACTCTGCAAAGAGCCTCAAAAATTTGTCCTTTTCTTTTCCAAGTTCTTCTTTAAGTAGCTCTTCTGCATCTGCTACTTCTTCTATCTCTGTTTCTTCAACAGGAGTATCAAGTACTTCTTCTACTTGATCTTTTACATCTTCAGTGTTTTTATTTTTCTTACTCATGTAATTCGTACCTTTTATACGTTTTCTTTTTGAATTAGCAAAAGTACTGCCATTTTTGAATTAATGTCATAATGTCACAGGAATTTTTTAGTATATATTTAAGAGTATTCTCTCTATAAAAAAATAATTTTGAAATTACTTTTAATTAAAAACTAATACTTATGAAGATCAAACTTATTGGCACACTAGCTATTACTGTGCTTTTAATAGCCACTTATTCCTGCAAAGGAGAAAAACAAAATGAAACTGAAGCAAGTTCTGCAGAAGAAGTAAAAGAAGCTCCCACAGAGGCTATTAAGTACAATGTTGATGTAGCATCAAGTTCAATACATTGGACCGGATCAAAACCAACAGGAAAACATTCTGGAACATTAAGTCTAGCGAATGGTACTTTTGAGGCTAAAGAAGGAAAAGTAATGAGTGGTTCTTTTGTTATTGATATGACTTCTATAAATGTTACTGATCTTGAAGGAGATGAAAAAACCGAATTAGAAGGACATCTCAAAGGTGAAACAGAAGAAACAGAAGACCACTTTTTTAATATTGCCAAATTCCCAAAGGCAGCTTTCGAAATTACCGGAATTAGCGAAAAAGAAGGAAAAACTTATATTGAAGGTAACCTAACTCTAAAAGATATCAAGAAAAACATTTCGTTTCCTGCCACAACCTCTGTTGAAGGTAATATAATGACATTAGATACTGAGGTTTTTACTATTAACCGTACCGACTGGAGTGTAAACTATGCTTCTAAATCAGTTTTTGGAGATCTTGGAGATAGATTTATTAATGATGATATTGAAATTAAGATCAACATTAAAGCAAACAAGTCTTAGAATAGCTTTTTATCTTTTGAAATAATTATAAACCGGTACTCATTAGAGTATCGGTTTTTTTATATGGGTTCTTCATCAATAAGTACATCTACTGCCGAAGCTATATTATCAAAATCAAAATTAAATCCTGTAGTAGAAATTCTATTACTACAAACACGCTGACTAGAAAACAGAAGGCTATGCATTTCTCCTAGAAATAACTTCATAGTTAGCCTTGGCACATTTGGTAAAATTATTTTTTTATTTAATTTCTCTGCTATTGTATTCATTAGCTTCTTGTTAGAAACAGGATTAGGTGCAACGGCATTAAAGACTCCTGTTAATTCTTCTTCTACTACAAACATAAAAATACGAGCAAGATCTTTAACATGAATCCAGCTTTGCCATTGTTTTCCGTTTCCAAAAAAAGCTCCCATTCCAAACCGAATAGGTTTTACCATTTTAGGAAAAGCTCCCCCTTTCTCAGACAAAACCAATCCAATACGAAGTAAACTGACCTCGATATCTAAGGTTTTGAACTGTAAAACTGCATTCTCCCATTGGGTAACTACTTCTCCTAAAAAACCAGTATCACGCTCAGGAGCATCTTCCATATAATAATTCTGAAAAGAATCAGGATATATACCTATAGCACTTGCAGAAACTATATGACGAACCGAATGTTTGATATTTTTTAATGACTCTAAAATGAGGGAAGCTGTATGTGTTCTACTCTCCAATATTTCTTTTTTATAGGAAGATGTCCATCGTTTTGCAACAGTAGCACCAACAAGATTAATAATTACTTCGACCTCATTAAAGCAATCGGTATCAATTTCGCCCTTTTTTGGATCCCAAAAGTAACCTGTATAGTTCACCCTAGAACTAAGTTTATCTTTACTAGTAGTGAGGTAATTTACTTCGATCTCAGATTGATGGCACAGATTAACTATTTCCTGACCTACCAAACCTGTTGCACCAGTAATTAAAACTTTCACATGTTTAAATTTTAGTGATTATTGGATAATTAATTTACTGCAAAATACTACCGCATTATAATAAAACCTATCTCTTTATTATAGCTTTAACATACGTTTAATATTCTTCTAACTTCCTAACAAATAGTATATTTATGATTCTACTTTTGTGGCTCTAAGCATTTCTCGTTTTCCTGGTGGGCCAGGAAGTCTTTCTACCACAAACCCTACCTCTTGCATTGCACGTCTTACACTCCCTTTGGCCGAATAAGTAACTAAAACTCCTCTGGATCGAAGTGCTTCATACATCTTTCTAAAAATTTTTACTGTCCAAAGTTCTGGCTGTACTCTTGCTCCAAAAGCATCAAAATAGATTAAATCAAAACTGTTTTCATCTTGTATATCGGTAAAAAACTGCTTACGCTTAATGAGTTCAAAACCCGAAGTGATATCTACTGGCAATTCCCATAAAGATTGGTGCATTCTATCAAAAACCTCTTGCTTTTCTTTTACAGCAAGTACCTCGGGGTAATTCATTAGTTTGACCTCGTGTAAAGCTACAGGGTATGCTTCTACTCCAACATAATGAATTGGTAGATTGATTTTTTCGGCTTCAAGAAATGTTACAAAAGCATTTAAACCAGTCCCAAAGCCTATCTCCATAATATCCAACGCATCAAGTTTATTTTTGCTTAGAATATAATCAAATCCACTTTTAATAAATACATGTTTTGCCTCATTGATTGCGCCATGTTTAGAATGGTAATGTTCATTCAATTCTGGCAAGTGAATGGTTTTTGAACCATCTGCAGTGGTAATAATTTTACGTTCTATTTCTTCTTGCATTATTCTTTTATCAAAACACCTTCTGCTACAAAAGAATACGTTGTCTTAGGAGTTGTAATACTAGCAATCTCTTCTTCAGTTTTTCCTGCATCACTGGCAAAATGACGTTGTTCGTCTACAGACATCTCACTTACAAATGCTTTACCCTGAACAATGATAGTATCATTTTCTATATCCTTTGGCACAAAAAAACCATAATCTTTAAACTTCACCATAGTTTCTTTATCTCCTTCCAAAGCAACTTTCATCCAACAACCTTTAGCCTTACAAACAGCATTTACCGTACTCGAAAAAGCAACTACTACGGTATCTCCTTCTTTTAAATTTTCATATTTTTCTGCTATTGCATCTCTATTATAAATATGATCCGAAGATACTTCATCACCAAAACTTTTATAATTTTCACTTGAAATATCTTTAACAGAAAAATAGTTTTCCGTTTTAGTTGATGAATTACAACCTATCAGTACTAACAATCCTACAAAAAACAGTGCATTTTTTTTCATAATCCTTTATTATCTATATGTTTTGCAAAATTAAACATTTTTAAAATTCTTATTTTACAAGAAAAGGGTATTTTTGTAGTGAATTAAAAGAATGTTAGTATTCCTTTGGTTTTAAGACAAAGAATATGACAACAGGCTTTAGAAAAGCCTACTGCTATCATTAATTCTTAAAAGATAAATCAAGTGAAACGAGCATTAAGAAATTTAGATATTCTTTTCTTCAAAACAACTATCTAAATCTCTTACTATAGTTTGTAGTGATCTTACTCACTATTACTCTTTTAATTAACATAATGTGAAATAATTAAAACGACTGAAACAAATGAAAAACACAATTTCTCAAGCCTTGAAAATTAGTGAAGCAAGTGAGTCTAAAATCGGACAAGTAGATTTTGAAAATCTTAATTTCGGGAAAATTTTTACAGATCATATGTTTGTCTGTGATTATAAAAATGGAGAATGGCAAACACCAGAAATTGTTCCTTACGGACCGCTCACCATGGAGCCTTCTGCTCGCGTTTTTCATTATGGTCAAGCAGTTTTTGAAGGAATGAAAGCGTATAAAGATGATAATGGAGATGTTTTTTTATTCAGACCCGATGAAAACTTTAAACGTATTAATATATCTGCTGAGCGTTTGGCTATCCCAGAATTTCCTGAAGATTACTTTTTTGACGGTTTAAACACCTTGTTAAAATTAGATAATGAATGGATCAAGCCTGGTTACGGAAACTCGTTATATATACGCCCTTTTGTTATCGCAACTCAAGCAAGTGTTTCTGCTTCTGAGGCAGATGAATATAAATTTATGATCATATGCTCGCCAGCACAATCGTATTATAGTGGAGATGTAAGTGTATTGGTTGCAGAGAAATTTAGCCGTTCTGCTAGCGGAGGTTTTGGATATGCAAAAGCTGCCGGAAATTATGCAGGGCAATTTTACCCAACAAAACTAGCACAAGAACAAGGATACCAACAAATAATCTGGACTGACTCTAATGCTCATGAATATATGGAGGAGGCAGGAACAATGAATGTATTCTTTAGAGTTAATGACACCTTACTTACAGCTCCTGTGAGTGATAGAATTCTTGATGGGATCACTCGTAAAAGTTTAATTACTATTGCCGAAAAAGAAGGTATTAAAGTAGATGTGAGACCTGTTAAGGTTAGCGAAATTGTAGAAGCCGCAAAAAATGGGAGTCTAAAAGAAGTTTTTGGTGCAGGAACTGCTGCAGTAGTAAGCCCAGTAAAAGCTTTTGGGTATAAAGGAGAGCATTATGAAATCGAAAAGCAAGAAAATTCTTATGCTTCTCATTTCAAAAAAGCACTTATGGATATTCAATACAACAAAGCTGAAGATACTTTTGGATGGAGATATAAAGTATAGTATGAAGGTCTGAGGTCTGAGGTCTGAGGTCTGAGGTCTGAAAATTATACTCATTATTCATAAAAACAAAACTCCCGAAAAATATTTTTCGGGAGTTTTGTTTTTATCGGTCTAAGATTTCCTGGATGTTTGGTTTAAAATAATTAGGTCCTTTGAGCACTTTACCATCTTCACGATAAATCGGTTGCCCATTCTCTCCCAGTTTACTCATATTACTACGCTGAATCTCGTTAAACACTTCTTCTATCTTATGCTGCATACCATGTTCAATGATGGTACCACACAAAATATATAGCATATCGCCCAAAGCATCAGCAACTTCTACCAAGTCATTATTTTGAGCAGCTTCCAAATATTCTTCATTTTCCTCTTTCATCAAGTTAAACCGAAGTGTATTTTTGGCTTCTCCCAGATCCGCAATAGGTTCGTTTTTAAATCCCAATTTAAATGAGGTATGAAATTCTTGTACCGCAGCAATTTTATCTTTCATCAGTATATTTTTATAGATTATCTTTGCCGTAAAAATAACAATTTATGTTTAGTCAGGGCCAGTTAATATTTGCAGGATTTTTTGTCGTAGCATTTATCATCTTAATGATCTTTAGCTATAGAAAAGATATCAAACTACATCGCAAATATTATAAGGGTAGTCTTTTTATTCTCATTGGTTTTATTATCTTTATTTTGTTGCTTTTTGCGTTAAAAACGTATTTACAACCCGAGTAAACCACATTCACCCCTAGAATTCAGTCAAAATAGTTGCATTTTGGTTACTACCGCATTGGCACGTAACCCACTTATCTTTTGGTTTTTTTAAACCATTAGGATAAAATACCTTGTAGTGGGTATGGATTAATGATCTCTTTTTTAAGAGTTTTGGAGTAACTAAATAATCTTTCAAAAATATAAATCATGGAAAATAAAAAAGTAAGCTATTTACCTGTAGAGTCTGAAAATACAGATTACCAAAACATTTATATGGACTTAAAAGAACAATGTGTAATAACAGCAAAGTTTGACTGGAAAAAGAAGGGCCATTTCAAAATCACACATGCTTTGATATACAAAAAAGAAAATAATTACCACCCACAGGCTATCGAAATAAAAGAAATATCCAACAAACATGAGACCGAATATCACACCAAAATCGTTTTTGACTTTAAAAATATACCTGCACCAACAAATCCCAATGGTTCTCTTAAAAACCCTAAAGAAAGTCGTTTTACAAAAAAGACAGGTGGAAGTTCTAAACTGGAACCCAAGCATGTAATTGATCTAGCAAGAAACCCTAAATATAAAATAGAAGAGAAAGCACTAAAAGAAATGGTGCAATTTAGACAAGAAGTTGCAATTGCAAAAGAAAATTCAAAAGTTAAACTAGCCTCTATTTTTAACGATCATATTTGTAGGCTTTATATTATATAAAATAAATGAGTAAAATCTTAATACTAATCTTATTCACATTTCTTTCTTTAGAAGACAGCTTTTCACAAAAAGATAATACTTTAAGAAAAGCTATCTTCCATTTGGACAATTATCAATTGAAAGAACTTGAAAATAGTATCAATGAAATTCAAAGCACCAAGATTAAATCTTTAATTAATTGGCAATTTTCCTTTTTAGAAAATGGAAATCCAAAAATTTTAGATTTGAAAACTTTAACAAACAAGATTCCTGAAATTGAAGTCTTACTAAATATTACAAAAGGAGATCAAGAATTTCTTAAAAGTCAAAATAATGATACCATTTCCTATAAATACTATTTAAATGCTCTAAATACTTCGCTAAAAAATAAAGATTCCTTATTAATCTGTTTTTCTACAAAGAAAATACTATGGTCTATTTACTATAATAGAAAAATACAAAACCTATATCCTAGATATCTAAAAATCTTAAATCAATACGCTTATAACAAAAATGAAAAAGCATTATTTCATTTTTTTAATATTACTGAGAAAACTGGTAGACTTAAAAAAGAGCATATTTTTGAATACAAAAACATACTCTCGATCGCTCAAAAAAGCAAAAATCCCTTTATAGAAGCCAAAATATATCAAATGATTGGTATTCAATACTCTTATTTTAAAGAAGAGAAAGATAGTGCCAAAATATACTACAAAAAGGCTTATGAGGTTATCAAAAAAAATCCCTATGCATATGCAAAAAACGAAACTTTTGGCATATATACTAATACAGGTATATTATATAATAGCAAAGGGAGGTCTAATATTGCTAATCAATATTTTCATCAAGCCTTAAAAGTACCTCTGACCGGAAAAAGTTTTTTAAAAAAAGCAAAACTATCATCTTTACTATCTGAAAATTATAGATTACTTAAAGAGTACGATAGTGCTTTTTTTTATAATCATTTGTCTAGGAAATATTATGATTCTTTAAAAGAGTATCAAAATGCAATAGCCTTAAACGATATAGAGATAAAGTATGAAACAGCAGAAAAAGAAAAAGAAATAGTTCAACTTTTAAATACTAATCTTAAAACCGAAGCCAGCCGAGTACAAAACAGAAACCTACTAATCGGCTCACTCTCTCTTATCTTAGTTGGCTCAATATTCGTATTCCTTATCTACAAAAACACCAAACGCAAACAACGTATCGCAGAGCAAGAGCGAGAAATACAGATTCAAAAAACAGAAAAACTACTTAAAGAGCAAGAGCTTACCGCTATCGATGCAATGATTTCTGGACAAGAAAAAGAACGGCAACGTCTCGCTAACGAACTGCATGATAATCTAGGAAGTACACTAGCTACGGTTAAACTTCATTTTCAGCATTTACAACGTAATAAGGACAATCCAAAAGTTGAACAAGTAGAAGAATTATATACCAAAACGAATGCACTATTAGATGAAGCCTACCAAAAAGTACGTACTATCGCTCATGAAAAAAATAGTGGGGTTATGGCCAATCAAGGGTTGCTTCCTGCTATAAAAAACTTAGCTAAGCAAGTATCTAATGGAGATGGCTTGCATATCGAAGTACAAGATTATGGGCTAGAGGAGCGATTGGACAATGCTTTAGAAATATCAATCTTTAGGATGATACAGGAGCTAATCACCAATACTATTAAACATGCCGAAGCTTCAGAAACCCATATTTCTTTAACCAATCATGACTCTCTTTTAAATATCATCATAGAGGATAATGGTAAAGGTTTTGACGCCAAAATATTACCCAAAAAAGAGGGAATGGGATTAAGAAACATCGAAAAACGAGTAGAACATCTCGAAGGTACTTTCGAAATTGATTCTACTATAGGAATAGGAACTAACATCATTATAAATATACCCATATGATAACTATTGCCATTGCAGAAGACCACCAATCTCTTATCGATGGTGTAGAGCTTCTTCTTCGGTATGAAGAAGAAATTAGTATTGTTGGTATGGCTAATGATGGAGAAGAGCTACTCAGTATTGTGAGAAGAAAACAACCTAAAGTTGTACTCACCGATATCAGAATGCCTAAAATTGATGGTATCGCAGCTACCAAAATTATTAAAAAAGAATTTCCTCATACCAAGGTCATTGTCTTCTCTATGTTTGATCAAGAAGAAGCTGTTCGCCAAATGATTGAAGCAGGTGCATCCGGATATCTACTAAAAAACTCACCCCTGGAAGAAGTACTAACTGCCATACAACAAGTAGCAAAGGGAGAAACTTATTTTGATGCCGCTATTGACCCATCACTCTTTTCTAAAGATGCCAAACAACCATCTAAAAAACAGCTCTTATCAAAAAGTGAACGGGAAATCTTAAAACTTATCGGACAGGGAAAAACCTCATCAGAAATCGCCGCCATTCGTTTTAATTCGGTGTCTACCGTAGAAACCCATCGTAAAAATATCATACGCAAACTGGGCCTTCATGGCAAAGGAGAGTTATTGCGCTATGCTATTGAAAAAAAATATGATTTTTAGGTAACTCTCCTCTTCTTAAAAAGATAAATATACCCTGCTATGGGTATTTTTTTATGCTTGATTGAAAGGTAGTTTTGATGTGTATTAAACAACCATAATCATGAAAAAAACAACTCTACTCCTATTTTGTATTCTATCTGTAACTTCTACTACAATAGCACAAGATCAAGGTCAAAAAATACTCCTTACTGATCAAACGATTTCTAAAATCACTCACCAAGTTAGTGAAAATATAAAATCTGAACTCAAAAAAGAAAATGATCAAGATATTATAGGAAAGTATTATGAATTTACTGAAAAAATAAAAATATTTAAATTCGAAATAGAAATTGAATTGGATAAAAAGAAGCCCTTACTGATACAAGACATTGTGCAAGGCGAAAACTATATCTTCAATGACGAAGTACTTCTAATAAAGCCTGGATGGGTTTTTAATGTTATAAAAATCCAAGAAAACCTAATTATCATACAAATAGTAAATCAAAAAGACTATAAAGAAAATTTTTATGCAATTTCTAGAAATCAATTTTTAGGAAGTACTAAGATTTATGAAGGTGATAGACCGAAAAGAAGTTTTGTATCTAGTGCAATTACAATACCTATAAAAATAAGGTTTGGAGATCATAAAAACCTTGACGAGAAAACAAAATATTTTGATTTCGAAGGAAACATTAATGTAGGTGTTACAGCTGGTTTCAGAGATAGAATCAACAAAACCGGAAAGAACTACATCAGCTATTTAGGAGGTTTAAGTATAGCATCAACCAAAATAACTCCAGAAACAGCAGAGATAGATTCGGAAACCAATGCCAGTATCTTAACTCCTTTCCTTGGAATATTATATGAATATAATGATTTCCAAATTGGAGCATTTATTGGCTGGGATCATATCGGAGGAAAGCTAGGCAAATCATGGGTCTATCAGGGTAACGCCTGGATAGGGTTTGGCATCGGATACAATATATTTACATCAACAGACAGTAATGGGTCTTAATTTTAAGTTCTTCTAAAATCATCAGATAAAAAAGAGGATATTTGAAAATCAAATATCCTCTTCTATAATTATGAATAAAATTTTACTAATTCACCTCAGGTAAGAAGTTATAACTCTTACTATATTCTAACATCTGAGTAACAAAACCTTCTGGCTGAGTAACATTAATTTTGGTAATCTCACCATTTTCATCCATTTCTGGTACTAAAACAGGATTTACAAAACCACTATAAGGAGCAGAAGTAAATTGTTCATTACGCTTTAAAACCTCAGCATGAATCGCTTGATCCACTTTTACACCATATCCTTCTACTAAAGCTTCAGCTGCTTTATAGTCTCCTTCAGATTTGATACGTTGTGTCTCTTTTAGCAACTGTCCAAAAATATCATGTAGTTTTTTGTAATCATTAATATTATAATACGTTTTTCCTTCTCTGGTTACTTTTTCGATTACATTATCTTTCTTTCCTTGCTCAAAAGCCCATCCACTCACCCACTGGCGATTACGCATATGTGCTTCTTCTACATCATCACCAAGATTTAAGCGAATCAATTGTGTCATTAATCCATTTCTAATATATCCATCATAAGCAGCTTTACCAGTTTTTTCCCAATCTTCTACTAATCCTAGTTCTTGTAATTTTGGATCCATTAAATAGTATAGTCCTACTAAATCAGCGCGACCTTCTTCCATAGTAGAAGCATAGTTCTTTAATGTTTCTTTAGTTTCTCCTACTCCCGGATTTAATTGTCCAGATGCATGCCCTACTACTTCGTGTAATGCTGTATGCAACTTATCTGCTAATTGTCCGTATTTTTCTTCTAATTCAAATTCTTCATCATCATGTACAAATTCTTTTAAACGACCCGAACCACCAGCATTATTATAAGCACCTATGATATTCCCCAAGGACACAGACTTAGAACCTACAGCAGCTCTAATCCAATTTGCATTAGGAAGGTTTACACCAATTGGAGTACTAGGCGAAGCATCTCCTGCTTCTCCTGCAACTGCAACAACCTTGTATGAAACTCCTACTACATTCTTTTTCTTATGTTCTTCCATCAATGGAGAACTATCTTCAAACCACTGTGCGTTTTCAGATAAAACAGACATCTTTTTAGACATGTCAAAATCCTTAATCTGAATTATAGTTTCATAAGAACCTCTATATCCTAATGGATCGTTATATACTTCGATAAAACTATTAATATAATCGATATTACCTTCAGTAGCTGCAGTCCATGCCACATTATAATCATCCCAGGTTTGTAAACTTCCTGTTTTATAATATTCGATCAATAGTCCTAATGCATCTCCTTGTGCTTTATTTTCTGCTACATCTTTTGCTTTTTCTAACCACTTGATAATTTCATCGATTGCAGCTCCATATAATCCTCCTGATTTATATACTCGCTCCTTTAATTCTCCATTTTCTTTTACCAATTGAGAGTTTAAACCAAAGGACAAAGGCTTCTTTGTATTTGGAGATTTCATTTTACTATAAAATGATGTAACATCAGTGTTAGTAACTCCAGGACCATAAAAGTTAACCGCAGATAGTGCTACATTGTCAACTCCTTTTGCTTGATTTACTTTTTTAGCATCTTGATCATTAAAAATCACATTATATACTTCTTTAGACACTTCGGTACCTGTAGCGGCAAGAAGAGAGCTAAAATAATCTTGGTTAAACTCTGGTTTGATCTTATCATTGCTATAGTGATGATGAATCCCATTAGAGAACCAAACTCGTTTTAGATAAGTTTCAAAAGCTTTCCAGTTTGCGTCGTCTTTATTTCCTTCATAAGAAGTGTAAACTTTTTCTAATGCTTTTCGGATAGTAAGATTATGACGGTAATTTTGATCCCACATGATATCTCTTCCACTTAATCCTGCCTGTGTAAGATAAAATACTAATTTTTGTTCTTTCAAAGAAAGATTATCCCAACCTGGTATTTGATATCTTAAAATTTTAAGATCTGCAAATTGCTCTACAACATAATCAAACTTTTCCTCTGCTACCTCCTGTTTTTCTTCTTGTTGGTCAATCTGATCCTTAACACTTGGATCCTTTTTACATGCGATCATTAAACTGATGATCGCTATAAAAAATAAATATTTCACTATTCTCATTTGTTTTATTTTATTGTTTTGACAAATGTAACAAAATAAAAGGAGGTTAAAATTGTTTATATTAGCTGACCAAACAATCTAAACTAACTAACATGAAAATAGTGAAATATTTATTTTTTCTATTATTATTAGTAATAATTGGCGGAGCTGTTTATGTTGCTACCATAGACGGTGAGTTTCAAGTAGAAGAAAGTAGAGTAATAGATGCTCCCGATGAGTTATTATTTGCTACAATCAATGAGTATAAAACTTGGGATAAATGGGGCCCGTGGATGGATGAATCTGATGATCTTATCATGGAATACCCCGAAAAAACAAGTGGTGAAGGGGCTTCTTATAGCTGGAAAAGCGAAACACAAGGAGATGGTAAAATGGAAACCAAAAAAACCTCCCCATTTAGTAGTATAGATCAAAATATAACGTTTGTTACTCCTATGGGTGAAAGTAAAAGTGAGGTATACTGGAAATTTGAAAAAATAGAAAGTAAAAAAACCAAAGTAACTTGGAGTATGAAGGGAGAACAATCGTTTATGGAAAAAGCATACTGGGCTACTCAAGATAGTACAGTATCGCAAATGTTAAGACCTATGTATCAACGTGGACTTGAAAAAATCGATGCATTTGTAAATGAAAAGATGAAACAATATGCTGTTCATGTAGATGGTGTAACAGAACATGGAGGTGGATTTTATATGTATAATGCAACGGCTTCTTCAATAGCTGTAATTCCTGAAAAAATGGAACAAATGCTCCCTGCTGTGGCAATGTATATGAAACAAAACAATCTTCCACAAACAGGAATGCCGTTTACATTATATAATGAGTATAATGAAGAACAAGGAACTGCTATTTTCTCTACAGCAATACCAACGAGAGACAAAGTAGTTACACCCAAAGAAAGTGCTATTCTTTGTGATTTTTTACCACGTCAGAAAGTGGTTAAAACTACGCTTAAAGGGGATTATAAAAATCTAAAAGAAGCATGGGAAGCCGGTTACAAATATATTGCAGAGAATAACTTAGAGCCAAATACAGAATCCGCAGCTTTTGAAGTATATAGAGTAGAACCAACATTACAGCCTAATCCTGCAGAGTGGGTTACAGAAATTTATATTCCAATAAAATAATACCGCATAAGCTGTATTCTATCAAATGATAGGGTACAGCTTATTATAATTTATATGGAAATACAATAGATAAAATAGATGAAACAAATACTTTTGGTGTTTATTGGAGGTGGCACTGGCAGCATCGCACGTTATCTTATAAGTAAATACCTCAATAGCTCTTCTACGGGAATTCCATACGGTACCTTTACAGCTAATATTTTAGGTAGTCTCTTCATTGGGATTATTCTGGGACTAGCACTTAAAAACAATGTAATATCACAAAATACAGTTACCCTTTTGGCTACGGGTTTTTGTGGAGGATTTACTACTTTTTCTACATTTGCTTACGAAAATCATGTATTACTAAAATCTGGAGATTTCATTAACTTTATGATCTATGCAGTTGGGTCGTTTATAGTTGGAGTTCTTTTCATATTTTTAGGAATGTTTATTGTAAAATAATCCTATAAAAATTGTACCGGAAATTAATTCAAGTAAAGGCTTATGAAAAAAATTGAAGCAATTATACGCAAATCAAAATTCGAAGCTGTAAAAGAAGCTCTACATAAAATTGAAGTAAATTTCTTTACCTATTGGGATGTAACTGGTGTCGGTAATGAAAAGAAAGGTCATGTATATAGAGGAATCACTTATAAAACATCTGATATACCACGTAGATATATATCTATAGTGGTCTCTGATGAATTTGAAGAAAAAACAATTCGAACACTAATTGATTCTGCCAAAACCGGAGAAATTGGTGATGGAAAAATATTTGTATCAAATATCCAGGACACCTATAGAATCAGAACCGAAGAAAAAGGTAATCAGGCATTACGTTAAATTTCTACTGCACTAATCATTTTCAACACTCTCTATTTAGATAAACTCATATTGAGGATTTATCTAATCCTACTTTCTAATGTGTTTATTAAGGTCTTTTTAAATAAAATAAGTACTCTATCATAAGAAAAGCTCAAAAAGACGTTTCTAAATTCTTAAAAAATATCAAAATAAAAATTATACCCTAATTTTTTACAGGTACAAAGTTTAATATTTATAAAAATCAACACTCATACCCCTATTTTATATAGGTTAAAATTGTTTTTATATAGATTTACCATACCAATTAAAAACTAATTATAACGGTAATCAATGTTTATTATGAAGACAAAAACCACCACATTTTTTTTAAGAAAAGTAACTTTTTTTACTTTAATCTTTTTGAGTTTTAAAGCAATTTGTCAGGGAGAAATACCAAAACCTACGCTCGATAAATTATTATCTCAAATAAACTTATCAGGATCAATTGACGGATACTACAGGTACAATATTGTAGTTCCTAATGACAATTCGGTAGCTCCAAAAACATCTTTTGTAAACCAAAGTGGTTTTGCATTAGGTATGGCTAATGTAATTTTGGGGTATGAAGATGAAAAAGTTGGATTTGTAGCTGATCTTGTCTTTGGGTCCAGAGGCGAAGATGCTGTATTTAATTCTAATGACTCTGCTCAAATCATTAATCAACTATATCTCTATTGGAATGTAATCAAAAGTATTAAACTTACCTTTGGTAAGTTTAATACTTTTATTGGGTATGAAGTAATTTCACCAACAGGAAATTTCAATTATTCTACTTCGTATATGTTCTCATATGGCCCTTTCTCACACACTGGTTTAAAAGCGGATTTTGCAATAAGCGAAAAATGGTCTGCCATGCTTGCCGTAATGAACCCTAGTGATTATACAGATAGTAATCCGTTTGATACTTACATTGCTGGAGCACAGATAGGGTATGCCCTGGATAATGGTAGTGTTTTTCTTAACTTTAGATATGGTAATGAAGGAGAACCTGGAGAAGTAGATCCTACTTTTCAGGTGGATCTTACTACCGGATGGGATCTGACTCAAGATTTTTATTTTGGAGTAAATACAGCTTATGTATCTATAGAATCACAAAAAAACGGGGATACTTCTGGATTTTATGGAGTAGCATTATATCCTCAATACAAAACATCTCAAAAATTGACTATAGGAATAAGAGGAGAATATTTCTCGGTGTACAACAGTGGGTTAACAGATGTAATTGGGTTAGACGCACAAGGTGATGGAGATGCTATTGCCATCACTCTCACTGGAAATTACAATATTGGAAAGCTAACTCTTAAACCAGAATTAAGAATAGATACCACTTCTGAAGATTTCTTTATAGATAATGACAGAGAGCCAACAAAAAATCTTTCTTCTTTTGTCTTTGGAGCTATTTATAAATTCTAGCACATTTTTTCACAAAGTAAAAGCGTTCTGAACGATCAGAACGCTTTTTTATTCATTCTCTGTATATTTTTTATATTTCTTAACGCCTGCAGGAATTTTTACATCCAGATGATTTACTTCTGGAGGTATTGGACAAGAATATCGATCATTATAGGCACAATATGGGTTATAAGAAGTATTAAAATCAATAAAAATAAAATCTCCTTCTGGGATTTGGAGGTCTATAAAACGTCCGCCCGCATAACTCAATTCTCCATTAGTTAAATCTGTAAAAGGAAGAAATAAATAATCTTTAAATTCTGGTTGAGTTTTTAGCCCTTGATTTTGATATATCTGCAACACATATGACTTTTCCCAAAGTATAAAATGAGCCTCTCCATATTTAACATACAAAGGTTCTCTACCCGTTGTGGTTTTCATAACAAAAGGTGTCTCATATGGTGTTCGAATAAATTTTGCACGGATACAAAAAGAAGTATCTATTTCAAAAAAATCGATAGTTTTAAAGCGTTCTAAATCTTTTGGTGTTAAAGGTGAAGTTTCTTCAGAAGAGAAATCTTTATTCAGTTCTTCCTGAAAAGACAATATTTTTTTTATTGCCATAGAATCCTGAGCAATTATATTCCCAATAAAAAACACAAATAAAATTGATATCCTGAACACTTTTCCCTTTTTTTTTGCAAAAGTACAATTTACAATTAGTTAACTAATTAATTTAAAAAAAATTATGCTTAAATAATAGATAAAAAACTACTTTTATCTATTAATTGGATGTCTAATACAAATTACGAATACATTGTTAAAACTTTTACTTCATTATTTCAACTCCTTTTCTGGATTATCAAAAGAGGTGTGGTGGTTAGCTTTAATCACACTAATCAATAGAGCCGGGGCAATGGTAATCCCCTTTTTGTCTCTATACTTAACCGATGACCTGAATTTTTCGCTACAACAAGTAGGGTGGATTATGACCAGTTATGGATTAGGTTCTTTTTTAGGTGCTTGGTTAGGAGGTAAATTATGTGATCAAATTGGTTACTATAAAGTCATACTCATTTCTTTATTATTAACAGGAGTTTCATTTATAACTATTCAATATTTTACTAGTTTCTGGAGTATTTGTGTTGGTTTCTTTATTCTAATTGCAATTGCAGATATGGCAAGGCCCGCTTTTTTTGTAGCATTAAGTGCCTATAGTAAACCAGAGAATAAAACCAGATCATTAACTTTTATTCGACTTGCTATCAATCTAGGTTTCTCTGCCGGTCCTGCAATTGGTGGATTAATTATAGCATCTATAGGCTATTATGGTTTGTTTTGGGTAGACGGAATTACCTGCATTATAGCTGGGTTTGTTATGATACAGACGCTTCATCCCAAAAAAGCAAAAGTATTAGATAAGGAAGTTGTTGTCGACAATCCGGTAAGCGCACATAATGATGGTATTTATGTCTTGTTTCTAATTGCATTGGCTTTATTTGGTTTTATATTTGTTCAGTACTTTTCTACAATTCCATTGTATTATAAAGAAATACACCAATTATCAGAGCAGAAAATTGGGTTATTACTTGCTTTAAATGGTGCTTTGATATTTTTCTTTGAAATGCCATTGATAGCATATCTAGAAAAAACAAGGTTGTCTAAAATAGGGAATGTTATTGGAGGTTTTGTTCTAACAGGTATAAGTTTTCTACTGTTACTAGTTACACCTTGGGCAGGAGTTTTGGTTATCGGAATGATTATCGCAACACTTGGAGAAATGGTTGCATTTCCCTTTGGAAATGCTTTCGCCTTAGACAGAGCAAAAAAAGGAAGACAGGGAGCTTATATGGGATTATACAGCATGTCTTTTTCTCTTGCTCATATCTTTGGTCATAATTCTGGAATGCAATTCATAAATAATTTTGGGTATGAAAGTACCTGGATTTTCATGGCTATTATCGCTGCTTTAGGAACGTTTTTATTATATATCGTAAAACAAAAACTTAACCAGGAAAAAGTATCTGGTTAACTATCATTTATAAAACTCATAGCAATGAAAAATTTCTTTTTTGCCTTTTGTATTATATTAATTTATGGTTGTACGCAAGTACAACAAGAGAAGCAATCTAGTACTGTAGAAACAAAAATAGAAACGGTAGAAAAGAAAAAGAGCTTTCCCAAATTAGAGCCTAACCGATATAATGTTGCTTTTCTGATTATGGATGGAACTTATAATACTGAATTTACGGCACCTTTTGATATTTTTCAACATACTCAATATCGTAAGAACATAAAACAGATGAATGTTTTTACCGTTGCAAATACTGATCATCCTATAACAACATTTGAAGGTGTAAAAATTATCCCTGATTATAACTATGTGAAAGATTCTTTACCTCAAATAGATATTTTGGTGGTTCCTAGTGCTGAGCATCATTTAGATACGGATTTGGATGATAAAGTGATGATTGATTTTGTAAAGCAAGTTGATAAAACTGTATCATTTATGACCTCGCATTGTGATGGAGCATTTGTACTTGCCAAAGCCGGAGTTCTTGATAATGTAGTGTCTACTACTTTTCCTAGCGATATAGATCAAATGCGCAAAACATTTCCCAATCTGGATATTAGAAAAGAAGTACTATTTGTACATGACAAAAAATATATAACTTCTGCAGGAGGGGCTAAAAGTTTTGAAGCTGCATTATATTTATGTGAATACTTATATGGTGCAGAAATTGCAAGATCACTTGCAGGAGGATTAGTAATTGATTGGAATCTGGAAAATGTACCTCATCTTGTAATTAATAAATAAAAATAATAAAAGCGATCTTATTCAGATCGCTTTCAATATTTAGGGAAAATTACGTACTCTCTTTAGCTTCAAGATTCGGGGTCTTTAGACTAATGTCCTCACACTTAATTTATCCCTGATGTATTCCAAATTAATATTTTAAATCCATATCGTCATACAGTTTAAAATGTTAATTCTGGATGACACATCAAGTATTTTTTACTATTGTAAATATAATGTAAAAAAATCATATACACCAAAAAAATGACGACAAAAAACATATAAATTCGATGAAATACACAAAATTTTATGATTTCAATTTAATTTGAAAAGAAGTATTTAGAATTTCCGAGGTATTTTTTGACTAATTTATTATACTTTTTAGATATCCTCAAGGCTAATGTTCCTTCTATGGTATACAATGCATCCAGATCTTTATATCCATTTTTTAGTAGTTGTTCTAAATAAAATAAAGCGGTTTCATTATCCTGATCCCGGGCACTTAATGAAATCACATTTCGATAAGATTCAAAATCCTTCTCATCAACTATTGTACTCAATATATTAAGGAATAAATTTTCTTCCAGATTTTCTTCTTCTTTAGGAAGTTCACTTTTATAACTATCAACTAGATACTTTACATAGCCTTTCATTCTATATGCCATCTGGCGAGCATATTTTTCTTTTCCTGTAACCAAGGTGTCTAATTCAGACATTTGATATTTCCACCACCCCAGATTTTCGAATTCTGTTATCTCGACATCTTCGTCCATAGAAAACGAATATGTTTCTCTAAGAAAATTTTCCTTGTTCAGGTATTTTGTTTTTAATCGTTTCTGTTGTTTATACTCTTTAGTTTTTTTAATTTCTTTCTGTCTCTCTTTCAGATAATTAGTACTGAAGAAACTATCATATTTTAATCGTATACGTTTTATTTCATCAAACGCATTCAAGAATTTACCTTCATCCAGATAAGATGCTACTAGTTTCATTTCTTTCTGAAATAAATCACGAACCCAAATAGAATCTTTTAGCATTCTTCCTTTATTCATTGCCTGTAATGTAAAATCAGAAAGTGTTTTTTTAACATGTTCATTGAATAGTAATTCAGAATCTTTTTCATAAAAATGAACATCAGCAGAAACAGCTCTGTTTTTTAAATATTTTTTAGTGTAGATAAAATTTTGATACTTATAATTATTGACACTTACAATACCTCGATAAGTGAAGTCTTTTTTAACCCTTATTCTCGAATCATAGAAATAAGTATCTCCTATTGCAATTACTCCAAATATCTCATTAGAGTATAAAGCAGCTAATACACTTGCTAGTTTTGCATCTTCTTGTATTCCTGCAATGTAGATTCTTCCTTTTTGAATCGGAAAAAGAGAAAAAATATGATTCATAAAATCAGATGCATACTCTACCCTTTTTTGTGATTCCTGATCTTCTGGAAAATTACTAATGGCAACAATGTACCCTTGCTCTTCGGCTGCTTCCTTATATAGTTGTGTAGTTTTTCCTGTATTTCCTGAACTATCAAACCCCAAGAGTAAAGGCCAGCTTTTATCTAAATCAAAAGATTTAGGTAAATAGATACTAAAATGATGACCTGTAGAAGGAATAGTCAGAGAATCTATAACAATTCCTTTTTTAAGTGTTAGTGTATTTTGCCCATAACCTATAAGGCTTATGTAAAGTATAACAAAAAAGAGAGACTTTTTGAGGTACAATATTGACACAACGCAATGATTTTATAACTAAATAACACAAAAAAAAGATCACTTAATAGCTTTTAGCAGTATTTTAATATCTTTTTTATCTACATATTTTGCAATTTTCTTTCTCTTTAGTTTCTCCTATTAATTTTCCTTCATCATTAAGTTTATAATCACAACAATCCATATATCCTTTTATGATCATTTTTCGGGCACGTTGTATTTGTGATTTAATAGTAGGTAAAGGTATTCCTAATTGTTCTGCAATTTGTTTTTGCTTAAGGCCTTTTACATCAGAAAGGAGTAATGGGTTTCGATATTTTTCTGGCAATCTATTTATTAATTCTGGGAGGCAATCTTTTTCAGAATGATTAGCATCACGCTCTTCATACATTTGCTCACTTATAAAATCTGTAGTTTGTTTATTTTCTTTAAAATAATCATATACTATATTTCTTGCAATTGTAAATAACCAGGATTTAATTTTAGAATGATCTCTAAGTCTATTTTTGTTATTATGTACTTTTATAAAAGTCTCTTGTATCAAATCATCTACAATTTGATCATTTTTCACTTTACTTTTTATAAATAACCTAATGTCTTCATAATAGTTTTTCCAAAGATCCGAAGTTTCCATAAATCAAAACAGAAATATCCCTATTTCTACTAAAAGTAAAAACAGGGAAGTTATTGTTAACAGCTACATTCACATCCTATATAGGTACAATTAGAACATTGCCCTTCTGCACAACCTGAACATGTGCAGGTACATTCTTTATTTTTCATAACATTATGTTTTAATATGATTATATCTATAAGACTAAAACAAGTATAAAAAGATGCATAATTATTCTATAAATTTAATGAAATTTGGTTTAGTATAATAAAAAAACGTCTGAATGCATTCAGACGTTTTTTATCTTTCCCTTGTACTCTCTTTAGTTCCCCATACTAATGTCCTTACACAAGATAAAGATTGTTCTCTACATACATATAATCAAATCTCATGCCACAAATTAGACGCCTAATTCTCCAAATTCGGTATGCCCAGTAACTGGATTATTCTCTATAAGATTAGACAGTATAATATGTGTTTTGACTTCTCCATATGTAATAAGTCTATCTATAAATTCTTGTAAATGCATTTGATCCCTCAATACTACTTCCATAATTATATTTTCATTACCTGTAATTCGATAGCAATTCATAACTTCTTTAAATTCAGATACTTTTATCAAAAATGGTTTTAATCTTCCCATAAATGCTCGAAGTGTAATCATTGCTTTTAATTGATATCCTATTTTGGCATATGAGACATCTGCTATATACCCTTTTAAAACGCCATAATCCTCCATCTTCTTTATTCTTTCAGCAACTGCAGGAGAGCTTAAACCTACTTTTCTTCCTATTTCGGTATTAGATAATCTTGCATTTTGTTGCAAACATTTTAGAATGTCCCAGTTTATTGCATCTATTTTCATTGCAGTATTTTTCATTTTTTAGTGATTATGTAAAATTTGTAAAAGAATCATTTGCTATCCGTCTTTAAATTTTCGTAGTATATTATTACATATATCTACATCTTACAATTATTATTTCATTTTTAAGTAAAAAACAACAAAAGTCTTTAATTATTAACACAAAATAATCATTTAACTTTAAAAACTAAAGAAAAAATATTAGAAATAGCATTATTTTTGGTGTAACAAATTAATATGAGATCACAACCTCGAAATAAAAGATTATACAAGAAAGCTCTTGAAATATTTACGCTCTCGCGAAGTATTTCAAATTATCTTGTTCATGATTTAGCTCCATTGCAAAATAATGGAAGTGAGAGTCCTCATATTTATTTTACAGGTGACATTATAAGACAATCAGATGCATTGGCTCCCAAAATAATTAAAGCTGAAAATCAGACCTTTCAGGATGAGCGAATAAGGCATGCAACTTCTCTGATACATATTACCAATAGACTTTATAAAAACTGTGAGCGTCTTGAACAATCTGAAAGCAATGGAAAAGAATTCTTAATTCTATTGCGTAAAGAGCTAAGAAAATTTAAACACTTGCAACGCTCATGGATGATGAGTTTATAAGGTGTATTTTTTTTAAATTTTATACATTCTTCATTCCAATACTAATTATTTAACCCTTCCTTCCGGCAATACTCTTTTTATAGCGTTTTAATTCGTCTTTCACTTTAGAGCTTAACAAGAATAAACCGATCATATTTGGTACCATCATAGCAAAAATCATTGCGTCACTAAAATCTGTAACTGCATTTAGTGTAGCTGCAGCTCCTATTACCGTAAAACAGCAAAAAATAAACTTATACACGTATTCTGTGCGTTTGCTTCTTCCAAAAAGATAGCTCCATGCCTGGTATCCATAATATGACCATGAAATCATAGAAGAGAAAGCAAAGAGTAATACTGCAATCGTAAGAAGATACGGAAACCATGAAACACCACTTTCTAATGCAGAGGCCGTAAGGAGAACCCCTTGTTCAAAATCAATTTTGGCACTTGTATCTACCTGTCCGGTTATAATTAACACCAAAGCAGTCATCGTACACACAACTACGGTATCGATAAAAGGTTCGAGCAATGCCACTAGTCCTTCACTCGCTGGAAAACGTGTTTTTACAGCACTATGGGCTATTGAGGCACTACCAACTCCAGCTTCATTACTAAAAGCTCCTCGCCTAAACCCTTGAACTAACACTCCCACAAAACCTCCCATCACTCCTTCCGGATGAAAAGCACCTTCCCAAATCGCACTAAACGCTGCTGGAATAGCTGAACTATACAATACCAAAACAATCAAAACTGCTGCGATATAAATCAATACCATAAAGGGTACAATTTTATCAGTTACACTTGCTATTTTTTTGATTCCGCCAATGATAACAACACCTACCAATATCGCCATAATAACTCCAAATACCCAACCTTGTCCATGTAACATTGAGTTATTTGAAATTATCACATGATCAAACAATTTAAATGCTTGATTTACCTGAAACATATTACCACCGCCAAACGATCCACCTATACACATAATAGCAAAAAGAACAGATAGCACTTTACCTAATTTAGCGTAACCTTTTTCTCCTAACCCTTTGGTTAAATAATACATAGGGCCGCCATAAACTTTCCCTTCACTATCCACCTCCCGGTATTTTACTCCCAAAGTACATTCTACAAATTTTGAAGACATCCCCAACACTCCTATAATAATCATCCAAAGTGTTGCTCCGGCACCACCAATGGATAAGGCTATTGCTACACCAGCAATATTACCCAAACCTACAGTAGCCGAAACAGCTGTAGTTAATGCCTGAAAATGACTAACTTCTCCGTTTACATTATCATTAGTATTTTTTTCTTCTACTGAAGTACTTTCAGCAGATAACTTATTCGAATCTTCCTGATCAAAGTTTTCTACTCCATCATATTTTCCTCGAACTACTTGTATTGCCGTATAAAAACTTCTTACATTAATAAACTTAAAATACATAGTAAAATATCCAGCTCCTAATAACAATACCACAACCACCCAAGGGATCCCTACAGATTCTGTTATAGGGATTTCCGCTAGAATTGCATCTACAAACCAACTGGTAGCATCGCCAAAAACACGATTGATATTTTCATCTAAATTTTGTTCTGAAATAATATAAGGAAATAACATAGTGAAATTTTTAAAGCAAATTGCTCTAAAAACTGACACCACAAAAGGTTAAGTAGTATTCAAAATTTATAACCAGAATGGTTAAGTATACGGTTACGTATCATCTTTTAGTGAAGTATACTGAAGAAAACTATTAGCATTTGCAAAAGCAATCAACTGTTCTTTACCTCCGGCCCCGCTTATGTTAAGCATCTTTTTTATTTGATGAATATGGGTCTGAAACCCATCTGTACTAATGTGCATTTCCTGAGCAATTTCGGTATATGATTTATAACTCCCATAATACGCCAGATACCCTAAAACTTCTTTTTGTCTTTCTGAAAGTTCTATTTTTGAGGTTGCTTTTATCGTTTTTAGGTTATTTTTTAATGTCTTGATCGTATCTAAATGGCTTTCGTTTGCCAATACTAATTGCTCATTTTCCTTCTTAAGCTTAGCTTTTTGAATTTCCAGTTTTTGAGCCAGGCTTTGTTGTTGTTCTTTTTCTGAAAGAAATTTCCAGCTGTATAAAAGAATAGAAAACAAAAGAATAAAAAGAAATTTGAACGAAATAGCAGTAATACTACCTAATACTCCCCAAAATCGCTGATCAATAAATTGTAAAACTCTATCCTGCGGTATCATACGATGGGAAACAGCGATCACAATCAACACAAATAATGCAAACGTAGGCAAATACATAAACTTCATTTGCCTTCCTACAAAAGCTTTATTAAGCTCATATAGCAATGAAATAGCCACCAAAATAGAAATAGGAATATCAATCAACCAAATAAAATTATTACTAATCACGGGATTGCCATAGGAAGATGCAATAAAAACAAAAGTGATCATTCCTAAAACACCACAAAAGAGACCGATAAATTCGCGAACACTAAAACGTTGTACCAGTCGTACAACAATACCTGGTTTTTGAGGGTGTTCTATTGAAGGAAGGGATAATAAAATAAACAACGAATTTGCTAAAGAAACCAGTACTCCAAAATAAATCAGAATTTTATTGGTCGAAGACCATTGCAATCCTACAACCATAATCAAGTTAACTAGAGCTCCAAGACCCCAAACAAATATTGCCAGTCCAAACCACTTAATCCCATGAATAGCCTTTTTATCAGCTCCACGAAGTTTTTCTTTGCTAAAAATACGCTGAATCACTATTGCCGAAATAAGGCACACAATTGCAGTTACTGTATATTCTATGGTACTAAACACGAATTAGATTTTATACCAATTTCAAAGTTAAAATGGTAATACTCATGTCTAAAGATATTGAAATTTTGATCATTATTAATCTTTCTTAGATAAACCCTAAATAAATCTAGTCTTTAATTGAGCTAATTAAATGCTATAAAAAAGTAAACCTCACAGGCATGTACTGAACTTGTTTCAGTATCCCTGTGAGGCTTTATTAAAAGGATTCTATACTATGCTTACATATTTCGTCTATACTGCCCTCCTACTTCGAACAATGCTGATGTGATCTGACCTAAAGAACATTTTTTACACACATCCATTAAAGCTTCAAAAATATTCTGATTACTGATCGCTTTTTCTTGCAGCTCTTTTAGTAGTTCTGCTGTAGTATCAGCATTTCCTTTGTGCAATTCGTTTAGCATTCTGATCTGATATTCCTTTTCTTCTTCTGTTGCACGAATTACTTCTCCTGGTGTTACCGTTGGTGATCCTTTAGAGCTTAAAAATGTATTCACTCCGATAATCGGAAATTCTCCATTATGTTTCAACGTTTCATAATACAAACTTTCTTCTTGTATTTTACTACGTTGATACATGGTTTCCATAGCTCCTAGCACTCCACCTCGTTCTGTGATTCTGTCAAACTCTGCCAATACTGCATCTTCAACAAGATCTGTTAGTTCTTCTATAATAAAAGATCCCTGAATTGGGTTTTCATTTTTAGCCAGCCCTAATTCTTTATTAATGATCAATTGTATTGCCATTGCTCTACGCACAGATTCTTCTGTTGGCGTAGTAATCGCTTCATCATAAGCATTGGTATGCAATGAATTACAATTATCATAAATTGCATATAACGCTTGAAGTGTTGTACGAATATCATTAAAATCAATTTCCTGAGCATGTAATGATCTACCCGAAGTTTGGATATGATATTTCAACATCTGAGCTCTAGAATTTGCTCCGTATTTATTTTTTAAAGCTTTTGCCCATATTTTACGAGCTACACGGCCAATAACTGCATATTCTGGATCAATACCATTAGAGAAAAAGAAGGATAAGTTGGGGCCAAATTTATTAATATCCATTCCGCGGCTTAGGTAATATTCTACATACGTAAAACCATTTGCCAGTGTTAATGCTAACTGTGTGATTGGATTTGCTCCTGCTTCTGCAATATGATATCCAGAAATGGATACCGAATAGAAGTTACGCACTTGTTTCTCAATAAAATATTCTTGTACATCTCCCATCAAACGCAATGCGAATTCTGTAGAGAAAATACAGGTATTTTGTGCCTGATCTTCTTTAAGTATATCTGCTTGTACAGTACCACGAACAGTATTTAGGGTTGTTGTTTTAATTTCATTATACACATCTATAGGTAATACCTGATCTCCTGTAACACCAAGAAGCATTAGTCCTAACCCATCATTACCTTCAGGAAGTTCGCCTTGATATTCTGGACGTTCTACTCCTTTTTCGGCATATATTTTTTTGATTTTAGCTGTTACTTCAGCTTCAAGGTTATTTTCTTTAATATACTTCTCACAATTTTGATCGATTGCTGCATTCATAAAGAAACCCAGTAACATTGGCGCAGGACCATTAATGGTCATACTTACCGAAGTCATGGCGTGTGTTAGATCAAATCCAGAGTATAATTTCTTTGCATCATCAAGACAGCAAATAGATACTCCTGCATTACCTATTTTACCATAAATATCAGGTCTCTGATCGGGATCATTTCCATAAAGTGTTACCGAATCAAAGGCTGTAGAAAGTCGCTTAGCAGGCATTCCTAAACTCACATAGTGAAAACGACGATTGGTACGTTCTGGACCACCTTCTCCGGCAAACATACGTGTTGGATCTTCTCCGGTACGCTTAAAAGGGTATAATCCAGAAGCATAAGGAAACTCACCTGGTACATTTTCTTGTAAACACCATTTCAGGATATCACCCCAAGCTTCATATTTTGGTAATGCTACCTTAGGAATCTGACTATGTGATAACGACTCTGTATGTGTTTCTATTTTAATTTCTTTATCTCTTACCTTAAAAGAATAAATAGGATCTTTATATTTTTTGACTTTAACAGCCCATCCTGTAATAATTTCCCAATTATAAGGATCTAGATTAAGTTTTATTCTATCAAACTCTGCCAAAAGTAATTTCAAAAATGATGCATTATCCTCGGTTTTTACATTCTGAAGACTCTCTTCTTCAATACCATTCTTAGATAAAGCAATAGAATCGATATTAGCAACGCTACAGATCGTTTTATAGATACCATATAATTTTTGTGCAACTTCTACCTGAGTGTTTGCAGTTTTATCATATGCTCTGTTATTCTCTGAGATTTCTGATAGATATCTAGTTCTACTTGGCGGGATAACAAATATCTTTTCAGACATTTCTTTAGAAATATGAAAATCAGATTTCAACTCTGCCCCTGTTTTCTCTACAATTTTATCCATAATTTCCTTGTAGAGTGTGTTCATTCCCGGGTCATTAAACTGCGAAGCAATCGTTCCAAATACTGGTAACTCATCCTGTGGGATATCCCATAATTGATGATTACGCATATATTGTTTTTTCACATCCCGTAATGCATCCAAAGAACCTCGTTTATCAAATTTATTGATGGCTACCAAGTCTGCAAAGTCCAACATATCTATTTTCTCTAATTGTGTTGCAGCACCAAATTCTGGTGTCATCACATATAAAGAGGTATCACTATGTTCTAAGATTTCGGTATCAGACTGTCCGATCCCTGAAGTCTCGAGAATGATAAGATCAAATTCAGCAGCCTTAAGTACTTCTATTGCTTCTGCTACATACTTAGACAATGCCAGATTAGATTGGCGTGTGGCCAGAGAGCGCATATATACTCTAGGAGAATTAATAGCATTCATTCTAATTCTATCTCCTAATAGTGCTCCTCCTGTTTTACGTTTAGAAGGATCTACAGAGATTAATCCAATTGTTTTTTCAGGAAAATCAATCAAAAACCGGCGAACCAACTCATCAACCAGTGATGATTTACCAGCTCCACCAGTACCGGTAATACCAAGTACAGGTGTTTTAGATGTTTTATTCTTTAGATGAATCTGATCTAAAGTATCTTTAGCTACTTCAGGAAAATTTTCTGCTGCAGAAATAACTCGAGCAATAGAACCGATTTCTTTTTCTGCCAGATGCTCCACTTCTCCATTAAGATGATCGCCTACAGGGAAATCTGATCTTTTAACAAGATCATTAATCATCCCTTGTAACCCTAATTCTCTTCCATCATCAGGAGAATATATACGAGTAATCCCATAATCCATAAGTTCTTTGATCTCTTCTGGAAGGATTACTCCACCACCACCTCCAAATATTTTAATATGAGTTGCTCCTTTCTCTTTTAGCAAATCATACATATATTTAAAATATTCATTGTGCCCTCCTTGATAAGAAGTCATTGCTATAGCATTAGCATCTTCTTGTATGGCACAATTCACAACTTCTTCTACACTACGATCGTGACCTAAGTGAATGACTTCTACTCCTGTAGATTGGATAATACGACGCATAATATTAATAGCGGCATCGTGTCCATCAAATAATGAAGCTGCTGTAACTATTCTGACTTTATTCTTGGGTGTATAAGGTGCTATTTGTTCCATTGATAATAAAAAGTGGTTTTAACGCTGCTAATTTACGAAATATGCATCAAAAAGGATGATTTTTATAGAATTATATAATTTCTTTAACTCATCTAATGCATTCATTATTTATAGCTCAAATTTAGTATTAATCATATTAGTTTTCTAAAAATCATACATTAATCCAAACAATACAATCAGATCAATAAAAAAGTAATCGTTTAGAACAACACTACAGTATTTTTTTTATAAAGGAAAAACATCCTTAGTATTTGCAAAATGATACCCTTCTGCTTCAAGAGTCACTCTTCCTTTGTAGCCTTTTTGAAGTACCGGATTCGAATGATTAAAATGAATAAATATTATTTTTGATTTAACTTCTTTGGATTCATTTTTAAATATAGCAATAGTTTCTTCTATAAAAGGATGTGGAACTTCGGACATTGGTCGTGGAATTTCTCCATTTTTAAAAAAAGTAGCATCAATAAAAGCATAATCTACTTGTTTAACCTGATCAACAATATTTTCCTCCCAAAGAGACCACTTATTGATATCAGGAATAAACAGTGCTTTTTTATTACGCCCTACAATTTTATACCCTACCGTTTCAGAATATTCATCTCTATGAGGTACTAAAAAAGGAATTACCTGTATTGCATTTGTTAACGCAATAGTAGAATCTGCCTGTATAGGCTTAATGGTTATATTCTGCAAAGAGACCAATTGTGACCATGGGCCGTTAGTTTCTAAAAAAGATTGCATTCTTGGCATTGCATATACGGGTATCCTATTTGCTCCCATTGCTTCTCGTCCAAAATGCATCAACCCTGTATAATGTCCTATATGTGCATGTGTTAAAAATACGCCATCAATAATAGCATCACTTTTTAAATGCTCATTATCCAAGACAGCTAATTGTTCTGGCATATCTGGCGTTGCTTCGAATATAAATTTTTTATGATTTTTCTTATCAATTACACCCAATGCAGTAACCAATTCTTTATCAATCTGCCCTTTTTGAACTGTTACAAATTCATTTGTGTTATTAATATGTGGGAACCCTCCATCCTGAGCAATTCCTAATACAGTAATATATTGATCAAATTCATTTTGTGGAACAGATTGGTTTTTTATCGATACTTTTTCATTTTTACATGAAATAATTAGAATAGATAGTATTAAAAAAATTAAATTTGATTTCATCTGGCTACATTTATTAATTTTTAAAGGTCAGGTAAAATTTGCAATACGTAATTATGATTAACTATCAATTTTATCTTAATGACGTATTTATTATAACTATACTTACAATCTCAAATCTAATAAGAAATCATGAAACAAATTTTTATTATACTCGCTATCTTTTTATTGTCAAGTTGTGCAGAGTTACAACAAGTTGTAAATAATCTTCCACAAACAACTACCGGAGGTTTTGGATTAAGCAATGTTGACATCTCTAATGGACTAAGACAAGCTTTAGACAATGGTATTGATAAACAAGTCACAAAACTTACCCAAAAAGATGGCTTTTATAGAAATCAACTTGTTAAAATTCTTCTTCCACAAGAACTGCGAAAAGTAGATAAAACATTAAGAGATGTTGGATTAAGTAAGCTTGCTGATGAAGGATTAAAAGCAATTAATCGTGCTGCAGAAGATGCTGTAAAAGAGGCTACACCTATATTTGTAGGCGCAGTAAAACAAATAACGTTTAATGATGCCAAGCAGATTCTATTAGGTAATGATCGTGCAGCTACGCAGTATCTTGAGAATAAGACTCGCAGCCAACTATACCAAAAGTTTAATCCTGTAATCAATAAATCATTTTCTAAAGTAGGTGCAGATAAAATTTGGTCTAATATTATTAGAAAATACAATGCCATACCACTCACAAACAATGTTAACCCAGATCTAACCGACTATGTAACGGGTGAAGCTCTTAAAGGGGTATATGCTATGATTGCTGTAGAGGAAAAAGAAATTCGGACTAAACTTAGTTCTAGAACAACTGATTTATTACGACGTGTATTTGCTCTACAAGATCGATAAAAAATAATAAGTTTCTCGATCAGTAGGTAAGCTACAGAAGTTATATTTATCACAATTTTAGACTACCTTAACTGATTCTTAAGAAACCTTCTTTTCATTATCTAGTATCTTTGTATTATTAATGTAAGAGAAGAAAAATGTTTGCTTGGTTAAAGAACAAAACTGAATTACAAAAATTACAGTATACCTACTGTAAACTAATGAAGAGTGCCTATAAATTAGCACTTACAGATAAGAACAAAAGTGATCAGCTTCATATGAAAGCTGATGAAATCTTAATCCAAATAAAAGAAATCGAAGGACAATCTATCTAGTTGACATCTGTCTAATTCTTATTGTAGTTTATTATTTCTTTTCAAAAGAAAATATAGGTTGATTTTTACACTTCATGCAGCGTTTTGAAGTATAAAAAAGCTTCTTCTAATCGTGATCCATACCAAGAAAAATACTCTCCATCAACCAAAATAACTTTTGCATTGGATATATTTGTTAATTCGTTTATATGTTTTTCTGAAAAAGGATATGGTTCTGAAGATAACATGATCAAATCCAAATTTTGTACTGAGCGAAGTTCCTCTTTTGTTATTTCTGGATAACGATCTTTATCACCAAAAACATTTACAAAACCATTTACTTTTAGGAGGTGATCCACAAATGTATCTTTACCGGTGACCATCCAGGGATCCTTCCAGATGAAGTATGCTACTCGTTTTTGGGGTATTTTAGACACAAAACCATCAAAAGATTCTTTTTCTAATTTTATCTTAGATATCAGTGTAGTGGCTTCAGTTTTTTTGTTAAAAATCTCTCCATATTGCTCAATCATTTCTAAAGCTTCTGGTATAGAAAAAATATCTGAAACATGCACAGGGTACTCTTCTTGCAGATATGTTACGATTTCTTTTGTGTTTTCTTCTTTATTACAAAGAATAATATCTGGTTTTAGCTTTTTAATTTTTTCAAAATTGACTTTCTTAGTACCACCAACAATAACCTTTTGATTTCTTATCGCTCTTGGATGAACGCAAAATTTAGTGACGCCAACAATATCATCTGATAATCCTAACGAAACTAACAATTCAGTTTGCGAAGGTACCAAAGAAACAATACGTTTTGGGGGTTTTAAAAATTCTATTCTCCTACCCAATTGATCTGTACATATCATAACACTAGTTGTATTATTTTTTATGAATTCAAAAAAATCATAAAAAAATCATAAACACCTAATAATTAAGTGTTTAAAAATAGGATTTCAAAAAATATTTTCTTATCTTAGAAGATATTAATATTAAAATTTTGGGGCTATGAGTTCAATATTACTAAATGTTATCATCTATGGTATAATGGCATTTTTTGTTATTTTTATTGCATACGGGCTTTACGGTTATGCAAAACATGTTTTTAACGCCAATAGACGTTAATCTATCCTTTTGGAAAGGAACAAGAATATTCACTATTCTTGTTCCTTTTTTTATTTCAGGATATTTTCCATTTGCTTTTGAAGTTCTAACGCTTTGTTTGCTGCTGCGTCAGCATAATCAGTTCCGTCTGAAGCATATATAATACCTCTTGAAGAATTGATTAATAATCCTACCTGATCATTCAATCCGTATTTACATACTTCTTGTAAATTTCCGCCTTGTGCTCCTACACCAGGAACCAAAAGAAAACTATCAGGTATAATTTTTCTAATTTCTGCAATATACTCAGCTTTGGTAGCTCCAACTACATACATCAAATTTTCAGAGTTCTTATATGCTTTAGAAACTTCTAATACCTGTTTGTATAGTTCTTTTCCTTCTACATCTTTTGTCTGAAAATCAAAAGCTCCCAGATTAGAGGTTAACGCAAGAAGTATGGTGTGTTTATTTTCGAATGCCAGAAATGGTTCTACAGAATCCTTACCCATATAAGGAGCAACCGTAACAGAATCAAACGCTAAATCTTCAAAAAAAGCTTTGGCATACATTGTACTTGTATTACCAATATCTCCTCGTTTGGCATCCGCAATTGTAAAAACCTCTGGATAATTTGCATTCAAATAGTTGATTGTTTTTTCCAGAGATTTCCATCCTTTGATACCATAGGCTTCATAAAAAGCAGTATTAGGTTTATAGGCAACGGCAAGATGGTGTGTTGCATCTATAATTGCTTTATTAAACTCAAAAATAGGATCTTCTTCATCTAATAAATGTTTAGGAATTTTATCTATATCCACATCTAGTCCTATACACAAAAATGATTGTTTTGCACGTATTTGGGCAACCAGCTCTTGAGTTGTCATATTATATTGATCTATTTATTAACATTATTCTTTACCCTCTACATAATCCTGAAGATAACTATATCTTTCTGTCAGCTTTCCGTCGTTGGTCATTCTTGCTCTTTCGAGAATACCATCCTTATCATCATTAAAAAATGCAGGAATTACATGTTCTAAAAACATTTCACCAAATCCTTTACTAGCATCTTTGGGTAATTCGCATGGCAAATTATCTACTGCCATTACTCCTATTGCATTTGGGTCTTTAACATCGGTTTCTGTTTCGGTCTGCGGATCATATCCATATACAGGGTCTGCAATTGTAGATGATCGAGTTGTACTAGCAACAGGCCCATCAATATCACATGAAACATCTGCCACTAATTTGATATTAAAATCTTTGGACTTGGCATCGTCTCTAGTAAAAATATAAGGTGCCCCGTCTCCAAAAAAGTGACCGGCAATATACATATCACTCACTTTTGCAAATCGCATAAAATCTCCTTCATATTCTTGTGGATTAGTATAAAAATCACCCTTGTCTATTGTACGCCCATCTTTGCGTTTATTATAATCCAACACATCGATTTGAACATAAACGGGTTCATCAAACGTAGCATTCAAATATTCGTCTACAGAAACTTCCTTGATATTCATCGCATCAAGAATCTCCTTGGCTCCACCTCCTACTTTTCCATTCCCGGTAAGTACAATCTTTATATTTGGTAATTTGATTTTAGATAATTCGGTCTCTAATGCTTCTTGATCGTTAAGTGTTTCAGCTTTAGGTAAAGCAAAAGTATCAAACTTAAGTCCCCAGGCTCTAAACCCATTATATGCACCTACGATACCAGCATATTTCCCAAATCCTATTAACCTGAAACCATGCTGTCCTATAATGACTTCGTGATCATACAGTTCTATATTTTTTTTGAGGACTGCCTTTAGCAAATCCCTGTTATACGATTGCTTTTTGATCGTATGCGAAAAGAAAAAATACTTTTTATTAGGTAATAAAGCGGCAATAGGCACTTCTTTTACACCAAGTAGTACATCGCAGTCAGAGAGATCTTCTGAAACGGTAAAGCCGGCTTTTTCATATTCAGAGTCGTCAAAAACTCTAACATTAGAAGATTCTACAATAAAAGAAGCTTGAGGAAATTTGGTCACTACTGATTTTAGGCCATCTGGCGAAAAAACTACACGACGATCTGGCGGGTTTTTTCGCTCTTTAATGACACCGAACTTAGTCATATGAATTGGTATAAATTTTGTACTAAAAAATGAAGGTAAAGATATGATAATTATGATTATCTTTGCTGCCCGAAAGTATTTTTGGTCAAATTGAGAACATATTTTGTTTTCGAAATAAATATAATGATCAAATTTCGGAAAATACTACTGGGGTCGACTGGTTTTGACAGCGAGATTAATAAGGTAGTAAGCACGTCGAGCGCTGAGATATAGCTCGTAAATATCATATTTCACTTTTTTAAACGGCGAGAATAACTACGCCCTAGCTGCATAATCTGAATTTTAGTAGGATAATGCCTCGGTCTACAAGGTAGACAAGCAGGATACTCTTCAAAAGCCTTGGTTTATGGCGTTTGGTTTTGAGTATCGTAAAAATAGACCTAGAAATTATAGGATCTTGATATAATTTCGAAACTTAATTGAGAATAAGCGATAAGTTGGCGGTTTTTGGTCTTTCCTATCGACGAAAATTAAACAAAAACTAAACGTGTAGAAAGCTATTATATTACTTGTTTGGACGAGGGTTCGAATCCCTCCGACTCCACTTAAAAAATCCGTAATTACTTTATTTATAAAGTTTTATGGATTTTTTTATTTATTAACTAGTCAACATTTAGTCAGCAGTTTTAAAAAGCTTGATATAAAACATCTAATGAATTGGTTTTTTAAATATAGCGTAGACTTTGACAGTTATTGTTTATATAATAATATTAAGTTCTTTTAGTATACCGTTCTTCATACCCAACTTGCCAGAAGTACATATCTATTAATTTCATTATTGGGAAGTAGATGTTTTTCTTTCTTTCAAAATCTGATTGAATATTCTCCAAAACATCTTTGTGATTTATTACAAATTCAAATAGTGATTTTAAAGAGTTAGTAGCTAAATTAGATGCAACTACTTTATTTTGTTTTGCACTGTTGCTGATCTTTATAGAAACATCTTTTATCGCTCTCCTTTTTTAAAGCCGTAGAGGTTTTGGTGTATAAAATCAGTAGGGAATTTGTCATCGCCTTTAAACCCAATTTCTATAGTTCCGCTATCTTCGGGTATATAATTTGTTTTAAAAATATAATCCCAAAGACTTAAACTAATCCCATAATTCACACCATATTTTCCTTTTGGTAATACATAAGCATGGTGATATAAGTGCATCACAGGATTGTTAAAAACATACTTTAATGGTCCCCAAGTTATCTTAATGTTTGCGTGATTAAAGTGACCAATAGCAATCGTTATGAAGTGAATAATATAGGCTTGCTCAGGTTCAAAACCGCCTATAATCATGACGCCAAAGGTTTTAAGTGGTTTGTAAAATACATTTTCCATCCAATGGTATCGCAAATGTGCAGCAAAGCCCATTTCTTTTACACTATGATGTACTTTATGAAACTTCCATAAAAAAGAATATTTATGCAATAATACATGTGTAAACCATTGTACAAAATCTAGTACAATAAAGAATACCAACAACTGCAGCCATGGTGCCCATTGTGAGATATCAAAAAGCGCTAAACTTTTCGCCGTAATACTAATTTCGCCAAATAGTAGTCCCAAAATCTCATAAATACCGCTTATAACAATCGAGAATATGAAAAAATTAAAGAACATATAAAATCCATCTAACCAAAAATCTTTTCTAATGACAGATTGTTCTTTTCGCCAAGGGAATACTATTTCTAATCCCCAAACAAAAAGTGAAATAGCTATGAGTCCCCAAAAGTAATTCGTGTACCAAGGCACTTCAAAAATTATTGATTTCCATGTCCAATCTACTGTTCCTGTAAATGCATTAATAAATGCGTCTAGATACTTTTCCATTTTAATTTTTAATTAATATTATACTATCTTTTTCAAAGGGTAAATTGTTTAAATAACTCCATTCTGTCCATGAACCATCGTAATTCTTTATTATACCCTAAATTGTGTGAGCACAAAAGTTGTATGTGCTGAGCGTACGCCACTATGGCAGTACAGAATTATTGGGTCATTCTTTTTTATCTTTAATTTATTATAAATAATTTCTAATTCTTGTAGCGACTTCATACGTTTATCTCCATTATAATTTATAGCTTCTGCCCAATCTATATAGATGCTTGCAGGTATCCTGTCTCCTTTTGAAACGCCCTTTTTTTGTCTTTTGCCTGAAAACTCATCAGTTGTTCTTGTATCTAAAATAACTACATTATTATTTAAAGCATTTTGAACCTGTTCTTTTGAAACATAATATCTCATTTTAGAATTTTCATTAAGCTTAAAGACTGCTTCATTTACAATGGGCATTTCATTAGAAACTTCCCCATTTATGGCTTTCTAAGACTTTAATCCACCATGAAGTAATTTCACGTTTGTAAAGTCATAGTTTTGTAATAACCACCATAATCTTGCCGAATCACATAAACCATTATCATCATAAATTATTAGTGTATCATCAGTTTTTATTCCAAGTTTACCAAATAACAGTTCGATTTGTGTTTTACTAGCCATTATTCCTTTATAATTAAAAGAATCATCTTCAATATCTGTTCTCCAAATATTTACAGCTCCAGCTATATGTTCGTTTTTATAGATGTCTTTTTTTCTGAAATCTATTATTTTAATTTTTGGTTGATTTACTATTGCTTTTAATTCATCTGATTCTATTAAATATGATTCTTTGATTTCTGCTAAATCAACCGCTTTTTCATTCTTGCAGGATGCTGTAATAACTACAATTAATATAATGCTAATTCTCCAATTCATACCAATCTATATCTTTTAAAACCATTCGCCTACCTTTTACTATTGGCGGATAATTAGCGACTAAATAATTAACTATAATCTCTTGATTCCCTCCTAAACCCCATAGGTTTTGCGTTTCCTACATCCATTTAATTGTCGTATTCCAACGTTCAGCATTCATTCTATTTTGAGTCACTATTTTTGCCGAATGGTAGTTGGTGCAATTATAAACAACAGTCATTAATCCTTCTGCATCTACTAAACCTGTTCTTATATGAATGCCATTTTCTATGTGGTCTTCATCTAACTCTTCGGGTATAACAACAAGAGTTTCAGAATTAGAATTAAAATCTAAGAAACTTGGATTAAACATATAATAAACCAATCCGCCTCCTGCAATAACAAACAACGAAAAAAACAGGACTAATAAGCGATATACTTTTTTTTACTTGTGCTTTAAAATCTTCTTCTTTAGACATTATTTTACTTTTACAGCAATTCTATAACAAGCATTATTTAAATACCCTTTCGGGTTCCAACCTGGCAATAACATTGGTTGTGCAATACCATTTGCATCAGTAGCTCTTGCCCAAACTTCATAATAGCCAGCCTTTGGAAATTTTACTGATGCCGAAAAGTGTTGCCATGCTAAACGATTTACTGGTTTTTCGACAGCACATGTAGTCCAAGTAGATCCAAAATCTATAGAATATTCCATTTTAGCAACTTCTAATTCTCCTGCCCAAGCGTGCCCTCTAATATTTAGAGACTTGCCTTTATTGATTATGGCTCCAGTTTTAGGATACGTAATCAAAGATTTTACAGGCATCGACTCAATAATACACATATCCTCATCTTTCACTTTTTCGCCTGGTACCACCGGATTACAAGGAACTCTATAAGCATTTCCTGTCATTTTTGTACCATCATGTACTTTATTACGAATGCTAATTCTATTTACCCATTTACCAGAAACTGAAGCTGGCCAACCACCTGTAACCAATCGTAAAGGATAGCCGTGAATTAACGGAATATCTTCGTCATTCATTTTAAAGGCTAAAAGCGTTTCATCTTGTAATGCTTTAGATATCGGACAACCTCTGGAAATTGGTTCCTTTTTAGGATCCATACTCAAATGTTTGTCCACGGCATGAAACCCAATATAAACAGCATTACTTTTAATACCAGCATCTTCTAAAACATCACGTAAACGCACACCTGTCCAAGAGGCGCAATGTACAGCACCAATTGTCCATTGATTTCCTTTTGCTGGTGGATCAAATTCAGTACGTCCATTACCACCACATTCTAAAGTTAATTGATACGTATGCTGCTCAAACTTTGATTTTAGTTCAGCCAGTTTATATATTTTTTGGTTTTTAACCGATTCGCCATCAATGGTCAACGTCCATGTTTTTGGATCAATCCCTTCAGGTACTAACCCATTATTTCTAATAAACATGCACGAGTTTGGTGTGATTTTATCATCCAACAAATGGGCTTGTGCTTCAATATTCCAAGGTTTATTATTCAGCACAACCATTTCCTTATTCTTATTAAATAGTTTAAAAGGATCTGGATCTTGTAATGCTATAGGCATATAACCATCTAACATTTTAGAACCAAAAACAAGTTCTGTTCCTATTAGTGTTACAAACGAACTTAATGTTGCTTTTTTTACAAAATCTCTTCTTTTCAAGATGACTAAATTAAAGGTTCATAGAACGAATTCTACAAGTTAAAGTTTTTAAATGTTTTCTTATGCGACTAATGTTACATAAAAAAAATAGAGATAGCCCTATATTGCGTAAATACTAAATAACAGATACTTATAAACGTTATGAAAAAAGATTTCGAAACCAATTTTACAGGCTGGTCATTTATTGTTGCTGCACTATTACTATGGTTTGGCTGGGCTTTATCATCACACCATATTGGTGAGTATATAGTCGCTTCAGATTTTACTGCCATTGGTGAGAACATTTGGTATTGGATCTGGATGTATCGCATCCATATTTTTGGTTGGGTAACTATGGGAATTGCCATGTTTGCATTGGTGTCAGTAACCGCACGCAAACCTTATCGCGTACTCATATTACCAGGAGCAGGTATGGTTATTATTGGGACGTTTACATTAGCTATTGCGAATGCATACTTTTATAATTTTGGTGCTTGGGGAGTTGGCGAAACAGCAGGAAAGTCTGCAGCTGAAATCCAAGAATTTATAGATAATATTTTATTTACCAACCAATATGTAACCTGCTTTATTCGTTTTGGTCGTGTCTTCTCTGGTGTTGGCTTAATCTTGTTAGGTGCTGGTTTTATTAAATGGCACATTGTAAGCAAGTGGTTAGGCTGGTTTACAGTACTTTTAGGTCTTGCAGCTATGGGTATTGTTATGGGTATACCTGATAATTATGAAATCTATAAACCACTATTCCATGTAAAAGTGATTTGGTTGGTGGTAATGGGTGTAGTATTACTTAAAAAAGGCGTTAATTTATCTGAATAAAAGCCATAAGACAGCTTGATATTTATTTTATAATCATATTTCTTATTTTGATTTCAGAAGGTAATTCAATACTATAACTCACTTATTATCAAAGTATTAATATTGCTAATAAATAGCGTTGCATAAAAATATTGTTGAATACTTTGGTTAAAATAACCTGAGAAATGTTTTACTTTTAGTTTGTTTTTTAACATTCAACTTCTCAGATTTCTTTGTGTACTTTACTGGAAATATATCTACTATTGAAGTTTCTTCTTTCGTTTTAATTAAGCAGTTCTATATAGTGCATAAAAACCGACGTTAATAGCTTTGATTTTTTATTTAATTGTGTTCAAATAAATAAAAAATAGTTAGTCGTCTGACCTAGGCCATTTGACACGTTTCATCTTCGCTCTAATTTAGCCTTGTGAAAATTGTTTAACTTAAAATCATAAAATTATGTCACTAGTAAAATTTAAAAGAAGACCATTAAGAAATCTTATTGCATCAGATTTTTTTGATAATGATGATTTCTTTAACAATCGTCTGTGGAACAAAAAAATGGAAGAACCAGCATTGAATGTTAAAGAAACGATGATGCCTTTGAGGTTGAATTGGCCGCTTCTGGGTTCTCTAAGAAAGGTTTTGAAGTAACCATTGACGATGGATGCTTAAATATTTCTGCAGAAAGCTCAAGTTCTAATGAAGAAAAAGATGATAACTATACTCGTAAGGAGTTTAGCTATAACTCTTTCGAGAAAAGATTACAACTACCAAAGAGAAGGTAATTAATGAAAAAAAGGTGAAACACATTTTAAGTTTTTGCAGCTAATCCGATTTTTACCATTATTCTAGATCTTGTAATGAAGAAAAAACATAAAATACTGTTTATCAATAATTTAATGTTAAATTTAAAAAAGAGGTGCGTAATTCCAAAAATAAACGCGCAAAATACTAATAAACAACACATTAAAATATTTCAGATAGTCCCTCCCGGCTCCACAGAAACAATCGAGAACCCTTTATTTTAAAGGGTTTTCTTTTTTAACGGGAAAGAAAACAGGAAAGTAATTATTTTTATCTATACTATTTCTGATTTAACAAGACCTCTTAAATCTATATTTCATAGGTTAATAAATAACCCCTTTTCTTTTGAACATCAACAATACACTTTCTACTTATCCATTAGTATAATGTCATTATTTAAACTAGACCAGTACTCTAATGAATGAATCGTTGAAGTTGAATTCAGGTTTTTAATTTTAAACACCTTTTTTAATCGATACTCTATTCCGTTTAGTATCATTTCTTTTTCATTACTTTTTTCATTTTCAAAATGAGTCATCTGCATTATAATGTATTTTTCTTTCTCTATATGTAAGAACGATAAGTCACCTTCTCTGTAAAATTTGGATACATTTACCTGTGTCTTTTGCCCTTGGCTATAACCACATAAGGATATTAAAAGAATAAATACTATAATTAGGTTTCTCATTTGTTTATTGAACTTTAGTTTTTTAATTTTTTTCTATAATTTTCTACTCAATCATTAAAATATAAAAAAATCTATAATTCCGATTCATTTATTATAGTTTTATTTAATCCCTTCTCTTTTTTTTGTAATACCTGCGTTTTTCTTTCGTAAAGCGCCATCTCAAAACCCTCTCCTATTAAATTATTAATCACCTGTGGTTTTCTTCTTGAAGATACAGCATAGAACCATCAATTCTAACCTGTGCATCCTTGTCTGTTTTCTGAATGACTTCAATTGTTTTTTCAAAGTTTTTTGCTTCCATTTTTTAGTTTTAGTTAGTAACTTACTTATCTATTTTCTAATCGTGGTTTGTATCAAATTAGGAATCAAATTGAGCTTTCAAAAAACATTAGGCTTGTTAGACTCAATTACTAAAAGTCCAATCATTCAGACTTCACTGTAAACTCTCAAATCTATAATGGTTGTAAAAGCTTATATTTTAGGTAATAAAAACGGTAGCAAATCAATCTTATAAAAGAAGGAAACAAAATACTCTTTCACCTCTTATGTTGTTAAAAACGATGATAAAGAAAAAATCACGACCATTCCAAATAACAAACCAACTCTGAGATAGTTAAAAAAGGTTAAGTTTATACTAAAGAGGTATTTTTTTCAAAAAAATCAGTAATAATTTTCATATTAGTAACATCAATATATAATATTAACCATTTAATTTATTTTATTATGTTACAAAACATTTTGATTTTGAACGGTGTTACTGCTCTCAAAAAAGAACAGCAAAGAACTATTAGTGGAGGTCTTAAAGAGTGTACGGACAATGGCGATTGTGTTACTGATGGAAATCCTTATGAAACTTGGAGTTGTTTATCCGGATTTTGTCACATCGGATAATTTTAAAATTATAATCAAAAGGAAGGGGTGCCCCCTCCTTTTGATTATTTCTATTTAACTGTTCATACTTCAGTTTGTGGCTTTTTATCTAGTAAGAATATATCATGCATTAGTTCCATAAACCGCAACTCCTCTTCCATTTTCTTAGAACACTCTTTATTTCTTTGTCATAATTTGTCTGGAAATATTCGACAGAGTTTTTACCTTCCCTATTTGACTTTCAATAAAACAAATAATCCATATAATACCTGTTGTGTTTTGAATTTTGATAATTCTGGCTCAATTCTTAACATAACCCTCTATATTACTAACCCGAGTTTCTATATTAAAACCCAAAAGGATCATCGATAGAATGGGCAGGTTGCGTAAACCATTTTGGCCCTTTTTCGGTCATATAAATATGATCTTCTAACCTAATACCAAACTCATCTGGCACACATATCATGGGTTCATTACTAAAACACATTCCCGATGTAAGAATCGCATCTTCATGTCTTGCAATATAAGGCCACTCATGAATATCTAACCCTATTCCATGACCGGTACGGTGCGGTAACCCCGGTAATTTATAATCAGGACCAAGGCCATTGGTTTCTAATGTTTTTCTAGAAGCATGATCGATCACAGAACATGGTTTCCCTAATTGAGCAGCCGCAAATGCCGAAAGTTGAGTTTCTTTCTCAAGATTCCAAATCTTGCGTTGTAACTCATTGATTTCACCATACACATATGTTCTGGTAATATCTGAAATATAATTATGTAGAATACACCCGGTATCAATCAATACGATTTCGTTTTCCTCTAAATCTTTTGGTGCTTTTACGCCATGCGGAAAAGAGGAATCTACTCCAAATAATACAATACAGAAATATGAGCCAGAGGGAATACCATATCGTTTATGTGCTTCATTAATAAAATCAGTAACCTCTTTGGCACTAATCCCAGGCATTAATATTCGTGCTGCAGCTTTTTGTACTTCCATAGTAATATCCATTGCTGCTTGTATGATAGCAATTTCTGCTTTCGACTTTATCATCCTACAACCTGCAGTAATTGGTTTTGCATTGATCAAATTGTAAATAGATTGCTCTTTTAAAACTCCATCAATAACAAAAAAGGGAGTTGCCTCGTCCATGGCAATATCACTACCATTGATCTTTTTTTTGTCAAGAATATCTATAAATAACTCATAAGGACTTTCATGTTCTTCCCAACAATGAACGGGGCCTTTTACCAACATGAAATCTAAAATAGTACCTTCTTCAAACTTAGGGCCTATATAATGTACTTCGCCATCAGGAAACAATAATGCCCCAACCATTCTTTCACTTGAATTCCATCGCATCCCAGTAAAGTAAAATAAATTTGTTCCCGAATGAAGATACACTGCGGGAATCTCCTGTTTTTTCATAAGATCACAAGCCCTGTCTATTCTGGCTTGAAATTCTTCTTTTTGAATGGGTTGTGCAAGATGAGCTTTTGGCTGTATCGCATTTAATTCTTTTTCGATGGTAGAACCACCTATCCCTAATGCATTCATACTATATATATTTTCTAAGGTGGGCTATACTGTCATTAACTTTTCAATTTCTTCTATTTCTATAGGCATAGCTTGTGTGAGGTTTATATTTCCGGTTTCTGTAATGAGATAATCATTCTCAAGTCGACAACCTATTCCTTCTTCGGGAATATAGATTCCGGGCTCACAAGTAAGCACCATTCCCGGTTCCAGAGCTCTGGAGTACAAACCAACATCATGAACATCTAGTCCAAGATGATGAGCTGTACCATGCATAAAATATCTTTTGTATAGAGGCAGATCGGGGTTTTGAGCAGCTACTTCTGCAGCATCAAGTACTCCGATTTTGATAAGTTGCTCTTCGACCAAACCTGCCATTTGTTTTTCATAATCTGCAGGGACTATTCCAGGCTTAAGTAATTTACTTCCCTCTTTTAAACAATTTAGTACTGCCGTATACACTTCTTTTTGTCGATCAGAAAATTTACCGTTTACCGGAACACAGCGCGTTGTATCACTATTATAATTACCATAACAAACACCAAAATCCAGCAGAATCATATCACCATCCCGGCATATATTATCATTAGTATTATAATGTAATGCGCAAGCATTTTTTCCTGATGCTACAATAGGCTTAAAAGCATGTCTTGTCCCTCCGTTTTTAAGGAATGCGTAGGTTAATTCTGCTTCTAATTCATATTCTTTGCAGTTTGGTTTTACTGCTTTGAGTACTCTTTGAAACCCTTCAACACTAATATCTGCAGCTTTTTGTATTTGTGCGACCTCTTCTTTTGCTTTAATCGAACGTAAAGTTCTTGTAATTTTGGCTGCTCGATAATACTGATGTAAAGGGTATTTTTCTTTACACCAGTTAATCATTCGATCCTGCTGCGTTTGTTTGTCATATGTAATTCGCTTTGAATGTTCATTATGTCCTAAATAAAAACCATCAGCTTCAAAAGCCATTAATTGAAGTATTTTTTCAAAATCATGTATCCATTCTATCCGTTTTACTCCAGAAACCTGATGAGCTTCTTCTTTGGTTAGTTTTTCACCATCCCAAATTTTGATATGCTCATTAGTTTCTTTTATAAATAAAATTTCTCTATTCTCTGGTTTATAAGCATCTGGATACAATACTAACACTGTGTCCTCCTGATCAATTCCTGACAAGTAAAACAAATCATTATTTTGAGCAAACCCCATAACATCATCTGCATTGGTATGCTTGATATCATTAGATGTAAAAATCGTGATTGTATTTTCTATAGTTCTTGAGGAAAAATTATTTCGATTCTTTATAAAAAAGGTATTCGATATAGCTTCGTAACGCATATTGAAATTCTGTAAGAAAAAAATGATTAATAGTTATTTATACTGTACCTTTCTCGTTTAGTTTTAAAGATACAGTCGACAATTTATAAGTTGTTTTACTCATTTCATTCTTTTTTATGTTTTTTTTAAGTAGAACTCACTTCTTTTACAGAGTTCGTTTGCAATAAAAACAAGAGGTTAGAGTAAAAAAATTAACTCACAATAGCATTTAGTTCTTTATAATCTGGTAAAACCGGCCTTGTTTTTAATCCTTTTTCTATAACTCCTAATACATGCATACGTTCTTCTCCAATAAGTGGTAATCTTGGCGCTCGTACATTTTCTGTTCCGATTCCCGTAGCGACTTCGGCTAGTTTAATATTTTGTACCAGTTTTGCATTGATATCCAATTCTAACAAAGGCAAAAACCACCTATATATCTCAAGTGCTTCCTGAAGTCTTCCTGCTTTTTGTAATTCATAAATAGCAACAGTTTCTGCAGGAAAAGCATCTACTAATCCAGCAACCCAGCCATCTGCTCCCATCAAAAGACTCTCTAAAGCTAAAGTATCCACACCAGAAAGGATTTTTAGACGATTTCCAAATTTATTTTTGATTCGGGTAATATTAGATATATCTCTTGTAGACTCTTTTACTGCCTGTATATTATCTACCTCTAATAACTCTTCGAACATATCCAGAGTTACTTCAATTTTATAATCGACTGGATTATTATATATCATAATTGGTAGCTCTGTACTTTTGGCCACTTCTTTAAAATACACTACTGTTTCACGATCTCCAGCTTTGTAACGCATTGGAGGTAGCATCATTAATCCCTGAGCACCATCTTCTTTAGCTTTTGCAGCTGCATCGATTGCATTTTTGGTCGTTTGTTCTGCAATGTTCATGATTACAGGAACTCTGCCTTTAACAATTTCAACCGTCTTTTTTACCAATATTCTTTTTTCTGTATCACTTAAGGTACTAGCCTCTCCCAGCGTTCCTCCCAGAATAATTCCATGAACTCCTGCTTCTAGTTGAGCATTAATATTAACTTTAAACATATCTAGATCCAAAGTATCCTCATTAGTAAATTTAGTTGTAACTGCTGGCATTACACCTTTCCAATCTATAGTCATAATTATGGTTTATTTTTTTGAAGCAAATATATCATGGATTTAAGGCCTAGAGTACTCTCAAATTACCCATATATGGTATTAAATTAACCTACATAACGGTAAATATTGATTTTTTGATTAATATTCATTCAGGTTAAAAAAAATAGGTTAGGCTCTTATTTTGTTTTATAAACCAAAATCCCCTCTTAATTGATCAGGTTTAACTGTCAATTAAGAGGGAAAGGGCTATTACAAATTAAAAATGAGTTCTATATCTCTTAATTCACATCCCAGAATATTTTGGTACTTAATTCATCTCCTCCAATATTTGAAGCAGCGTTTGCAACATTTGTACCATTAGTATTGTATTCTCTAATAGGGTACTTTATTCTTCTTGGGATAGGGTTACCTTCTGAGCTATCGTTTAAAGTAGGGAAACCTAGTCTTCTATAACTTGACCATCCTTCAAAACCTCTATTATAAAAAGCAATCCACTGCTGAGTTCCTATCTTTTGTCTATAGTTTCCTGTTGCAGTTGTGTATGCCACACTTGCTTGTGCCAGATAGGTTGTAGCATCACCAGATGAACCTCCCCAATACGTAATAGATGCTGTAATTGCATTATTATAATGATTTTCTGCACCTGCTGGAGATCCAACCAAAGAACGTTCTGCTGCTTCTGCCAATAAAAACTCTACTTCTGCATAGTCTAATAACAATCCTTCTACATCTGGTTGATGAAAAGCAGTACCAATGTGGGTAAAATTGTCAAATACATTAAGATTCCCTAGTATTCCTCCTACATAAGGAATTAAGTTATTATCAAAATAACCAGATTGTCTTGGGTCATTAATAGGCTGCATAATATCTACTATAGCCTCTGCAACAACATAATCTTCTCTACCACTATTTACAAGAGTTTCCCATATTGGATTTGTATTCGGTGTTGTTGTCTCATATGCTAATGATGCATTGTCTGCATTAGCAGTAAATACTCCAGAATTAACGGCCTCTGTTGCCAAAGTTCCTGCCTGATTAGAATCCACATCTGCAATCCTTAGTGCTAGTCGTAGTTTTAAAGAATTTGCAAATTTTGCCCATTTAGAGACATCTCCTTGATAAATCAAGTCTGAATCACCAAATGATTTTCCGGAAGTATTAAGGTTATTAATAGCAGTATTTAGCTGATTTATGATATTAGTATATATATTTTGATCATCATCATATACTGGATTCAAAATATTTTCATTCAAAGACAGAGCTTCAGAGTAAGGAACATCTCCAAAAAGATCTACCAAAACATGAAAAGTATATGCTTTCAAAATTTCGATAATCGCTAATCTATTTTGCTTATCTATTTCGGTAAGACCGAATACTTCTTCTTCTGGAATTAATCGAGCCGCTTCATTAAGGTCACTTAGAACATCTCTATAAAGTGTATTCCAATAATTTTGTGGAAAACTCTTAAGATCTTGAAAATTAGTTTCAGGACCTATAAAACCAGTACCCGCCCAATATTGCGCATAAAATTTCAGATGATTATCAAAAACACTTTGTGTAACCATTTGGTCTACCAAATTTCGTTGCCCATTAGTAAATAATGTTGTCGAAGGAACTTCAGAAATCTGTTTATCGCTCACATTGAGATCATCTACCTTACAGGAAAAGATCGTAAACAAGCAGAATAGTATGGCTAAAATTTTACTATTTTTCATTTTTTTAGAATTTTACTTTTAGGTTAAAACCATATTCTTTGGATGTAGGATATGCAGAAGATTGAAATCCTTGTAAGTTACCTGCACTTAATCCTGCTTCTGGATCAGAATATGGAATATTTTTATCAATAATCCATAAGTTTCTACCAATTACAGAAACCACCACATCATTAATAGGTAGGTTATCTAATAACTTTGTTGGCAGTGTATAAGAGAATATTACTTCTCTTAATTTTACAAAAGAAGCATCATAAACATCTTGTTCATCTGTTGATCTGTAATAAATAAATGGGCTATCAAAACTATTTACCGGAGTTCTTACTGTATTAGGGGTCCCATCTTCTCTAACACCAGGAGCAATTATTCCTCCTCCATCGGCAACAGCATCTCTTATAGGGTTACCTAAATCATTACGCCCTGCAGTTTCAGGGAATATTCCGGTAGCATATCCATATGTATGATCGAGAGAATAGATATCTCCTCCTTTTTGCATATCAATTAAGAAACTAAGCGAAGCATTTTTATATCTAAAAGTATTGTTGATTCCTCCATTCCAATCTGGAATTATATTACCAATCACTCCATTTTCTTCGTTAGTCACGTAGTATCCATTTTCATCAACAACTCGCTGGCCATTAAGATATTTAAAACTAGATCCTCTAATCGTACCATAAGGTTCACCTACAGTAGCATTAATAGAAACGTCTTCTTGCAATGTTCCTGATAAACTTAAATTATCAATTCCGTCCAATAGAGAAACTACTTCACTTTTGTATGTACTCCAGTTTACATTGATATTCCATTCAAATTTTTCGGTTTTAATTGGAGTTCCAAAAAGACTCACTTCATATCCTTTATTTTCAATTTCACCAGCATTTACAATTTTTGAATTAAACCCTGTAGAAGTAGATATATCTAATGGAAGAATTTGATCTTTACTATTTGTTTGATATGCTGTTATATCAAATCCAAATCTATTTTTAAAAAGCTTAATTTCTAATCCTGCCTCATAACTTATAACGGTTTCATGCTTAAGTGTAGGATTGTTTTTATTATTTGGTAATGAGAAAAGAGATTGCCCTGCAAAACCATTAACAAAAGTATATACATCATCTACAAGAAGTACTCCTGCACTATTACCCACTTCGGCGTAGTTCAATCTCAATTTCCCAAAATTTAACCAATCACTTGTAAAGAGGTTAGAAAAAAGAAAACTAGTAGAAATTGATGGATAATTAAATTGTCTTTTACCATCTGGTAGTGTTGATGATCGATCTATTCTATATGTTGCATCTAAGAATAAAATATTATCATAACCAAACGAAGCACTAGCATAATACCCATTAACACCCATGCTAGACTTTCTTTCGATAGGTGGTGCTATTGGATTTACTGAATTGGATAAAGAATAAAAACCAAAAGTATTAAGTCCTCCATTCGTTTCTGCAAAAATAGAACTTCTATTTGTTCTGGTGAGGTTCATTCCCAGTAGTCCTTTAAAATTAAGCTTTTCAGTAATATCAAAATTAAAGTTCCCTATCATGTCGTAGTTCATTTCTCTAAAAAACCCATTAAATCTGTTATACTCAGATGGGTTGAAACTAGAAACATTGACTCTTTCTTCTCTTATTTCATCAAATCTATCCATAGTCACTCTTGCCAAAACATCGAACCAATCATTCACTTTATATGTTAAAGCTACATTTCCAAAAACACGATCTCTACCATCGGTTTGATAATTTTCATATAATGTCCAATATGGATTATCCCAATATTGTGGTCTTGGTGCATAAGGATCATCACCTGTACGTGCTGATGACCGTAAATTCCAGGTAGCATTTCTTCCTAACCTAAAATATGCATCTCTTTGTTCTCTTAAATCAACATTTGTTTGATACCACTGTCGCAATCCAGGTAAAACACTATTTTCGTCATATCCTGTTGCGAATCTACCTCGTCCACTATTTTTTGTATACGTAACCTTTGCTCTCGCTGTCACTTTGTCGGTCAACTTATAACTTCCGCCAAAATCTACCGTTTGCCTTTTAATTAAACTGTTAGGCAAAATACCTGTTTGTTCTACATTGGTAAATCCTAACCTGAAATTTCCTTTGTCTGAAGCCCCATCAACACTAACATTGGTTGATTGCAACAAACCTGTCTGAAAGATTGAGGTAGGGTCATTTTTTGCTGCTACCCATGGTGTAGGAGTACGATAATTAGGGTTTTCTGGAAAAAAAGCTCCCGATTGGTATACCAAAAGATTAGAGTCAAATCTTGGACCCCAAGAAGCATCACCTCCTGTATCAACAACATTATCTAAAATACCATCTCCATTTACATCCTCCTGTACAAAAGAAGCTCCATAACCTCCTCCGTATTCTTTTTGATATCTCGCGAATGTTTTAGGATCAAATTTGCTAAATGTAGTGTTTGAGTTAATTGTTATCCCTAGCCCTTTATTTTTAGACCCTTTTTTTGTAGTGATTATAATTACCCCGTTTCCTGCTCTAGATCCATATAAGGCAGAAGCAGCAGCTCCTTTTAACACGTTAATACTTTCTATATCATCTGGATTAATATCAGATGCGGCATTACCATAATCATATCCTCCTCTACCGGCTGTTGAATTTCTTGAATTATTAATTCTATTACTAACCGGAGTACCATCAATCACAAATAAAGGTTGGTTATTACCAGTCAAGGAAGAGTACCCCCTGATAATCACATTCGTCGAACCTCCGAAGTTATTATTTCTAGAAACCGCAACCCCGGCAAGTTTACCAGACAATGAATTCACAAAGTTTACACCTTTAGCTTTGCTAATATCTTCTGATTCTATCTTTTGAGTTGCATACCCTAAAGATTTTTTAGATCTACTTATACCAAGAGCTGTTACTACGATTTCATCTAGTGAAGTAGCATCTTGATACATCGTCATATTTACTGTAGTCTCATTTCCTACTAGTTTTTCTTCTGTTTTAAAACCCAGATAAGAAAAAATAAGTGTTTGACCTGCTTCTACCTGCAAAGAGTAATTACCATCAAAATCAGATTGTGTACCAGATGATGTTTCTTTGATTAGAATATTTACTCCTGGAAGAGGAATCCCAGAATCCTCTGTTATTTTACCGGATACTGTTTTTTCTTGTGCAAAACCTAGTGTACAAAAAATCAGCATGAGTATAACCGAAAGATTAATTTTTGTGTTCATTAGTTTGTTTTATTAAATTTTAAAATTACTTGACGGATCTTTTGGCATTTTCCCAAGTACCTGATCCATAATTTTGTAGAAAGATTTAAGACGTAGAAGTATATCTATAATTAACTTTTAAGATGATATTTCTATCTGTCTTTTCTTATCAATCCCCTTTGCAATGTTTTAGAAAGAAGGATATGGGATTTTAGTTTTGTTTACGATTTTTGTAAAGTTTAGTTTCCAAGCCCTTGTCGAAAAAAGCTTTGAGTACTGATTTGTGTCTACTTTTTTTTCATATGTTTTTAAGATTGATTATTTAGAGGCGAAATATACCTTAGAGTTATGGTATTACCATTATTTGGATTAATAAAGTATCATATATGGATACTTTAGTACTATTTATTACATATTCTTTTCTAATTTTAACAAATAGATGAAGATTACATAATTACCTAAAACATTGAAATTAGGTGTAGATTCTTTTGGATAGTAAGTGAAGAAAATACTGTTCTAAATTAGTAAACCAAGCTGTTTCTAAAGAACCCCTTGCTATATTAAAACATAAGAGATACGCTTTACACATATATAAATAAGCATGTTCATGTACCCTTTTTACTACCGATTTTATTAAAAAAACCGTGTTGATTTACTTCTTGTTAAAAATGGTACATGGTTTTTGTATACCTATTTAATTATGTTCTCATGTGATAGTAAGCAATTTTTAGATAGCTCAAAACTGTTTAAAAAAAATCTATCTAAAAAGCTCTACTTATCTATAATCCACAGAAAACGCTTTTCTATTCTATACTTATCCTATAGAGATATTAAATTTTAAAGCATAAAAAACACTTTATAAAACAAATCCAACTTCTCTTAAAAAGAAAAAAAACTAAAAAAAGAATAAAAAAGAATAAAAATCACTGAAATCAAGCCTAAAAAATGAAAACATGCCTTAATACTGTAATTTTATTGCAACTAACATTTATTAGTATTTTTTTTATAAAACATACTAATAAAAAACACAAACTTCACAATGAAAAATTACAAAAAACACATGCTTTGGATAAGCATGGTGGCAGCAATGGTATTTGTACTTAAAACGAGTGCACGACCCGCGAACCCTATTACATGCAGTAAAAACAACACTTCTTCAATTCCCAAAAGCAAGCAAGCTTGTGAATGGGGAAATGATTTTCTCACTCCTACTGTAAAATTCACTGATTTTGACGGACAAACCGAAGGATCTCGAGTATTTAAGCAGGTAATTCCTAATGCAGAATCCTATATGAAACAACGTTGTTTAGACGTTGCAAAAATATTATATCGTAACTCCACAGATGCTCCTAAGTTTAGATTATTAAACTTTAATCTGAAAAACGAAGATTTTGTAGCTCACAAATTTGGAGATGGTGACCAAATGACCATAGAAGTAAGCACGCAACATCTGGCTAATGTCTATCGCCAATCTGGTAACAACTCTCAAGCCCTAAAAGATGAAATCGATGGTATTCTATTTCACGAAGTAACCCATGGCTATAATTACTCTCCTTCTACCGGAGGAACGTATGACGGATCTTCTCCTTTTTGGGCATATACTGAAGGTATAGCAGATGGCGTGAGAATTTATGCAGGGTTTCATCAGATCAAGACCCCAAATGTAATTGATTCCAGAAAATGGTTAGGTGGATACACCATAACAGGGTTCTTTCTGCACTATGTTACCCTAAAATATGACAAGAATTTTATCTATAAATTTAATAAGGCAGCAAAAGACTTAGGAAACTCCTGGTCATTTGACAATGCGTTTAAAGATATTCTTGGAAAAGGTGTTGAAACTGTATGGAATGAATACAAAAACTATATCAACAGCGGAAACACTCTTGATTATGATGGAAATTACCCATGGAGTCTGGATTGTGGTGATACCGGCGGAAGTGCTACTGATATAACTAATGATGGTGGAGTAGTGTCTAGTCAATATAACGACTCCCCATCCAACGAAAATATATCAAAACTAATCGACAACAATATCAATTCTAAGTACCTAACTTTTAATGCATCTGCATGGGTGCAGTATAAAGCTAGTAAATCTTATGTTTTATCTTCCTACACGATAACTTCTGCAAATGATGCAGCAGAAAGAGATCCAAAAAACTGGACGCTACAAGGATCCACAAACGGAAGTTCTTGGCAAAATATCGATCAGAAATTCAATCAAGATTTCCTGAATAGAAATCAAAAAAGAACTTTTCAGGTCAGCACCACTTCTTCATATCAATATTATCGATTATCGATGAGCAATAACAGTGGAACTATTCTTCAATTATCTGAAATCGAATTATTTGGAAAAGAAAAAAACACACAACAACTTCCGGTAGCTGATTTTAGCGCAAACAAAACCAACATAAAAGAAGGAGAAAGTGTGTCTTTTACTAATTCTTCAACCGATGCTACTTCATATAATTGGACATTTGATGGAGGTAGTCCATCTAGTAGTACACAAACTAATCCTGTAGTGAAGTATAATAGAGAAGGAACCTATTCGGTAACGCTTAAAGCAACAAATGGGGATGGATCTGATACAGAAACTAAAACTTCATTTATTAAAGTTTCTTCAAATGGAGGCGGAGGAGATATTGCTGACATCACTAATGACGGGGGAGTCATTTCTGATCAACATAATGATTCTCCTTCTTTTGAGAATATAACGAAACTCATTGATAATGATCCTAATTCTAAGTTTTTAACTTTTAATTCTTCTACATGGGTGCAATATAAAGCAACCAAAAACTACACATTATCTTCATATACGATAACCTCTGGGAACGACGCACCAGAAAGAGATCCTAAAAGCTGGACGTTGCAAGGATCCTCAAACGGAAGCAACTGGCAAAATATCGATCAAAAATCTAATCAAGATTTCCTGAATAGAAATCAAAAAAGAACTTTTCAAGTAAGTACTAGCACTAAATATCAATACTATAGATTATCCATGAATAATAATAGTGGAACCATTCTACAAGTATCCGAACTTGAATTATTTGGAAAAGAGAGTTCTACTGACGGAGGTTCTTGCCCGTGGGGAAATAATTTTCTCACTCCTACTGTAAAATTCACTGATTTTGATGGACAAACCGAAGGATCTCGAGTATTTAAGCAGGTAATTCCTAATGCAGAATCCTATATGAAACAACGTTGTTTGGACGTTGCAAAAATATTATATCGTAACTCCACAGATGCTCCTAAGTTTAGATTATTAAACTTTAATCTGAAAAACGAAGATTTTGTAGCTCACAAATTTGGAGATGGTGACCAAATGACCATAGAAGTAAGCACGCAACATCTGGCTAATGTCTATCGCCAATCTGGTAACAACTCTCAAGCCCTAAAAGATGAAATCGATGGTATTCTATTTCACGAAGTAACCCATGGCTATAATTACTCTCCTTCTACTGGAGGAACTTATGACGGATCTTCTCCTTTTTGGGCATATACTGAAGGTATAGCAGATGGCGTGAGAATTTATGCAGGGTTTCATCAGATCAAGACCCCAAATGTAATTGATTCCAGAAAATGGTTAGGTGGATACACCATAACAGGGTTCTTTCTGCACTATGTTACCCTAAAATATGACAAGAATTTTATCTATAAATTTAATAAGGCAGCAAAAGACTTAGGAAACTCCTGGTCATTTGACAATGCGTTTAAAGATATTCTTGGAAAAGGTGTTGAAACCGTATGGAATGAGTATAAAAACTATATCAACAGCGGAAACACTCTTGATTATGATGGAAATTACCCATGGAGTCTGGATTGCAGTAGAAGCAACAGAAATAATACATCTACTACGGAAAATATAAAACCCGAAGATGCATTCAAGTTAAAGTCATACCCTAATCCAATTCAGGATAAATTGTTTTTTGCAAAACCAAAAAACCTAAAAGGTACATCTTTACTTTATGAAATCTATGATACTCAAGGTTCTCAAATTTTTACAGAAAAAACGTCAGGAAGCGAACTGAATCTAGATCATTTAGAATCCAAAATGTATTTTATAATTGTTAAACAAGATGGAAAAACCATATATAGAAATAGATTTATAAAGCGATAATATCGGTTTATGCTATACCATAGCTAATTAGAACTTTAAAAACACCTGTCACTATAAGGACAGGTGTTTTTTTATATGAACTCATCTTGACTTTTCGTTTTTAACCGAAAATGAGTTGAAATTTAACCAGATGAGGCGCTTTTTGAAAGTTATAGCAGTTCTACAAATAAGAAAAGTAACAAAATATGGGTGAATTACAGCTATTTTTTAGGAAACAGAAAAAGTCAAGATGAGTTCTATGTGTTTGTTTATAGATAATATTCTGAAGTATGTTTAATCAGCTTTAATGAAAAAGTAGTATTCAAGACTCCAATATTATCTATTTTTGACAATTTAGAACGCATAAACTCATGATACTCCTCTAAGCTGGGCATATTAATTTTTAACAAAAAATCTACCTGTCCTGCCATATGAAAGCACTCTTGAACTTCCTTCAAGTTTTTTATTTGATTTTCAAACTTATCAATAAATGATTCCCCATGAGATTGAAGAGATACCTGGCAAAATGCTGTAATTGGCAGACCAACCATATTCTTATTTACAATTGCAACATATTTTTCTATATATCCTTTACTTTCTAAACGCTTTATCCTCTCATATATAGGAGAAACAGTTAAGTTCAAAAGATTAGCTATTTCTTTTGCTGTTTTTTTAGAATCTCTCTGAAGGATTCGTAAAATAGTTTTGTCTGTGTTATCCAACATTTCCATATTACCAATAAATAAAATTACTATATATAGATAAAAAAAACTTTTATTTCATAATAATACAGTTTTTTTTATTACAATCATACATTTGTTCAATCTATTTAACTAGATATAGCTATCTCTTAAAGATAAAATTCAAAATTCATGATAAAGTGATTTTACACTAAATTAACACTTGGAATGCATTATATCCTTTCAAAAAGGTATATATGTCTATTTTTATCAAAAAAAGATACATATTTTAACAAGAAAAAAAACTTAAGAACACAAAAATGCTTAGTTCAAAAAGATAAAAAAACTTTATATTTATATTTATACCATAAAAATCACTAATATTTATATCAAAATACAAATATTAATCTTCATATTATAAATTTGAAAACAATAACTCTCTTAAACATAATGTATTATTAATCTTTTCGAAACACAAATTAATTGAGAGTTTATTCGAGAAATCAGCAGTCAAATTATTAACTAAACCAATTTTAATATGAAGAATAAATTAGGATATCTATTTTTTGTGCTTACCTTCATGTCATTTGCCAATATAGGCACAGCCCAGGAAATTACTATTACCGGAACGGTAATGGATAATACAGGAATATTACTACCTGGAGTGAACATTGTCATAAAAGACTCTTCTAAAGGAACACAAACCGATTTTGATGGAAACTATTCATTAACAGCTTCATCAGGAGATACATTACTATTCAGTTATTTAGGAATGGAGACTCAAAATATTACAGTATCAAGTTCGGGGGTACATAATATAACCTTACAAGAAAACTCTAATCAATTAGAAGAAATTGTAGTAACCGGATATTCAAAACAATCGGTAAGAAATATAACAGGATCTGTTATCGTAGTCAAAGCTGAAGACATTGCTGCCACTTCACCTGTAGATATTGAACAATCTTTACAAGGGTTAGCATCTGGGGTAACAGTAGGTTCTGAAGGAGGACCTGGAGGAGAAGCTATGGTACGGATTAGAGGGTTTGGAACAATCAATAATAATAACCCATTATATGTGATTGACGGTACACCGACCAATACAGGAATAAATCAGCTAAACCCTTCTGACATAAAGTCTATGCAAATATTAAAAGATGCCTCTTCTGCTGCTATCTATGGATTTAGAGCATCAAATGGGGTAATACTTATTACTACAAAAGGAGGGAAATACAATAGTGATACTAAGTTTACTTTTGATTCTTATGTAGGCGTGGATAATATCCCTAAATCAGCATTTCCTGATTTATTATCTACACAAGAGACCGCAAATGTGATCTGGACTCGTTTTAATAATGATGGCACTGCCCCTTCCCACCCTCAGTATGGTAATGGAAGTACACCTGTATTACCTAATTATTTAACTCCAGCAGGAGCAAATTCTGCAGATCTATCCACTTATGACCCTGAGACAAACAAAATCACAAGAGCTAATAAAGAAGGGACCGATTGGTTTGATGAATATTTTAATGCTGCTTTTGTACAAAATTACAATCTAGGAATTTCAGGAGGTTCTGAAACTGCAAAATTTCATGTTGGAATAGGAGCTCTAACACAAGATGGTGTAGCTTTGCATACTTCGTTTGATCGATATGTACTACGAGTAAATTCAGAATTTAAAGTAACCAATAATTTTAGAATAGGAGAATCTTTTAGTATTTCCTATTCAGACAGAATTGGTTCTACAGGAAGTCAATTTACAGGAGGAGATATTTCTTTTTTATATCGATCTCAACCTATTATCCCCGTATACGATATTGCGGGTAATTATGCAGGCCCTCAAAGTCCAGGGTTAGGTAATGGCATTAATCCGGTAGCAAGTGCAACCCGTAACAAAAACAACCTTACCAGAAGACTTAGAACTATTGGTGGAGTATATGCCGAACTAGATGTTTTTAAAGACCTTACTTTCAAAACTAATTTTGGTGTGGATTATGACGCCAACAACAGCTCTTTCTTTTCTTTCAAAAATCCAGAAGTAGCAGAACCTACTAATGTTAACAAATTAACAGAAAATAACAGTTATGCTATTTCAACCACATGGTACAATACACTTAGTTATTCAAAAAAAATTGGTAATCATACAATCGATGCAGTAGTAGGAACAGAAAGTTATAAGCTACAAGAAAAATTCTTAGGTGCTTCAAGAAATAAGTTTCTTATCAACAATATCAATTATAGATATCTGGACAGAGGAGAAGGCTCTCGAGATAATAATGGAGAAGGAAATAAAGAAGGATATTTTTCTGTTTTCGGAAAGGTAGATTATAGTTATAATGACAAATACCTACTCTCTGCTTCTTTACGAAGAGATGCTTCTTCAAAATTTGATGAACAACATAGAGCAGATTTATTTCCTGGATATAGTGCAGCATGGAGAATATCAAGCGAACCTTTTATGGAAAATGTTTCTTTTATTAATGACCTTAAAATAAAAGCAGGATATGGAGAATTAGGAAACGAAAGTATTCCTCAAGGAAGAATATATAGTCAATACAATAACAACGACAATACCAATTATGACTTATTAGGAACTAATTCTAGCGTTCTCCCTGGGTATGGCCTATTCATTTTAGGAAACAAAGATTTAACCTGGGAATATACCAGTACAAAGAATCTAGGGGTTGATGGTGCTTTATTCAATAATACTTTCATGTTTAATTTAGAATTTTATAATTCGGTTACCGAAGAATTATTAGTTCCAGAACAAGCAAACATAACAATCATAGGTAATGCAGTTCCTAAATATATAAATAACGGAACCGTAGAAAATAATGGATTTGACTTGTCTTTGGGATATAGTAAGCAGATCAGTGAAGATTTAAAATTTGACACCTCTGTAAATATATCTGCTTATAAAAACAAAGTAAAAGATTTAGGAGATAATTCTGATTATTTTCTAGATGGAAACCTAGCAAGAGAAACTAAGCCTTCCAGAACACAATCTGGTCATGCCATCTCTTCATTTCATGGGTTTATAATTGATGGTATCATTCAAAATGATGCAGAACTTGCAGCTACCGGTGATTATTTAGGAAAAGAAATAGGGACTTTTAAATATAGAGATCTCAATAATGATGGAGTGATTAATGATGAAGATAGAGATTTCATAGGAAATCCTCATCCGGATTTCACTTATAGCTTTAACATGGGATTAGAATACAAAAATATTGATTTTGGAATATTCTTTCAAGGAAGCCAAGGAAATGATATTTATAATTTCACTAAGTTTTTCACTGATTATAACAGTTTTCCGGGAGCAAAAAGTAGAGATTATCTAAATTCATGGAGTCCATCTAATACCGGTGCCAGGTTACCTAAATTATCCAATAATCCAGCAGAGCATTATTCTAGTGCTAGTAGTTATTACATAGAAGATGGATCATACTTACGACTTAAAAATGTTCAATTAGGATATAGCTTGCCAGAACAAATAACATCTAAATTGAAAGTTGAAAAACTAAGAGTATACATTCAGGCCAAAAATTTATATACCTGGACAAAATACTCTGGACTGGATCCAGAAATTAACTTACAATATGGAGGTGGTTTTGGCAACTTAGATATAGGTATTGACAGAGGAGCATATCCAGTTGCAAGATCATTTTTATTTGGAGTTAATCTCAGTCTATAATTTATATGCTAGGAAAATAACATGAAGTAAAACATAACACTCATGTATCCTAATAATTGTAACACAAAACATTCAAAATATAAACAAATGAAAAAAATAATCATTTTTATATCCGTAGTTCTTTGCATCCTTTCTTGTGATAAAGAACTAGATATCGAACCACAAGGAGCTCTTGTTGAAGGGGTAATAGTATATGATGAAAATTGGGTAGATCTGCAACTTACTAGTGCTTATGGAATTTTAGATGGAAATCCTGGTTATTTCTGGGCTCCTGCATCTAACTGGGCTCTTGGAGATGTAGCTTCTGATGATTTCCATAAAGGATCATCTATAGACGATCAACCACCGTTAAACGATGTAGAACGATTTTCTGCAGGAACCACTAACATCTATGCTACCAGAAAATGGGAATCTACATTTGAAGGTATTTCAAGAACAAACCAAACCTTAGAGTCAATTGAGAAAGCCATAGAAGGAGGTGTTTCTGAGGAAAAACTAATCGTATTTCGTTCAGAAGCACGTTTTCTGAGAGCACATTATCATATGGATGCCAAAAAAATATGGAACAACATACCTTTTATTTCTGAAGGTCTTACAGAGACACCCTCTAATGAGATCGATGCATGGCCATTAATTGAAGAAGATCTTACATATGCTATAGACAATCTTCCCGAAAATCAAGATGATGCAGGAAGAGCTACATCATGGATAGCAAAAGCATATCTAGCAAAAGCACATATGTTTCAAAATGATTATGCCGCAGCAAGACCAATCCTAGATAACATTATCAACGAAGGGCCTTTCCAACTGGTACCTAATTATCATGATAATTTTAATGGAGAAAAGGATAACAATTCAGAATCTGTTTTTGCTGTTCAAAACTCTGTAAATGATGGCGGCGAAGGTTTTATTAATGGAAACCGAGGGAACAGACTAAACCATCCTTATGCTTCTGATGCACCAGGAGGGGGATGCTGTGGATTCTTTCAACCCAGTCAAAATCTCGTAAATGCATTTAAAACAGATGTTAACGGACTACCTTTATTAGACTCTTTTAATAACTCTGATATAACTAATGATCAAGGAATTACCTCTAATCAGGCGTTTACACCATATACCGGAAACCTAGATCCAAGGTTAGATTGGACAGTAGGTAGAAGAGGAATAGAATACCTTGGGTGGGGACCTATGCCTGGGTCGAGATGGATACGTGATCAATCTAATGGAGGACCATATGTAGGAAAGAAACACGAAATATTAAAATCTCAGGAAGGAACAATTTCTGCCGCTGGATTACCACAGTATAATGCAATCAACACACCATTAATAAGGTATTCTGATGTATTATTATGGAGAGCAGAGGTTTATGCCGAAGACGGACAATTAGGCGAAGCTATGAATCTAGTAAACAGAATAAGAGCAAGAGCTGCTAATCCTGACGGGTTTGTTAAAAACCCCAATGGAACACCAGCTGCAAACTATGTAATCAATGAATACACATCATTTCCTGATAAAGAATATGCAATTAAGGCAGTTCGTTTTGAAAGAAGGTTAGAATTAGCATCTGAAGGACATCGATTTTTTGATTTAGTACGATGGGGTGTGGCTCCACAAGTATTAAATAAATATATTAATGAAGAATCTTCAAAACGAGTTTATCTTAATGGAGCAAGTTTTAGTCAAGGAAAGAGTGAGTACTACCCTATCCCTCTAGACGCAATTAACTCTTCTGGAGGAGCTTTAAAACAAAACTCCGGATATTAATATATACACTACACTTTATCAATCGATTTTTTGTATTAGTTATTTTTTGTTTTAGATTGTAAAGACAGGATCATTTTTTAGATTCTGTCTTTCACATATTAATTCATCATATATTTATTAAAACCCTATGTCGCAAAACCACAAAGTTCAAAATAAATGAATCATGAAATTGTCTATGTTTAGAAGAATACTCCTGACTCTCACGATTGCAGGGTTAAGTGTACATTGTACAAATAAAAAAGAAGTAAAAAAACCTGTAGACTATGTAGATGTTTTCATTGGAACAAAATCGCCAGGACACACATTTCCTGGTCCTATGCTTCCTTTTGGAATGGTACAATTGAGTCCCGACACCAGAAATGACCATACTAGTTGGCCTGCCTGTGCAGGATATGATTATATGGATACCTCTATTATAGGATTTACCCATACACACTTATCAGGAACAGGGGTTCCCGATTTAGGTGATATTCTATTCATGCCAACAACAGGAGAAACACAATTTCAAGCCGGAACTCCAGAAAATCCTGATTCTGGATATCGTTCTAGATATAGTCACCAAAGTGAATTTGCAGAACCTGGATATTATTCAGTTGTGCTCGATGACTACAATATAAAAACAGAACTAACCACTACAAAAAGAGTTGGAGTACATAGGTATTCGTATCCTAAATCAGAAAAGACCAGTATCATTATTGACCTAGAACATCGCGATCCAGTAATAGAAGCAGAGTTCGAAATCATCAGTAAAACAGAAATTGCCGGATATCGAAGATCAAAAGCATGGGCAGGAAATCAACGCCAGTATTTTGTTGCACAATTCTCAAAACCCATTGTATCCTATCAAATTCTTAATGGAGAAAAAATAGTAACTACAGGCACTAAATTTAGCAGCAAAAAAATAATAGCAGCTCTCAATTTTGATAGTTCTGAAGATCAAATTACTACAAAAGTAGCACTGTCCGCTGTAAGCATAGATGGTGCCAGAAAAAACCTGGAAAAAGAATTACCAGGTTGGCACTTTGATGAAACAAGAAAAGAAGCAAAAAAAATCTGGAATAATTCGCTAAGCAAAATAGAAATATCCGATAGCAATGAAGATAAAAAAGAAATCTTCTACACCTCATTATACCATAGCCTTTTAACCCCTAATTTATATAACGATGTAGACGGTCAATACCGTGGAATGGATGATAAAATACACACTGCAAAAGGGTTCAACAATTATACAGTTTTCTCTCTTTGGGACACATTTAGAGGTTTACACCCATTACTAACAATTATAGAACCAGATGTAACCCGAGATATTGTTGTTACCTTACAAAAAAAGCATGAGCAATATGGCGAAATCCCCATGTGGGAACTAGCCGCAAATGACACAAGATGTATGATAGGATACCATGGAGTTTCGGTAATGGCAGATGCATATCTAAAAGGAATAACGAATGTAGATACCGAAAAAGTATTAAATGCGATGATAGAAAGTTCTAACGTAAAAAAAAGAGGCATTAATTACTATACCGAACTAGGTTTTGTTCCTTCAAATAAAAGCAGCCAATCTGTGTCTAAAACTCTAGAATATGCATACGATGACTGGTGTATTGCGCAAATGGCAAAAACTTTAAACAAAACAGACATCTATAATGAATATTCTCGAAGAGCTCAATTTTTTGTTAATCTATATGACCAGCAAACCGGTTTTATGAGGCCTCGATATTCTAATAGAAAATGGTATGAAGATTTTAACCCTACATCTGTCGAAAAAACTTATAATTTCAATTTTACAGAAGGGAATTCGTATCAATACAGCCTGTTTGTTCCTCATGATATAGCAAGTGTGATAGATTTAGTTGGTGGTGACAAAAACTTTAACCAATGGCTTGATAATCTGTTCTCTAAAAATTTTGATGAAGAAATTAGTGAAGATTCTGATGTCTCTGGATTATTGGGTCAATATTCTCACGGAAACGAACCCAGTCATCATCTCGCCTACTTATATAACTATGCCGGTAAACCATGGAAATCACAACAAACCATTCACAAAATATTAAATGAAATGTATACTTCTGAGCCCGATGGACTCTGTGGAAATGATGATTGTGGTCAAATGTCTGCATGGTACGTATTGAGTAGTTTAGGTTTTTATTCTGTTACACCGGGAGCTCCAGAATATGTTATTGGAAGTCCTACTTTTGAAAAGGCTGAAATCCACCTTGAGAATGGAAAAACTTTTACGATACTAGCCAATAATGCCAGTAAAACAAACATCCATTTTTCATCCTTAAAACTTAATGGCGAAGAATACCCTAATACATACCTAAAACATGAAGATATTCTAAATGGAGGTGAATTGGTTTTTGAAATGACAGATATTCCAAATAAAGATTGGGGTACAAATCCATCAAACAGACCGCTATCAGACACCCAAAAAACGGTAAACATACCATATCTAAAATCTGATCACACTACATTTTTAGATACCAAAATAGTTGATTTAGATTGTGACACAGAAAATGCATACATATATTATACACTAGATGGTAGTGAGCCTACAGAAAGTAGCATGAGATATAATTCTCCTTTTGAAATAAAAGGATCTACAAAACTAAAAATCAAAGCTTTCAAAAAAGGGTTAATATCTAGCTATACAACTACATTATTTTTAGAAAAATTAGAAAGCATAGATCCTAAAAAACTAAAAAACAAACTAAAAAATGGACTTTCATATCAATATTACGAAGGTATTTTTCGATCTGTTTACGATTTTTCACAAGAAGAACCTGTGCAAAAAGGAGAAGTTATAAATATCAATATAGAACCCCGTTTAAGAGATGAATGGATCGGTTTTGAATTTGATGGATTCATCGATATACCAAAAAATGGATTATATAATTTTGAAATTTCTGCCAATGATGGTGCTCAATTATTAATTGATAATAAAGAGTTATTTGAAAGTGACGGAAGGAAATCATTCAGTTTCACTCAAAAAAATGACATCATTCTATCTAAAGGATTACATAAATTTACTATTCGATATTTTCAATGTTCGGATAATATTGGTCTAAAAGCATTATGGAGTGGCCCTGGCTTTGAAAAAACAGAAGTTGACACTTCTCATCTTTATCATATAACTGATCAAAATGAAGATAAGCCTAAACCATAACACTTAAAAGATATTAAAGTACATATTTAAGTTAACATCAAAACCACACTTGGTTGCTAATAGAAATAAGAAGCAACTAATAATTAACTAAACGAAAAAACTGTAAAATAAACAATGATATTAGGAGTAGATATAGGGGGTAGTCACATTACTGTAGCCCGCATTGACATCAAAAACCATGAAATACCCGACTCTAATTTAATTTCGACAAAGGTAGACAGCACCGCTCAAGCAAATGAAATTATTGATCAATGGATCCATATTTTACAAAAAAGTATAGATTCTCTTAATGAAGATAAAGAATCTTTAGAAGGACTATGCATCGCATTACCAGGTCCCTTTGATTATTATCAAGGTATTTTTGCATATAAAATGGAGAACAAGTTTACTGCTTTATTGGGCATAAACATCAAAAAAATAATTATCGAACGATTAGCTTTATCTGATACCATACCATTACGATTTTATAATGATGCGGCTTGTTTTGGCATAGGAGAATCCTGGAAAGGAAAACTTAAATCCGCAGAAAAAGCATTGGCCATAACTTTAGGCACTGGTTTTGGAGCTACTTTCTTATCACAAGGACTTCCTATGCTTTCTGGAGATGGTGTTCCCGAAAATGGTGAGCTGTACAATATTCCCTTTAAAAATGGAATAGCAGATGAATATTTCTCTTCCCGCTGGTTTATTAAAAAATACAAGGAGGCAACAGGGATTACTATAAGTGGCGTAAAAGATCTAATTACTGATACTAAGTCCAGCCCACATACAGATCAAATATTCGAAGAATTTTCTAGAAATTTAGCTATTTTTCTGTCTCCGTGGTTAAAAGGATATAATGCAGATGCCGTAGTAATTGGAGGAAACATATCTAAAGCATGGAATTCTTTTGCAGACAACCTTAATGCTGAATTAAAAAACCAGGGATGTAACACTAAAATATATCAAAGTGAATTAAAAGAAAAAGCTATTTTACTAGGCGGGGCGCGTCTGGTTAATAACATATTTTATGAAAGCCTCTGCTTTTAAAATTATCTAAATAGAATACAGATCAACAAAAGATTAATTTTTATCTTAAAACGCTAAATATCAAAACAAAAATATCATAATCTAAAAAAAACTATTTTGAAAAACAGTACAACATATAAAAGTGCTTTTATATTTTTAACTTCCTTATTCTTTTTATGGGGATTTATAACAGTACTAGTCGACTCACTAATTCCAAGACTTCGGGAAGTTTTTACGTTAAACTATTTTCAGGCTGGATTAGTTCAATTTGCGTTTTTTGGAGCCTATTTTTTACTATCTATTCCTTCTGGGTTTATTTTATCTAAAATTGGTTATAAAAAGGGAATCATATTGGGTTTATTAACACTTGCATCAGGATGTTTATTATTTTATCCCGCTGCATCTTATCGTGAATTTAGCATTTTTATGTTAGCATACTTTGTAGTAGCAAGTGGGATTACAATTCTACAGGTTGCCGCTAACCCATATGTGGCAGTATTAGGCCCTGAAGAAGGTGCTTCGAGCAGACTTAACTTGTCTCAGGCTTTTAATTCATTAGGCACAACTATTGCTCCAGCTATTGGAGCTATGTTTATTTTAAGTGATAAAGTTAAAAACCCCCAGGAAATTGCAGCTTTAAACATCTTAGATAAAGAAAATTATTACATTTCTGAAGCTGCTGCGGTTCAATCTCCTTTCATAGGAATCGCCATATTTGTGGCCATCTTAGCCTTTGCATTTATATTTATCAAACTTCCTAAGCTAATAAAGGACAGTCCAAAAGGTGGATATCTAAGAGTTTTACAAAGCAAGTCTTTGGTAATGGGTGCTATTGGAATATTTGTATATGTAGGAGCCGAAGTCGCAATAGGAAGTTATTTAATCAATTATTTTTTAGACATGAACCTAGCTACTTTAATCAAAGAAAGCACATTCATGAAGAGTATTTCTGAAGGAATTCTGGGATCTGATAGCCAAACATTAGATAATAAAGCAATAGTAGGAGCTTTTGTTACTTTTTATTGGAGTGGCGCAATGATTGGCCGATTTATAGGTGCGCATTTAACAAAGATCATAAAACCAGCCAAGGTTTTAAGCTTCTTTGCTATCGGAGCTGTTTTATTAATTTTAGTATCTATATCAACTTCTGGTTTTATAGCTATGTGGAGTATTCTGGCAGTAGGGCTATTTAATTCTATTATGTTCCCTACCATATTTTCTTTATCAATAGAAGGCTTAGATGATCTAAAACCACAGGCATCTGGTGTCTTATGTACCATGATAGTAGGTGGCGCAATAATCCCTCCTCTATTTGGATTACTTTCTGATCAAACAGGATTTAAAACCGCACTGATCCTAGTTTTAATCTGCTATATTTATATCGTTTTTTATGGTAGAAGAAAAGCTAATTCTTAAAAATAAAATTTTTATTAAAAGTGAAAATAACAAATCATATAGTAATGAAATATCTATCAATTCTAATAACGATACTACTTTGTTTTTCTTCTTGTAAGAAAGATTCTACGGATTCTGTAAATCAGGTTCCTGTATCAAAAACTATCAAAAAAACAGATTTCACAAAATATGTCAATCCATTTATTGGCACCAGCAAAATGGGACATACTTATCCAGGAGCAACAGCACCTTTCGGAATGGTACAAGTAAGTCCACAAACAAATTTTGAAGTAATGTTTAATAAGGATGGTAGTTACAACAAAGAAACCTATGAATATTGTGCTGGCTATCAACACAGAGATTCTACAATAATAGGTTTTTCTCATACAAACCTAAGTGGTACCGGACACTCTGATCTAGGAGATTTTTTAGTGATGCCCACAACAGGGAATTTAGTACTCGATCCTATAAAAACCGCTGATGGCGCCAAAGGATTTTATTCTACATTTTCTCATGATAACGAATATGCATCACCTGGATACTATAAAGTAAAACTAAAGGATTATGACATTACCGCAGAGCTTACTGCTACAGAACGTGTAGGGGTTCATCAATATACTTTCCCAGAAACGAAAGATGCGCATATCATTTTGGATCTAGTCTACAATGTTTACCATCATGATGACAAAAATGTATGGACATTCTTACGAGTAGAAAATGATTCCTTAGTAACCGGGTATCGCCAAACTAAAGGATGGGCAAGAACCAAAAAAGTGTTTTTTGCTATGCAATTCTCTAAACCTTTTAGTAGTTATGGACATAAAAAGTACGATACTGTAAAGTATGATGGATTCTATCGTCGTTTTGAGCAACAGGAAAATTTTCCTGAAATGGCAGGAAAAGACATTAGAGCATATTTTAATTTTGACACAAAAGCTAATGAAAAAATCAATGTCAAATTTGCATTATCTTCTGTAAGTACCAACGGAGCATTAAAAAACTTGAAATCCGAATTACCAGATTGGGATTTTGAAAAAGCCAAACAGAAAACTGAGAACAAATGGAATGATGAATTATCGAAAATAGAAATAAAAACAATTTCAGAAGAAGATAAAACTACATTCTATACGGCACTATATCATACCATGCTTAGTCCAATTATTTATGAAGATGTAGACGGTAGTTACCTTGGATTGGACCAAAATATTCATACTTCTGAAAACTTTACAAACTACTCGGTTTTCTCTCTTTGGGATACGTATAGAGCTTTACACCCCCTATTTAATATTACACAACCTAGTCGTAATAATGACATGATCAAATCGATGTTGGCTCATCAAGAACAAAGCGTACATCATATGTTACCGATATGGAGTCATTATGCTAATGAAAACTGGTGTATGATAGGCTACCATGCAACTTCGGTAATTGCAGATGCCATTGCCAAAAACGTTGGTGATTTTGACAAAAACAAAGCTCTTGCTGCATCTGTAAGTACTGCCAATGTTTCTTATTTTGATGGTTTAGGGGATTATATCAAATATCAATACATACCCGACGATAAAAGCCACTCTTCAGTTTCTAAAACACTAGAATTAGCCTATAATGATTGGTGTATTGCCCAGATTGCAAATAGTACCGGAGATAAAAAAACTACAGATCAGTTTCTAAATAGATCAGAGTATTATAATAATGTATATGATCCCAAAATTGGATATATGCGTCCTAAATTATCTAATGGTGAATTTAGGAAAGAATTTGACCCTTTAGATACACATGGACAAGGGTTTATTGAAGGAAATGCATGGAATTATGGTTTATATGTACCTCATCAACTAGAAAAAATGGTAAAAATGATGGGAGGAAACGAACGATTTAGTCAACACCTCGATTCTTTGTTTACCATGAAATTAGAAGACAAATTTATAGAAAAACATGAAGACATAACTCGAGACGGAATTATTGGTAATTACGTACATGGTAATGAGCCTGGACATCATATCCCCTATTTATATAACTGGACAGGCAAGCCATATAAAACCCAAGAACGTGTTCGCATGATCATGAATACTATGTATGGTCCTACAGTAGATGGATTGTGCGGAAATGATGATGCGGGGCAAATGAGCGCATGGTATATATTTAGTAGCTTAGGTTTTTATCCCGTTACACCAGGATCAGCTGAATATGCAATAGGAAGCCCTCTGGTTAAGGAAGCAATACTACATCTGGAAAACGGAAAAGACCTTAAGATTATAGCAAAAAATCAAAGTAAAGACAATATTTATGTACATCAAGTATCGGTAAATGGTAAGGTTATAAATGATGTTACCCTTTCTCACAATGATATCATAAACGGTGGAGAAATTATTTTTGAAATGCAAAACACTCCGAAAAAGATAAAATAACACCATAAATCATAAGTTTTTTCATTGTATTGAATTTACTTAGGAACTAATAAGGTAAGATTTTAAAATATCTTTCTATAAAAAGGCCCCGAGACTTTGACTCGGGGTTTGTTACACAAAGAATAATTGGTAATAACCAAAGCAAAAACTATTTTAAATTGTAATTTTGGCGACTAGCTATTTTTTGCTAGTATTACTTAAATAGACTATATACAAAAAATGATATTAGGAGTAGATATTGGAGGGAATTATATTACTGTAGCTGGAATAGATACCAAAACAAACAAATTGTCGGAAGCTAATTTGGTTTCTATTACTGTTGACAATAAAGCTGAAGCTGATGAAATAATAGAAAGGTGGTTATTTGCTTTACAGAAAGTCATCAACACTCTTGTAGACGATCCTCTAGAAGGAATTGGAATTGCTATACCTGGACCTTTTGATTATTACAATGGAATTTTTGCCTTTAAAATGCAGCAAAAATATGCCTCTCTTTTTTGTATAAATATTAAAGAAATACTTAAGAAGAAATTACAACTGTCTGATGATATTCCTATACGATTTTACAATGATGCTGCTTGCTTTGGTATTGGGGAAGTATGGAAAGGAAAACTAAAATCAATTCGACGAGGATTAGGAATAACATTAGGTGCTGGTTTTGGTGCCTCCTTTCTGTTTCATGGGCTTCCAATCCTTTCTGGAGATGGCATTCCTAAAGACGGAGAGTTATACCACATCCCTTATAAAGATGGAATTGCAGATGATTATTTTTCTACTCGGTGGTTTGTCAAAAGATATAAAGAGATTACCGATACAACAATTAATAACGTTAAAGAGCTTACAGAAGCTTCTTTAAAAAATGATGTAGCCGTACAACAAGTTTTTAATGAATTTTCAGAAAACCTAGCTGAATTTTTAAGTCCCTGGTTAAAATCTTACAATGCAGAAGCTATAGTTATTGGAGGTAATATTGCTAAAGCATGGCCCTTTTTTGCTAATGAGCTAGAGAAAAAAATAAATACTCACGATTGTCTTGTTAAGATACACAAAAGCGAACTTCAAGAAAAAGCAATATTATTAGGTAGTGCAAGACTAGTTAATGACACTTTCTATAAAGGGCTTGCATTTTAAGCAAATAAAAAAGCTCAAAAATTCTTTTTTGAGCTTAAAAATATTGTATAAATCACATAGTTTAATAACGTGCAAAAACTATCGATTTTTATTTAACTAATTTTCTTCTTTTAAATTTCCATTGCGTAATCCCACCATCAAGATCATAAATTTTAGTGAAACCTGCTTTTCTCATATATGCAGAACATTTCTTACTTCTTGCTCCACGAGCACAGTATACAATTACAGGTTTTGTTTTGTCAACTTTAGTAATAAGATCTTTAAAATTTTTATTTCTAAAATCAATATTCACAGCTCCTTCAATATATCCTTCTGCATACTCACCGGGTGTTCTAACATCAATAAGTTGTACTTTACTCATTTCTAATAGTGAATCTATTTCTTCTACTGTAATTAACTCTACAACATCATCTTTTTCAACCCGTTTACAATTGAACAATATTGAAGAAATAAAAATAATTACTAAAAATGATTTGATATTCATAAGATAATATTAATCTTCTATGATTTCACCTTCCCAATTCATAAAGCCGCCAACCAAATTATATGTAGTTTCGAACCCCATTTGATTCATCAACATACATGCCTGAGCACTACGCGCTCCAGAACGGCAATATACATAGTAATTTTTAGCCTTATCCAGCTTTCCTATTTCATCAAGAAAACCTTGCCCTTGACGAATGTCTACATTGAGCATATTAGGTATATACCCATCCTCTACTTCTTCTTCTGTTCTTACATCTAAAATTACTGCATTATTGTCATTAGCAATTTGTTCTTGCCATTCTTCTTGAGTGATATCTTCTGCCATTATAAAATATATTCTACTAAAATTGAATTTTTATTTTTTAATATTCCTTTACAAATATAATGAGTAGTTCATTAATTGTATTAAAACTACACCTTCAATTTATTAAAAATTAGGAAAATACTATACCTTAATACTACAACCGATAGCTTTTGTGATTTCTACAGGAACTTTTTTTCCTTCTAATAGAGCATTCACAGCATCTTCAACATATTTCTGATCAGCAGCTGATGCATCCTTATAGTTATTATCAATAGTCCCTATATATCGAACGATATTACCTTTCGGTGTTTTCTCTAAGATATACACATGAGGAGTTTTTGTTGCTCCGTATTGAGGGTATATTTTTTGTCCATCATCAAATAAATATGGAAAAGTAAACCCTTTCTCTTTTGCTCTTATCTTCATATTATCAAAACTATCATCTGGATAAGATTTTGAATCATTAGGGTTTATAGCCACAACAGGGTATCCTTTTGCTTTAAAAGTAGCATCTAATGCTATTATTCTATCTTCATAAGCCACAGAGTATGGGCAATGATTACATGTGAAAACGACAATAAATCCTTTGGCATCCTTATAATCTGCCAATGATATCAATGTATTATCTACGTTTTTAAGTTTAAAGTCTGTAGCGACATCCCCTATCGAATATCCTCCTTCAATTTTGGCACCAGATACTTTATCCAAAGCAAATGCACTTATTGCTATTACAAAAGCTACTCCAACCAGGATTTTTAAAGTTTTCATTGGTTTAATTTTTATTACTCTTTACTTTACATCAATCTTTACAGCATTTTTTTAAGCTCTTTTTCTAATTCATTATAAGTAAAAGATCTTTCATAAAAATTACTGTCTCCATCTTTATATATTATCGTTGCAGGGATAGAACCCGACCAGTTACTATTAACTTTAGGAATCCAAGTATTTGCATCAGGATCATCTAGTAATATTACTTTGCTTCCTATCTTCTGTTTTCTAACAAAAGGAATTAATTTAGATTCTACTTGAGTGGGTAAATCCAAACTTACCAAAATCACCTCTACTTTATTCTTAGGATATCGACTATTGATCAACTCAAAATAAGGCAGCTCGGCCACACATGGTTTACACCATGTAGCCCAAAAATTAATGACTCTTATTTTTCCATCATTAATATTTAATAATGGTTTAAAACTCTTAAAATCATATACAGGTATTTCTATACCTTTACTCTCGAAAACATCAGTTGCATCAAGAGCCACAGTCTGCTGCTCTCCTTTACAATTTGTAAAAAGTACAATAAATACGGTATATAAAATTAATCTTGACATCATACTAATGTATCAAAACCATTGATAATGCAAAAGAAAATTAACAAGGTTTCTATATTTTATCTAAATATTTTCAGAATTTTTCACAATTGTTCAACTCAAAATCATGATATTTTTTCCAAATGGCAATAATACTATTAAACCTGATCTTTAAATTCGAATTTAACAAAGAATTAATAACATTTTATAATTTCTCAAATAAAAATTAATATACATTTGTATATACAAATATTGTACGAACAATTGAATATAGAAAAGATCATAAAAACAGATATTGAACTTCCGTTACCCAAAAAAGTTGTAATAAATTTATTATATACTGAAAATTGGATAATGGATAAAATCAATATCGAATTAAAAACTTATGATATTTCTCTTCAACAGTTTAATGTGTTGCGGATTTTAAAAGGTCAAAAAGAAAAACCTGCCAATCTCTCTACTATACAAGAAAGAATGGTTACCAAAATGAGTAATACTACAAGATTAGTGGATAAACTTATTAGTAAAGGTTATGTAAAACGAATAACTTGTAAATCTAATCGAAGAAAAGTAGAAATTACGATTACACAACAAGGAAAAGTTTTTCTTGATGAAATAAATCCCATAATGGATGAATTTGAAAATAGAATTACTTCAAATTTTTCTACAAAGGAGCTCGCTCAATTAAATGAATTATTAAATAAGTTCAGAAATTATAACTCATAAATACTATTACTAATTAATTTTTTAAAATAATCATGAAAACTAGACTTAAATCATTATTCTTAGCAATTGCAGTAATTGCAACAACATCTGCTTTTGCACAAAAAAAAGAGATCAAAACTTCAGAAAGTACAATTAACTGGACAGGTAAAAAAGTTACCGGATCTCATACAGGAACACTTAATCTATCTGAAGGCTTTTTAGTATTTGATGGTGACAAAATTACAGGAGGTGAGTTTACAGTAGATATGACTACACTTGCCGTTACTGATCTTGAAGCTGGAAAAGGGAAAGAAAAACTTGAAGGACATTTAACCTCTGATGATTTCTTCGGCATCGCAAATCATAAAAAAGCAAAATTAGTTGTTACAAAAACTAAAAAAACAGATAAAGGTCATATCATAGCCGGAGACCTTACCATCAAAGGAAAAACAAACCCTATTAAATTTCTTCTAGCTGTAAATGGTCATACCGCATCAGCAACACTTAAAGTTGACAGAACAAAGTATGATATCAAATATGGATCAGGAAGTTTCTTTGATAACTTGGGTGATAAAACGATCAGCGACGAATTCGAATTAGCGGTTACATTAAAAATGTAATTTTTTATAGCCTCGAATTATAATTAATTTATATATTTGAACCAACAAAGAAAAAATGAAAACAATCTTAACAAATAATTGGTGGTGGTCATCTCAAAACGAAAACGTCGTGAGATAGCTCCTATCATTGTGTTAAGTAAACATATCAAAGGCTTGTCGAATCACGACAAGCCTTTTTTTTGTTCCATAAACAGAGGCTGTAATTAAAAAATTAAACCGTAAAATGACTTTTAAATTAACCACACATTTCAAACAAATCCTGGCAGATACATTTACTCCGGTAAGTGTTTATCTAAAAATCAGAGATCGTTTCCCTAATAGTCTATTATTAGAAAACAACGATTATAGAGGTAGTGAAAATAGTTTTTCTTACATCTGCTGTAATCCAATAGCCAATATCAAAGTAGAAAACGAAATTATTTATCAGTCCTTTCCCGATAAGAGTATCGAAGAAATACCTATAACAGAAAGCACTAACATCGCCGAGATTATTGAGCAATTTGGTAAAAAATTTGTAACCTCAAAAAGTAAATTCAAATTCATAAACAATGGCCTTTTTGGTTATATCTCCTATGATGCTGTTCGATATTTTGAAGATATCTCTATTACTAAAAAAGAAGAAGGTTTACATATACCCGACATACAATACACAGTATATCAAAATATAATTGCTATTAGTAATTTCACTAATGAAGCCTATATTTTTGCACACTGTTATGAATCAGAAAGCAATATTTCCGAAATAGAATCTTTGCTTAAAGTTAAAAATTTTGCATCCTATAATTTTACTACTGTTGGTGATACTACTTCTAACCTCAATGATGAACAATATAAAGAACACGTAACCCTAGCCAAAAAACATTGTCATCGCGGAGATGTATTTCAACTAGTATTATCCAAACGTTTTTCTCAAAAATTTAAAGGAGATGAATTTAATGTCTATCGTGCATTACGTAGTGTTAACCCCTCTCCCTACCTGTTTTACTTTGATTATGGTGATTTCAAAATATTTGGTAGTTCTCCCGAAGCACAACTAGTGGTAAAAGATGATATTGCCGAGATTCACCCGATTGCAGGAACTTTTAAACGTACCGGGAATGACGAGCAAGATGCAGAATTAGCAAAAAAACTGGCGGTTGATGAAAAAGAAAATGCAGAGCACGTGATGTTGGTGGATCTGGCTCGTAATGACCTAAGTAGAAATGGAAATAATGTAACTGTAGAAACCTATAGAGAAGTTCAGTTTTATTCTCATGTGATCCATCTGGTTAGTAAAGTAACTAGTAAAAAACATAAAGACACTACCACTATGCAAGTAGTAGGAGACACTTTCCCGGCAGGTACATTAAGTGGTGCACCAAAACATATGGCTATGCAGCTTATCGAAAAATACGAAAACGTAAATCGCGATTTCTATGGGGGAGCTATTGGTTTTATGGATTTTTCGGGAAACTTTAATCATGCGATCATGATTCGAACGTTTCTAAGTAAAAATCACAAATTACACTGGCAAGCAGGAGCCGGATTGGTTAATGAATCAAATGAAGAAAACGAATTACAAGAGGTATATAATAAACTAGGAGCACTAACAAAAGCATTAAAAATAGCAGAAGAAATATAAGGGTGTTTCCCCAATTACTTGGGGTCGGGCTATTCGCGCTACAGGGTAGCTAGCTTCTATCCCTAACACAAAAAAATAATAACGTGTAAAAAACTCTGAAACCCTAAAAGAAAAAACAATGAATACAAAAATATTAGTAATAGACAATTACGATTCATTCGTATACAACTTGGTTCATTATCTAGAAGATCTTGGTTGTGAGGTTATCGTAAAACGTAATGACCAATTACGATTAGAAGATGTAGAAGCATTTCAAAAAGTCTTATTATCTCCAGGTCCGGGAATCCCAGATGAAGCCGGTTTATTAAAAGAGATCATCCGTAAATATGCAGATACCAAAAGTATTTTCGGAGTTTGCCTAGGACAACAGGCCATCGGAGAAGTTTTTGGTGGTAATATAATCAACCTCAACGATGTATATCACGGTGTAGCAACCAATGTAACAGTATCAGTTACCGATGAATCTCTTTTTGAAGGACTTGATACCAATTTTAATGTAGGGAGATATCACTCCTGGGTAGTAGCAGATAAAGATTTACCCGATTGCCTGCAAGTGACTTCATATGATGAAAACGGACAAATCATGTCCCTGCGTCATAAAGAATTAGACGTTCGCGGAGTACAATTTCATCCAGAATCTGTATTAACTCCCGACGGAAAAAAGATATTAGAAAACTGGATAAAAAACTAGATATAAACCTTTAAGGTTTTAAAAACCTTGAAGGTCTTAAAAACATAATATCATGAAAAAATTACTCAACCGATTAATCAATCACGAAACCATCTCTAAAGAAGAGGCCAAAGGTGTTTTGGTAAATATCTCTAAAGGAGAATACAATCAAAGTCAGATTGCATCATTTCTCACCGTATATATGATGCGTAGTATTACGATCGAAGAATTAGAAGGTTTTAGAGATGCATTACTAGAGCTTTGTATTGCTATAGATCTAAGCGAGTATAATCCCGTAGATCTTTGTGGTACTGGTGGTGATGGTAAAGATACCTTTAATATCTCAACACTTTCTTCTTTTGTCTCGGCAGGAGCCGGAATCAAAGTCACCAAACATGGGAACTACGGAGTTTCTTCAACATGTGGTAGTTCTAATGTAATGGAGCATTTGGGGATTAAATTCAGTAATGATAAAGACTTTTTGAAACGTAGTATCGATGAAGCTGGGATATGTGTATTGCATGCCCCGTTATTTCATCCTGCGATGAAAAATGTCGCTCCGATACGTAGAGAATTAGGGGTAAAAACCTTTTTCAATATGCTTGGACCTATGGTAAATCCGGCATTTCCTAAAAATCAAATCGTAGGAGTTTTTAACCTGGAACTAGCGAGAATGTATGGGTATCTGTATCAAAATACAGATAAAAAATTCACTATTATCCATGCACTGGATGGATACGATGAGATTTCACTAACCGGAAACACAAAAACAATTTCTAATACTACCGAAGGAATGCTTTCGCCATTAGATTTTGGAGTGCCACTATTGAAACAAGAAGATATTTACGGAGGAGATTCTATCGAAGCATCTGCTGCCATATTTATGAATATCTTGAGCGGTAAAGGAACCGAAGCACAAAACAACGTAGTCTGTGCCAATGCAGGAATGGCTATCGCAACAGTAGAAGGTCTCGAACCAAAACAAGGGTTCGAAAAAGCAAAAGAATCACTACTTTCTGGAAAAGGATTAATAGCACTAAAAAAAGTTCAGGAATTAAGTAAGAATTAAAATAATTTATCACTCCAGTACTTCAGCTGGGATTTATAAATACATCAAAGAAATTCAATTTAATAAAATGAAAGTCGAAACATACAAAATCACAGGCTGGAAAGAGAAAGAAACCGGGCTACTTATTAGCGAAAATGAAGATTGGATTTTGGTTAAACATATACCCGTTGATTATGTCATTGATGGATATAAATTGTATAGAAAAAGTGCTGTACAAAAAAGGAAGTCAAAATCAAAAGAAGATAAGATTTCTAGAGTGTTACAACTTAAAAATGTTAAAACAAACAAACCTGATACTTTTTCATTTGGAAGCGCACTTGAAATTCTTAAATGGTCTGAAGAAAAATATGATGTATTCGAATTTCAGGATACCGAAGCAGAATTATTTTACGGAAAATTAAACAGAGTAATTGGAGATATGTTTCATATTGATTTGATAACATCTAATGGGCGGGTCGAAAAGGACTATGATTACGATTTCTTAACTGATGATATTATTGCGATTACTTTTGAAACTGATTATTTTGAATCTGTTCGATTACTAATGAATGATGAACTAAAAAAAGAAGGAAAACTAAATATTGTTTAATAGACACAATATTTATTATATGCCTCACTAAAAAATAAGGTATTAAAATGAATGTAGCCAACAAACAACCATCAACCATAAATGAACATACTAGATAAAATAATAGCAGATAAATATAAAGAAGTTGAACTCAAAAAAAGTTTAATTCCTATCAAACAATTAGAGAACTCTGTTTTGTTTGATCGTCAAACAAATTCATTAGCCAAAGCTTTACAGAATAGTGATACTGGTATCATTGCAGAACACAAACGTAGATCTCCTTCTAAATCTGTAATTAATCAAAAAGTAAGTGTACAAGATGTGGCAGATGGGTATCAAAATGCAGGAGCTTGTGGAATGTCGGTGCTATCAGATGGCAAGTATTTTGGAGGATCTTTAGAAGATCTTTTACTTGCCAGAGCAACAGTACAAATGCCTTTGCTACGTAAAGAATTTATCATCGATGAATATCAATTATTAGAAGCCAAAGCTCATGGAGCCGATGTAATCTTATTAATTGCAGCCGTTTTATCACGCGATGAGATCAAATCTTTATCCCAGTTTGCCAAAAGCTTATCACTCGATGTATTATTAGAAGTTCATAACCAGGGCGAATTGCAAAAATCAATCATGCCATCTTTGGATATGCTGGGTGTAAATAATCGAAATCTAAAAACATTCGAGGTGAGTACAGATATTAGTAAAACACTAAGTACTCAAATCCCGGATGATTTTGTAAAAGTTTCAGAGAGTGGCATTAGTTCTATTGAAGCTATAAAAGACCTAAAACAATATGGATATAAAGGTTTCCTTATCGGTGAAAACTTTATGAAAACCGAAAACCCCGGAGCCAGTGCTGTAGAATTCATAAAAGATCTAAAGAAATGAAACTGAAAGTCTGTGGGATGAAATATCATGAAAATATAAAAGCTGCAGCAGCGCTGAAACCAGACTATCTCGGCTTTATTTTCTATGAAAACTCTCCCAGAAATTTTGAAGGAGAAATTCCAAAATTACCGGATCATATCAATAAAGTGGGGGTTTTTGTTAATGAGTCAATAAATCAAGTTGTTTCAAAAATTGCTAAACACAGTTTAGATGCTATACAACTTCATGGAGATGAGAGTCCCGAATATTGCAAGGCGTTAAAGGAAGTAGAACTGTCTCTTCCGGTTAGTAAAAATGGAAAAGAAATTGGTTTTGAACGCTATAATTTCGAAGTGTGGAAAGTATTTTCTATCAAAGACCAATTTGATTTTAAGGTATTGCAACCTTATGAAGGTGTGGTAGATTATTTTCTCTTTGACACTAAAGGAAAAGAAAAGGGAGGCAATGGATATACTTTTGATTGGAGTGTCTTAAAAGGCTACCCCTCTTCTACTCCATTCATTTTAAGTGGCGGTATTGGACTTGATGAAATAGAAGCTGTTGTATCTTTTCAGGAGAGCCCAGAATCTAAATATTTACATGCTATTGATGTAAATAGCAAATTCGAAAGTGAGCCAGGATTAAAAAAAACAGAAAATCTCGAAAAATTTATAAAGCGTGTCATTTCAACATAAACGTAATGACAACCAAAAACTACAGAAAATGAATTATCAAGCTAACGAAAAAGGATATTACGGAGATTTTGGAGGAGCATATATTCCCGAAATGCTTTATCCTAATGTCGAAGAATTACGAACTACCTATCTGGATATTATGAACGAACCTTCTTTTAAGGAAGAGTTTGATCAATTATTAAAAGACTACGTTGGTCGTCCTTCTCCTTTATATTTCGCCAAACGTCTTTCAGAAAAACACAACACCAAAGTATACCTTAAACGCGAAGATCTTAACCATACCGGTGCACATAAAGTAAATAATACTATTGGACAAATTCTTGTAGCCAAGCGATTAGGTAAAAACAGGATTATTGCAGAAACGGGTGCTGGTCAACATGGAGTGGCTACAGCTACAGTATGTGCACTTATGGGTATCAAATGTATTGTTTATATGGGTGAGATTGACATCAAACGACAAGCACCTAATGTAGCGCGAATGAAAATGCTTGGCGCCGAGGTAAGACCTGCTAAATCAGGAAGCAAAACTCTTAAAGATGCCACCAACGAAGCTATACGAGATTGGATCAATAATCCTGTCGACACACATTATATCATTGGCTCTGCTATAGGACCTCATCCTTACCCTGATATGGTAACACGGTTTCAATCTATAATCTCAGAAGAAATCAAGTGGCAGTTAAAAGAAAAAGAAGGAAGAGAGCATCCTGATTATGTAGTAGCATGTATTGGTGGTGGTAGTAATGCTGCAGGGACATATTATCATTTTTTAGAAGAACCAAGTGTTGGAATTATTGCTGTAGAAGCTGCCGGAAAAGGAGTACATAGTGGCGAGAGTGCAGCTACTTCTCAATTAGGAAAAGAAGGAATCATTCACGGGTGTAAAACCTTGTTAATGCAAACCCCAGATGGGCAAATTACAGAGCCTTATTCTATTTCTGCAGGACTGGATTACCCAGGTGTTGGGCCACTACATGCTCACCTATATAAAACTGCACGAGGAGAGTTTTATTCTGTAACCGATGATGATGCCATGGCTGCCGGATTAGAATTATCGCAATTAGAAGGAATTATTCCTGCAATAGAATCTTCGCATGCCCTGGCAATTTTTAACGATAAAAAATTCAGACCCGAGGATATTGTAGTGATAAGCTTATCTGGTAGAGGAGATAAGGATCTCGACACATACATAGGTTATTTTAAATTATAACAATTCAGTAGTAAGCACATTGTAATGAGCACTAATTACCAACTACTCAATACTCAATACTAAAAAATGAACAGAATAAATACAGCATTAGAGCAAGATAAAAAGTTATTATCTATATATTTTACAGCTGGCTATCCTTCACTAAACGATACCGTAAAAATCATACAAGACCTAGAAAAAAGTGGTGTAGATATGATCGAAATAGGGTTACCATTTAGTGATCCCTTAGCAGATGGGCCAACCATACAAGAAAGCTCAACAATCGCACTTAACAACGGAATGACCACTAACATTCTTTTTGAACAACTAAAAGATATTCGTAAATCGGTTAACATCCCTTTAATTATTATGGGGTATTTTAATCCTATGATGCAGTATGGCATAGAAGCTTTTTGTGCCAAGTGCCAGGAAATTGGTATCGATGGATTGATTATTCCCGATCTTCCGGTTAATGAATATCACGAGCATTATCAAGAAACCTTCGAAAAACATGGATTAATCAATGTATTTTTAATCACTCCGCAAACCTCGGATGAGCGAATTCGATTCATTGATAGTGTCTCTAGCGGATTTATTTATATGGTCAGCTCGGCTAGTACTACAGGAGCCAAAAACACTTTTGGAGATGTGCAGCAACAGTATTTTAACCGTATTAAAGCTTTACAACTCAACAACCCACAAATAGTAGGTTTTGGAATCAGTAATGCAGAAACTTTTACGCAGGCTACAACTACGACCAAAGGCGCCATAATTGGTTCTGCTTTTATCAAACACCTTACTAATGAAGGGGTAGGCACTATTGACAAGTTTGTTGGAAGCATTAGATAATTATATAGTATGCATGAAACTGTCAAACAAAAATATTTTTGTTTGATAGTTTCATAATTTCACTTCGTTTTACTTATTCTTAAGATATAACGCTCTTCTGGCACCTCCTTCATTAAACAATGCTCGCATTCTTTCTTTCTGGCCATTGGTAAACATAAACATGGTATCATCATCAACACGATCCATAAAATTCATAAACATCTCATTAGTATCACAAGATCTTTTAGGGTAAATCGGTTTTCCTAAATTTTGGTTTTTTTGATTAGGAGTATCCGCTACTTCATCTCCAACCTCACAACTACCATCTTTACCGTATATATGTTTTAAGTTCAACCAATGCCCTATTTCATGAGTAGCCGTTCGTCCTAATTCATATCCTGCTTCTAATGGAGGTAATGTACCAAATACTCTAGGATCTATAACTACGGCATCTATTCTTGGGTCTGCTCCAGGAAAATATGCATATCCTCCCAAGCCTAATCTTCCCCATCTATCAAACATGTCTGCAATATAGATATTTAGATACCTATCACTAGGCCAGATATCCTGTCCTCCTTTATTGTCAAAAAAAAGTTTGTATTCTTCTATAGGCAACTCACCCGTTAAATCATTTCCAGAAAAACCCGATATATCCGCTTCCGTTCTAATAATTCCTGTAGTCGGTTTTCCATCTGGATCTGTAGTTGCCAAATAAAACTCTATACCAACATCAGCAACCAAACTTATAAACTCATCTGGTGTTTTTATATGATCTTCATTTTTTTTCCTATAATCCTTATTGAGTACATCGATTTGAGATTGTATTTTTTCATCACTAATAACAAATGGTCGTGATGGTGGGTTGATCACATGTATAACTACTGGGATTTTAATAATTTCGTCTGATGGAACAATAACCTCTTCGGGCATTTCACTTAAGTTATTTTCATCATCACTACAAGAATAAAAAAATAGCATCAATACAATTGTTGCTATACTAGGTATTTTTTTTATCATACAACTATTTATTATTATTATTATTATGTATTATGTATTATAGATTTGATGAACATCTGATAAATAGGTTGCGTATCAAATCATGTTTTTAAGTAAACTTTAAGAGGTATTACCGTACAGTCTAGACACAAAATTACTTATAATGCACTACAGCAAACTGCTCGCTGATCCCAAAGTTTTGCCAAATATTACAAGTATATTCCCGATATATATTGTGTATTTATAATTAGCTCTACTCCTAACTTTATACCATTTTAACTTTCTAATGACGTATTAAATAGTTTCTTTTTTATCTTTAGGTTAATTAGAAAAAGGCAACCAAATGATTACTTTTTAAATTTTGGTTTTTTAAAGATTCGTTGTTTATTACCAAATGATATATCCGATCAATTTTATTCAATTATGAGTGTGACTTCTATATTTGCTATTATTTTTATAGTACCCTTTTCGTTTTTATATTCAAAAAATCAAGAAAGGTCTAATTATAAAAATGTATACTGTACCGCCTATACCTCACAAACATCTGATCTACAAGATAGCCTACCTTGGCCAGACACATCAAAATGGAAGGCTCATGTTTTTAAAATGAGCGGACATTCTTTTTCTATAAAACTACCAGGTCATATTAAGCTAACCACTATCGAAAATGATATTGTAGTGATCCTACCTAGAAGAAATACTAAAAAAATCGACTATAGGATATCTCTAGGAAAATGGGAAGATTTAGATATGAAAGAAGAACGGTCTTGGTTAGAAGGTTCCTCTAACCGAAAGGATCTTGTATGGCTAATCGATGAAGAAAATATTGCATATTATACAGGAATAGATCTTACCATTGCCAAACCCCATCAAACTACACATTCTTTTTATTGTAAAAAACGAGTCGGAGCATTTACATTCTTCATGAATATAGATGGCATAAGAGTCTATACTATTCGCGACATGTATTCTTTAACCCAAGAAGGTTGTTTACTATTTATTTCTGCATTTAAAACTATCAAAAACATACACTAATCTCCTTACTATAGTACAGATATTATCAATGACTTAATAAAAAATATCTGGTGATTTTGTATCTTTCTGTAATAAAACATATCATACTACGTGATATTATTTTTTTATGCTAATAATTTCTAATTTATGCTTCCCAAAAAACGGATTCTTTCTTTATTTCTTTTCATCCTTTTTGTTCAATTTAGTTTTGGGCAAAATGATTTTAAAATTCAATTATCTGATGCTGCTTTAGCATTAACTAAAAACAAAGTAACATATGACCCTTCCTATTTCTCTATTGACTACCCAAATGGTGATGTCCCTAGTGATAAAGGTGTATGTACAGATGTAGTGATTAGGGCCTATAGAATATTAGATATTGATTTACAAAAAGAAGTACATGAAGATATGTACGCCAATTTTGAACTATATCCCAAAAACTGGAGATTGTCTAAAACCGATAAAAACATTGACCATAGAAGGGTTCCTAATTTAATGAAGTTTTTTTCTAGATTTGGAAAAACAAAACCAATAACTAACGATTCAAAAGACTATATACCTGGTGATATTGTATGTTGGAATCTGGGAAGAGGGCTCACACATATTGGTTTGGTCGTGAATAAAAAAACTAGCGATCAACAGCGATATTTAATAGTTCATAATATTGGTGGCGGACAAGTATTGGCAGATTGTTTGTTTGATTATAAAATTATTGGCCACTATCAATATAAAAAACGATAGTACTTTTTTAATTCTTAGTGATAAGAGTTTTAAAAATTTATCTACCAGGTTCATCTCAGTATTTATTCATACACTCCTATTAAGAGTGCATGGTCTGATATGTTATGATATTCTTTTTTTAGAAAAATCGGTTTAATCTTTTTAGTACTCCAGATTTGATCTATTTCAAATAGAGGGATCCCATAAGGCCATGTTGCAGTAAATCCCTTAGAAACTGAATGAAAACTATTCAGTTCATTTTTATAATTACCAAAATGTACACTTTCATAAGGAGTATTAAAATCCCCTACAATAAAAGACGGGTCTTTTTTTATAGTGAATTCATAAATAGTATGTAATGCCGATTTTCTATATGTAAAAGGTACTGCATTAACGTCTGCAATAAGTATTGATTTTTTTTGATTGGCAAGAGTAACAGTTATATGGTTAAATTTAAAACTCTCGTCTTTACAATGATACTCAATGTCATTTATTTTTCCTTTCACTGCGATTACCATCCCTCCTTGCAATTTTTGTATACTATAAGATATAAATGTATTTTTAAATCGTATTACATCTTTATCAGTCAACTCTTCGGCTTCTACTAGTGCTATAAAAGACGGTTTTTGTTCCTTTACTTTTTTGATAATAATATTAATTGCTGGTTCTCCTTTTCTTGCGATATTCCAAAATAATATACTCTTACTACTGTCAGAAAATTCTAGTGGCGATTGCACTTTATAATAAACAGTAAACCAATACATAAATAAGCATAATAAGCATCCTACTAAGGAATAAAATATTTTTTTCATTTTAAAAAACACTATGCATAGTATTAAATTTCCAATGAGTAGAAATAATACAGGGCATGCATAATATATAATGTTAATAGGATACACACTATCCTTAATAAGGAAATGAATAAAAATAAATATGCTATAAAGTATAAGAAGAAGCTTTCTTTTCGAAATACTATAACTTCGTTTCAATATTTTTCGAAATGAATTCATCCTGACTTTTTTGATTCGACCGAAAATAGTTTTTTTTACTGAAATCGTTTAACCTTTTTTGATTGAAGTGAAAATAGTTAAACCATTTCAATCAAAAACAATACTATCTCTGACTTATACCTGATACAAAACAGCTCTAAAAAAAATATTATTTTTCATTTTTCATTTCTAAATCCTTACATTAGTAATTCACACCTAATCAATTATTTAATATAAAATCTAATATATGGGTAAAGGAGATAAAAAAACACGTCGTGGTAAAATCGGTATTGGTTCTTATGGAAAACTAAGACGTCGTAAAAAATTAACCGCTATAGTAGAAACAAAAAAACCTAAATCAACCCCAAAACCTAAAGCAGTGGCTAAAACTGAGCCAGCACCAAAAACTGAAGCAACGCCGAAAGCTGAGGCAAAAACAAAGACTGAAGCAAAAACAAAAACTGAGGCAACACCTAAAGCTAAACCTGCTGCAAAAAAGACTACAAAAAAGAAAACCGAAGAGGAATCTGAATAAGTTTTAAAAATATTTTTGATACTGCATCACCCTAAAATCAATAGTATTGAATTTAGGGTTTGCTTTTTTTAATGCCTTATATTCCTGCAAGCTTCCTATAGATCGATTAGCAGCCCCCGAAGGTGCAGTAAGAGAAACTGTATTGATTATTCTTTCTCCTAAACTAAACCGATGTATTCTGGGGATATCGTTTGACACTAATTCTAATTTCATATCATATTCCTTTAGATGTTTTCTAAAAAAATATTCTGGCCCATTTTTACTATTACCGCCAGTAAATAATACTGTTTTTATTTTGGGATATTGTTTCAAATACGATATCACATCTCTAAGCATACTATTTTGCATCCCCAAGTCTGATGCATCGATCTTTTCTCGTTCGCAACTATGCACGATATCACAAACTCCTATTCCTCTAGAGATTAAGAAATTCTTTCTTTGATCTATTGCTTTTTGAGTGGTCTCAAACTTTAAGTCTAAATCAAATATTCTACTCAAAACAGGCCATAACAAACCGCTTATACTTCCATAACAGAAATCGACATCTCCTTTCTTTAATTCTTTTGTAGTAAATCTGGGCGGAGGCAATGTTCCTACAATAAGTTTTGTGGCTCCTTTCGGGAAAAATGGTTCGTATGGATGAATATGTAAAAACAAATGAATTGTGAATTAATGGATTACGAAGGTAACAGTATTATTTAAAAAAGTAACAGAAGTTGTTTTATACCTTTTTAACTAAGAAAATGCACTAATATTGAAAAAGTGTGTTCTCCATTCAAAAAACAACTATCTACGGTAAGAAAATATACACTTACGTTCAACAAATACTCTTCTACATTAAAAAAACATTTCCCTACATTCAAAAAATGATCATCCACATCAAAAAAATGTACACTTACATTCAACAAACAAGCATCTACATTAAGGAAATATGCATTTAGGTTTAACAAATAACCATTTACATATAGAAAATCACCTGCTATGCTGTCAAAATAAAAAATCAAGGGGTAACATAATACCAACTTGGTAAATATACTAAGAACATATGCTCAAATAAATTGTAGCATACAAATTAGTATACACTTAAAACCCAATTTTTATGGATCAAAGACAGATCAATCGATTAGAAATGTACCAAGCAGTACAAACCTTTATGGATACCAATACCAATATATGGAATAGCGTACCCATATTAGTAACTTTTAAAAACGAGTTAGATGAGTTATTGGTACAAATCAATGAAAACAAAGATACTCAGGAAGCCTCCAGGGTATATCTAGGTAGTAATAAAACTACTCAAAAACGGTTTGTGTCAGAAAAAGGAGATATTCTTAATGACGCACTAGAGGCCTATGCTGCTATAGAAAGTAATGCAGTATTAGAACAAAAAGCAGCAAAAAGTTTTACTGATCTATATAGTCTGCGTAATCAGGATTTTGTAACTGTAGTTACAGAAACCATCTCATTATTAGATCAAAACATAACACCTCTTGGTGATTATGGAGTAACTCAGGATCAAATCACAGACCTAAAAAATAGTTTTGATAGTTTTTTGGTACTTAACGGTGAGCCCAGACAATATCGTATTGCTCAAAAACAAGCAACAGCTACGCTATCTGATCTTTTTGATCAAACCTCGACCTTGCTTAATAGCAAAATTGATAAAGTGATGAAACGGTTTAAACGCGCTAATACCACTTTTTATAATGGATACCTAGCAGCACGTATTATCGTAGGAAACTAAGTGAATATAGTAATACTTGTTCTTAAAATAGAGTAGAAATCGGTCTACTCTATTTTTTTTATGATTTAGAATTCATCTTATCTTTTACTACTACTTCATTCTTCACTTCTTATTTAAAAAAAACTTTTATTTTTTTTCTCAGTCCCGAAAAATGAAACTGAGATGATTTAATATTGCAGTAGGGAAACAAATTACATCATTTCAAAAGCCTAAAAAATCTTTGATTTGATGAATGAAAAATTATATCAATTACAAAATTATTATTTATGAAAAAAACACTTTTTATCGGTATCATTTTGTGCCATGTTTGCATAGGCTTATTTGGACAAACATCTTCTCCCGTTAAATCAGGAAATAAAAGTTCGATATTTGATCCTTTCATTCCCAAAGTTGTTCCTCCTAGTGTTGGGACTTTTCAAACTGTCAATTTAACCGATATTAATTCCTATCAAGGGGTTGCCAATATTAATATCCCCATCTATACCATACAAATAGGTAAGATTAGTGTTCCTATATCAATAAATTATAATACTTCTGGAGTTAAACCCAATCAGATAAGCTCTAATGTAGGTCAGAACTGGTCTTTACAAGCAGGAGGACAAGTTGTAAAGATTACTAAAGGACAGGAAGACTTTTCAGCTAGCTTCTCATTTCCATATAATACTAATGACCCTAGTTATACATTAGTAAAATATCAGGACCTTTGTCATCCAGAAGCTAATAATAATAAATTGAAAAATATAGGCTGGTTACTTCAAGGTGAAGATTTTTCTACACAAACATATCTTGATTTTAGTTCTTCATGCTCTAATACTATATATGCAGTAGCGGATATAGCAGAAAATCCAAAAATAGAACGTGACACATACCCTGATCTTTTTGCTGCTAGCGCCCCTGGTTTGAATTCTAAATTTACTCACCGCCTGGATCGAAGCATTCAAGAAATAGAAAAACAAGGATATCGTATAGAAACTACTATTGGTAAAAGTGAGGTCATTAATTTATTTCCGAAATTTCATAATGCTAACTTTCCTTTATCCTATCAAACGTTTGATGGAGGCACTCCAAGAAGATTAGTATGTGTCAATAAAATTGACATTACAAATACCTCCGGAACGCAATATGTTTTTAAGGATTTGGATATTGCACAATACGTACAAAGAGATGCGCTAAACTCTATACCAACTCAAGATGTTGGATCGGTATTATTAACCAATCAAGAAGTATCTGCTTATAACCTTAGTACGATACAAGATACAGAAGGTAATAAAGTAGATTTTATTTATGAAAAATATCAGATAGCTACCTCAGAATATAGCAAAAGTTCTGAGTATTCTTTAACCAAAAATGAAACGTATTTGGTTAATAATCTATTCTCTACAGAAAAAAAATACCCTCAACTTAATAGATTGAAACGTATTGTTTATCGAACTGGAAGTGTAGAATTTGTATACGGAAAATCACGATTAGATCTTACAGGTGATAATGCATTAACCCAAATTGTGATCAAAGATATGCATCAGAAAATCATAAAAAAAGTAAACCTAAAACAGGGCTATTTTGTTTCTAATAATGGGTGCTCAGAACCTACTTGTAAGCGATTAAAACTAGAACAAGTTATTATAGAAGGTAGGGACGGTCTCAAAATGCCTCCATATCGTTTTTTTTATAATTCGACTAAGTTGCCAGAAAGAGGGAGTACGTATATAGATTTCTTAGGGTATGCCAATGCGCAAGTACCCTCAGAATTTAATGGAGTGAGTGTTATTAAAAATAAAGAGACCACCTTAGTGCCTCCTCCTATCATTTATTTTTATCCATACAAAAAACGTTTTTCTTTTTCTCCATTCAAGATTTATACAAATAGCTATACCCCTTCCGGAGGTGTTTCATTAAGTTCTAATCTAGGAATGAGTCAGGCAGCAATACTTACCAGAATGGAAAAACCAACAGGTGCCAGCGAAGAATTTGTATATGAACTTAACAGTTTTATCACAAATGACGGTAAAGAAATCACTGGAGGGGGATTACGTATTAAAGAAAATAAAATCGTAAGCGAAAGTGGAGATGTCTATCAAAAAAATTATAAATATGTAAGTGAGACCGGCCTATCCTCTGGATACATTAATAATCTTCCATTATATGGAATAGCTCAGGCTTATGATAATGGGTATAATATACGTCTAGGTAGTGAGGTAAAAGCCAATATCATATCTGGAAATATTGCTTTGAAATATTTTCTAACCTCAAGAACTAATCTAGAATTAACTAATGGTGCTTTTGTAGGATATTCTAGAATTGAAATAGAGAAAAACCAAAATAAGTATAAAGAATTAACCTATACTTCGCCAAAAGATTATCCTTTAGAAGAACCTGATTTCTACCCACTTATAGGAGGATTAAACGAGGTAGAAATACAATATGCTTATGATAATGGAGGCTTTTTTCCTCATTTTAACACTAGAGATATATTACTAGGTAAGATGACAAAATCAAAGACATATAATGATAAAAATGAGGTGCTGATAGAAGAATCTATGGACTATCAATATAAAGTTTTTGAAACCAGTATACAGACCATAAAAGTTCCCAAGTCTCAAATAGTGGTTCAGGTATCTTCAGCAGCAGATTATAATTTTGAATTTAAGCCTAAAATATTTACGCATAGAAATTTAAAATCATTGGATGAAAAAACATCTATTTTAGACACAAAAAGAATAATAGAACGAACAAAATACTGGTACAGTAATGAATATCCTTTTATAGAAAAAACAGAACAGATCGGTGGTCGTTTTGACCAAAAAGTAACTACTCAATATTTTTACCCATTTTCAATAGCACCCAATACTTTTAATGCAGAACAAAATACGCTACATCAGGAATTAATCCAAATTCATAATATTAATACTCCGATACTTCAGGAATCATGGTTTAATAAGCCCGGTTTTACATCTCCAAAACTCGTCTCTAGGCAAAAAACAATGTTTACTAAATTTTCTGGTAATATTTTAACGAGTGAAATAAAAACATCCAAAGATGGATCTTCTTTTGACTCAAGAATCAGAATAAAAAGTTATGATAACTTTGGAAACCTTACTAGCTATAGGAAATCAGAAGGAACAGATATAAGTTATATTTGGGGATATAAAAATAGTTTACTTCTTGCTAAGTTAGAAAATGTAAAATATTCAAGCATCCCCAATACATTAATTACACAAATACAAAACCTTTCTGATGTAGATACCGACAATTGCAGATTGGCATCCTGTAAAGAAGAAGCATTAAGGATAGAACTTCAAAAATTAAGGGATTATTTTCCTAATGGCCAGATCACCACATATACTTACGATCCAAATATTGGTATAACCAGTACGATAGACTCAAGGGGATATGCTACTTATTATACTTATGATCACTTAAATCGTCTGGAGTCTGTAAAAGATGCTGATAATCATCTTATCTCTAAAAACAAATATCATTATAAAAACCAGCAATAATCACCATCTTTTTATTAGCAGAAATAACATGAAAACAATATATATAGTATTAATAATAATGATGATGACTCTAGCAGGCTATTCGCAAACATCTCCTGCGAGTCAGAATAATCAAAATACACCAAATTCTCAAGTCCCTTCCCCAGCACATCCAACAGGTAGTCCCTCTGATCCTATAAATCCTATAGGCCCTATAGGACCTATAGGGCCTGATGATGATAAAGAAAGTCATATAAAAGATTATAGAGATGCAGATGGAGACGGTTATGGAAATCCAAATGAATATGTCAAAATTCCTCCGATAAGCCTTTTTACATTTCCACCACCAGCCTCTGGGTATGTTCGTAATAAGGATGATTATGATGATACTAATGATCTGATTACAAACATCGCTCCAAGTAATTTTTATAAAGATAGTGATAGTGATACCTTTGGTAATCCTGAAATAAGTATTTATAGTAGCGTTAGCCCTAGTGGTTATGTGAATAATAATAGTGACTGTGATGACACAAATGCTGCAATACATCCTAATACGGTGTGGTACCTGGATTTTGATAAGGATAGTTGGGGGAGTCAAAAAAATTTAACAGTTACTGCATTGGATTTTTCATTATATGATTATCCTATCCCAGCAGTGTTTTCATCCCAGAACCCTGGACAAATACCTAGAGATATCTTGATATCTCAAACTACATTTATAGGGTGCAAACCTCCGGCTCCTTATAACTATGCACTCAGAGACGGAGATTGTGAAAATCTTGATTTTAGAAAACATCCAAAAAAATGGTATCGCGATATAGATAAAGACACCTACGGTAGTGATACAGACACAAAGATATCCTGTACACAACCTTCTGGATATGCAGCACGAGGAGGAGATTGTGATGATAATAATCCTGAGATTATCCCTCAATACTGGTATCCAGATACCGATGGAGATGGCTGGGGAGTATTTATTTTTGTTGCAAATAATGAAGTAGTCGATTTTCCTAACAAACTACAATGTGATCAGCCTGAAGGATATGTAGCTAACTTTGATGATAAGTGTCCTGATGAGTATGGGGATCGCCAGGGATGTTTATTTATTAAGTATCAAACTCCAACCTTATCTAATGAGAATTATGTGTTCACACAGGTATATCAAGAAGCAATGACTACACCTGCTGCCATACAATATGCTAAAGATGTAATTGAGAATGTAACCTATTATGATAAACTTGGAAGGCCCAAACAACAAAGAGCAATTCAAGCTTCAAAAAATGCGAAAGATATTGTCACCCATATAGAGTATGATAAAGAAGGTAGGCAAGACAAACAATACCTCCCTTTTGAAGCTAGTAACATAATAGGAAGCTACAAAACAGTCAATATTACTAAAGATATCAATACTTACTATAAAACTGTTTATAAAGATGATTTTACAGGAGTAAATGTGGCTGATATCAATGCATACTCTAAAAGTGAATTCGAAACGTCATCACTTAACAGGGTATTAGAACAAGGAGCACCAGGTACAGCATGGAAAGTGAATCCTGAAAATGATACCGATCATACTGTTAAATTTGATTGGCAAACCAACACCGCTAATGAAGTTGCTTATTTTTATGTGGATTTTACGGAAAATAGTACTGAAAAACCTGAATTACATAAAGGAACTACAAGCTACCTCGAAAACGAGCTATATGTGACCATTACCAAAAATGAAAACTGGAAACCTACAAATGGAAACTTAAATACTGTAAGGGAGTATACCGATAGATTAGGGAGAATGATCTTAAAAAGAACCTTTGCTTCGACAAGCTCAGCAACAGGAGCACCGAGCGTAGTCGAGGCACATGACACGTATTATGTATATGATGATTTTGGGAATCTTACCTATGTAATACCTCCTAAAGTAACTACAACTGATGGTATCTCTGATACTGAGCTTGCCGAATTATGTTATCAATATAAATATGATTATCGCAATCGATTGATCGAAAAGAAAATCCCCGGCAAAGGTTTGGAATCTATTATATATAACAAGCTAGATCAACCGATCTTAACTCAGGATGCGAACCTAAAAGCAGACAATACCTGGCTCTTAACCAAATATGATGTTTTTGGAAGAGTAGCGTATACCGGTAAAATCAGTATCACAGGAAAAAATCGCAAACAACTACAAACCGAAGCAAATGCATATACAGATAAGCTATGGGTAACAAGAGGGGCTAAAGTTAGCATCGGAGGAGTAGATATGTACTATACCGATGATGGTTATCCAAAAGCGCTTGCAAGTGAAGTATTAACGATTACTTACTATGATGATTATGGATTTTTGGGAGCTACTCCACAGCAAGCTTTTACAAAACCGAATACTATCTATAGTGAAGTAGTTTCAGACCAAACAAAAGCATTGACAACCGGAAGTTTAGTAAAAATACTAGATACCTCATACTGGACAACTACAGTTATGTATTATGATAAAAAAGCAAGACCGATTTATGTAGCCAGTAAAAATGAATATCTCAACACTACTGATATTATAGAGAGCAAGCTTGATTTTGTAGGTAAGGTAAAAGAAACCAAAACCAGCCACACCAAAAACAGCAACGCTGCAATTGTAACGATAGATACATTTACTTATGATCATATGGGTAGGGTGTTGCACCAAACTCAAAAGATCAATAGTCAAGATAGGGAGCGTATTACAAGTAATGATTACGATACTCTTGGACAATTAATCAAGAAGAATGTTGGAGGTGTTATTACTGGTACCATTACTCCAAGTAAAGTTGAAGGACTACAGGAAGTAAATTACAAATACAATATACGAGGTTGGCTTACTAAGATTAACGATCCTAATACTGCTCTTGGGAACAAATTGTTTGCTTTTGGGATCAATTACAATACCCCGCAACATGGAGCTACTGCACTGTTTAATGGTAATATTGCAGAAACAAAGTGGAAAACTGCCAATGATAATGTAGAGCGATATTACAAATATGAGTACGATGCTTTAAATAGGATTACCAAGGCAGATTGTAGTGATAGCGCTTTTAGTTTACTAGGAGTTAGTTATGATAAAATGGGAAATATTCTTTCATTATCCAGACATGGTTGGCAAGGTGGTACGACATATGATTATATGGATGTATTGGGTTATACCTATGACAGTGGTAATAAGCTACAAAAAGTAACCGATATCGGTAATAAAGGATATGGATTTAAGGATGGTACCAATACCAATGAAGATTTTGATTATGACCAAAATGGTAACATGATCAAAGATCAAAACAAGGGGATTACAGGGATTACCTACAATCATTTAAATCTCCCTAAAACAGTTACTATAAATAATGCTTCTCATAATGGAAATATTACCTATATTTACGATGCCACTGGAGTGAAATTAAAAAAGATCACAACAGAAGGAAGTTCATTAACAACAGAGTATGCCGGTAATTACATCTATAAAAATGGTAATCTAGAGTTCTTTAACCATCCTGAAGGGTATGTAGAGAAAGAAGCAGATGGGTATAAATATGTATACCAGTTTAAAGACCATCTGGGGAATATTAGGTTATCCTATAAAGATGCTGACAAGAATGGCTCTATCTCTCAAAGTGAGATTATAGAAGAGAAGAATTATTATCCTTTCGGTATGACTCATTCTGGATATAATAGTATACTACGAGGAAGAAATCATAATTATGGTTTTGGTGGGAAAGAAGAACAATCAGAACTTAGTCTAGAATGGTTAGATTTCTCAGCAAGAAACTATGATTCTGCATTAGGTAGGTGGATGAACATTGATCCATTGGCAGAAGCCTACTATGAGTGGTCTCCATATAATTATTCATATAATAGTCCTTTGAAATTTACTGACCCTACTGGTATGGGACCAGAGGATTGGGTTGACAAAAATGGTAATCTTGTTTATGACCCAAGTTTAAATGATGGCAAAGGAGGTTTTACTGAACACGCTACGAATACCGATAAAAATATAGCGAGATCGCTAAGACAAACAGAAGAAGGAGAAGCTCAATTTCAAGAATTAGTAACTTCTGAAGCCCAAATACAAGTTGAGTTAGACTCAGACTCACCCATAAAGACAGATAAGAAAACTGGCAATGTTATTGCTGGAGAAACAAATAACAGCGAGGTTGAACAAGACTTAAAAACGGGAGATGTTAAAGTTTTAAAGTCAAAAATAGTTTTATTTGAAAAAACTATTGATGCAGTTGTAGATGCTACCGAAAACCAAACGGTCGAAGTTGGAGGAGAATCAATAAATGGTTTAAACTTTAGTGAGGTTTTAGGTTCCGTTTTTGGTCACGAAATTGAACATACTACAAATGAAAATGAAAAAACGGCTAGAACAAATGGTAATACAGAAACTAAGCCTGTGCAAATTCAAGTCAAGATAATACAACAATTAAAAAAGAATAAAAAGAATTAAAATGATGAAGAATATTGTAAAAATGATTTGCTTGTTATTTGTATTAAGTGGTACATCTAATGCTCAGGATAGTGATATTAACTTATCAAATAATTTAAAAAAAGATATTGCTGAATTTTTAATATCTAAGGATGTTTTAAAAGAGACAGAAGATATAACAAGGTATTTTAAAACCATCTATATCACCAATTTAAATAATAATGATTTTAAAATTGATGAAGAAATAGGTGTATATGCTGTTGGAGCTTCTATAAGTCATACACCAACTTTTTTATTGTTACAAAATAAAAATCAATATGATATCTATGAAATAAACAACCTTAAATCACTTCTAAATAAAGTATTAGAATTATTAGAGAAAAAAGAAGATTTAGAGGATCAAACTATTGTTAATTATATCAATAATATATTTAAAGCATACAATAATAATCTAGCAAAATCACAACAAGGTTTTGTGATTAAATAAAAACGGATGCTCTACGAATGTCTCTGACTTCGTAACGGTAAGAGTAAAATAAATGATAAGAAACAGTCATCTAGAAATAGGTGGCTGTTTTTTTATTGTGCTAGTTTTTGAGTAAGGTCTGCTTTAAGTACAAATGCAGATAGAAAATCTTTTACGGTCTCTTTTTGTTTATCAGAAAGGTTCTGTGCTTTATTAAAAAGACTTAGTAAATCTTGGTCGTCAATAGTTGTTTGTGCCTTATTCTCTCCATGAACTAATCGATCTAATGACACTTCTAATATATCAGCCATCCTATTGGCAACTTCTAGAGAAGGTATAGAAATATTACGCTCATACTTAGAAAGGTTCGTTACATGTACTCCTACCTTTTTGGCAAAAGCTTCTTGTGAAAACCCTTTTTGACTTCTTAACTCTTTAAGATTATTACTAAAACTATCCATAGTCTAAACACTAGTTAAAAGCACTATATATACTTATAATGCTGTACAAATCTACAAATCATATAGCGAATAATATCTATGACATGTAAAAAACATATCGAAAAGGATTAGTTAAATAAATCAAATTCGCTATGTTTGTAATCGAAAACGATTAGTAAAAACTTTTCAACAATGTTAGACACCACCAACCCACATAACTACAGTTACATCACAAAACAGTTAGAAATCCACATTCTAGGAGGTATTAAGTTTAATAATCTAGAACGTATGCGAGTTACACTAAGCATACAGAAACCAGAAAATCACAATGTGTTGCGTCATAGTATTGATTTATATAATGATAATACAATAGAGAGATTAGTTAGAAAAGTGGCAGAACGTATAGAAATAGGTACATCAATAGTGAGGCAGTGCCTCCAAGAGCTTACCGCAGCACTAGAGCAATACCGTATCGATCAGATTAATAAAGAGCAAGAAGTTCCTGTACTTAAATCATTATCTAATAAAGAACTGCAAGCCGCAGAAACCTTTTTGCGAAACAAAGACTTACTAAAAAACACCAATGAACTCATCGGTAAATCTGGTGTGATTGGTGAAGAAACTAACCGATTATTAATGTACCTGATCTTTACGAGCCGTAAAACATCAAATCCATTACATTGTATCAGTCTTGGTAGTTCGGGAGTTGGCAAAACACACCTGCAATCTAAAGTAGCAGAATTAATCCCTGATGAAGATAAAGTAGAAATCACAGTATTATCGGCAAATGCCTTTTACTATTTTAATAGAACAGAATTACAACACAAGTTAATCTTAATCGAGGATCTGGACGGAGCAGAAAGTGTACTCTACCCATTACGGGAGTTACAATCTAAAAAGAGGATTACCAAAACAGTAGTTCATAAAGACAAAAAAGGAACAACCAAAACTATACACCTTACTGTAGAAGGTCCTGTATCTGTTGCAGGATGTACTACTCAGGAATCTATTTATGAGGACAACAGCAACAGGAGTTTCCTGCTCTATATCGATGAATCTAGTGAGCAGGATAAAAAGATCATGCACTACCAGCGCGCCGAGTCGGCGGGACGAGTAAATAAACAAGAGGAGTTTATCGCAGCTAGGTTTTTACGAGATGTACAACGAATCTTAAAACCTATCAAAGTGATCAATCCATATGCAGAATACTTAGAGCTTCCCGAATCTGTATTTAAACCTAGAAGAACCAATAGCCACTATTTACAATTTATAGAAGCTGTTACTTTTTATTGCCAGTATCAAAGAGAGCGTAAATATGATAAGCAAACGGGCGAAGAATATATAGAAACTACCATCGAAGATATACAAGAAGCCAACGAAATTATCAAAGAGGTTTTACTACGTAAAAGTGATACCATAACAGGAGCGGTACGAAACCACCTAGAAAGGCTCAAAGCCTACTTAAAAGAAAATACTCAAACTACGTTTACCAATACTGAAATCCGAAGAAACCTACGGGTAAAAGAAACCACCCTACGCAGATACAATACACAATTACTGGAAGAAGGCTATATCAAACGGGTAAAGAAAGCTAAGACCAAAAGCTACTGTTTTGAGATTATAGATATCAATGAATATACAAACCTTAAAACCCAAATAGACAATGCATTAAATACTTGTCTGCATCGACTCGATACCGCCAGTTCGCCACCAAGTCGCCACCAAGTCGCCACACCCTAAATGGCGAGGTTAAAACAAAGAAAGCTAGTTAATTAACTACTTCTCGCCACTAAACCTTAAAAAACACATACCGTATGAAAAAATTAAAGCTACAAAACGATAGCTATAAGATACTATTGTCTGATTTTAAGGACTGGTTAGATATCTTAGGCTATAATGAAAAAGCAGTGTATTACACTCCCATCTTTATACAGGAGTTCTTCTATTGGTTAGAAAACCATGATATCCAACGTTTAGAACAAATTACTATCGATACTGTAAAAGCCTATTATAAATATTTAGGAGAACGCAGTAACCAACGTACAAGTGGAGGACTAAGCAAAGCCTATCTGAACAAACATCAAAATGCCCTTAGAAAGTTCAGGGAATACCTAAAAAAACATGGAGCCAGAACCTTTAAAATACATCTTCGCTTAGAAAAGAAAGAAAGTGCCATAAAAGATATCCTTACCCAGTCAGAGGTCAAACAACTCTTTGAAGTGACCAGTTACAGTAGTAAGTATCAGCGTACCCGATTAAGAGATAGAGCAATCCTTGTTATATTATACAGTTGTGGTTTACGCAGAAAAGAAGCCGTTAGCCTTGATATTGGTGATATCCTTTTTGATGCAGGACGTGTGTTTGTTAGACAAGGTAAAAACTATAAAGAACGTTACGTACCCATCAACAAACACAACTTACGAATCTTAGAAGATTATATCTACGAAGCACGCCCCATGTATAACGGTAGTCATGGTACAGAAGCTTTACTTATCAATAAATATGGTAACCGTATGCACGGTCAGGGTATGAGCAGAAGGTTACAGCATTTATTAACCCTTGTAGATGATCAAACCCTAAAGGAAAAACATATTACTCCACATTGTCTTAGGCATAGTATTGCAACCCATCTATTGCAACAAGGTATGCGTATAGAAGACATACAACAGTTCTTGGGGCATAGTTCTTTAAAATCAACACAGATATACACACATTTACTCGAATTATTATGAAAGATTATTATACCTATTTAGAAGAATTACAGCATAGTGAGCAAACCATAAAAACCAACCTTTACAATATTAATAAACTGAAACAGTGGTGCAGATCAAAACGTACCAAACCAGAAAATCTAACCTACAAACAAGTACTTAACTATATCAACCACCTAAAAACTACGAATCAACCCCAAACCATCAATAGACATATTTGGGCAATCAAACATTATTGTACCTATCTGATAGAACAAGGGTATCGAACAGATAATATTGCAGATGATCTTAAAGTAAGAGGAGAACGTAAAAAGGTCTTCCACAACTTGCTTACTAGTGATGAACTCGAAGACCTGTTTTACAGTTATGAAACCGATAAGATATGGAAGGGTAATTTTTATTACAAAGCCACTGCAAAACGTAATAAAATGGTAGTAGGATTATTGGTCTACCAAGGAGTATTAAGCAATAACTTTAAATCGTTAGAAGTTGAGCATGTAGACTTACGCAAAGGAACTATCTATATCCCAAGTACTCGACGTAATGCATGGAGAAAGTTAGCCTTAAAACCCTGGCAGATTATAGAACTCAAAGAATATATAGAAGAAATACGACCTATCCTGCAAGATCACATAGGTACAAATGATGAAAAGCTGTTCCCTCTAAATACTCCACAGTTCAATACCATTTTACACCCGATCTTAAAAAAGCTAAAAACCTATAATCAAAAGGTCACTAACAATACTCATATCAGAGCAAGTGTTATTGTAAACTGGTTAGGACAATACAATATCAGGAAAGTACAACAAATGGCAGGACATAGGCATATTAACTCTACAGAATCTTACAAACAAGATAATTTAGAGAGTCTGCATGAAGCTATAGACAAGTTCCATCCAATACATTAAACTACAAAATCCATCCTTATGAAAATAGAACTTATCATTACCGACAAAGAAGAATTAAGTTATTTACAAAGTTCCTTAGCCGTAGCGATACATGAGTTAAGTGCATCAGAAAAAAACCATGAAGATAGTATTTATTGGTTATCACAAATCTTGCTTTTATCTTACGAGTAGTATAATAACCAAGTGTCTCCTTACAGTCGAAATATTATTATGGGCGCAGCAAGAAAAATGCTTTGCCCATAAGCTGTTATAAGGTGTTCCTTCGTCACGCCACAAGCTATTTTTTGTTATTCCACAAGTGCAGAAAAAGCACTTGCTCCATACCGTTCCAACTTCCTCATCTTCGGTCGTCAGTTTACACTACAAACAAATAGCCTTGCTCTGTTCCTCTCTCACCCGTAGCTACTTTTTTGCTTAAAAACGATAAAGAACGCTATCGCTGAATACTAAATTAAGCAAAACCGCTACTTCATGGGCTACGCCGCTTGGTCGCAACCTAGCCGATTATTTATGTTGAAGTTAATATCTGATAAAGCTGAAAACATAAAAATCGTCTGGCACACAAAACCGTTACACTCCTTTTTGTGTGTCGGTTGCTCCTCTCCGCTAGGCTCTCGCCTTGTTCTGCGTACACGCAGTTATCTTCAATCGCCAGATGGCTATGATTAATCTTGAAGCTGAAGGTCAGCCGCAACAGCAGTTGCGCACTTCAGCTTCAAGATCAATCGTTCTTACTCAGACGGTAAACTATTTTAGTAAAAAGCGGAATGCGGTGGGTGATGTAGTAGGTCTTCCGCTTTTTATTAAAATACTAGCCAAATGGCGACTGAATGCCACGCAAAGAGCATAAAAACAGCCTAAAATGCCTCTAAACCCTTCCAAATCACGTCTACGACACGATTATATAGGTGTAATATTATAATATCTTCCGTAAAAATAGCTCGTTAGAAGTCAGATTTTTTAATGATAGCAGCTTGTGCGCGGCTATTTTACATAGTTGCGTTATAGGCCCTGACGGCAGGAAGAGCGACTATAACTACCAATTATGTAAAGATAGCTTTGACTATGCGGCTGGCATTAACAGTAAATTACTATTTTAGCTTAGCAGAGGGATAGATGACAGGTAGAACGTTCTTATTTTTTGCTCAATAGCAAGGTAACCGTGTAAAAAAAGGGTATACCGCTTGTTTTTTTACGTAACTGATTATACAGGTAATTACATCTATAAAAATGGTAATCTAGAGTTCTTTAACCATCCTGAAGGGTATGTAGAGAAAGAAGCAGATGGGTATAAATATGTATACCAGTTTAAAGACCATCTGGGGAATATTAGGTTATCCTATAAAGATGCTGACAAGAATGGCTCTATCTCTCAAAGTGAGATTATAGAAGAGAAGAATTATTATCCTTTCGGTATGACTCATTCTGGATATAATAGTATACTACGAGGAAGAAATCATAATTATGGTTTTGGTGGGAAAGAAGAACAATCAGAACTTAGTCTAGAATGGTTAGATTTCTCAGCAAGAAACTATGATTCTGCATTAGGTAGGTGGATGAACATTGATCCATTGGCAGAAGCCTACTATGAGTGGTCTCCATATAATTATTCATATAATAGTCCTTTGAAATTTACTGACCCTACTGGTATGGGACCAGAGGATTGGGTTGACAAAAATGGTAATCTTGTTTATGACCCAAGTTTAAATGATGGCAAAGGAGGTTTTACTGAACACGCTACGAATACCGATAAAAATATAGCGAGATCGCTAAGACAAACAGAAGAAGGAGAAGCTCAATTTCAAGAATTAGTAACTTCTGAAGCCCAAATACAAGTTGAGTTAGACTCAGACTCACCCATAAAGACAGATAAGAAAACTGGCAATGTTATTGCTGGAGAAACAAATAACAGCGAGGTTGAACAAGACTTAAAAACGGGAGATGTTAAAGTTTTAAAGTCAAAAATAGTTTTATTTGAAAAAACTATTGATGCAGTTGTAGATGCTACCGAAAACCAAACGGTCGAAGTTGGAGGAGAATCAATAAATGGTTTAAACTTTAGTGAGGTTTTAGGTTCCGTTTTTGGTCACGAAATTGAACATACTACAAATGAAAATGAAAAAACGGCTAGAACAAATGGTAATACAGAAACTAAGCCTGTGCAAATTCAAGTCAAGATAATACAACAATTAAAAAAGAATAAAAAGAATTAAAATGATGAAGAATATTGTAAAAATGATTTGCTTGTTATTTGTATTAAGTGGTACATCTAATGCTCAGGATAGTGATATTAACTTATCAAATAATTTAAAAAAAGATATTGCTGAATTTTTAATATCTAAGGATGTTTTAAAAGAGACAGAAGATATAACAAGGTATTTTAAAACCATCTATATCACCAATTTAAATAATAATGATTTTAAAATTGATGAAGAAATAGGTGTATATGCTGTTGGAGCTTCTATAAGTCATACACCAACTTTTTTATTGTTACAAAATAAAAATCAATATGATATCTATGAAATAAACAACCTTAAATCACTTCTAAATAAAGTATTAGAATTATTAGAGAAAAAAGAAGATTTAGAGGATCAAACTATTGTTAATTATATCAATAATATATTTAAAGCATACAATAATAATCTAGCAAAATCACAACAAGGTTTTGTGATTAAATAAAAACGGATGCTCTACGAATGTCTCTGACTTCGTAACGGTAAGAGTAAAATAAATGATAAGAAACAGTCATCTAGAAATAGGTGGCTGTTTTTTTATTGTGCTAGTTTTTGAGTAAGGTCTGCTTTAAGTACAAATGCAGATAGAAAATCTTTTACGGTCTCTTTTTGTTTATCAGAAAGGTTCTGTGCTTTATTAAAAAGACTTAGTAAATCTTGGTCGTCAATAGTTGTTTGTGCCTTATTCTCTCCATGAACTAATCGATCTAATGACACTTCTAATATATCAGCCATCCTATTGGCAACTTCTAGAGAAGGTATAGAAATATTACGCTCATACTTAGAAAGGTTCGTTACATGTACTCCTACCTTTTTGGCAAAAGCTTCTTGTGAAAACCCTTTTTGACTTCTTAACTCTTTAAGATTATTACTAAAACTATCCATAGTCTAAACACTAGTTAAAAGCACTATATATACTTATAATGCTGTACAAATCTACAAATCATATAGCGAATAATATCTATGACATGTAAAAAACATATCGAAAAGGATTAGTTAAATAAATCAAATTCGCTATGTTTGTAATCGAAAACGATTAGTAAAAACTTTTCAACAATGTTAGACACCACCAACCCACATAACTACAGTTACATCACAAAACAGTTAGAAATCCACATTCTAGGAGGTATTAAGTTTAATAATCTAGAACGTATGCGAGTTACACTAAGCATACAGAAACCAGAAAATCACAATGTGTTGCGTCATAGTATTGATTTATATAATGATAATACAATAGAGAGATTAGTTAGAAAAGTGGCAGAACGTATAGAAATAGGTACATCAATAGTGAGGCAGTGCCTCCAAGAGCTTACCGCAGCACTAGAGCAATACCGTATCGATCAGATTAATAAAGAGCAAGAAGTTCCTGTACTTAAATCATTATCTAATAAAGAACTGCAAGCCGCAGAAACCTTTTTGCGAAACAAAGACTTACTAAAAAACACCAATGAACTCATCGGTAAATCTGGTGTGATTGGTGAAGAAACTAACCGATTATTAATGTACCTGATCTTTACGAGCCGTAAAACATCAAATCCATTACATTGTATCAGTCTTGGTAGTTCGGGAGTTGGCAAAACACACCTGCAATCTAAAGTAGCAGAATTAATCCCTGATGAAGATAAAGTAGAAATCACAGTATTATCGGCAAATGCCTTTTACTATTTTAATAGAACAGAATTACAACACAAGTTAATCTTAATCGAGGATCTGGACGGAGCAGAAAGTGTACTCTACCCATTACGGGAGTTACAATCTAAAAAGAGGATTACCAAAACAGTAGTTCATAAAGACAAAAAAGGAACAACCAAAACTATACACCTTACTGTAGAAGGTCCTGTATCTGTTGCAGGATGTACTACTCAGGAATCTATTTATGAGGACAACAGCAACAGGAGTTTCCTGCTCTATATCGATGAATCTAGTGAGCAGGATAAAAAGATCATGCACTACCAGCGCGCCGAGTCGGCGGGACGAGTAAATAAACAAGAGGAGTTTATCGCAGCTAGGTTTTTACGAGATGTACAACGAATCTTAAAACCTATCAAAGTGATCAATCCATATGCAGAATACTTAGAGCTTCCCGAATCTGTATTTAAACCTAGAAGAACCAATAGCCACTATTTACAATTTATAGAAGCTGTTACTTTTTATTGCCAGTATCAAAGAGAGCGTAAATATGATAAGCAAACGGGCGAAGAATATATAGAAACTACCATCGAAGATATACAAGAAGCCAACGAAATTATCAAAGAGGTTTTACTACGTAAAAGTGATACCATAACAGGAGCGGTACGAAACCACCTAGAAAGGCTCAAAGCCTACTTAAAAGAAAATACTCAAACTACGTTTACCAATACTGAAATCCGAAGAAACCTACGGGTAAAAGAAACCACCCTACGCAGATACAATACACAATTACTGGAAGAAGGCTATATCAAACGGGTAAAGAAAGCTAAGACCAAAAGCTACTGTTTTGAGATTATAGATATCAATGAATATACAAACCTTAAAACCCAAATAGACAATGCATTAAATACTTGTCTGCATCGACTCGATACCGCCAGTTCGCCACCAAGTCGCCACCAAGTCGCCACACCCTAAATGGCGAGGTTAAAACAAAGAAAGCTAGTTAATTAACTACTTCTCGCCACTAAACCTTAAAAAACACATACCGTATGAAAAAATTAAAGCTACAAAACGATAGCTATAAGATACTATTGTCTGATTTTAAGGACTGGTTAGATATCTTAGGCTATAATGAAAAAGCAGTGTATTACACTCCCATCTTTATACAGGAGTTCTTCTATTGGTTAGAAAACCATGATATCCAACGTTTAGAACAAATTACTATCGATACTGTAAAAGCCTATTATAAATATTTAGGAGAACGCAGTAACCAACGTACAAGTGGAGGACTAAGCAAAGCCTATCTGAACAAACATCAAAATGCCCTTAGAAAGTTCAGGGAATACCTAAAAAAACATGGAGCCAGAACCTTTAAAATACATCTTCGCTTAGAAAAGAAAGAAAGTGCCATAAAAGATATCCTTACCCAGTCAGAGGTCAAACAACTCTTTGAAGTGACCAGTTACAGTAGTAAGTATCAGCGTACCCGATTAAGAGATAGAGCAATCCTTGTTATATTATACAGTTGTGGTTTACGCAGAAAAGAAGCCGTTAGCCTTGATATTGGTGATATCCTTTTTGATGCAGGACGTGTGTTTGTTAGACAAGGTAAAAACTATAAAGAACGTTACGTACCCATCAACAAACACAACTTACGAATCTTAGAAGATTATATCTACGAAGCACGCCCCATGTATAACGGTAGTCATGGTACAGAAGCTTTACTTATCAATAAATATGGTAACCGTATGCACGGTCAGGGTATGAGCAGAAGGTTACAGCATTTATTAACCCTTGTAGATGATCAAACCCTAAAGGAAAAACATATTACTCCACATTGTCTTAGGCATAGTATTGCAACCCATCTATTGCAACAAGGTATGCGTATAGAAGACATACAACAGTTCTTGGGGCATAGTTCTTTAAAATCAACACAGATATACACACATTTACTCGAATTATTATGAAAGATTATTATACCTATTTAGAAGAATTACAGCATAGTGAGCAAACCATAAAAACCAACCTTTACAATATTAATAAACTGAAACAGTGGTGCAGATCAAAACGTACCAAACCAGAAAATCTAACCTACAAACAAGTACTTAACTATATCAACCACCTAAAAACTACGAATCAACCCCAAACCATCAATAGACATATTTGGGCAATCAAACATTATTGTACCTATCTGATAGAACAAGGGTATCGAACAGATAATATTGCAGATGATCTTAAAGTAAGAGGAGAACGTAAAAAGGTCTTCCACAACTTGCTTACTAGTGATGAACTCGAAGACCTGTTTTACAGTTATGAAACCGATAAGATATGGAAGGGTAATTTTTATTACAAAGCCACTGCAAAACGTAATAAAATGGTAGTAGGATTATTGGTCTACCAAGGAGTATTAAGCAATAACTTTAAATCGTTAGAAGTTGAGCATGTAGACTTACGCAAAGGAACTATCTATATCCCAAGTACTCGACGTAATGCATGGAGAAAGTTAGCCTTAAAACCCTGGCAGATTATAGAACTCAAAGAATATATAGAAGAAATACGACCTATCCTGCAAGATCACATAGGTACAAATGATGAAAAGCTGTTCCCTCTAAATACTCCACAGTTCAATACCATTTTACACCCGATCTTAAAAAAGCTAAAAACCTATAATCAAAAGGTCACTAACAATACTCATATCAGAGCAAGTGTTATTGTAAACTGGTTAGGACAATACAATATCAGGAAAGTACAACAAATGGCAGGACATAGGCATATTAACTCTACAGAATCTTACAAACAAGATAATTTAGAGAGTCTGCATGAAGCTATAGACAAGTTCCATCCAATACATTAAACTACAAAATCCATCCTTATGAAAATAGAACTTATCATTACCGACAAAGAAGAATTAAGTTATTTACAAAGTTCCTTAGCCGTAGCGATACATGAGTTAAGTGCATCAGAAAAAAACCATGAAGATAGTATTTATTGGTTATCACAAATCTTGCTTTTATCTTACGAGTAGTATAATAACCAAGTGTCTCCTTACAGTCGAAATATTATTATGGGCGCAGCAAGAAAAATGCTTTGCCCATAAGCTGTTATAAGGTGTTCCTTCGTCACGCCACAAGCTATTTTTTGTTATTCCACAAGTGCAGAAAAAGCACTTGCTCCATACCGTTCCAACTTCCTCATCTTCGGTCGTCAGTTTACACTACAAACAAATAGCCTTGCTCTGTTCCTCTCTCACCCGTAGCTACTTTTTTGCTTAAAAACGATAAAGAACGCTATCGCTGAATACTAAATTAAGCAAAACCGCTACTTCATGGGCTACGCCGCTTGGTCGCAACCTAGCCGATTATTTATGTTGAAGTTAATATCTGATAAAGCTGAAAACATAAAAATCGTCTGGCACACAAAACCGTTACACTCCTTTTTGTGTGTCGGTTGCTCCTCTCCGCTAGGCTCTCGCCTTGTTCTGCGTACACGCAGTTATCTTCAATCGCCAGATGGCTATGATTAATCTTGAAGCTGAAGGTCAGCCGCAACAGCAGTTGCGCACTTCAGCTTCAAGATCAATCGTTCTTACTCAGACGGTAAACTATTTTAGTAAAAAGCGGAATGCGGTGGGTGATGTAGTAGGTCTTCCGCTTTTTATTAAAATACTAGCCAAATGGCGACTGAATGCCACGCAAAGAGCATAAAAACAGCCTAAAATGCCTCTAAACCCTTCCAAATCACGTCTACGACACGATTATATAGGTGTAATATTATAATATCTTCCGTAAAAATAGCTCGTTAGAAGTCAGATTTTTTAATGATAGCAGCTTGTGCGCGGCTATTTTACATAGTTGCGTTATAGGCCCTGACGGCAGGAAGAGCGACTATAACTACCAATTATGTAAAGATAGCTTTGACTATGCGGCTGGCATTAACAGTAAATTACTATTTTAGCTTAGCAGAGGGATAGATGACAGGTAGAACGTTCTTATTTTTTGCTCAATAGCAAGGTAACCGTGTAAAAAAAGGGTATACCGCTTGTTTTTTTACGTAACTGATTATACAGGGAATTACATCTATAAAAATGGTACTCTTGAGTTCTTTAACCATGCAGAAGGTTATGTAGAAAAAGAAGCAGATGGATATAAGTATGTATATCAGTTTAAAGATCATTTAGGGAATATTAGACTATCCTATAAAGATGCTGATAAGAATGGTTCTATAAGTACTTCCGAGATCGTACAGGAGAAGAATTATTATCCTTTTGGGCTGCAACATGAAGGTTACAATTTTGCTGTGAATGGCAGTAAACATAACTATGGATATAATGGTAAGGAAGAGCAAGACGAACTTGGTTTAGAGTGGTTAGACTTTGGAGCTAGAAACTATGATCCTGCTTTAGGTAGATGGATGAATACAGATCCGTTAGCAGAAAGTTTTATTTCAATTACTCCATATAATGCGATGGTTAATAATCCTCTAAGTTATATTGATCCAGATGGTAGGTTTTCTACAAATGTGACAAAAAATGAAGATGGTACTCACACAGTTGTTGAGGGAGGTGATGCAAATGATGGAGATAATAACATCTATGTAGTTGATGGAGATGGAAACCGCACAGGAGATGTAATAGGTGAATCATTAACTAGTCATTCCTTTTTTGATGAAAATGATAGTGCTGTAGTTGGTGCTGTTATAGATACTAATTCTTCTGAAGGCCAAGATTTTATTGATAATGAGATTATAGCTGATGATCCGGGATTAGTTGACTATATGGTAAATGCTACTGGAGGAGAAAAATTTGATTTGAAAGATAGAGGAATAGAAAAAGCTGTAGAAGGAGGTCAGACTCCTATACAACATAGATATAGAGGAAGTAAAGCTAGTAATGGAAAGATAGGCTCAGCTAGAGACTTTGGTAACGGAGCTGCTGGTATTGTTGCTGCAAGAAAAGGTTTGTCTTGGAGTATGACAAGAGTAGGGTTTGATGGACTAGAAACGTTTCAAAACAGAAGTGCTTCTTGGTTAGTTGCTCCATATGCTATCGGAGAAGGAACTCCAAGTGTTTTAGCTCAAAAATTAGGTTTTCAAATAGGTAAAGCATTAAATGCTAGTGAAGGAATTAGATTACCTTCTAATCGTACCGTACAAAGATTTGGAGAATATTAATTACAAATATTAAAATATTAAAAATGAAGTTGTTTTTAACATCATTACTAATAGTGTTATTTTTTACTAGTTGCAAGAAAGATACTTATCATATTTATTCATTAGATAAAGAAAATTGTATAACAGTAAAAGATATTGGTAAGATAAGATATATAATAGACGGGAAGCATTCTTCAGTTCCTAATGATAATTATATAAAATTAGATATAAGTGGTATTGCTTCAATGGGAGATGGTTTAGCAGGCTGTTGGAATAATGAGAATTTTAAATGGGATATTGTTAATGATAAATCTATAATTATAGAAAACAAATTAGATCCTACAAAATTTAGATTTTCTAATAAACTACCTGTAGATGATCGAGGTATACCAACACAGAAGAAATACAGAAATGATAATTGCTTTACATTTGACTTTCTTAGAGGTGAATTACTTCCAGATAAAGGAGCAATCATAGAATAATTCCCCCGCTTTCCGAAGAGTGATTAAATAAAAACGAATGCTTCGCAAAGCCTCCTGACTTGACGTGATGCTTAAAGCAGTATATTAATATTATAAATCCACAGCAGCAATGTTGTGGATTTTTTGTTTTATAAAGTATAGAGCTTTATTTTTTGTATAATTTGGCTACGTTTTTATCAATAAGGTAATCAGACATATTGGTGTCGTTATAGATCACTTCTGCAATGTATCGAGCATATTGGTCTTTGTTTTGTTTGGTCGTAGTAATGGTCACGATCGCACCCTCTGGGCAGAACTTTCTGGCTACTGCTCTGGCGTGTTTTGCTTGTCTTTCTCTGTATGCTACAGTATCATGCATCTCTGGGGCATCAATACGAGCCAATCTTATCTTTTGTGTGGTCTGTACATAGAACCCTAAATCGATCTCTACTTGCAGGGTATCACCATCGATCCACCTAACAACTCTGGCTTTATAATTAAACATAGCATTAAAAGTACTACATTTTTATACATGAAAATGTAATTTGGTCAAAAAAGGAGGTCAAAAAAGCATCAAAATACCGTTGTAATAAACTGTATTATAGTTGTTTATGAAATAACACTACATTTTTAAGGTCAAAAATGCATGCTCATTATATATAATATAAATAGATAGGTTCTATTTTGTAGGAATATTGTTATTATTTATAAAATAGATTGAATCTTACGTTTAGCAATAAAAGCATCTATAACAGAAAATATATGTTCTTTATCTTCTTCTTCAAATTTAGAAACTTCTAAAATACGGTCACGAGTATGTTTATCCATCTGTACATCAGCTTTACCAGTAAGGTAATCTAGGCTTACATCAAGTATATCGGCTATTTTACGAGCAATCTCAATAGAGGGTAATACTTCATTACGTTCATATCTACCTAATACATTTTTATGAATACCAAGCTTAGTAGCCAAGTCTGTTTGTGATATACTTTGTTCTTTTCTAAGTTCTACAACAATACTTCCAAAATTCATAAAAAGAAACTCTATAAGGGTTTTAAACCTTGATTATTACTAATAAGCAAATATATAGAAACTAAATCGGTTCTTCAAAAACTATAAAGTTTGCATAATAAAACTAAATTGGTATCTTAGCACCTAATTAGTTGTCAAATATATTTTCAAACTTTTTTAGCAATGTTAAATACTACTAACCCGAATAATTACGAATACACAACAAAGCACTTAGAAATCTATATTCTGGGTGGTATCAAACTGAATCATTTAGAAGCGTTACGGGTTACACTAGGAATTAATAAAGTGAAATCAGAAACCAAACTACGTCACAATGTAGATTTATACAATGATAACCAAGTAGAGAAACTGGTTAGAAAAGTAGCAGAACGTATAGAAATAGGTACAAGTGTTGTTCGTAATACATTACAAGAATTAACCAATGAACTAGAACAATACCGATTAAGTCAACTTGATATTGATGAAAACGAAATCCCAATCAAAGAACTATCAAGTACAGAAGAAAAGAATACAATTAAGTTCTTAAAATCAACTGATTTACTCACTAAAACCAATGAATTGATTGAACAAAGTGGTGTAATCGGAGAAGAAACCAACAGATTATTAATGTATCTAATCTTTACAAGTCGTAAAAGCTATAACCCATTGCATTGTATAAGTTTAGGAACTTCTGGATCAGGGAAAACACATTTACAATCCAAAGTAGCCGAACTTATACCCGATCACGAAAAAGTAGAAATTACCGTATTATCAGAAAATGCTTTTTACTACTTCAACCGTACAGAACTACGAAACAAACTTATACTTATAGAAGATTTAGACGGAGCAGAATCTGTACTCTATCCACTTAGAGAATTACAATCCAAACGAAGAATAACAAAAACGGTAGTTCATAAAGACAGAAAAGGAACTACCAAAACGATACATCTAACTGTAGAAGGCCCTGTAAGTGTTGCAGGTTGTACCACACAGGAATCTATCTACGAAGATAACAGCAACAGGAGCTTCCTTTTATACATCGATGAATCAAAAGAACAAGATCAAAAGATCATGTATTATCAACGATTGATTAGCGCAGGAAAAGTAAATATCGATGAAGAACTCAAAGCAAAAAACATGTTACAGAATGTACAAATGTTATTACAACCTGTTAAAATCATCAATCCCTATGCAGAGTTTTTAGAACTGCCACAATCAGTATTTAAACCAAGAAGGACTAACACTCACTATCTACAATTCATTGAAGCCATTACCTTCTATAAACAGTACCAAAGAGAAAAACAATATGATCAAAATACAGGCGAAGAATATATAGAAACTACTACCCAAGATATAGAAGAAGCCAACGAAATCATCAAAGACGTATTATTACATAAAAGTGATACCATCACAGGAGCAGCCAGAAATCATTTAGAAAAGCTTAAAACTTATTTAAAAGAAAATAACCAGACAACATTTACTAATGCCGAAATCAGAAAGCAGCTACATCTTAAAGAAAGTACATTACGAGGCTATCACAAACAACTACAGGAAGAAGGATATATAAAAAGAATGAGGCATAAAAAGACCAAAAGTTATTGCTTTGAAATCACCGATATGAAGGAATATGATTGGCTCAAATCCAGTATTGACAATGCTTTAAAGAGTTGCATACTACAGATACAACTCGCAACCCCGCAACCAACCCGCAAGTCACCTAGTTGCGAATCCAAAAGTAAGAAAGTCAGTTAATTAACTACTACTCGCTACAAAATCACAAAAAACACATACCCTATGAAAAAAAGTAAGCTACAAAATGCTAGCTATAGAACTCTATTGACCAATTTTAGTGAATGGTTAGATATCTTAGGCTATAGTGATGCCATGCAAAAGAACTATCCTGCACAACTCTGTGAGTTCTTCTACTGGTTAGAGCAAAACGATATTACTCATATTGATTATATACAAGATCATCATATCAGGAATTACTACAACCATTTAAAACAACGACCCAATAAGACAAGAGGTGGCGGACTAAGCAATATCTATCTTAATAATCACCTGCAATCCTTACACAAGTTTAGGGAATACTTAAAAAAGCACAATGCAAAACCCTTTAATCTACCCATCAAAAGGGAAAAGGAAACTATAGCAGAAAAGCTAAATATAGTATCGCAAGAAGAAATCAAAGACTTGTTTATGGCAACGAGTTACAGCAATCCATTACCAAGATTTAGGGCAAGACAAAAAGCAGTATTAGTCTGTTTGTACAGTTGTGGTATGCGAAGAAATGAAGTGTTGAACATAGAAATATCAGATATCCTTTTTGATAAAGAACGAATCTACGTCAGAAAAGGTAAAAACTATAAAGAACGTTTTATCCCAATCAATTTATACAATCTAAATATCCTGGAAGATTATATATATGATAAAAGAATGGAGTTTAATAAATCCAGTGAAAGCAACTATGTTTTTATTACCGAACATAGTATCAAAATGAGTGGAGCTACTTTAGAAAACGATTTAAAACAGATTATAAAAGCTACAGAAGATAGAATACTACTCGAAAAGAAGATCACACCACACGCATTACGCCACAGTATCGCTACCCACTTTTTACAAGCAGGCATGAAGATCGAGGATATACAACAGTTTTTAGGACATAGTAGCCTAGAATCCACACAAATCTATACACATATTTTAAAAGAAAACTAATGGAATATCGAGAGTATTTACACCAAGAAAATTATAGTAAGACCACAATAGTACATTATCTAAAACGTATTACAGAATTTACGGGATGGCTTAAAAAGCGAAGGATTACAGCAAGCGAAATCGATTATAAAACCTGTATGAAATACATCAAATACCTACAACAAAAAAAGATCAAACCCCAAACGATCAATAACCACTTGGTAACAATTAGAAACTATTTTGATTACCTGATAGAGAGAGCAGAGCGAAGCGAAAACCCATTAGAAGATGTATCTGTAAAAGGCACTGTAAAAAAGATGTTGCACAATCTTTTAGAGCCAGACGAACTAGAAGATTTATACTACAGTTATGAAACCGAGAAGTTTAATAGGAACGCTAACGGCTTTGCTAAATATGCAGCAAAACGTAATAAAATTATTGTTGGGCTAATCGTATATCAAGGTTTAAATGCTACCCATCTAAAAAGCCTAAACTTAGAAGATGTACAATTAAAAAAAGGTAAAATCTATGTTCCTGCAACCCGTAGGAGCAATGCCAGAGAAATAGAATTAAAACCTTGGCAAATCATTGATTTTATCGAATATCTAGACCAAATCCGACCACAAATAGCCAAAAACAACGATCTGCACAATCAAGAATTATTAATCCCACAAAAGTGCTTTAATGATATGTTACGAATAGGAATCTTAAAAAGGTTAAAAAAGATCAATCATAAAGTCATTAATGTAAATCAATTACGAGCCTCTGTAATCTGTAATTGGTTAGGCCAATACAATATCCGTAAAGTTCAATATCTGGCAGGACATAAACACATCGGTTCTACAGAATCCTATAAACAAAACAATCTGGAAAGCCTCCACGAAGCTATTAACCAGTTCCATCCAATACATTAAGCAAATTAAACTACAAAACCCATCCTTATGAAAATAGAACTTATCATTACCGACAAAGAGGAATTAAATTATTTACAAAGTTCCTTAGCCGCAGCAATACATCAATTAGCCATATCAGAAAAAAACCATGAAGATAGTATTTATTGGTTATCACAAATCTTACTTTTATCTTACGAGTAGTATAATAATCAAGTGACTCCCTACGGTCGGCATATTATTATGGGCGCAGACAAAAAAGTCTTTGCCCATAAGCTGTTATAAGGAGTTCCTTCGTCACTCGTTCCCTGCTTCGCCAGTTGCTATCGCACCATAATCACTTCCTCGCCTTCGGTCGTCAGCAATTATTACTGGTCTTCGCGGGACTCCTTCCTCCATCACCCGCAGCTACTTTTTTGCTTAAAAACAATAAGGTACGCTATCGCTAAATACTAAATTAAGCAAAACCGCTACTTCATGGGCTACGCCGCTTAGTCGCAACCTAGCCGATTATTTATGTGGAAGTTAATATTGTGATAAATAAGAAAACATAAAAATCGTCTGGCACACAAAACCACTACGTTCCTTTTTGTGTGTCGGTTGCTCCACTACGCTTTGGCTACGCCTTTGTCTTCTGCGTTCGCCACGCAGGCATCTTCAATCGCCAGATAGCTATGATCAATCTTGAAGCTGAAGCACTACACTTACAGCCTTTGCGCACTTCAGCTTCAAGATCAATCGATCTTACTCAAACGGAAAATATTTTAAGAAAAAGTGGAATGCGGTGGCTGATGTAGTAGGTCTTCCGCTTTTTATTAAAATACTAGCCTTAATGGCGATTGAATGACCCCACAATGCTTAGAATCACGTCTACGACACGATTATATGTGTATAATACTATATATCTCTCCTAAAAATAGCTTGTTAGAAGTCAAAATCTTTAAGTGTAGTAGTCGGTGCGCGGCTATTTTATATAAACCCTGTTATAGACCCTGACAACGGAAGTGCGGGTATAATAAGGATTATGTAAAGATAGCTTTGATCATGCGGCTGGCATTAGAAGTAACAAATACAGAATACTGTAATGCAAGTACACTCTAAATTATTATTTTAGCATAGCAGACAGATAGATGATAGGTAGGACGTTCTTTTTTTTTAGCAGTTTTAACAGGTGTCTGGGAAAAATGTGACCGCAAAATTTATTTTTGGGCGTAAATGGTGACCATTTAGGCAATATCAGATTGTCTTATAAAGATGCTGATAAGAACGGTTCTATTACTCAAAGTGAGATTATAGAAGAGAAAAACTACTACCCCTTTGGACTACAACATAAAGGATACAACTTTACTACAAATGGTAGAAAACATAATTATAAATTCCAAGGTCAAGAATTAAACCAAAGCCTAGGTTATAATATGTATGAGTTTGAACTTAGACACTATGACGCTACAATTGGTAGGTTTGTGACAACAGATCCGTACGAACAATTTATGTCTCCTTATCTGGCAATGGGTAATAATCCTATTACCTCCTTTGATCCAGATGGCGGATATTGCCTTGATGCAAACGGTAATCAAATAGCTTGCCCTGATGATGCTGGAGATCTTTATGATGATGTAAAAGATAGCGAAACGAATCATATTGAAATTTTAGATGAAGCTATTGTTGATGGAGGTGGAGATGATTCTTCAAATAGTGGAAATATAGATCTAGCCTTTTATGGAGGAGAAAAGATTGCTTCTTCTATAGGAGATATGGATGGTTTTGATAAGCTTTTTGCAGAAGCACAAGATAATATACCTTGGTTGTTTGGTAGAAGAAAATCTGATGATGGATATTTTTTTGTTGATCCAAGTGGAAATTCAATAGGAATTGCCCCGATGACAGGGATAGCCCCAGGGCCAAGTGGGTCTTTAAAAGTTGCTAAAGCAGCAAAGAGTACGAAAAATATATTAAACCTAAGGAAACTAAAGGTAAAAAATCCTCTTCCCTCTTTAGATGCTACGGGTAAAGTTCATGGAACATTACCTAAAATAAGAGATCTTTCTAAATATACTAAAGATGAATTAAAGATATTGTTGAAAGAACTTAAGTTAAGCGTCCAAAGAAGAATTAAGGTTACTTCACGTTTAGGACGAGATCGAGCTCATGGACAGAGGCAGGGAGCTGAACAAGATTTAATAAAATCAATAGAAAAACATCTAGAGAATAGATAAATGAAACGATTAGAAGAAATAGAATTGATGTTAATTTCTGAATTACAGAGTAATATAAGTAATATTGAAAACTTAGACTCAGATTTAGAGTATTATAATGAAATACTAGGTGATAGCTCATTTTTATTAGGAGGTCTTTTGGATGTATTATTAAAACCTGATAATGATTGGGATTCAAAAAAGTGGATCGATGATAGTCTATTAACAAGGATTAAATCAGAAGGCAATAAGTTGTCTATATCTGGTATTATGATTTGGGGAATAGAAAATATTACTGAACAATGGACGGATCCTTTTTATTTTGAAGTTAAATTAAAAGAAAATAAGCCTGATTTTGATGAATACACTTTTTTGTTTTGTGATTTAGATAAATCTGAAATCTCTTATGAAGATTTTAGTATGAATCGTAATTATTGGAATCCTACAGAAAGAAACTGGAAATATATAATAAATCAGAAAAACCCAACCCCGAGCTCCGCAAAGTCTCCTGACTTAGCGTGATGCTTAAAGGGGTGTAATAGTATAAAAAATCCACAGCAGTAATGTTGTGGATTTTTTTTGTTTTTAAAGTATAGAGCTTTATTCTTTGTATAATTTAGCTACGTTTTTTTCAATCAAATAATCAGACATATTAGTATCGTTATAGATAACTTCTGCAATATATCGTGCATATTGGTCTTTGTTTTGTTTGGTTGTAGTAATGGTAATGGTAGCACTGCTCTACGAATGTCTCCTGACTTCGTAGCGGTACGGTAAGTAATAAATATAAGAAGCAGTTACAGGCATTAAGTTTGTAGCTGTTTTTATGTTTTATGCAGCATTTAACGGCTACATTTTTACATACAAAAATGTAATTTGATCAAAAAAAGGGTTTAGAAAAGTGTTAAAATATATGTATAATCAATTGTTTTTAAGCTAGTTGAAAATAAATATTGCGTTTTTGATATTAAAAATGCATGTGGCTTATTTATAGTGTGAAAAAAGAATCTAGAGTCTGAAGGAACATAGTTGTTATTTATTGGATAGACTTAATTTTATGTTTAGTAATAAAGGGGTCTATATCAAAAAACATATAGAAATTAAATCGATTCTTCAAAAACTAAAAAGTTCACAAAATAAAACTGAAAATGGTGTCTTAGTATCTAATTAGTTGTCATAAATATTTTTAAAAATGTTCCTAATCCAAGCCATTACAGTTTGAAAGTATTACTTTTAAGTATGAAATCTGACTTTTAAGTAACTAACAAAAGTTATTCACAAATGGTTATTTTTTCGCTACTAATTTTTTTACTAAGTCAAAAATTGATTTTTTTTCTTCATTAGAAAGCTTTTCTAGAAGTCGTATATTTTCTTTTAAATTATCATCATTGTTGGTAGCTTGATAAGAAAAAAATAAATCTGATAAATTTATATTTAAAGCTTTTGATATTTTTTCAATAGTAGAAATTCTAGGATCAACAATGTCTCTCTCAATTTTTGAATATTGAGATTGATTCATGCTAATAGAGTCAGCTAGCTCTCGTTGAGAAATGTTTTTATTTTCACGTAACTCTTTTATTTTGCTTCCAATTTTCATCAAAACAAAAATACTCATTTAAAGTAAAAAAGTATCTAAATGTACTATTGATATCATTTTTTAGTTTTTTATATCAAATATTTTATATATTTGAGTACTTTTAAGTACTAAATATATAAAAATGCTCAATACGACCAATCCAAACCATTACCAGTATACCACAAGACACTTAGAAATATCAATCTTAGGCGGTATCAAACTCAATCATTTAGAAGCGTTACGGGTTACACTAGGAATTAATAAAGTGAAATCAGAAACCAAACTACGTCACAATGTAGATTTATACAATGATAACCAAGTAGAGAAACTGGTTAGAAAAGTAGCAGAACGTATAGAAATCGGTACAAGTGTTGTTCGTAATACATTACAAGAATTAACCAATGAACTAGAACAATACCGATTAAGTCAACTTGATATTGATGAAAACGAAATCCCAATCAAAGAGTTATCAAAAAAAGAACAGCAAACCGCAGAGAAGTTCTTAAAATCAAAAGACCTACTTACCAAAACCAATGAACTGATTGAACAAAGCGGTGTAATCGGAGAAGAAACCAATCGATTATTAATGTACCTGATCTTTACCAGTCGTAAAAGTTATAACCCTTTGCATTGTATAAGTTTAGGAACTTCTGGATCAGGGAAAACACATTTACAAAGTAAAGTAGCCGAACTCATCCCAGATCATGAAAAAGTAGAAATTACCGTATTATCAGAAAATGCTTTTTACTACTTCAATCGTACAGAATTACGAAACAAACTGATACTTATAGAAGATTTAGACGGAGCAGAAAGTGTACTCTATCCATTACGAGAATTACAATCCAAAAAGAGAATTACCAAAACGGTGGTACATAAAGATCGAAAAGGAACAACCAAAACCATACATCTAACCGTAGAAGGCCCTGTATGTGTTGCAGGCTGTACTACTCAAGAATCTATTTACGAAGATAATAGTAATAGAAGCTTCTTATTATACATCGATGAATCAGAAGAACAGGATAAAAAGATTATGGAATATCAACGATTACTCTCAGCAGGCAAACGAAATGTTAAAGAAGAATTTGAATCCGCACGTTTTTTACGAAGTGTACAACGATCGTTAAATATAATATCAGTACGAAACCCGTATGCAGAATACTTAACGCTGCCTGCATCCGTATTTAAACCTAGAAGAACTAATAGTCATTACTTGCAGTTTATAGAAGCCATTACCTTTTACAAACAATGGCAACGTAAAAAGAGAACAGATAAAGAAACAGGCGAGATGTATATAGAAACTACACTTGAAGATATCGAAGAAGCTAACGAAATTATCAAAGAAGTATTACTACGTAAAAGTGATTTAATTACAGGAGCAGCCCGAAACCATCTGGAACGATTAAAAACCTATCTAAAAGAATCAGGACAAACCACTTTTACTAATGCTGAAATACGCAAGCAACTACACATCAAAGAAAGCACATTACGTGGCTATCACAAACAACTACAGGAAGAAGGTTATATAAAACGTATAAAGAAGAAGAAAACCAAGAGTTATTGTTTTGAAATCACAGACATGCGAGAGTATGATTGGCTTAAAGCCAGTATTGATAATGCTTTAAAAGGTTGCATACAACAAATCGAACTTAACTTATCATAAACTCGCGAACCGCAAATAACTCGCAACCTATCTACTTGCGAAGATAAAGAGAAGAAATACAGCTTATTAACTACTTCTCGCTAAAGAATCTTAAAAAACACATACCGATGAAAAAATTAAAGTTAGAAAACTCTAGCTATAAAGCTTTATTGCCTGAATTTAAACAATGGTTGGATATATTAGGATATAGTGTTGCCACTGTAAAATACTCGCCCATTTATCTGCAAGAGTTCTTTTATTGGTTAGAACAACAGCACATAAAACACATTAATCAAGTTACCAGAGCAAACGTTATCCAATACTTTGATTACTTAAAAGAAAGACCTAACCAAAATACAGCAGGGGCATTAAGCAAGAATTATATAAATGGTCATTTAAGTGCATTAAAACGGTTCAATACGTATTTAAAAAAGCACAGTCATAAAGGAATATCCATACACTTACATTTTGAAAAGACTGATAAATTACACGCATCCGATATTGTCACAGAATCAGAAATCAAACAACTTTTTAAAGCTACACAATACAGTAACCCTTATGAGCATATACGGCTTAGAGATAAAGCAATCTTGGTAGTACTCTACAGTTGTGGGCTTAGAAGAAATGAAGCAGTACACCTTGATCTAGCAGATGTACTTTTTGATAAAGAAAGACTTTTTGTACGACAAGGCAAAAATTATAAAGAGCGTTACGTGCCTATCAATGGGTATAACTTGCGCATACTGGAAGATTATATATACGAATCTCGTGCAAAGTATTACAAAGCTAGTGAGAATGAAGCCTTGTTTATCAATCATCAAGGTGGTAGAATGGGTGGTCAGAGTTTTAAGCTACGCTTACGGGCTATTATCAAAGCGACAGAAAATGAAGAACTCATAGAAAAAAAGATTACACCTCATAAACTAAGACATAGTATAGCTACACATCTACTAGAGCGTGAAGTGCCCATAGAAGCGATCAGCCAGTTCTTAGGACACAGTAGTTTAGAATCCACACAAGTATACACCCATATCCTTGAAGAGTTAAAAATATAAACTTATGAATTACAGAACCTATTTAGAAAAGCACCAGTATAGCGAGAATACTATTGTAATCAATATTTTACGTGTTAAACGGTATGAAGACTGGACAAAATCTTATAGTATTAAAATAGAACGAGTAACGTATAAAAATCTATTAACCTATGTAACTTATTTAAAAGAAAGCAAAAAATACAAACGCCAATCCATTAATCTAGAGTTACGAGCAGTCAAATTATATTATGATATGCTCATTGAGAAGAATGAAGTAGTTGAAAACCCAGCAGAGAATCTAACCATACGAGGAACCCGTAAAAGTATCATCAAAGATATTTTAAGTGAGGAAGAGTTGGAAGATCTATATTATTCTTACGATATCGAACATCACGATACCTTTTTTAGAGCAACCAAACAACGAGATAAGGTAATAGTTGGATTAATGGTATATCAAGGTGTTACAGCAGTAGAACTCTATCAATTAAAGGAAGAACACCTAGAACTTACCAGAGGTAAAATACACATCCCATCTACTCGAAGAAGTAATAGAAGAACCTTAAAACTACAACCATCACAGATCATGGAACTGATGGAATATACTACCAAGACTAGAGCATATTTATCAAAACGAAACAATGCAGCTAATGAAGAACAATTATTTTATGGAAGCCTAAACCTTATTCACAGTATTACGGGAAGAATCATCAAAACTTTAAGAAACTACAATCGTAGTGTAAAAAGTTATGGTCAAATACGATCAAGTGTTATTGTAAATTGGTTCGCTAAGAATAACCTTCGACAAGTACAGTATATGGCAGGACATCGTTACATCAGTTCTACAGAAAGATACTTACAAGACGACCTTGAAAACCTACACGAAATCATTAACAACTTCCATCCAATAAATTAAGCATCACAAAAACCATCCTTATGAAAATAGAAATCATCATTACCGACAAAGAGGAATTAAGTTATTTACAAAGTTCCTTAGCCGCAGCAATACATCAATTAACCCTATCAGACAAAAACCATGAAGATAGTATTTATTGGTTATCACAAATCTTACTTTTATCTTACAAGTAGTATAATAGCCAAGTGATTCCCTACGGTCGGAATATTATTATGGGCGCAGCAAGAAAAATGCTTTGCCCATAAGCTGTTATAAGGTGTTCCTTCGTCACTCGTTCCCTGCTTCGCCAGTTGCTATCGCACCATAATTACTTCCTCACCTTTGGTCGTCAGTAATTATTACTGGTCTTCGCGGGACTCCTTCCTCTATCACCCGCAGTTCTCTTTTTGTATGATTAAGGAACGCTAACGCTATGAGTTTATATATATAAAACCGCTGCTTCATGGGCTACGCCGCTTAGTCGCAACCTAGCCGATTATTTATGTGGAAATTTATATCTGATAAAGAAGAACACATAAAAATCGTCTGGCGCACAATCGCCCTACGGGACTCTTTTTGTGCGTCGGTTGCTCCACTACGCTATGGCTACGCCCTGTTCTGCATGCATGCAGCTTATCTTCAATCGCCAGATGGCTATGATTAATCTTAAAGCTGAAGGTCAGCAGCAACTGCCGTTGCGCTCTTCAGCTTTAAGATTAATCGTTCTTACTCGGAACGGAAGACTATTTTAATAAAAAATGGAATGCGGTGGCTGTAGTGGCTGGTCTTCCGCTTTTTATTAAAATACTAGCCTTAATGGCGATTGAATGACCCCACAACGCTTGAAATCAGGTCTACGACACGATTATATGTGTATAATACTATAATATCTCTCCTAAAAATAGCTTGTTAGAGGTTAAAATCTTCAATAATAGCAGTCGGTGCGTGGCTATTTTATATAAACCCTGTTATAGCCCCTGACTTTGGGAAGTGCGGGTATAATAAGGATTATGTAACATAGCTTTGATCATACGGCTGGCGATAGAAAACCTACTTTTTATTTTAGTACTTTTGTGACAGGTAAATGATACCGAAAACGTTCTTTAAAATTTTGCTTCCAGTGAACTATACCGAGCAAAAAAGGATGCCGATTTTTGTTTTTTTGCATAGGCTATGCAGTTAATGGTAACATGATCAAAGATCAAAACAAGGGGATTACAGGGATTACCTACAATCATTTAAATCTCCCTAAAACAGTTACTATAAATAATGCTTCTCATAATGGAAATATTACCTATATTTACGATGCCACTGGAGTGAAATTAAAAAAGATCACAACAGAAGGAAGTTCATTAACAACAGAGTATGCCGGGAATTACATCTATAAAAATGGTACTCTTGAGTTCTTTAACCATGCAGAAGGTTATGTAGAAAAAGAAGCAGATGGATATAAGTATGTATATCAGTTTAAAGATCATTTAGGCAATATCAGATTGTCTTATAAAGATGCTGATAAGAACGGTTCTATTACTCAAAGTGAGATTATAGAAGAGAAAAACTACTACCCCTTTGGGCTCGAACACAAAGGATACAACTTCGCTGTGAATGGTAGCAAACATAACTATGGGTTTAATGGTATAGAATTTACTGAAAGTTTAGACCTGAACCTTTATGAAATGGATCTTCGACAATATGATCCTGCCATAGCTCGATGGACTTCTATAGATCCTGTTACTCATTATTCTAATTCTACATATAACGGTTTTGATAATAATCCTGTGTTTTGGGCTGATCCTAGTGGGGCATCAGTTGAACAAACTGAAAATGGAACTACATATACAGGTGAAGATGCTAAAGTTGCATTCCTTAATTTAAGGAAGCAGTATGGTAGTGGAAACTCAAAGAATGAAGAAGAAACAAATCCTCAGGATGATATCACAGTTAATTCTGAAGGGGTTGTTACGAATGTTGTTAAGAATAATGATCCAAATAGATTTTTTGATGAAGATGGAAACGAATTGTCTTTTCACGATTCTGAAGGAGTAGATAAGCCATATATAACAGGAACATATAGGAGAGGTGATCGATTATTCTATTCAGTTTCCACAGAACAAATGAATGAAGAAATAATGAATAGAGGCCTTATAATGCAAAGATGGCTTTCAAAAAGAGGTGGTCCTCAAAGTGGAGTTTATTATATGTGGAGTTTATTTTCTGCTAGAAATAAAGGACATGGGGATTTTGATTTTGCGGAACAATATTTAGCGGATTTAATTGAAAACCCTTCACTTAATACGGGGAGAAATAGATCAAGTACAACTTATAATGATGGAGCTGGTTTTTTTAGACTTGGTAATACGAACAACATTTATAATTTATATGATGCTGGTAATTATATGTGGGGAAAAGCAATGGGAATGTCAGGATTCTCTTATGGAGAAGTAAGAATAGGTTCACAAGCTAATGAAACATTTAGAGATAGTAAAGCTGACCAAAGAGCAATTAAAAAAGGATTTAATGGAAACTAAACTAAAAAGAAACACGTATCTATCATTATTATTTTTCATATTAGTGATTTTGACATACCTATTGCGTGATTTTATTGATGATAATTATTATAGAAAGTTTTTGAGTTGGACAACATTATTTATTTTTTATCCGTCGATACTTTTATCTGTATTTTTCTCAATTAAAAGTTTTAATTTGATTTATAATAATAAAGAATTGGCTCAAAAAAACAAATGGATTATACTTAACTCTTTAAGTATTATTTTTGCTTTATATTTTATTGTTAAAATAATTTTGGTAATGTCTAAACCTGTATAATAAAGCCCGATAGCGCGGATTTTTGTAATCCGTGAAACATACGAGTAAGAAAAAAGGGAAAAACCAGTTACATTGATTTGTAGCTGGTTTTTTATGTTTTATAAAGTATAGCGGTTTATTCTTTGTATAATTTAGCTACCTTTTTATTGATAAGGTAATCAGACATATTAGTGTCGTTATAGATTACTTCTGCAATATATCGTGCGTATTGGTCTTTGTTTTGTTTGGTGGTTGTAATGGTCACGGTAGCACCTTCTGGGCAGAACTTTTTGGCTACTGCTCTGGCGTGTTTTGCTTGTCGTTCTCTGTATGCTACGCTATCTCCTAACTCTGGTGCATCAATACGAGCGAGTCGTATCTTTTGCGTGGTCTGTACATAAAATCCTAAATCAATCTCTACTTGCAGGGTATCACCATCGATCCACCTAACAATCTTTGCTTTATAATTAAACATAGCCTTAAAAGTACTACATTTTTGGGTGTGAAAATGTAATTTGGTCAAAAATAAGGTTCAAAAAAGTATTAAAATATCGTTGTAATAATTTGTATTGTAGTTAGTTACGAAATAAAACTACATTTTTAAGGTCAAAAATGCATGCGGATTATATATAGTATAAAATGATAAGTTATATTTTGTAGGAATATTGATTTTTTATTTATGTAATAGATTTAAGTTTTACATTTTTGATAAGAGCATCAAGAGTATAGAGTATATGTTCTTTATCATTATCATTCATCTGTTGTACTTCAATAACACGTTTAAGGAGTTGGTTATCTACTTCTACAGTTACCTTACCTATTAAGAAATCTAAAGATACTTCTAGTATATCAGCTATTTTAGCAGCTACCTCTATAGATGGTTTTACTTCATCACGTTCATACCGACCGATAATATCCCCAGAAGTACCTACTTTTTTACCCAATTCATTTTGAGAAAGCTTTTTTTGCTTACGTAGCTTGGTTATCTGCTGTCCTAAAGTCATACTTAAAAGTAGTTAAAATGCTATATATAATAAGGTTTTAGCAAAAATAAACGATATAAATATCATAACAAAGATATATAAACCTTGTTTAAATCTGATAAATGTTTTAGTTTTGTGATATATATATCAGAATTTAAACTTATCAACAATGCTAGACACCACCAACCCGAATAATTACGAGTACAGGACAAAGCACTTAGAAATATCAATCTTGGGCGGTATCAAACTGAATCATTTAGAAGCGTTACGGGTTACATTAGGAATCAATAAAATAAAGTCTGAAACCAAATTACGTCATAATGTAGATTTATACAATGATACCCAAGTAGAGAAACTAGTTAGAAAAGTAGCAGAACGTATAGAAATAGGTACAAGTGTAGTTCGAGAAACATTACAAAATCTCACAAGTGCCTTAGAACAATATAGAATAGATCAACTCAACAAAGAGCAGGAAGAAGGACAATTACAGATTAAAATATTATCAAGTAAAGAGCAACAAGAAGCTACCAAGTTTTTAAAATCAAAGAACCTGTTACAAAAGACAAATGAATTAATCGGTCAAAGTGGTGTAATCGGAGAAGAAACCAACCGATTATTAATGTACCTGATCTTTACCAGTCGAAAAACATCAAACCCCTTACATTGTATCAGTCTTGGTAGTTCAGGAGTTGGTAAAACACATTTACAATCTAAAGTATCAGAATTAATCCCCGAAGAAGATAAAATAGAAATTACCGTATTATCTGCTAATGCCTTTTATTACTTTAATCGTACAGAACTACGAAACAAACTCATACTTATAGAGGACTTAGACGGTGCAGAATCTGTACTCTACCCATTACGGGAATTACAATCTAAAAAGAAGATCACTAAAACAGTAGTACACAAAGATACCAAAGGCACTACTAAAACCATACACCTTACCGTAGAAGGCCCTGTATCTGTATCGGGTTGTACTACCCAAGAATCTATTTATGAAGATAATAGTAACAGAAACTTCTTATTATATATTGATGAATCACAAGAACAGGATAAAAAAGTAATGCACTATCAACGGTTATTATCCGCAGGAAAAGTAAACAAAGATCAGGAGTGTATTGCAGCACGATTTTTACGAGATGTACAAAGGGTATTACATCCCATCAAAGTGATCAACCCGTATGCAGAGTACTTAGAATTACCACAATCCGTATTTAAACCAAGACGCACCAATAGCCATTACTTACAATTTATAGAAGCCATTACCTTTTATAAGCAATTACAACGATCAAAAAAATATGATGAACAGTCAGGAGAAGAATTTATAGAAACTACGATCGACGATATACAGGAAGCTAATGACTTGATTAAAGAAGTACTACTTCGCAAGAGTGATATATTAAATGGTGCTTGTAGAAACTTTTTTGAAATGCTCAAAGGGTATCTAAAAGCCAATACTCAAACCACTTTTACTAATAAAGAAATCCGCCACGTATTACGTATCAATCCAAGCAATCAAAAACGATATATGATACAATTGCAAGAAGCAGGATTGATACAGAAAGCAAAAGGTAATAAACGAAATGGGTATCTATATGAAATAGCAAATTATGAAGAGTATAGCAATACTAATCAACAGATAGAAACATTACTTACTAGTACCATAAAAACCTTAGAAGTTCAATATAGTTCATAATGGTTCAACCCCTATAATGAACCATTACTATAGTTAATAATCAACGAATTACACAAGTAGTTCACCAAACTCTAAAAAACACATACCGATGAAAAAATTAAAGTTAGAAAGTCCTAGCTATAGGATACTATTGCCTTCATTTACCGAATGGTTAGACATCTTAGGATATGCAGAAACAACAGTGTATTACCTACCCAACCATCTAAAAGAGTTCTTCTATTGGTTAGAATGTCATGGGCATACTGATATAGATACCATCACAGCGCAATTAGTAAAAGAATATTACCAGCAGCTTACACAAAGAGCCAATAAAACTAGGTATGGTGGGCTTAGTAAATCCTATCTCAATAAACACCAGCAAGCATTAAAGAAATTTAGAGAGTACCTGATGCAACACGATGCCAAAACACCTTTAAGAGTACATCTTAAATCTGAAAGCAACCCTACAGAAGAAAAGATAAATATCCTAACCCAATCTGAAATCAAAGAACTCTTTACCACTTGCAGCTATAGTAATAAACGTAAATGTATTAGAATACGGGACAAAGCTATCCTAACCATGTTTTATAGTTGTGGGCTTAGAAGAAATGAAGCCGTACACCTTGATATTAAAGACATCCTTTTTGATAAAGAACGTGTATATGTTCGTAAAGGCAAGAATTACAAAGAAAGATTTGTGCCGATCAATAAATACAACCTACGGATATTAGAAGATTATATCTATGAATCTCGACCAGAGTTTACGAATCATACAGAAAGCGAAGCTTTATTTATAAACCAGTTTGGTACACGACTGCAAGGCATGTCTTTTGCCAATCGGTTAAAAGCTATAACAACAGCTACCGAGAATACAAAGATTATAGAAAAAGATATCACCCTGCATACGTTACGCCACTCTATTGCCACCCATTTATTACAAAAAGAAGTGCCACTCGAAAGTATCAAACACTTTTTAGGGCATAGCAGCTTAGAATCCACACAGATTTATACACATATCGTAAAAACCATAGAAAATGAATGATTATACTACGCATTTAAAGAAAGAAGGATATGCAATAACTACCATCAAAAGTAATGAAAGACAAGTTACAGATTTTAAAAAATGGTGCAAACGAAATCATACTACACCCATAGAAATAGATTATAAAACCTGCTTAAAATACATCAAATATTTAACCAGAAAAGGCAATAGTAAAAGAACGATCAATCATAAATTAGGAAGCCTAAAAAATTACTTCAACTATCTGATAAGTGAATCCTACCGACTAGACAATCCAATAGAAGATACCAATATAAAAGGAGTAAGAAGGACACTCAATCATAACCTACTCGAACCCGAAGAATTAGAAGATTTATATTATAGTTACCAAACCGATACTTACCAAGAAGAATATCACAAATACACCTCAAAACGTAATAAAATCATCGTTGGATTACTCGTGTATCAAGGATTAGACACCAAAGACCTGAAAAACCTAAAAACAGAACATTTACAATTAAACAAAGGTAAAATCTATATCCCAGGAACGAAAAAGAGTAATGCCCGAGAAATCGAACTCAAACCGTGGCAGATGATGGATTTTATGGAATATATAGGGGAAGTTAGAAACAAATTATTAGAACGATTACAAACCGATACCGATCAACTCTTTCCCTCTGGAGATCGGTTTATCATTGTCAATGCCATTATAAAAAAGGTTAGAAAATATAATCAAAAAGTACAGAATGGTAAACAGATCAGAGCATCCGTAATCACCAATTGGTTAAGTCAGTACAATCTTAGAAAAACTCAATATCTGGCAGGACACCGTTACATCAGTTCTACAGAAAGATACTTGCAAGACGATCTTGAAAACCTACATGAAATTGTAAATAATTATCATCCAATACAGTAAACCAGAAACCATATAAAACCATAACTTTATACCCTTACACAATGAACATCCGAGTGAAACCAAATACCAAAATAGAAAGCCCCGAAGAACTGTACGAAATTATGCAACGCATCCTAAAACGGGAGCAAAAAACAGATCGTGATCGGGAACACTTCTGGACAATCAGCCTAAACAATGCCAACACCGTACTCAATATAGAGCTTGTCAGTATGGGCAGCGTAAACGCTACGATTATAGAACCGATGGAAGTCTACAGCATACCTTTACAGAAAAGGGCTACACGGATTATTTTAGTACACAACCATCCTGCGGGAACATTAAAACCATCCGAATCAGATAAAGACATTACCAATAGACTGATACAAGCAGGGAGGATATTACATATAGAAGTTTTAGACCATATCATCATTACCGAAGAATCCTTTTACAGCTTTAGCCAAAGTGGTTTGCTCGAAGAACTGGAAAAAAGCCTTGAATATGTTCCTGCCTATGAAATTAAAGCACAAGGAAAAGAAGAAGGACAACAGGAAAAAGCTAAAGAAATGGTAAAAGCAATGAAAAAAGAAAATGTTGATATAGAAACCATTATACGCTTTACAGGATTAAGCAAAGCAGAGATAACCAAATTACAATAACTTACATCAATATGAGTGAAGAAATCACTATCCCAAACGAAATAATCACTAGTAAAATATACCTGATTAGAGATCAAAAAGTAATGTTAGATAGGGATTTAGCAGAGCTTTATGGGGTAGAAACAAAACGGTTAAAAGAAGCTGTAAGAAGAAATACAGAACGTTTTCCAGAAGATTTTATGTTTGAAATGACAAAAAATGAGTTCCAAAATTGGAGGACGCAATTTGCGACCTCCAAAACAGATCAAAAAGGTTTACGTTATGCTCCTTTTTGTTTTACGGAGCAAGGGGTAACCATGTTATCTTGTGTTTTGAATAGTAAAAAAGCTATTGAAGTGAATATCCGAATTATTAGAGTATTTACCAAGATAAGACAAACGCTAACCGATAATCTAAGTGTAAAATTAGAAATTGAGGAAATCAAAAAGAAACTTACCAATCATAGTAAAAATATTGAACTGGTCTTTGATTACCTTGATGAACTCAATAAAAAATTAGACACACCTGAATTGGATGAGAGAAAGAAAATTGGCTACAAAAAATAATTAAAAACTAAAAAGATAAAGCGCACTCATACCCCAAAGCTTTTAATAAATTTTAATAGCTTCAAAAAGAATTAAAAAGCTAAAGAAATACATACAGATCATTAATAATCCCGAATCAAAAGTTCGGGTTTTTGTTGTCATAGATAAATAGCCAAGTGAGTCGTTACACTCCAATTTACTATTATGGGCTTAGCCAGAAAAAGGCTTTGCCCATAAGCTGCAATAAGGTGTTCCTTCGTCACTCCACAAGCTATTTTTTGTTATTCCACAAGTGCAGAAAAAGCACTTGTTCCATACCGTTGCAACTCCCTCGCCTTCGGTCGGTAGTCTCTACTACAAACAAATAGCCTTGCTCTGTTCCTCTATCACCCGTAGCTACTCTTTTGCTTAAAAACAATATGGTACGCTATCGCTGAATAGTTCATTAAGCAAAACCGCTACTACATGGGCTACGCCGCTTGGTCACAGCCTAGCCGATTATGTATGTTGAAGTTATTATTGTCATAAATCGGAAACATAAATAATCGGCTGGCACACAAAACCACTACGTTCCCTTTTGTGTGTCGGCTGCTCCTCTTCGCTAGGCTCTCGCCTTTGTTCTGCACGCATGCAGCTTCGTTCAATCGCCACTAAGCTATGATCATTATTGAAGCTGAAGCTCAGCCGCAACAGCCGTTGCGCCCTTCATCTTCAATAATAATCGTTCTTACTCAAACGTAAAAAAAAGATCAACTAGATTGTTTTTGTATTATAGTTGAATATTAAAGTCGTCATCAACTTTTGTGACCGAATTGTATGGTAAGACATAAAATTATATTTTTACAAGGTATCCTATTGGATTTTGAAGTGTAGGATTTTACAATCCAAACATGTTAAAATATATCACATCATTTTTTTTTAATCACAAAAAACTTAATTAAAATAGAATTAACACTTTTGTTAAAAACTATAAAGAAATGTATATTTACACTATTGATTAATAGCTGTTTAAGTTGCTTCTTCCCTAGCTATTTTTAATCTACATTTTTACCCTCGATTTATAGCGTTTATAAAACTGTATTTTTTGAATAAAAACGAGTTTTTGCAAAAAAATACTATTTATAAATGTATGGTTCTCTAAAACCTTGAAGAGATTGTTTAATGAAACTAAATATTAAAACCTAATATAATGAACTTTATACACGTAACACTAATAATCATTTTTGGATTTGTTTTTATAATGACAATATTGCTCAATTTTGTTGATAAAGAAAAAATACCGCTAATGGGGGATTTTTTTGGAAAAGTACTTCCAAAAATGCCAAAACTCTTCAGTCAATCAAAAGGTAAGGAAGACGAAGAATCCCCATAAAATAAATTGTAGAAACAATAGATATATCTATATTTACAATACGTTCTTAAAAAAATAAATTTGCTGTAGGTATGGGTCAAAAATAAGGGATACCGTTAAAAAAAATGCGTAAACTATTATCCCTTTGGGCTGCAACATAAAGGGTACAATTTTGCTGTGAATGGTAGGAAACATAATTATGGGTATAATGGGCAAGAAACTGAAGAATCTCTAGGATTGAACGTTTCTGAAATGACTTTTAGACAATATGACCCTGCAATTGGTAGATTTAATGTAATTGATGCTGCTGCAGAATTAGCACAAAATTGGACGCCTTATCGTTTTGGTTTTAATAATCCTATTAAATTTAGTGATCCATCAGGTTTATGGGAAATAAAAGATGGTAATTGGTATACCAATGATTCAAAAGACATTGAACGTTTTGTAAATATGCTTGGTTTTGAAAAATCAAATACAGGAGAGGAAGCTTCTATAGCACAAATAGATACTTTTATTTCAGAAGAGTTTAGAGGTTCTGGAGGAAGGTTAAGTGATGGTAGTGCATTATTAGATAGTGAAACGGTAGTTGCAGACAGTAATGGTAATTCAAATGGATTTAGTGAAAGGCAGGCTTTTCATATAGGTAGTCAAGTGGAGAATTTTGGTTCAAATCCTTGGAATGAAAAATCAGGACTATATGACAATCCTTTTTATAGCTACAAATACTATAGAGAAAGAAGTTGGGAATCAAGAGGAGGATCATTTCCTGGTATAAAATTAGGTTTCTTTGGATCTAAATATGCTCAAAGTCTTTTGTATAACCCAGGGAATTGGTGGTATTCTACTAAAGTTAATAAATTTTATGATTGGTCATTTACAGGAAACGGTCATACTGGAGGAAGAAATAAATATATAGGTAATATATCTAAAAAATGGAGTAAGTATGCAGGAAATGCAGGAAAAGCATTTGGTGTATACAGTCTCTATAATACAGCAGGACAATATCAAGATGGAACTTTAACTGCTTTTGGAGCGGTCTATATAGGAGGTGTAGATGGAGCTGCTTTGGGTAGTAAAAACTTAAATGTTGCAGCTTGGTCATTAGGCACAGGAATAGGTAAATCAATAGTAGAGAGTAATTGGTATTTTAATGCAGTTCATAATGATATAAACTGGTAAAATGATATATAGAAGTTTTTTCGGATTTTTATACTCCTATTTTAAAAAGGGTAAAGATATTGATCCATTAATATCTTCGACTTTTGCAATAGTAGGCTTACAAGTATTAAATTTAATCTTTTTTCAAGGTTTACTTTTCTTTCATTACAGTAATCAAAGGCATTTATTGTATAGTGAGACTCGTGTTTTTGGATTTGGAATTATAACATTATTGATATTTGTAAACTACTTTTATTTTAAAAAACGTGAAGGGGAAAAACTTGAAAAAGAATATAGAATTGTTGCTAAAAAGAAAATATATATCTTGTTTTATTGGATATATATTTTAGCTTCAATTGCTTTAGCGATAATCATGTTATACACTATAAGAAACAATATAAGATTTTTTTAATGCTATTGAAAAACTATCAAGAAAGAACCCTTTTTTTAACTTTACCTATATTTATTACTGTATCTATTTTTATGGGTTGTTCATTTAATGATAAAAGCTTAAAAACGGAATATTATAAAAATGGAAATATTAAAACGGTAGGATATACCAAAAAAGGTGAAAAAGATGGAATGTGGGCTTTTCATTCTGAAGACGGAAAATTTATAGACTCTATTCAGTTCAAAGAAGGTGTAAAAGATGGATTGGTAAAATACTATGGGTACAACAATCAATTGTTTAAAAAAGGGTATTATAAAAATGGTCTAAAAAATGGAATATGGGAATCCTATCATGCTGAAGGAGAACTTCATTCCAAAGAAGAATTTAGAAAAGGAATTGCAAGAGGAGAACAGGAATATTATTATGCAAATGGAACTCCAAAAATGTTAACTCCAATCCAAAACGGTAAATTACACGGAAAACATAAAGAATTTTATCCTAGTGGTAAATTGTCAATATTAGGATACTACCATAATGGGAATAAAGACGGAGAATGGAAAGAATATGACGAAAATGGGTTAATTAATGAAATATACCATTATCAAGGAGGTTTGTGGCACGGAGATTATCAAAAATTTTACCCTAGTGGTAATATTGCCGAAAAAGGAAGATATGAGTTAGATAAAAAGATAGGTGTATGGGAATATTTTGATGAAGATGGTATTGTTAAGGCAACTCAAAAACACAAATAAAGCTATCGACCCAGCTTTTTGAAGAGTTCTAAACCCGATGGCGGTAATAGGTCAAACTGGTGCTTTTGAAAAAAGGCATGTTTTTAAGTTTGATTATTAGTAAGTTATATAGTGAACAAGCCTCTTGATTGAGGCTTGTTTATGTTGTTTGTCTTATTTGAAATCGTTTAAAGCTTATTGTATAAAGGTTTTATATTCTTACGTAGGTCAAACTGGTGCTAATAGTCAAGCACAAGGGGCTCAAACGGATATTTATGGTAGAGTTCGACACGATGAAAAAGGACAAAAGACAATTATTGGCAGTCTAACCTAATATTTTTATGTTTACTAAGGTGGTACAGAAATGCTTTCTGTGCTGGGTATGAGTAATAGTTCAAAGAATATAGGAATAAAAACTCAAATTCTCCCCTACTCTAACGCTTCACTACCTAAAACTGAAAATAAATAAAAGGCTGAAAATCGGCTGCATAAGTTTGATAACAGATAATTGCTACGACCACCACTACCAAGGCTTTGATTATCATATTACTTTTAATAAACAAATCCTCTACCCAATCTTTGGTACGATAGGGCAACCAATGTGTAATATACCCCAGAACCATAACAATAAATACAATACGATACTCCCAGAGTACAGCTAGAGCATTCTGCCAATCCATATTGGTAACAACTTGCTGATAAAAACGATCAATATGATCCATACTGTTTCCTCTAAAATAGATACGTGTAAAGGTGATAAATACAAAAGTCAGTGCAATTCTCCATAACAAAACATACCAAGCCTTAGACTCTTCATATGGACTTATCTTACGCCAATATTTGTACGCTACAATTCCGATACCATTAAGACCTCCCCAGATTACAAATTTCCATGAGGCACCATGCCATAATCCACCGACTAACATGGTAATCATAATATTAACATTTCTATTAAAATGCCATGCTAACCTAGGTGAGAAAAGCGTAATAATAAGTATAACACCAATTCCCGAAGCTGCCAACAGTGCAATCGCATAATCAGAAATGGCAAAAACTCCTAAAAATGTAAAAATCAATATAAATGTGTAGGAAAAGATTGTTCCATTACGATTACCTCCAATAGGTATATATAAATAATCTTTAAGCCAGCTCGATAGTGAAATATGCCAACGTCTCCAGAAATCACCGCAATGAATAGCTTTATATGGTGAATTAAAATTAACTGGTAATTTATATCCCATAAGCAATGCTAATCCAATAGCAATATCGGTATACCCAGAAAAATCACCATAGATTTGTAGTGAATATCCAAACATAGCCATGATATTAGTAAAACCAGAAAACATCTCGGGGACATCAAATACCCGATCCATAAAATTAGCTGCAATATAATCGGCAAATAACATTTTTTTAATTAACCCTTTAAGGATCATAAAAGTTGCCTGACCAAATTCTTTTTGGGTAATAGTAATCTCTTTTCTGATCTGAGGGACAAAATCTGCAGCTCTTACAATTGGTCCAGCCACTAACTGCGGAAAAAAGCTTACAAAAAACCCAAAATCAATAATTGATTTTAAAGGTTTGATTTGTTTTCTGTAAATATCTACACTGTAGCTAATCGTCTGAAAGGTATAAAAAGAAATTCCCACAGGAAGAATAATTTTATCCACTGTAAAGTAATCTACCTCACTCCATGTATTAGCCCATTGCGCCAGGTAATTAATAACTTCGTAATCAGTTTGAAAAAGGAAATTATACGAATCTGTAAAGAAATAGGCATATTTAAAATAACAGAGTGTTCCCAGGTTAATAATCACACTTATAGCAACTAATGTTTTTTGTAGTAAAACCGACCTACTATTATAAATAGCTTTACCCAAAAAGAAATCGTTGACCGTACTAAACAATAAAATCCCTATAAAAAGACCACTGGTTTTATAATAAAAAAGTAGACTTATAGCAAAGAGATAAGCACTTCGTAAATTTTTTTTGCTATATACTATAGCGTAAATAAAATATACTGCTGCAAAGAAAACCCAGAAGTTCGCCTGTGTAAAGATCAACGGAAAATCTTCTGAAAAAGAAAATATGTCAATAAGTCTATTCATTAATTACCTGATTCAAAATAGAGTTTGGCTCTAATTGCAATTCGTTTTCCCATGAATGCGCTAATGCTTGTAACAAAAGATCTGCTTTTATACGATATCCCATAACTGTAAAATGAATACGATCTCTAGGCATTAGTTTATTTGCATACCAATCTTTTGAGGAATTAAAACCTCCCATAATTTCATAAAAATCCCAAACCGCCATTTTTTGTTCTTTTGCCACTTCATAAATGATTTTTTGGGCGATTCTAGTTCTGGGATTTGGAAATTTCTTTTTATAATACGAATCATTAGGCACAGTAAGTAATACAGCACAGTTAGGATTTGCTTTTTGAACTAATTTTATTAAATCTGTGTAGTATGCTTTGTATGCTTCCGGATTAAAATCAGGATGATACGCATCATTGGTACCAATAGATACTATAAATAAATCCGGTTTATAGAGCAATAACTGGTCATCAAAAAAGCGACATCTTTTATAATACGAAAAACTACCGCCATTGACTCCTATAGAAGTATATTGAATTCCTTTATTATCATTCATTAGTTCAATACCCATCATCAAAAACTCGGCATTTTCTTCATCTTTAATTTTACGAATACAAAACTCAATTTCTTCAACACTCTTATGTAAGGTATATTCTACAAAATGTGCTTCTTTATTTTCTTTAACTACAGAAACCAGCGAATCTTGCTTGAATGATATTTCATAATCATCACTCCAGTTATCATAAAAGATTCTGATTTTATTAAAATCATACATCTTCTCGTGATAATTATTACCATTAGCAATTATTTTCACATTTGACACAGTATCTTTAAAAACTGCAGTTACCCCAGATAATCCCCAGGCCACACTGTCTTTTCGAACCGAGCATCGATATCCCTCCCATTCACCATCATACTTTATTCTATAATTACCAGGGTTATTGGTTTTGGCAATGCTAAATGGATAAATAAATCCTCGTTGTCCTTTTGCAGTAGGGCTCATCATCTGAAGATAAGATCGTAAACGATTTGAATAAATATCTGCCTGTATATGAGACCCTCCGATATGAAAAACATGTAAATCTTCTTTTCCTCCTTTTGCAATGGTATCTAATTTGCGAAAAAGTGTTTTAAATGCCGGTGAATTTTCTGCCATTTTTATGGTATTGGCTTTCCAATTCACAAAAGGGTATTTATTTTGTATGGTATCTATAACATAGGTTTGTGCCATCAAAGGCAATGTCATAAGCCATACATAAAAGAATAATTTGTTACGTGTCATCATGGTTATCAGGTTCTTTGAGGTCAAGGTATAGGGCTGTAAAAAATAGTTCTGAAATTATTTTGGTTCCTTTCCAGGTAAAATGCATATAATCTTTGGCAGTTAGTTTTTCATCTACCCATAACTTCATCGCTCCTTTTCCGCCCATGGCATCATACATACTCCAATAGGCTACATTATTTTCGAGGCAAGTTTTCATTAATTCAGCATTAAGATACGGTAATAATGGGTAGGTTTCCATTTTACCGTTTACCGGAAGACACATATCTGTTGGTCCAATAAATACAATACTGGTATTTTTTGCTCGCCTTCTAATCCAATTTACCTGTCTGGCAATTCGTTTAGCATACTTGGTTACATCTGTAGAATCTTTGAGATATGGCATCGTATTACCTCCATATTGCATAATAACAATTTTGGGTTTTAATTGCCTCATCATTTGACCGTAGATAGCAGCACTCGAATTTGCAAAAACCGTTCCCGAGGCTCCTCGCATCGCTACGTTATCAATTTGCACTCTAGACCCTCCATCCAATGTTAATCCATAAAAATCTGCGCTAACTTTACCTTCTAGTTCAATTTTGAGATCTGTAGGTGTAGTCGTTGTTCTTATTTTATATTGATGGTATTTACCATCTGCAATCAGATCATCTTGCTGAATCAAAACTCCATCATTATACACCGATACCTTAATCGGAAAATTACAATTACCATAATGCAAGCCAATATTGGTAAAATATCTAAATTTTGCATATGTTTTCCTAGACTTCCCAATTTTTACAGAAGCTTTGATAATTGGTAAAGAATCAACCATAGTACTATCTGGGAGTTCTTTTTTATATGTTGTAAAACGAGAAGCAGAAAGATAAGCTCCGTATTTTCGATGAGAAAACTTTTTTTGAGTTGGGTCAAAAAACGCATAACGCTGCCAGTTTTCACTTGGTTCTACCATAGCGCTTATTTGTCGATATACCGGTAGTACAGGAAGGAACCCAGGGCCACTACCGCCATACATGCCCTGAAGTCTATTACGTATATATCCCGTGATACGGTCTCCTTCGATCTGAGAATCGCCATAATGTATAATTCTACATGATCTCGAAGATAATTTTTCTCTCAACTCACTTGCAAAATCAGGATTACTCTCAGGGTACTTGATCCTAACAATACGAGTTGTATCAATTTTTGAGAAATCCGGAAGTTTTTTTATTTCCGCTGTAGCGGCAATATCATTTTTATGCTCATCGGTTTCTATATCCAAAGGAGTTACAATTTGAGTAACCTCAAGAATATCTTGTCTTGTAAGAGATGAATCTTTTTCTAATCCTAAAAATGTAGTATGTGTGGGGTATTTAACCGAAATCCCTTCATATGAAAATCCATCATCCTGTGTTTGGGCTTTTTGAACCCCTCCTTTTTGACTCAAAAACATGAGTCCAAATAATGCTCCTAATATAAATAGGATAAATAATGATATTTGAATAGGTTTGATTCTCAATGTTTCCCGGGGATATTTCTACTTTTTAGTAAAAATAGAAAGATTTTAGAAATTACCAAGAGATCTAACAAGTAGTTACTAGCGAATAGGAAATAGTTTTACGGCCATACTCGTTTTATATTGCAACCAAAACTATGTATTAAAGTGAAGAAGCAAATTTCTTTACATCATTCACAACTGCCTGATATTTGCTTCTATTGGGTTTTGACATATGTTGAGATTCTATCAGGATTTCTGATAGAATTTCTTTAGCATCTTCTATTTTTCCTTTTTCTACCAAAAATTGAGCAAGTGTATATCGTTCCTCATAATTAGAATATCGTTGATCAATTTGTTTTAGTTGCTCTTCTGCTTTTTCAGACTGCCCTATTTCTTCTAATGCCAAACCATATAAAAACTGACTTCGGGATCCTTTAAAATCAGATTTAACATTTATCTTCTCGGCACAAAAGATAACTTTATCATAGTTTTTGATTTGATAATATCCTTCTATTAATTTTTTAACAACACCAGCATCCTCATCATAATTGGTACTAAGTGCCACTTCATATTCGTTTATAGCATTAGGATAATCTTTTATTTCTAATAAAGCATCTGCCAAATTCACCCGATTCTGAAATGTTTCAGCAAAATCTAGTTGTTTTTGTAAATCATCAATCTTCTTCGTAGGGTTAATCACGTTCACAATCTCATCCTGAACCACATCCAGATCTTTTTTACTAAATACCTGAGTCAAAAGATAAATAACACTCCCTAACACCGGTAAAAATATAATTACAAAAAACCAATAGTAATTGTTTTTATTCTTGACTGCATGGTAAACACAAAAGCCTTGTAAGGCAATAATTAAAAAATATGGCATGGTGTAAAAGTAAACAAAACTATTTAAGCATGATTACCAAATCATCAGCTTCGACCATTGTACCTGATTTAAGAACAATTTTCTTAATCACTACATCTTCATTGGCCGTAATGGTAGTTTCCATTTTCATGGCTTCTATGATAAATAGAGGATCATTCTTCTTTACTTCCTGACCGGTTTTGACCAATACAGAGGATAATGATCCTTGTAAAGGGGCTCCTATCTGTTTAGCATCTGTTTTATCCACTTTTGCATGTATCACTTTATCTACTTTAATTGCATTATCTTGTATCTCTACATTTCTGGTTTGGCCATTTACTTTAAAGAATACAGTGACTTTACCATCATCATGAGGTTCTCCTACCGATATCAATTCTATTAACAGTATTTTTCCTTTATCAAGTTCTATAATGATTTCCTCTCCAGGTACCATTCCATAAAAAAAGTTTTTGGTTGGTATTGTCATCACATTACCATATTTTAAATGATGATTGTAGGCTCCTGTAAAGACTTTTGGATATAATTTATAAGAAAGAAAATCTGTAATATCCAACTCTCTTCCCATACCTTTTTTGAATATTTTGACAAACTCTATAAATTCGGTTTCAAAATCAACAGGTTCCAGATGTGCATTGGGTCTGTTTGTAAATGGTTTTTGATCTTTTAATATTGATTTCTGAAGATCTTTCGGAAATTCACCAACAGGCTGTCCTAATTCTCCTTTAAACAAACTAACCACCGATTGCGGATATGAAATGGTATCTCCTCGCTCTTTTACATCTTCTATAGTTAGATTATTACTCACCAGATATTGCGCCATATCCCCCACAACTTTAGAGCTTGGTGTTACCTTCACAATATCTCCGAAAAGCTCATTTACCTCTCCATACATTTTAGTAATTTCATGAAAACGATCTGCTAATCCTAATCCTTGTGCTTGCGGTTTCAAATTAGAATATTGTCCTCCGGGGATTTCATGTTGATATACTTCTCCTGTTCCTGCTTTTAATCCGGATTCGAAAACATAATAGTATTCGCGTACAGCCTCCCAATAATTAGAATACTCGTTTAATTTGGAGATATTCATTGTATTCTCACGTTCATGAAATCTCATCATTTCTGCTATCGCATTAAAATTGGGTTGTGCCGTTAATCCTGATAATCCACCTAAAGCAACATCTACAACATCTACACCTGCTTCAATCGCTTTAAGATATGTTGCTGATTGTACCGAAGAAGTATCATGTGTATGTAAGTGTATCGGAATGTTAATTTCAGATTTTAATGCCGAAACCAATTCATAAGCGGCATATGGTTTTAGCAATCCTGCCATATCTTTGATACCCAGAATATGTGCTCCTGCATTTTCGATATCTTTGGCCAGTTGAATATAATAATCGAGAGTATATTTAGTTCGATTTGGATCTAAAATATCTCCTGTATAGCATAAGGAACCTTCGGCAAGGCCTTGTGTTCTCGTACGTACATGTTCGATACAAGGAGCTATAGATTTCATCCAGTTTAGGGAATCAAAAATTCGAAACACATCTACCCCATTCTCCCAGGATTGTTCTACAAATTTCCCTATCAAATTATCAGGATATGCAGTATATCCCACACCGTTAGATCCACGAATTAGCATTTGAAGCAACAGGTTAGGCATTGCTTCTCGTAGTGAACGGAGTCTTTCCCATGGGTTTTCTTTAAGGAAACGAAGGCAGACATCAAAAGTCGCTCCTCCCCAAACTTCCATACTAAAGATTTCTGGGTGGTTTTTAGCAAACCCTTCTGCTACTTTATGCATATCATAGGTACGCATTCTGGTAGCTAATAAGCTTTGATGCGCATCACGCATTGTAGTATCTGTAAAATGAACTTTCTTTTCATTCTTCAGCCACGTTGCAAACTTCTCTGGTCCTAATTCAGTAAGTAAGTCTTTGGTTCCTTTTGTATATCCCAGGTTTTCATCAAATTTTGGAACTGTAGGCACTACAAAAGTTTTTGTATCATCAATCTTTTTAACATCAGGATTACCATTTACGATAATATCCCCTAAAAAATTAGCTAATTTGGTTGCTCGATTACGAGGTTCTTTAATCGTAAATAACGATTTAGTATTCTGGATAAAGTTAACGGTTACCTCTCCTTTTCTGAAGGTTTCGTGTCTTAAGATATTAGCTAAGAATGGCATATTGGTTTTTACACCACGTATTCTAAACTCAGACAGTGCTCTTAACATTTTTCTACATGCGCCATCAAGAGTTCTACTATTTGCCGAAACTTTCACCAACATCGAATCAAAGAATGGTGAAATGGTTACTCCTTGATATACACTGCCTGCATCTAACCGAATTCCAAATCCTGAAGCACTACGATAGGTTGTAATTGTTCCGTAATCTGGTTTAAAATCATTCTCGGGATCTTCTGTTGTAATTCTACATTGTAACGCAAATCCTGTTGTTTCTATACTCTCCTGGTTTTCTATTTTTATTTGCTTATCAGATAGTTTATATCCTCCTGCAATAAATACCTGAGCTTTGATTAGATCTATTCCCGTTACAATTTCTGTAACCGTGTGTTCTACCTGTACCCGAGGATTCACTTCAATAAAATAAATACTTTCATCTTCATCAACCAAAAATTCTACAGTACCAATATTATTATAATCAACTGCTTTACAAATAGCAAGTGCATAATTGTATAAATCCTGTTTTATATGTTCCGATACTCCAAAAGAAGGAGCATATTCGATTACTTTTTGATAACGTCGTTGTACTGAACAATCACGTTCAAAAAGATGTACCATATTACCGTGATGATCTGCTACGATCTGTATTTCGATATGTTTTGGATTCTCTACAAACTTCTCCAAAAATACGGTATCATCTCCAAAGGCATTTAAGGCTTCTCTTCGTGATTCTGGGTATGCTTTTTCGAGCTCTTCATCATTTCGAATCACTCGCATCCCTCGACCTCCACCACCAGAAGCTGCTTTTAGCATTACCGGATAACCAATACGCTTAGCTTCTTTTAATGCTATTGTTACATCTATAAGATCCTCTTTGTTACTTTCTATGATAGGAATATCATTCTCGATCGCTACTTTTTTGGCTGTGATCTTATCTCCAAGAGACCGTAGAACTGATACTTTGGGGCCAATAAAGATGATATCATTTTCTAAACATTGCTGTGCAAATTCTGAGTTCTCAGAAAGAAACCCATAGCCAGGATGGATAGCATCTACATTATTGTTTTTGGCTACTTTTATAATGGCCTCAATATTTAGGTAAGGCTTTAATGGTTCATTATTTTCACCAATCTGGTATGCTTCGTCTGCCTTGTACCTGTGTAACGAATATCGATCTTCATAGGTATATACTCCTACTGTTTCTAATCCAATTTCTGTACAAGCTCTAAAAATACGGATTGCAATTTCTCCCCGATTAGCTACTAAAACTTTTTTGATTTGCATGATATAAATTATGAGTTAAAACCATTTTTAGCGAATGTTCGCTACGAAGATATTGATTAGATTCATTTTTTGCAATACATATTCTTTAGAATAAATCAAATAATTAATTTTAGTATTAATTATTAACCAATTCATGTAATATGTTAATTAAAACACTCTTTTATTAAAAGAATATTACTCAAAAACAACAATTTAGGCAAATATTAAAAAACAGATTCTCTACAGAATTCTTTCTCACTTTCGTCTAGATAATCACTTTTTTTGAACATCAATTTAATTACTCCTAAAACTAAAATTATGAAATCCCTATTCTTTAAATCTTTATTACTACTATCCATCCCGATGTTATTACAAAGTCAAATAACAGAAAAAAGTAATCTCGCCAACATATCCTTACAACATTCTAATACTACTTCTAATCCAAACTATATTACCATAGTAGACAATGACTGTAGTTCTATGGCTGATTTTTTACCTAATCAATGGGGGATCAGCACATCACAATTTGTTTCTACAGGCGGATCGATTACTGATTCTCCTAATCGTTTACTAAGTAGTGGTACTTTTTCTCCTTTACAACTTGAACAAGAAATAGATTTAACATCTGTAACTGCTGCTTTTGTAGAATTTAAGGCTAAATGGGAATTACAGAAATTTTTTGATTATGTGCAATTCGACGTTTTACCCGAAGGTGCACCTTCTTTTAATGGCTGGGAAGCACAGCATGGTTTACACACTAAACTTTCACCAGTGGCTGGCACACAATTTCAACCATTAGGAGAACCAATATATAATCTTGTGCAATCCGATTGGGTACAAGAGAAAATCGACTTAAGCAAATACATTGGGCAAAAAATTCATATCCGATTTTATATTGCAGCATTGACATATGTTGGTGGTCGTACTGATGGTTTTTATTTTGACGACCTTAAAGTTAAAGTTCTCCCTGATCCCGATGGAAATACAAATAATACTATTACACTTCTAGAAGATGATTGTAATTCTTTAGATAATTTTATCATTGATGATCATGGACAATGGGGAGTAGATACTTCGAGGTTTCTTTCTCCTATCGGCTCTATTCATGATACCCCTATGAGTGATTTACAAAATGCCACTCACACCAAAATAGAATTCAAGCAATCTATTGATCTAACATCTGTAAATGATGCTTATGCAGAATTTTACTTTATAAATTATATGTACCCTCATTCCTGGGATGAATTTGTACAATTTCAAGTTAAATTAGAAAATGAACCTGATGGAGATTGGGAAGCATTATCTGGAATAAATACACGTCCCGCACCAGCTCCAGGTAATGAACCCTGGCAAAAAGCAGGAGCTCCTTTGTATGGAGGCGTAGTATCTAATTGGATTCATGAGAAAGTAGATTTAAGTAAATTTGATGGGCAAAAAATACACATACGCTTTTTAAGAGGTGGTAGAAAACCTCATACCGGAAATCGTGGTTTTGCTTTTGATAACTTTAAAGTAAAAGGTTCTCTAAAGAACAAACAACTTAACACATTAAATAACAACGCTCTACTATCTTCTACAGAAGAAACACTAAGAGTATACCCAAACCCAACCAGCGATTATATCATTATTAATTCTAGTATAAAAGATTCTTTTTTTATTACTATAAAAAATGCTCAAGGACAAAAAATAAAAACTATATCTACTACAAACAATTCGATCAAAATAAATGTTTCTTCATTTGCAAACGGAATATACTTTATTTCTATACAAACCTCTAAAACACAAAGGTCAATTAAATTTTTAAAGCAATAAAAAAATAATATTACCAGATGGTTTGTACTAATTCACAAACAACAGTATTACATTTTCTTATCCTTATTGAGTTAAAGTAACTACGTGATATATGTATTTTAGTTCCAAATTTTGATATTAATTTAGTATTGATATTTGGGGCTAAAACTATACACTGTACTCTAATTTTTCTCCTCCAAAAAAAGAGCTGATATAGCATGTGAAATATTAGATTTATCCATTTTAAATCAAAATTACATTAACCTTAACATAAATTAACTACACCTTTTATAAGATTCTCTATTTCAGACACGTTAGTTGTATAATAAACCTTGAAAAAATAATTTTTAATTTATTTATTAAAGCCTTTAACAATGAAAAATAGAATTTTTGCCTTTGCAGGCCTTTTATTTATAACAAGCAGCTTTTTATTAAGTTGTAGCGATGATGACAATGATACGCAAATACCAACCACTGCTGTCACTACTTCGAAACAATTTAAAGATATTAAATCTGCTAACAAAGAAATAGGGTCTATAGTAGAAAATGTTTTCAATACTGAAAATAAGACTTCTAATAAGTCTTTTTCTAAAGTAAAAACACCTCAATGTGCGACTATCACTTCAGAAACAACGGATCAAACCAAAACTATTACTATTGATTTTGGGGATAATTGTGAACTACCTAATGGAGAAGTAATTTCTGGTAGTATTCGTATGAGTTTTAGTCTACAGCTGGATACAGAAAGTAAAATCGAAATTAGTTATAGTCTTGAAAAAATCGTCTATAAAGATATTACTGTTAGTGGAACTGCAACTACAATATATTCTTTTCAAAGTGATACCGGAAACACTAAATTCTCCACAAATTCTGATTTCACATTTGCATGGGGAGACGGACTTTCTGCAACTAGTAAAACAAATTTTGTAACAGAAACTTTCGCAGGAAACACTAATCCAGACATACCGACTAGTCCAATTTTTTATAGCTTAACTACTGGTAATAGCTTAACCGAGTTTAGTAATGGTGATCGATTTGCTGTAGAAATTACAACTCCTTTACGCGATGAAAGTTCATGTCAGTATACTGTGAGTGGTGTTATGGCAACTACAGAGAATAGTGCAGTTATTACTTTGAACTATGGTGATGGAGAATGCGATAATATTGCAACTCAGACCGATGCAGACGGTAATGAAACTACTATCGAATTGTAGTAAGACCCTTCAAAATAATTAAACCGTTTCAGAAGAAATTTCTTCTGAAACGGTTTTTTTGATTACTTCTGTATTTTATTATAATAAGCTTTTTCTGTTACTTCAGACCATTTGGAGATCTTTTTTTGAAAACTTGAATAGCTCTCATACACTTCTTTAGAAAGTGGATCATCTCCTATCATTTCCTGGATTGCTTCATCAGTAAATCCTCGTAAGGCATCCAGAGTTTCTTTAGAAAATTCGCGAACCTCAACACCTTCTTCATTTATCAATTTATCCAAATAAATCCCATTTTGTCTATCAAACTCTGCCAAAACCCAGACTTGTGCTCGTTTAGAAGCCGCTTCTAATACTGCTTGCAGATGTGGAGGCAGACCGTCGTACAAATTTTTATTAATAAAAAACTCAAGTTGTGAACCTGTCTCGTGCCATCCTGGTGTATAATAATATTTTGCAATTTTATGAAATCCCATTTTATAATCGTGATATGGGCCAATCCACTCGGTAGCATCAATAACTCCTCTTTCTAAGCTTGTATACACCTCACTACCTGCTACCAAAACTGCTGCTCCTCCTGCTTTCTCCAATACTTTTCCTCCAATACCCGGTAAGCGCATTTTTAATCCTTTAAAATCTTCAACAGAGTTGATTTCCCGGTTAAACCACCCTCCCATCTGTACACCTGTATTCCCTCCCATAAAAGGTACAAGGTTAAATTTAGCATAGGTTTTTTTCCATAATTCATATCCTCCTCCTGTTTCTAACCAGGAGGTAATTTGTTGGCTATTCATCCCAAATGGTACGGCTGCAAAAAACTGTGCTGCCGGGGTTTTTCCTGCCCAATAATACGCTGCTCCACATCCCATCTCTATAGTTCCCTGGGATACTACATCAAAAGCTTCTAACGGGGGTACCAATTCTCCTCCTCCATATACTTTTATTTTAATCTGCCCATTAGACAATTCGTCTACCCATTTTGAATATTTCTCTGCAACTTCACCCACCACAGGAAAGTTTGGTGGCCAGGTAGTTGTCATTTTCCAATAAAACACTTTATCGGGTTTGGTCACATCATATGAAGTAGTACGCATACTTGCTGGTGGGTCCCCTAAACAAGAAAGAAACAATACTAAAGTGGTCACTAAGGTGAAATACCTTAAAATTTTATTTTTTTGAACCATAACAAACTTTATAAGATCTACTAATACGTTATTAAACATCTTTAGAAATGTAAAAGGATATTCTTTTATAGTTTCCAAAGAACATATTTTACTATTCTTCTATTTTGATATAAAAATAATCTCAGGAAAAAACACAACCATACCAACAATAATTAACTGAATGATAATAAAAGGTATAATCCCTTTATAAATCTGACTGGTTTTTACATTATCTGGGGCAACGCCCTTAAGATAAAACAAAGCAAAGCCAAATGGTGGTGTCAAAAACGACGTTTGCAGATTTAATGCTATCAAAATCCCAACCCACAACATATCCATACCAAAAGCATTAAAAATAGGAGTCACTACTGGCACTATAATAAAAACAATTTCAATAAAATCAATAAAAAAGCCTGCAATAAAGATCACAACCATGACCAATAACAAAAACATAAGAGGTGTCAAATTAGATGACATAATCAATTCTTGCAGATATGCATCTCCCCCCAATGCTCTAAACACTAAAGTAAATGTAGTTGCTCCTAAAAGAATAAAAAACACCATCGATGTTAGCTTTATAGTTTCCTGAGCTACTTCTTTTAGAATTTTAAACGAAAACTTTTTTTGAATTATGGTCAATATTGTTGCGCCAATAGCTCCAATGGCAGAAGCTTCTGTAGGAGAAGCTACACCAGTAAAAATAGAGCCTAATACCAATACAATCAAAAGTATTGGTAAGAAGAGTGCTTTTAAAATTTTTGAAGTGAAATTAGTTCCTCTAAATGCTGCAATCTCTTCTGCAGGAATGCTGGGAGCATCTTCTTTGTGAACAAAAGATTTTATCAAAATATAGCCAATATATAATCCTACCAATATCAATCCGGGTAACAGTGCGGCAGAAAACAAAGCTCCTACATCTACAGATGCCGATCCTCGTGATGAACTATTGATGGTATCTGCTAATAACACTAATACAATAGATGGCGGAATGATTTGCCCTAATGTTCCTGAAGATGCTATTACTCCTGTTGCAAGTTCTGTTTTGTACCCTCGTTTAAGCATTGTAGGCAAGCTTATTAACCCCATCGTCACCACCGTTGCTCCAACAATCCCAGTAGATGCTGCAAGTAAAGCCCCTACAATTACTACAGAAATTGCTAAACCACCACGTACACGCCCAAACATCATTGCCATAGTTTCTAACAAGCTCTCTGCCAGACCCGATTTCTCAAGCATGATTCCCATAAAAATAAATAAAGGAACCGCCATTAGTACATAATTATTGACTACTCCCATAATTCTTGCCGGAAGCAAGTAAAACGTAGACATCTGAAACACTTCTGGAGCAAAAATGGATACTCCGAAAGCAAAGGCTACTGAAATCCCTCCTAATGTAAAAGCAACTGGGTACCCTCTTAGAATCAGAATAAAAATAATTACAAATAGTACTATTGCCAGGTATTCCATTTCTAATCCTTATTAAAAATAATTTGAATTGATTTCAACATATGGGATATTCCCTGAAGTAATAGAAAAGTAAACCCCAGAGTAATACAAAATTTAAGTATGTACAAAGCTGGTAAGCCTCCTGGTTGAGGAGAACTTTCTCCAATCATAAAAGAAGACAGTCCATAATACCAGGAAGAAACAATAACTACATAGCACCAGGGAATTAGTAAAAAAGCTCCTCCTAAAAGATCTACCCAAGCTTTTCCTTTTCTAGAAAGTTTAGTATAAAAAACATCAACTCGTACGTGTTTCTCATATTTAAATGTATATCCAGATGCTAATAGAAATATCATCCCGAAGAGATAAATCTCTATTTCGATCATCCAGACAAATGTAAACTTAAAGATATAGCGAATAATTACATCAAGGCCAATGATTATCGCCAGTAGTGTTGCTACCCAACTAACCAATAGTCCTATCTTCTCACCAACTCTGTCAAGAAAATTGATAATTTTTTGCATCTAATGATTTGTGTTACTAATACCTGGGTTGAAGATACTAAAATTAGATGCATTTGAAAACGGAAGTTAGTAATTGTCAAAAAGCGTATCAAAGATTTTCAATACTCACGTATTAACAATTATCATATTAAGTTATCTCACAAAAACCAATTCATTAGGTTTGGTAGTATATTCTTCACTAAACCCATAGCCTTCATAATTAAACCCTTTTAAATCTTCAATAGTTTTGGCATCTGTATCGATAATATATCGAACCATCATACCTCTGGCTTTTTTGGCAAAGAAGCTTATCATTTTAAGTTTGTCTCCTTTCCAATCTTTAAATTGTGGAGTAATCACTGGTACTTTTAATGCTTTTTTATCAATTACGCTAAAATATTCATTACTTGCTAGGTTGATAAATAATTCATCGTCTTGCAATTCATCATTTAAGTACTGGGTAACTGTTTTTTTCCAAAACTCATATAAATTATTTTTTCGACCCACTTTTAATTTAGTTCCCATCTCAAGACGGTAGGGCTGCATTAGATCCAAAGGTTTTAGAACTCCATATAACCCAGAAAGTATTCTTAATTGACCCTGTAATGCGCCTAATTTTTTTTCGGGAATAGTATACGCATCTAATCCGATATATACATCTCCATTAAAAGAGTATACCGCAGGTCTTGCGTTTTCGTTTGTAAACGGAAGATGAAACTCCTGATTACGTTGCCAATTAAGTTGTGCTAACTTATCACTTATACTCATTAACTCAGAAAGTTTTTTAGGTGTTTTCTTCTTTAATACATCATTTAGCTTTTCAATTTCTGTAAGAAAAGCTGGAATCGTATACTGCTGAGTTGGTAATGCTGTTTCAAAATCTAATGATTTAGCTGGAGATATTACAATTTTCATGTAGGTGACTTTTTTGTTATTCAAAAATACAATTGTCTATGGACAATTAAAATCTATACCCGTATTTATTCTCTATTTGGGTATTTGAAAAAGTTATTTTGATTTCGGGATATATTCTTCTATCTGTTTAGCAAAAGTTTCTTCATCTTTAAATGCTATTAGATTTCTATCGGGATCATAGAATTTTGCTACTTTTCCCCAATGGTGTTCCTGATAATCGACGGCTATTCCTTTTCTTTTTAAATCGTTTGCTATACTTTGTACATTATCTACATTCATTCGTATACAGCTAAATGCCTTTTCATTCGTTTCATCCATTATCAGATAATCCTCCCTATCTTCTTTTTCAACCATTAAATAGGTGCCAAACAAATCAAAACATGTTAATTCATCATTTTTAAATAAAATAGTTAGTTCTAAAATAGTTTCATAAAACAAAATAGATTCTTCATATTTTTTGACATATAAAATGAGCCCCGTTCTTTTAATTTTCATATTGAAAGATTTTGTGGTTAAAGTACGATTACATCTTAAAATCATAAATTAGTTATAGTATTTCTTATCTATTGAATTATTGGCTATCTCTATCTATAGGTATACTAATTTACAATGATTAACCTTATTTGAAATAAATATAAATAACTGATTTTCAGGTATTATGAAGTAAAAAAACAACATATTCCTTTTTAGGAAAAAAGATTTTAACTAGTTTTAATGCAAATAACGTATTACAAAGAGGGGAAACCCTCATTTTTTTCGTCATAAAAGCATGAATTCTGATGTAATTAAACATTAGAACACATTGTCTGATTATTCACAAATCTTCTTGTATACACTAAAAGCTCTTTAGACATTTTGTTTGACGTTTAATTTAATATTTGTAATATGTTACGATCTTCGAATACTTTTATTTTTTTCATTTTTCTTTTTATTGTTTTCTTTTATTCTTGTGAAAAAGAAGATATTACTTTAATTGATCAACAACAGATTGATGAGCAATCTGCAGCAGAAGTTGTTCAGGACACAACATATACTGATGCCGAATTATTAAAAGTTCTAGAAGAGGAAAAAGAGTTTATTAAACTTGAGAAAGAAGGGTATATTGTTGATATTTCTGGTATGGATGTCGTTAAAGAAAATCCAAAAAAAGTATATGTACACTATTTGCCCTGGTTTCAAAATAAAGATTTTGATGGATACTGGGGACAGCATTGGACAATGAGTAATCAAGATCCTGAAATCATAGATGAAAATGGTAACCGACAAATCGCCTCCTACTATTATCCTCTAATTGGTCCGTATTCTTCTGGCGATCCGGATTTACATGAATATCATTTTTTAATGATGAAACTCTCGGGAATTGATGGAGTAATTTTTGATTGGTATGGCAGTAGAGATTTACATGATTATGGGTTGATAAAACAATCTACAGAAACCTTCATTAATAGTTTAGAAGATTTGGGACTTGAATTTTCAATTATGTATGAGGATCGTGTAGCTACTCAGGCTACAGGACAATCTATCATAGAGGCTGCGCAAGAGGATTTTACATACATTAATGACAGTTATTTCTCTAGCCCCAAATACATGCAATATAACGGCAAAAACATGTTGTTTGTTTTTGGTCCTCATTATCTAACTACAGCAACCGAATGGAATCAGGTATTTGATGTACTACCTACAGAAAATCGACCAAGCTTTTTAACTCTATGGGCAGCAAGTAATCGTGTTGGAGTTAATGCTTCGGGAGAATTTTTATGGGTAGACAAAGATCATTTACTTGCTCATCAAAATTATTATGACACCTATCAAGCATCCAATCCAATAACTGTAGGATCTTCTTATCCCGGTTTTAAGAGCTTTTATACAGAAGGTGGATGGTCTAATGGTAGTAATGATTGGACCATTGACTTTAATTCTGGACATACTTTTGTAGAAACTCTTAATTATACCCATCATGAACTTTCAGATTTTATTCAAATCATTACCTGGAATGATTTTGGCGAAGGTACTATGATAGAGCCTACACAAGAGTTTGGTTTCACCTACTTACAACTCTTACAACAATATACAGGAGTTTCTTTTTCTCCTAATGATCTACAGGTAGCTCTGGATTTGTATCATATCAGAAAAGAATATAAAAAAGATGCAGAGGTACAGAAAATCCTGAACCGATCTTATAAATACATAAAAAGATTAAGGTTACAACGTGCTGATAAGGTTTTAAAAGCTATTAAACGATTTTATTGAGATATTATCATATAAAATAGAAAAAGCCTGTCTAACAGACAGGCTTGTGTTTTAAAAAAGTCAAATGTATATTATAATACTTTCACGTTTACCGCGTTCAATCCTTTTTTACCTTCTTGTAGATCAAATTCTACTTCATCACCTTCACGCACTTCGTCGATTAAACCTGAAATGTGTACAAAATGATCTTTGTTTGATCCTTCTTCTGTTATGAATCCAAATCCTTTGGAGTCATTAAAAAATTTTACTGTTCCTTTGTTCATTATAATTTATTAAAACGCGAAGGTACTATTATTTGATCAGTAATCCTTATTTATTTCAAAATAAAGTTTTTAGTAACGTTTATTTAATACTATACAAATGCTTTAGTAACAGTATAATATTCTCTATACCAGCTCAATTTATTCTTCAGATAATTGGTTCTTAGCATATTTTCTCCAACGTTCTATACATTGTTGTATATCGTCTGGGATTTGTGTTTCAAAATGCATATGTTCTTTAGTTACAGGGTGCTCAAAACCAAGGGTTCTGGCATGTAAGGCTTGTCGAGGTAAAATTTTAAAGCAGTTTTCTACAAACTGCTTGTATTTGGTAAACGTAGTTCCTTTTAATATTTTCTCTCCGCCATAGCGTTCATCATTAAATAAAGTATGGCCAATATATTTCATATGTACTCGAATCTGATGCGTTCTTCCGGTTTCTAATCTGCAAGAAACTAATGTAACATATCCTAGTCGTTCTATAACTTTATAATGTGTTATTGCCGGTTTTCCCCTATCAGCTTCATCACCTTCAAAAACAGTATTCTGCAATCTGTTTTTGGGGTGTCGTCCTATATTACCTTCTATGGTTCCTTCATCCTCGGCCACATTCCCCCATACAATCGCTATATACTCACGCTTACTCGTTTTATCAAAAAACTGTTTTGCCAGATGAGTCATAGCCTCTTCTGTCTTGGCAATTACCAAAAGTCCGCTAGTATCTTTATCAATACGATGTACTAACCCTGGTCGATTACTACTATTATTTGGAAGGTTATCAAAATGATAAATCAGTGCATTAATTAAGGTTCCCGAATAGTTACCATGGCCAGGATGTACCACCATCCCCGCGGGTTTATTAACAACCAGCAATACATCATCTTCATAAACAATATCTAACGAGATGTTCTCTGGGGTTAGTAAGTTTTCATAAGGAGGATGAGAAAACAACACCCGTACAATATCATTTGGTTTCACCTTATGATTTGATTTTACAGGAACATCATTTACAAAAACGCTTCCGTTTTTTGCAGCCTGCTGTATTTTATTACGAGTTGCATTCTCTACAAAATTCATCAAAAACTTATCCACCCTTAACGGTACCTGACCAGCTCCAGCCACAAAACGATGATGCTCATAGAGGTCATCCTCTGTAGCATCAAAATCTCCTTTATCTTCGTTTTCTTTCAAAATCAATTAGATAGGTTTATTGTTCCTCCTCTTCCATCTCCTAGAACCAAATCGATAACAGAGGTTTTCATTAATTTTGTTCCAGGTTTTAGCCTTTTACCATTATGTCTTAATTCTAATACCATATCTCTTGCAATATTGGGTTGATATGTTACAGAACCTATTTTAAATCCAAGAGCAACCAATTTTGGCTCTGCCTGTCTTCTAGTTCTCTGTACTACATTAGGAACTTCAATTTTACGGTAACCCGAAGGATTCAGGGTTACATATATTTTACGATTCTCTTTTACCTCACTACCAGCAACAGGGTTCTGTTCTAACACAGAATATCGAGGATAATCAGGATTAAAGCTCGCAGAATCCTGAACTTCATACCTCAATTCTTTTTCTTCTAGTATTTTCCCCACCTCATCTAAAGTTTTTTTACTTAAACTGGGTACTACTATACGCTGGTGATGATTGGTTGTACTTTCTAACCACTCTAATGCAACATAAGATAAGATAGCAATCATTGCTACTGCTATAACCATTTGAATCAAAAATATTTTACTGTAAATAAATTTGAATAGATCTCTGAAGAAATTTATAAATACACTCATCTGTTTTATACCTGTTATTTTTATAGTCAAACATAACCTTCCTGATTATGTAAACAAAATTTGCCACTAACCATTCTAATTATTAGTATTAACTTTATTGTAATGGCTTATTTCATAATTTGGACAAATATATAAAAACGGAAAGTTTTAAGCTTTTCTTATAAGATAAATGATATTTTTGTTTTCAAAAGTCACTCGATGAAGAAAAACATTGCCATTTTAATGGGTGGATATTCCAGCGAATTTGAAATCTCGATCCAAAGCGGAAACGTAGTATACAAATACCTGGATAGAGATTTATATGTTCCATTTCGTGTTCATATCACCAAAGACAGTTGGTATTATGTAGATGATAATGATCAGAAATATAGTATTGACAAAAGTGATTTCTCTTTAATATTAGAAGGTTCTAAGATCACTTTTGATGCTGCTTTTAATACTGTACATGGTACCCCTGGTGAAGATGGTTTACTACAGGCATATTTTGAATTGATTGAGATTCCGCAAACGGCTTGTGATTTTTACCCTGCGGCACTTACTTTTAATAAACGAGATTGTATTAGCACTTTAAAGCCCTATGGAATACCTACTGCCACCAACTATTTTTTAAATAAAGGTGATGCAATAGATAGTAAAGCCATTGTAGATACTGTAGGATTACCCTGTTTTGTAAAAGCAAATAAAGCTGGGAGTAGTTATGGAGTTTCTAAAGTTAAAACTATAGAAGAGCTTCTGCCCGCAATAGAAATGGCTTACAAAGAAGATGATGAGATTATTATAGAATCTTTTTTAAGTGGAACCGAAGTATCTGTAGGAGTTATTCAACATAATGGAGAAGATACAGTATTACCAATAACAGAAATTGTATCCGAAAATGAGTTTTTTGACTATGAAGCTAAATATATGGGGAAGTCTGAAGAAATCACCCCAGCCCGTTTATCTGATGAAGATACCCGAAAAGTTAAAAATCTGGCTTTAAAAGTATATCAGATTTTAAAAATGAAAGGATTTTCAAGAAGCGAATATATTTTTCATCACGGAGAACCTTATTTTGTAGAAATGAACACCAATCCCGGATTAAGTGAAGCTAGCATCTTACCTCAACAAGCAGAAAAAGCTGGGATTAGCTTAAAAGAATTATTTTCTAATGCTATAGCATCTTGTATCCGTTTACAAAAATAGAAGTTCAATTTATAATTTGAATTATATTTGTAAATGCAACAATTAATAATTACCAATGAGAAGAGCTGTTTTTCCCGGATCATTTGACCCCATTACATTAGGACATTATGACATTATCGAACGAGGTCTTACCTTATTTGATGAAGTTATCCTTGCCATAGGCGTAAATTCTGAGAAAAAATATATGTTTTCTCTTGAAGAGCGAAAGCAATTTATCGAAGAAGCTTTTAAAAATGAGCCTAAAATTAAAGTAATGACCTACAAAGGGCTAACTATTGATTTTTGTAAACAACAAAATGCCAATTTTATATTAAGAGGCCTCCGCAATCCAGGTGATTTTGAATTTGAAAAAGCCATTGCACATACCAACAGAAAAATGTCGGATATCGAAACGGTATTTTTGTTAACCTCTTCTGGAAAAAGTTATATCTCTTCTTCTATTGTTCGTGATGTAATTCGCAATGGCGGAGATGTTTCAGGGTTAGTCCCAGATACCGTTCGTGTGAAATAACACACCACTATGAAAAGAAAAATAGGAGCTATAGCTCTGGTTGTAAAGGATTATGATGAAGCTATTCAGTTTTATGTAGAAAAGCTTAATTTCAAACTTATTGAAGACATTAGGCTTGATGACAAAAAACGATGGGTTCTCATCGCTCCAAATAATCAGACAGAAACTACCATCCTTCTAGCTAGGGCAGCCACTTCTGAACAAGAAAAAGCAATTGGAAATCAAACAGGCGGACGAGTTTTTCTATTTCTTCATACTGATGATTTTTGGAGAGATTACCATACTATGAAATCTAAAGGAGTTTCATTTCTGGAGCAACCAAGAGAAGAACCCTACGGAACTGTTGTCGTTTTTGAAGATTTATACGGTACCAAATGGGACTTGCTAGAGTTAAAATAATACAAATTACAAACTCCTCCTGACATACCTTTGTCACTACCTGTATTTAGTTTTATCGTATCTATTAATCTAACATTAAAAATCATGATAAAAACAAAAATCGAACCTTTCTGGATCGTGGGGGTTTCAGTACGTACAACTAAAAAAAATGAGCAATTTGCAAAAGATATCCCTACTTTATGGAATACCTTTATGTCTGAAGGAACAATGCATAAGATCCCTAATAAGCTTGAAGATTCTATCTATGCCGTATATACTGATTATGAAAGCGACCATACCGAGGGGTATACTACAATCATAGGATGTAAAGTTGCAAACTTAGATACTATTCCATCGGGAATGACTAGCGTGCGAATCGAAAAAAGCACCTATTCTCGATTTACTGCTAAGGGAGATATTACCAAAGGTGTGATCTATGATAAATGGGCCAATATATGGGAAATAGATCTCGATAGAACATATACTACCGATTTTGAAGTATATGGAGAAGAAGCCGTAAATCCTACAGATGCCGAAGTGGATATTTTTGTAGCAATTGAATAAAATTATTATAAAAAGACCTCACAAGTTTAAGCTTGTGAGGTCTTATAAAAGTAATATTGTTTACATAAAAAAGTATCTTTTATTATAGTTGTGAAACCACGTCTTTCTTGTATTTTTTTAAGAGTGCACGTGTCATTCCGAGATTTGCTTTTGTAGAATCAACAGCTAAATAGATAAAATATTCACCGTTTTCAGAAACGTCAATAATATGAATTTGGTTTGTAAGTGTAATTATAATATCCTGAACTTCTGATTTCAAGCCTAATGCTTTGATAGCATTCTTCTTAGCTTTTACAACTTCCAAATTATAGGCAGAAGCCGTTTCAGGATCAAAATCTTTTTTATCAGAATTAGATACATAACACACTCCTGTACTTACTTCTGTAACAGTAACTGCAATATAACCAGGTACATTAGATTTAATATCTTCGATGAATTGTTCTAAAAAATTTGACATAGTATAATTTAATTTTAATTAATAATATTTTCAGTAAAATTATTTATCTAAAGAGCTCATATATTTAAGGAGCAGCCCGAGTTTTGACATTTTTTTAGATACAACCAATATGATCGAATCAGATTTAATCCTATTTGCAATAAGAAAACCTTTTGAAGATTTTGCCATCAATTGATCAAGATCACCACTAAGTAGATCTTTGATCATATCATTACACATCGAAAATGCTGTTTCCAACATTAAAGCAATATTAGTATCATGCTGAGTGTCTAATGCATCTATTACATTGCCATTTTTATCAGCAATAATTACACTATCAACCTCGGTATCTTCTTTAATTTTTTTCAGATCAATCATATATCTAAAATTTAAATATTTTCATTTTTTATTGAGTAAATATAGTAACAATAGTTATTTAAAAAAATCTTTCGTCGATTTTTTTTACTTTTAAACGATTATTACTATCTTGTACAATATTATTTTTGTAGAAAAATTCCTACAAATTATCAAATTAATATAATATGAGAGAAATTTTAATCATAAAAACAACATCTATACTATGACTCTAATTAATCTACCAAACTCTGAATTAAAAACAATTTTAAAAACAAGAAAAGACAAATTCGATTCCTACAGGGTAGGAAAAAAGCAAGTTTCTCAAAAAACCGAGGATATTTCTGAAACAATAGAACGATTAGTCAAACAAGAAAAAGAAAGTTCTTCTAAAAAGAGGAAAAAACCTAATGCCGATGATCTTGTAACTTCAAACGATACTACTAAAGCTACAAAAACATATACCGAAAAAATAAAGGGAGGCTATTTTGGAAAAAGGAGAAGTCGTTTTTAATCTGGTTTCTATTTTACACTTATGAATAGTATTTCTGATGATAAAATGATTATGGATACTCTAAGAGATTGTTTTTTCTATAGGTATATGAAATTAATTTGTTGTTACAGTAATGAAGTGCTGTAATAAATTTTGACGCTAGTTTCACTATATATTAATTTCAAAATGAATACTAATGCATCTACTACAACAATAGATAGGAAAGATATCATAGGGGTTACAAAAAAAAGAAGTCATAGAACCTTTGTAACCAATCGAAAACGTTAACATTTATTCAATACTACTAATTGTGGCAGTTTTCACTCTAAAATCCTGCCATAAGAGCCCCACAAATTCCTAACCCTACAATAAGGTATATCCCAGCAAGGATAAAGAAAATTTTTCCGGCTTTTCTGTTTTTAGTCTTGAATAAAATTATGCCAATAATCGAAAGAAATATTGGAGGTCCTAAGAGAATTAAAAGAATAAAATACACCAATCCATTAAGGTTTCCTACTTCCAAAAAAATGGTATTTGTAATCATAATGTTTCTTTTCTTAATTGTTCTAAATACTCTTGCTTATCATCTCTATAAAATAAGTTCATTGTCTCAAAAGGAATGATTTTATAATCTTTATTCACAATATGTACGCAAGATTTTTTAATCGCTCGCACATCAAAATTATAAGCATCAATAAATTGCATAATTATAATTCTGAATAGATTATCATATCCTAAATCCGGAGCATCGATCTCTGGCAAACAACACATTATAGATTTCAGATTTTCTGAAGCTGTTTCTACAGAATTTCCGGTGCTAAATAATTCCAAAACTTTACCATGCAACTCTTCATCTTGCTCATACACAATGGTATTTTTTCCATTATCTAACAGATCTGCCGGATTGATATACCTGGTAAGAGGTAGAAGTCCATCTTCATTTTTTAAAGCGTACCCCATAACCAAAGCATCTGGATTACAAGGCACAGGGATAAGGTCATCGGATTCAAAAACGGGAAATTGTTCTAAAATCTTTCTTCGTACCTCGGTTAATGTTATTCTATCGGTTTGCGTATCAAAATCTTCTAATCGCCCTGCTATTTGGGTAGGCTGAAATGTAACTCCTCTCACGCATTTTTGCTGTGTTGCAAATGTTAGTATATCACCAATTAGAGTGTCATTTAATCCTTTTTCTAATGTAACAACCAGAGTAGTCGACAGATTTACACTATTAAGGTTCTCGATCGCTTGTTTTCTAATTTTGGTAAGATCCTCTCCTCTTAATTTTTGTAGTACTTCGGCATCCAACGCATCAAACTGAAGATAAATTTCAAAATCGGGCATATAACCAGCCAGTTTTTTGGTAAATTTAATATCCTTAGCAATACGAATTCCATTTGTATTTACCATTAAATGTCGAATAGGTAATTGTTTGGCATAGTCCAGAATTTCAAAAAATTGAGGATGTATCGTGGGCTCTCCTCCACTTATTTGCACCACATCTGGTTCTTTTTCATTTTTGACTATGGTATCCAGCATCTTCTTTATTTCGTCTAATGATCGATGTCTACCGTAATGCGGAGACGAGGAAGCATAACAGGTAGGACAAGTTAAATTACATCGATCTGTTACCTCGATAATCGACAAACATGAATGCTGTTCATGATCAGGGCATAATCCACAATCATAAGGGCATCCATAATCTGTAGCTGTATTAAATTTATAAGGAAACTCAGAAGGCTTATTATAATTTCTAATATTCTTATAATAGGCTATATCATCTGCTATTAAAACTTTAGATCTACCATGCTCCGGACATCGCTTGAGCATAAATACTTTATCTTCTTCAAAAACAATCTTGGCATCAATCCTTTTTAGACAAGTAGGACATAAACTTAGTGTAAAATCGTAATACGTGTAATTTCTAGTGAGCATGAAAAAAATTTCGAATGGTTTTTTGATAATAAATCATGCATAAGATACATAAATACTGAATACTACTAAGGCCTAGTACAAAAAAAGTATTCGGCTTCAAGAATTCTATACAAAATCTAAATAGGAAATAAGAAATCATAAAGTACTTGAACAGCAAACCGCTTTCCTTTTTAATTTCTGTTTGAAAATATCTTAAAACACCCCATAAAACCAATAGAAAAACAACTTCAAATAATGCTATTGGATATCTATACAGACCATCTCCTAAATCCATTCCTAAAAATGAAGTGGTTTGTTTACCGTAAGTAAATTCCTTAACCCCTGCCAAAAAACAACCTGTTCTTCCTATGATAATCCCTAATATTATAGGAAATGTAAATAAATCACCCGAAGAATGCTTTTCTCTGATTATCTTTTTAGCCAACTCTACTCCGAGCAAACCTCCAAAAAGTCCTCCCATAATAGTTTTTGCACTTAATAACTGAACTACATATTCTGGACTAAAAGAAAAGATCGGATTCTCTAAAAAACCAAAAAAACGAGAACCAAGAAAAGCTCCAAATACCGCACCGATGATTATAGATAACCTATTTGATGATGAAATAGAGTCTTGTGAACGTTTTTTAAGATATATATAATACCGAAACCCAATAAAGAAAGCTGCATATTCTAAAATCAAATGGATATTTACTTTATAGCCAAAGACAATAGGTTCAAAAGGGATATCCATGCAGTATTTAATTCAGTTTTACAACGGGAATATACGTTTTTAATTAACCAGTTATTTATTATTTTCAGAAATATGATTTATTCCATCGCTTCTGCCATTACATGATATCTCGGGTCATCAATATCATGCTCTATAACACTGGCTAATCTAGGAGAGGCTTTAATCATAAGAGCTTGACACTCCTCACTAAGGTGTTTAATTTTTACTTTTTTTCCCGCGTCTTCATACTTTCCGACAAGATTAAAAACAGCCTCTAATGCCGAGTGATCACTAACACGTGACTCTATAAAATCAATCTCTACATTTTCGGGATCATTTGCGACATCAAATTTATTATTGAATGCCTGAATACTTCCAAAGAAAAGTGGGCCCCATATTTCATAAACTTTGGTGCCATTTTCGAGAACATGTTTTCTTGCTCGAATACGTCTTGCATTTTCCCAGGCAAATACCAAGGCAGACATAATAACCCCAGCTATTACAGCTATTGCCAAATCAAAGAACACTGTTAATGAAGACACCGCTATCAATACAATAGCATCTGCCAAAGGAATTTTATTAAGGATTCTAAAACTAGACCACGCAAAGGTTCCTATGACTACCATAAACATCACGCCAACCAGTGCTGCGATAGGAACTTGTTCAATTAACCCCGAAGCAAATAAAATAAATAACAGTAATGTTACTGCAGCAACAATACCAGAAAGTCGGGTTCGTCCACCTCCTTTAATATTAATAATCGATTGACCGATCATCGCGCAACCACCCATTCCGCCAAAAAGTCCAGTAATGATATTAGCACCTCCCTGGGCCATACATTCTCTATTTGAACTACCTCTGGTTTCGGTTAATTCATCAATCAGATTTAAAGTCATTAACGATTCTATCAATCCTATTGCTGCAAGAATTACCGAATACGGTGCTATAAAGCGAAATGTCTCCCAGGTAAATGGTATTTTCCTAAAAATATCAATCTGAAACTGTGGCAAACCTCCTTTAAGGCCTTCTCCTCCTCCATCTCTAATAAAACTCCCCACGGTAGCTACATCCAGATTTCCTAAAATCACTATAGCAGAAACTACAATAATAGCTAACAGTGCTTCTGGAAGTTTATTTGTTAATTTGGGTAATCCCCACATGATTAATATCGTAAGCATTACCAGTCCTAACATGAGTAATAATTGATTTGTAGGTAACCAGGATTTTACTTTTCCCTTTTTGGCAATACTATAAATCATATTATCTTCATAATTAAAGACTACTTCTTTGGTATCCAGATCAAAAATCTGCCCCTCATATATTATATATTTTCCTTCTTTAGTATCTATGTCTATCAATCGATTATTATCAAAAGAAAACAGAGCTTTATTTGTTAATACATCATATGCTATGTTATCTTTTCTGATTTCAAATTTTTTATCGAGAGATTCTGTAACATATTTATTATTATTAAATACATCTTTCTCGGCTTCTTTAAACATTCCTAATTGCGAAAGAAAGATCACAATTGCCAAACCATTTACAAACCCCATCATCACAGGATGAGGGATCAAACGTACAAATTTACCAAGCTTAAAAGCTCCTGCCAACATTTGTATAACTCCCATGAGAATAACGGTCGCAAAAAGATAATATAGTCCTAATTCTTCTCCTGGGGCTCCCATTTCATTTCCTTCTGCAACAAGACTAACCATAACAACCGCTAATGCTCCTGTGGCACCAGAGATCATACCTGGTCGACCTCCAAAAACAGAAGTGATCAATCCGATCATAAACGCGGCATATAATCCTACTAATGGATCTACTCCAGCAACAAAGGCAAAAGCAACTGCCTCAGGAACCAAAGCTAATGCTACTGTTAATCCTGATAAAATATCATTTTTAGCATTCGCTACTCTTTTTCTTACAAACTCAGTCATGGTTGTGATATTTTGAAGCTGCAAAAATACAGTTATTTTATAGCCCTACAAGTAAAACAAGCCTCTTATCTTATATCTCATAAAATTGTACTAAATCTTTACATAAAATTTTAAAGCTTGAAATCTTTAGTATATTTAGCCTTCTTATATATAGTACAGATGCGAAAAATCACTCTCATTGTTAGCTTTCTAAGCATTATTTCTTGTAATACCTCTAAAAAACAAAATTCTCAAAATCTTGATTTCACTACTGCTTTTGAAAAAAGTAACGGAACCGAAACTCCTACCTACCCAGAAGTTATTACATATTATAAAAATTTGGCCGAAACCTATCCTTCAATTGATATACAGGAAATTGGAATGACCGATAGCGGAAACCCACTACATATCGTGACATTAAACCCTGATGCCATTTTTGATTTTGAAAAAATAAGACAAACAAAACGCGTGCTTTTAATTAATAATGGGATTCATCCTGGCGAGAGTGATGGTATTGACGCCACAATGCTGTTGTTTAGAGATATTGCTCAAGGTAAAATTAACGCTCCTTCGGCTACAGTTTTGGCAACCATTCCCATATATAATATTGGTGGAGCCTTAAACCGAAATTCAGGAACAAGAACCAACCAGAATGGTCCTAAAGCATACGGTTTTAGAGGCAATGCACGTAATTATGATTTGAATCGGGATTTTATAAAAAATGATACCAAAAATGCGCAGGCCTTTGCTAAAGTATTTCACTTAGCAAAACCTGATGTTTTTATTGATAATCATGTAAGTAATGGCGCAGATTACCAATATACACTTACGCATTTATTTACTCAACATAATAAATTAGGTGGTGAATTAGGTAGTTATTTGCATGAAGAAATGCATCCACAACTAGAGGCATCACTCGAAACCAAAAAATGGGATATCACCCCCTATGTGAATGTATGGGGTACTACTCCCGAAAAAGGCTGGACTCAATTTATGGACTCTCCCCGGTATTCAACAGGATACACAACGCTTTGGAACACTCTGGGGATGATGGTAGAAACACATATGCTAAAACCTTACAAACAAAGAGTTGAAGGTACTTATGAGCTTATGAAATCTATGATTGATATTACGGAAAAAGATGGTGTCAAAATTCGTTCATTACGAGAAAAAACCTTTACCAGACAAGCTAAACAAAAAACATATTCAACTCAATGGAAAGTAGATACTACTAAGGTTACTACTTTTAATTTTAAAGGGTATGAAGGAGAATTTATTGATAGTGAGATCACTGGAGCAAAACGATTAAAATATCACCAGGACAAACCCTATACAAAAGAAGTAACCTATAAAAACTATTTTGCTCCTACTACCAAAATCAGTATTCCAAAAGCGTATGTTATTCCTCAGGGGCAGTGGAGAGTAATTGAATTATTAACGCTTAATCAAGTCGAATTTAAGCACCTGGAAAAAGATTCTATAATTACTGCCGAAGTGTATCATATTAAAGATTATAAAACAAGAACATCACCTTATGAGGGACATTATCTACACTACCGGGTTTCAATTGAAAAGAATACTGAGGAAATCACTTTAAAAAAAGGGGGTATCATTGTTAAAACGGATCAAAAAGCATTTAGGTACCTTATGGAAACTTTGGAACCAGAAGCTCCGGATTCTTTCTTTAATTGGAACTTTTTTGATACTATTTTACAACAGAAAGAAGGGTTTTCTCCTTATGTATGGGAAGACAAAGCTGTAGAATTGCTAAGAAATAATAACGAGTTGCGAGTACAGTTTCAGAATAAGAAAAAAGATACCGCTTTTGCTAATAATTGGTATGCACAACTAGATTGGATACATAAACAATCTAACAATTATGAAAAAGCGCATATGAGATATCCGATATATCGAATTTTGAAATAAGATAAGGGTATAACTATTGTTTTTGTCCAAACTTATCAGCCATAAGCTCCCATAATTCGGTATAACCATGATCATAGCCTAAAGCCCATATTCCTACTCCTGCTAACTTTTTATGTTTAATCCAATCATATTTATAGGATAACGAAAGACTATCATCAAACCAAAGTTGTTTTGTCACTCCTTTTTCTTCATATATACCATACTGTGTAGAACTAATGGTATCAAAATTTATTCTATATTTTTTTGCATCAAGCAATTCTCGTGTTGTATTATACATATCGTGAGAAAGAAATTTTTCTGCTTTGCTTGGTATAGAGGTATTTTCAGTTTTCCATTTATCACCATAATACGGTAACCCCACTATTAGTTTATTTGGTTTAACACTTTCATTTAAATAATAATCTACAGAAGATTCAACACTATGTATCCCCCATATTTTACTGCTTTTTAAAGGAGAAACCGGCCCTGCATGTTTACTAAACCCTCCATAATAATCATACCCCATGAGTGTATAAAAATCGACTGAAGAATCAATAGTTTTTATGTCAAATACTTTATGATAATCAACCGCATATAATGCCACTGAAATCATATAATCAGGATTTATCTTGTGCAATCGATCTGATAGTGTAACAATAAATTGATTAAATTCTCTTTTGTTTTTTGATGAGACTCCTTCAAAATCTATATTTATACCATTTGCTTTTCTTAGATCTAGCAACACACTTAAACTATCTGCAAGAGTTTTCTGAGCTTTTGGATTCTTTAAAAATTGAGCATTTCTTTTTTTACCAAAATTAGATACAGTAAGAAACACCTTACAGTTTTTTACTTTTGCACTATCCACCAAAGCGGTTGTTTTCCATTGATGAATGTTATCATAGCTTCCTGTCTCGGCATTAACCATATACGAAAAATAGGATACTCCCCATAATAACGAGAAATTATAGCTCTTATAAGCAGACCCCTTAGAAAATATATGCCACCCAAAAGTTTTATAGTCTTTATGAATTTTGTATCCAGGCGCAGATTTAAAATGACGAGTTATATCATTTAGACTATCCCATTGTCGCTCTGTTGTAAAATTATAATCAGAAAATTTTGTGTAATGTGAATGATTAGGGCCAATATATACGTTGGTAGAATCAAGATCACTTGATATCTCCTTTTTTCTACTTTTTTTAGTATTACATGCCGTAATAAGAAAAAGAAATAGAAGTACTAATGTATTAATCTTCATTTTGTTATCGATCATCAAATTTTAAAACTAATTACTTCTTATGATAAAAAAAGAGAGATAAACACCTCTCTCTTATATTTTATACTCTATCTGCTTTATATTAAATCACTTCGGGAATTCGTGATGTTTGGCTAAGGTAAATTTTATTAAGGTGTTTGATCATGTTTTTTTTGCTCTAAAAATAACACTATGATAAATAATCATGTGAAAACAAAAGTTTAATATTTGCATATGAATCTTGCAAAGCTTTTTTAGATTTTTTAGTATTCTTCCACTTTACCTTGGTAATTCCTTCATTTTTTTGCGGCACTAACTCCCCCTCATAATTGGTTTTCATCTCGAACCAGTACGTAACTTTTAACCGAAACTCTCCATTTCTTTTAAAGATATGATAGCTTCGATACAAGAATTTAGTAATCTCTAATCCCGAAACTCCTGTCTCTTCTTCTACTTCTCTCATTGCAGCAGTTTCCATATCTTCTTTTTTTTCAACTTTACCCTTTGGAAGATCCCATTTCCCATTCCGACGAATAAACAAGATTTCTTTATCCTTATTATACACCTTTCCTCCTCCGGCAACTACTACTGGCAATTTCGAATATAAATGTTCTATTAGCTTATCTTCTTTTTTATGATAGAGATGGTATTTTGCTTCTTCATGTATTGCTTCCTTATTCAGAATATCTCTTATAATTGTAGGGAAGCTAGCTTCTTTTATTGGGATCATTTCATAATCCTCAATCGACTTTTTTGTAGATAGAATAATAGGAGTATTATTCACAAAAACTTTATACATTTGCAACTATGATTTTTGATAAAGATACAGCAAAAAAAACTGCTGAACTACTACTGCAAATTAATGCAATTAAATTAAAACCACAAGAACCTTTTACTTGGGCATCTGGATGGAAATCTCCTATCTATTGTGATAACCGGATTACGCTTTCTTATCCAGAAATAAGAAACTTCCTAAGTAAACATCTTGCTGAGTTTATAGAAAAAGAATACGGTAAACCCGATGTAATTGCTGGAGTTGCTACAGGTGCTATTGGTATAGGGATTCTCGTTGCAGAACAATTAGACCTTCCATTTATCTATGTACGCCCTGAGGCAAAGAAACATGGCCGAAAAAACCAAATCGAAGGTATCGTTCCAACCCAAAAAAATGTTGTGGTTGTAGAAGATCTAATTAGCACAGGAAAAAGTAGCCTTAATGCTGTAAAAGCATTAAAAGAAGCTGACGCTAACGTAAAAGGTATGGTTGCTATATTTAACTACGGTTTTGATATCGCAGTGCAGAATTTTAAAGAAGCGGCATTGTCTTTGCATACACTGAGCAATTATGAAAATCTTTTAGAACAGGCAGTTGACACTGAATACATTACCAAAGAACAACAACAAACACTACAAAGCTGGAAAACAAACCCTGCTGAGTGGAACATATAATAATTTAATAACATTATGAACTTAGAAAGCCCTACTGTTACTGTAAATAAGACAGCAGAACATGTATTCAAGTTTTTGACTAAAGTTGAAAATTTTGAGCAACTTATGCCAGAAAGTAAGCAAAAATTTGAAAAAATAAATGACTCCAGATTTCTTTTCCAATTAAAAGGAATGCCAGAATTAGTATTAGATCAAAAAGAAAGTACAAGCCCTAGTCAAGTAGTTCTTGGAGCTGCAAGCGACAAGCTTCCTTTTACATTAACTGCTGATATTGTTGATTCTGGGGATGGAAAAAGCACAGCAAAACTCACTTTCGATGGTCAGTTCAATGCTATGATGTCGATGATGATCAAAAGCCCTATCCAGAATTTTATCAATACCCTAATTGAAAATATAAGTAAGCTTTAATTAATAAAGTAGTTTAATTTCTTTGAGATCAAAATCCGAGATAATTTCGTCCTCTATTAAAATTTGAAGTTTACCTTCGTTGGTAATAGTTTGAATAATCCCAACAAAAGATTCGCCCTCTGCATCTAAAAATGTAGAGGGTTTGTTTTTCCTAAATAGTACTGCTTCGTACTCTTTTTTAAGTCTTACAAAATTAGAAATACATAACTCAGAAAATCGTTTTTCTAACTGAACTAATAAGGATTGCAAAATTTCTTCAATATTTAAGTTCTTACCTAAAACCTGTTTTAAAGACCCAGCTTGTGGTAAATTATTAAACTCTGTTTGATTGATATTAATTCCAATCCCGATAATAGCTCCAATCATACTGCCATTCTTAACCACATTTTCTATCAAAATACCACACAATTTCTGTTTATCTGACAGAATGTCGTTAGGCCATTTTATAGATAATTTAGGGACTATAAGATGTTTTAAAGTATCATAAACGGCTAGTGATGTAGCTATGGAAACATAAAACTGGTCCATTAGCGGTAACCCTTCAACAGGCATAAACACACTACATGTAAGGTTTTCTCCTGGATTGCTTTGCCAAGTTGTACCCATCTGTCCCTTACCTGACAGTTGCTTTCTTGCTATTACACAAACTGGAGTTGTAAAATGCTTTTCGCGATTCAGGTCTCTTAGAAAAGTATTTGTAGAGTCAATGGCATCAACTTTGATTATATGCATGTATAAGGTGTAAAAGTTTTACAAATGTCCGACTAATACAGACATTAAAATCATAAAAAGTAATAACTTTACACAAATTAAAAAAATGCATGACTAAAAAAGAAATCGGTAACGATCAATTAATTACTCAAATATTAAAAGGTATTGAAGAAGTAAAAGGTAAGGATATCAATATTTTAGACCTTAGAGATATCGAAAATACAGTATGTAACTACTTTGTAATCTGCAACGGAACTTCTAATACGCAAGTAAATGCAATTGTAAGCTCTATCCAAAAAACGGTAAGTAAAGAACTCAAAGACAAACCATGGCATATAGAAGGTAGTGAAAATGCAGAATGGGTGTTAATTGATTATGTTAATGTTGTTGTGCATGTTTTTCAAAAACACATCAGAGAATTCTATGATATAGAAGGACTTTGGGGAGATGCAAAAACTACAGTTATCGAAACAAATTATTAAAAGAAAACCGTAAATGGCGAAAGAAAATAAAAAAACAGAACCGAATAAAAAACCAAAGTTTAGCGCATATTGGATTTATGCAATTATTATTATTGGTTTTTTAGTATTGAATTTTATGGGTGGAAGCGGATTAGGATCTGCCCCCACTACTTCTCCTTCTGAATTTCAGGATTTTTTAAGTAACGGAGAAGTAGAAAAAGTAGTGATTGTAAATCGCCGAAATGCTAAGGTATTTCTTACCGGCGAAGCTAAATCATTAGATAAGCACCAAAAAAACAAGAGCAAATCTCTATTGCCAGCAAGTCCAAATGATCCTGACTATCAATTTGAATTTGGTGACTTACAGAATTTTGAAAATAAAATTGCCACAATAAAAAAGGAGAATGGTTTAACAACTCAAGTAAATTATGACACCGAAAGTAATGTATGGGGAGAAATTTTTATTACTCTCTTACCATTTGCACTAATAATCGGAGTATGGATATTCATCATGCGAAGAATGAGCGGTGGTTCTGGCGGTGGTGCCGGAGGACAAATATTTAATATTGGAAAATCTAAAGCTAAGCTTTTTGACCAAAATACCGAAGTTAAAGTTTCTTTTGAAAATGTGGCAGGATTAGAAGGCGCCAAAGAAGAAGTGCAAGAAATTGTTGATTTTCTTAAAAATCCAGAAAAATACACCTCATTAGGTGGTAAAATACCTAAAGGAGCTCTACTAGTTGGCCCTCCTGGAACAGGTAAAACCTTATTAGCAAAAGCTGTAGCTGGTGAAGCAAAAGTGCCATTCTTTTCTTTATCAGGATCAGATTTTGTAGAAATGTTTGTGGGTGTTGGAGCTTCTCGTGTTCGGGATTTATTTAAACAAGCAAAAGAAAAATCTCCTGCTATTATTTTTATTGATGAAATTGATGCTGTAGGTAGAGCCAGAGGTAAAAGTAATTTCTCAGGATCTAATGACGAAAGAGAAAACACTCTAAATCAATTACTAACAGAAATGGATGGTTTTGGCACAAACACCAATGTAATTGTCATAGCAGCTACCAACCGTGCAGATGTACTTGATAAAGCATTGTTACGTGCCGGTCGTTTTGATCGTCAGATATATGTAGATCTTCCAGACATTCGTGAACGTAAAGAAATATTTGATGTTCATTTAAAGCCATTAAAGAAAGTTGAAAATGAATTAGATACCGAATTCATGGCAAAACAAACTCCGGGATTCTCTGGTGCTGATATTGCAAATGTATGTAACGAAGCTGCTTTGATTGCTGCAAGAAAAGGAAACAAAGCAGTAGGGAAACAAGATTTTCTTGATGCAGTAGATAGAATTGTTGGAGGGTTAGAGAAAAAGAATAAAATTATTACCCCTGATGAAAAACGAGCTATCGCTTTTCATGAAGCAGGTCATGCAACTGTAAGTTGGATGTTAGAACATGCTGCTCCACTGGTAAAAGTTACTATTGTACCCAGAGGACAATCTTTAGGTGCTGCCTGGTATTTACCAGAAGAAAGGCTAATTGTACGACCAAATCAAATGCTTGATGAAATGTGTGCTGCTTTAGGAGGTCGTGCTGCAGAAAAGGTTATATTTAATGAAATTTCTACAGGCGCTCTAAGTGACTTAGAAAAAGTAACTAAGCAAGCAAGAGCTATGGTTACAGTATATGGATTAAATGAGAAAGTAGGAAACCTTACCTACTATGATTCTTCGGGACAAAGTGAGTATAATTTCACAAAACCATATAGTGAACAAACTAGTGAGCTTATTGATAAAGAAATTTCGAATATAATTGAAGAGCAGTATCAACGTGCAATTAAATTATTAGAAAAGAATAAAGACAAACTAACAGAATTAGCTGAAGTCTTATTAGAAAAAGAAGTGATTTTTAAAGATAACTTAGAGAAAATTTTTGGCGAAAGACCATTCGGCAAAAAAGAAGAAGAAATCATCAAAGAACCTTCTTAAAGATATTATTTTTACTTGTAAATTGAAAAATCTTAACCTAACGGAATATTAGGTTAAGATTTTTTTTATCTTTGGAGGTAATGTAAAACCGTAATTTCCCAATCCTAATCTAAAAATGAGTCTATTTAGAAGAATATTTTCCTCAAAATCTAAATCAGACCAGAAGAGTAAGGAACGTCACTTAGATGATCGCAGTAAATATATGCCAGAAATCGATTTACCGATTGATGAAAGCTTTATGATAAATTTCAAAAGAAACGGTGGTAAGTTTCTTTATTGTGATGATGAAAATGAAGTTTCTGATTCTTTTGACAAGATTCTTTTGGAAAATGATTGGTATGAGAAAGATGTGTGCTGTTTTGATATTGCTTTGGAACATAAATTTTCTGGTTTCAATCTAAATTATGTCAAAAACTTTTCTGCTTCTTTCTTTTTTGCTACTTGTGAATATTTAATTGCAGATAGCGGCTCTATATTAGTATCTTCAAACCAGCTTAGAGAGAAAAAACTCACCGAACTCCCTGACAACTTTGTGATTTTAGCGTCTACAAGTCAACTAGTTAAAAACATTGGTGAAGGATTAAAAGGTATAAAAAATAAAAATAAAAATTCTATCCCCTCTAACATCACTACAATTAAAGATTTTGAACCGCAAAAAGAAAAGGATTTCTTAAGCTATGGAAATAGTTCAAAAAATTTATATTTGCTGCTGCTGGAAGATTTATAATATGAAGGAATTGCTTACAAGATCTTTATCGGGACTTTTATATGTCTCTATTTTACTACTATCCATATGTATCAATAGATACACCTTTATTGGGGTATTTTTGGTTTTTGGAATGATTACTATATATGAATTTCAAAAACTAATTCATCTCAGAAACAAAAGGTTGTATGTAATATTTATTACTCTCTTGGTGGTACTAAACATATTTCAGGATAAGCTTTATTTTTATCTTATTCTTCCTGTTTTGACTCTTACTATTATTACAGAATTATTTTTGGTAAAAGATTTGGTTACGATTCGTATTATTCCAATGTTCGAAAAACGAAAATATCGTACCAGTATTTTTTATCTAATCACATCTATTGTATTTCTAACTCTTGTTCCATATTATACAGAAGAATACCAACCATCCATTATCGCAGGAGCATTTTTAATCACTTGGGTCAATGACACTTTTGCATATTTGGTTGGGAAAAATTTTGGCAAAAACAAACTATTAGAACGAATTTCTCCAAAAAAGACTATAGAAGGATTTATTGGAGGGTTTATGTTCTCATTATTAGCTGGATATTTGATTGCAACATTTTCTGATACTTTATCAATCGGAATTTGGTTGATTATAAGCATAATTATGAGTATTTTTGGAACTTTGGGAGATTTAATACAATCCAAGTTCAAAAGGCAGGCTGGAGTTAAAGACAGCGGCACTATAATGCCTGGTCATGGTGGTATATATGATCGACTAGATAGTATTATATTTGCCAGCCCATTTTTATATGCATTTTTACAAATACTAAATCATGTTTCATAAAGAAGGATATAAAATAATATCAGTAGCACTTGTATTATTTCTAGGCATCAATTTAGCCTCTTACGTAGCTATTCAGATAGATGAATGGCAGATCGCCATATTTTCGGTTACATTAGTGTTTCTGATCTTGATTTTACAATTTTTCAGAAACCCTAAGAGAAACACAACAGTTAATGACAGTACTGTAGTGGCACCCGTTGATGGAAAAGTAGTAGTTATCGAAGAAGTATTCGAAAAAGAGCATTTTAAAGATAAACGTTTACAGGTATCAATTTTCATGTCTCCAGTAAATGTTCATGTAACAAGACACCCTATAAACGGAGAAGTTATTTTTAGCAAGTATCATCCTGGTAAATATCTTGTAGCCTGGCATCCAAAAGCTTCTGAAGAAAATGAAAGAACTACCGTTGTTGTAAAAAACAATAGCATAGAAATATTATATCGACAAATAGCAGGAGCACTTGCAAAAAGAATCGTAAATTATGCTAAAGAAGGAGAAAAGGTAATTCAGGGCTCTGATAGTGGTTTTATTAAATTTGGGTCCAGAGTAGATGTATATTTACCTATAGGAACCGATGTAAGTGTTACTTTAAATCAAAAAGTAAAAGGAGGAGAAAGTGTTATTGCCAATCTTTAATCATGACGGAAGAAGAATTAAATATTGCCTTCGATAATGCATATGAGCGTGCCTGTAATACCAAAATACAATTGCCGCCAGATGTTATGCTTCATTTCTATGCATATTACAAAAGAGCAACGCATACTGAAGGTTTTTTTACCCCATCAGGAGATAGCGAACTTAGAAATGCATTTAAGCTAAATGCCTTTTTTCAAGCAAAAAATCTTACTCCAAAACAAGCCAAAGAAAAATATATAGAATTGGTAAATGAACATATAACCGATTAATTAAAAAAGGCCTTGATTTATATAAATCAAGGCCTTTTTTAATTATTATACTACCTAATTACATCTAATTGCTTAAACTCTTAAGGCTTGACTTTATAGTAGCAATTTTAGCTTCGGCATCAGCTTGTTTCTTCTTTTCGTTAGCAATAACCTGATCTGGTGCATTATTCACAAAACGTTCATTTTGTAATTTTTTCTGAACAGATTTCAAGAAACCTTCTGTATACGATAACTCATCAGTTAATTTCTTAATTTCTTCTTCTACATTGATCGCTCCAGAAATCGGAATAAAATATTCATTAGATTTCACTCTAAAAGAAAGTGCTCCTTCAACCTTAGCATCTACATAATTTAATGTCGACAAGTTTCCGAGCTTGCTAATTACCGTATCAAAAGAGGTACTACTGTTTCCACTGTTTAACACAGATAATTCGATAGTTTCTTTAAACGCTATATTTTTCTCTTTTCGTATAGTTCTAATTCCAGAAACTACTTCTGCTGCAATCTCAAATTCTGCAATCAAATTTTCATTAACTGCTTGTGGTTCTGGCCAACTAGCAATGATCAATGCTTCTTCTGGTGTTCTATCTGCAATCTGTTGCCATATTTCTTCAGAAATAAAGGGAACAAAAGGATGTAAAACTTTTAAATTGTCTTCTAAAATTTTGATGATCTCTTGATATGTTTTACTATCAATAGGACTGCCATAAGCAGGCTTAACCATCTCTAATAACCAACTACAGAAATCATCCCACACCAACTTATATGTTGTCATTAGAGTGTCACTAATACGATATTTTACATAGTTATCTTCGAGCTCTAAGAGTGTTTTCTGAAATTTTGAAGTATACCATGCTATCGCCATAGCCGAAGATTCTGGTTGATCTATAGTATTATCAATCTCCCATCCCAGAATAAGTCTAGAGGCGTTAAATATTTTATTAACAAAAGCACTACCCTGCTTACACAAGTCCTCATCAAACATTAAATCATTCCCTGCAGGAGCACTTAATAAAAGTCCTACTCTCACCCCATCAGCTCCGAATTTATTTATCAAACCTACAGCATCAGGTGAATTACCTAATTGTTTAGACATTTTACGTCTCTGTTTATCTCTTACAATACCCGTAAAATAGACATTAGAAAACGGTTTTTCTCCTCGATAATGATATCCAGAAACAATCATTCTTGCCACCCAAAAGAATATAATATCCGGGCCAGTAACCAAATCATTAGTTGGATAATAGTAATTAATTTCTTTATTATCTGGCTCTAGGATTCCATTAAAAACACTCATAGGCCACAACCAAGAAGAAAACCAGGTATCCAAAGCATCAGGATCCTGAGTAAGATCTGCATTGGTCAACTCGGTATTTCCTGTTTTTTCTTTAGCTAAAACCAAAGCCTCTTCCCTACTTTCTGCTACCACAAAATCTTCTTTACCATCTCCATAGAAATATGCCGGAATTTGATGTCCCCACCATAATTGGCGAGAAATATTCCAATCTCTAACATTTTCCATCCAATATTTATAGGTATTTATAAATTTTTCAGGAACCAGATTCACTTCTTTATCTAAAACAGCATCTAATGCTGGCTGGGCCAAATCTTTCATTTTTAAGAACCACTGATCACTTAACTTTGGTTCGATCACAGCTTTGGTACGCTCACTAGTTCCTACTTTATTAAGATGCGTTTCGGTTTTTACAAGTACTTCAATACGTTCAAGTTCTTTTACAATTTCTTTACGAACTACAAAACGATCTTTTCCTTCATATTGCAATCCATAGGAGTTCAATGTAGCATCATCATTAAAAATATCTATCACTTCCAGATTATGCTTATCTCCTAAAGTCTTATCATTAGGATCGTGAGCAGGTGTTACTTTAAGACACCCGGTACCAAATTCCATATCTACATATTCATCTTCGATTATAGGTATAACACGATTAGCAATAGGCACAATAGCTTTTTTACCTTTAAGATGTGTAAATCGATCATCATTTGGATTAATACAGATTGCAGTATCTCCCATAATTGTTTCTGGACGAGTGGTTGCAATAGTTAGCGTATCTTCTGTACCTTCAATTTTATAGTTTAGGTAATATAAATTCCCTTGTTTTTCTTCATAAATTACTTCTTCGTCAGATAAAGTAGTCTTAGCCTGAGGGTCCCAATTTACCATTCTATAGCCACGATAAATCAATCCTTTATTATACAGGTCTACAAAAACCTTAATAACAGACGAAGACAAGTTGTCATCCATTGTAAAAGCAGTACGTTCCCAATCACAAGAAGCTCCTAATTTTTTTAACTGTTCCAGGATAATCCCTCCATGTTTATGAGTCCACTCCCAAGCATGTTCTAAAAACTCATCTCTGGTAAGGTCATTTTTATCAACCCCCTCTTCTTTTAACTTAGCTACAACTTTAGCTTCTGTTGCTATTGAAGCATGGTCCGTTCCTGGTACCCAACAAGCATTAAAGCCTTTTAAGCGGGCTCTACGGATTAATACGTCCTGAATTGTATTATTAAGCATATGTCCCATATGCAAAACCCCCGTAACATTTGGTGGTGGAATAACAATAGTATATGCTTCTCTTTCATCAACCTCTGAATGAAAATAATTATTTTTCATCCAGTAGGCATACCACTTTTCTTCTATCGATTTTGCATCGTATTTACCTGCTAAAGACATACTTTGGTCTGATTTTTGAATTAAGAAGTGCAAAAGTACTTATTAAAGTATGAAGTACGAAGTTAGAAATATGAAAATTTAAAAAAAACTAAGGAATGAAATTAAATGATGTTACTATAAAAATATAACAGCTTATACCTTGTATAATATCAAAATTTCAAACCTCATACTTTTAACTTTTGATCTCTTACTTTTTGTTATCATTTTGCAGTTGAATAAAAAGTAAGTACTTTTACGTTTAATAAAAACCTACATCATGAAAAAAATAATGATAATTTTATTTATTGGTTTTCTTGGCACAACTTTAAATGCACAAGACACTGATAAAGCGCAAATAAAATTTAAATCCGAAGTTGTTGACTATGGTGAAATCGCCAAAGGCAGTGACGGTATTCGCAAATTTGAATTTACAAATACAGGAAATGCTCCTTTAGTCATTTCCAGAGTATATTCAAGCTGTGGGTGCACCATCCCTAAAAAACCAGAGCAACCAATTGCTCCAGGAGAATCTGGTGTTATCGAAGTTAAATATGATACCAAAAGAGTGGGACCAATTCGTAAAACTATCACAGTAACATCTAATGCGGGAGATACTCCTACGATGGCTATAAAAATTAAAGGAACTGTACTTGATAAAAGTGTTTTAGAAAAGAAAAACTAGAACTCGCACACAATAATATTAACAAAAAAGGGTACTTTAGAGTATCCTTTTTTATTTTTAAATCACCTTTTTAAGAGAAAAATTGCAGCTTATTTCTATCCCTAACCGCTCTACTCGCATCTTAATCTTTCTTCCTTCTTCAAAATAAAACATATCATTTAATTCAGAAAGTTTATATCTATATGCACTTCTACCATTTACCTGCAAAATAACATCCCCCTTTTTTAAACCTGCGATATCAGCTGGTGAATTAGGCCTAACATCTAAAACTTCATATTTAGGTTGAAGAATAAAGTTGTTTGTAAGTTCAATCGTTTTTTGATTTATCAATTTATTTATACCTAAATATACTCTATCTTCTTCTTTATAATTTCTTACTGCTGTATAACCTGTATGTTGAATAGTAAGCCCGCTCATATTATAATGAAAAGGTTTATTAAAAAAGTTATTCTTTTTAAAAGATATTTTCTTTCTAGTGTAATCTAAAATAAGATTAAACCTTCTTAAGACGTTTCCTCCTAGAGACCCTTGCCTATTATTTAAAGATATTCCTTGTATATATATTGAATCTGGAAATGAAGCTGTTACTTCCTTCATTTTAAAATCACCAATATGAAGTTCTTCAATTTTAGTTTTTTGACCGTATATATCTCCGCTAAAACCTTTGCCCAAAAAATCTCTAAAGGAATTTTCACTAGCGTATATCCCTTTTTCTTTGTTCTCGAACAACCATAGAGAAGAACCAGAACCAGAATCTAACAAAAGATTGATATCAATCAACCCATTGTCTGACTGATATTTAGCAGCAATAAATGGTTTTTTCTTTTTTTCTAAAAATTCAATTTTGGTTTGATAGCATTTCCCGCACTTTTTGTATGTATACGATGCTGGATTATGCATTTTTATGTATTGTTTCGCATAATTAATATCTAACACAAAGTTTTTAATAAAATCATGACCTATAATCCCATGTACAGGAAATCCCATTCTGGGAGAAAAATTAATTGACTCATCTAAAACCAGGTAAATTTTATGATTAGAACTAGTAGCGTCACCTATCTTTACTTCGTTATTAACTGATTTTATAGCTTCTACTGGCTCATCATCACCTAGACCTCTAAGATGAATTTTTGAAGCATTTTTAAGTTCTAAAGAGCTTTTATTATCTACACTAAAGATAATAGTTGACCCAACGCCGGTATCTAAAATAAAGGAAAGTTCGACACCATTTACAACAACAGGAATAACAATAAGATTATTTGCCAATTCAAACCTAATCCTATCACTTTTTTTTCCAGTAGGTAGCCGGAAGTCTTCTTGAGCAAAAAGAGCAATATTAAAGATTAAAAATAGTAGTGAAATCTTACTTTTAAGAAAATGGCAAAAATCTAGTGATAAAATCTTCATTAGTCTAAATATAAAAAAATAGTTGAAAAATCACATCAAGTATGCATCAATTTCTTAAAATATTTAAGAAATTTACCGCTATTTTATTTTTTTAAATCAGATCAGATGCCAATAATATCGCATAAAGGTAAAGCTATGCCAGAATCACCAATTCGAAAATTGGTGCCTTTTGCAGAAAAAGCTGCAAAAGAAGGTAAACATATTTACCATCTAAATATCGGTCAACCAGATATAAAAACACCGATTGAAGCTATGGATGCTGTACGAAACCATAAATTAGATATCCTAGCATATAGTCACTCTGCCGGGTTTGAAAGTTTCAGAAATAAATTGGCTGACTATTATGCAAAACATGATATTACTGTATCCTCTGATGATATTTTGATCACTACCGGAGGTAGCGAGGCACTAATTTTTACCATGGGTAGTATTACAGATCCTGGCGATGAGATTATAGTACCAGAACCTTTTTATGCAAATTATTATAGTTTTTCAACGCAATCTACCGTTAAAGTAGTTCCTGTTATTTCTAAAATAGAAACCGGATTCGCTTTACCATCTATTGCAGAGTTCGAGAAATTGATTACAAAAAAAACCAAAGCTATACTCATTTGTAATCCTGGTAATCCTACAGGTTACCTTTACAGCAAAGAAGAAATAAAACAATTAGCTGAGCTTGCTATCAAATATGATTTATTTTTGATTTCTGATGAAGTATATCGAGAATTCGTATACGACAACTCAGAACATTATTCTATATTACAAGAAAAAAAACTTGATGAATACGCCATTATTATAGACTCAGTCTCTAAACGATATAGTATGTGTGGAGCACGTATCGGATGCATGATAAGTAAAAACAAAAGTGTAATGGAAACTGCTATGAAATTTGCACAAGCGAGACTAAGCCCACCAACATTTGCACAAATTGCTAGTGAAGCAGCATTAGAAGCACCAGAGTCATACTATACCGAAACTGTTGCTAAATATAAAGCTAGACGAGATACCCTTGTAGCTGGTCTTAAGGAAATACCAGGAGTAAAAGTAGGGATTCCCAAAGGAGCTTTTTATTGTATTGCTGAATTACCTATTGAGAATGCTGATCATTTTGCACAATGGCTTTTAGATGAATTTGATTTAGATAAACAAACCGTTATGGTGGCACCAGCTTCTGGATTTTACTCTGGCCTTAACAAAGGAAAAAACCAAGTAAGAATAGCATACGTTCTAAATCGAAGAGATCTTAAAAAGGCAATTGAAATATTAAAAATAGCCCTTGAAAAATATAATGATCAATGAAAATTGAATATAACAAATCCTTAAAAAAGTATAACACTTTCGGAATTGATGTCATTGCCTCAGAATTTGCTGCTATTACATCAGAATCCGAACTAGATACTATGCTCGCAAAAAACAATAAAAATCCAATTTTTATTTTGAGCGGCGGAAGCAACATGCTGTTGACAGAAAATCTTGACATGTTGGTGTTACATATTGCCATTAAAGGAATTGCGGTTACAGAAACATCTGAAAAGCATGTATCTGTATCTGTAAATGCTGGAGAAAACTGGCATGATTTTGTACAATATTGCATCAAAAATAACTATGGCGGGGTAGAAAACTTATCTTTAATCCCTGGATATGTTGGTAGTGCTCCTATTCAAAATATTGGGGCTTATGGTGTAGAACTTAAAGATACAATGACGAGTTGCGAAGCAATTCATATTACTACCCGAAAGAAACATATTTTTTTAAATAAAGATTGCAAATTTGGATATCGCAATTCTATTTTTAAAAATGATGCAAAAGGAGAATACATAATCACAAAAGTTACCTTTAGATTAACCAAAAAAGAACATATTCTTAATACAAGTTATGGCGCTATAGAAAACGCTTTGGCCGATCAAGGAATCACAAAACCGACAATTAAAGATGTTTCTGAAGCAGTGATTGCAATACGAAAAAGTAAACTCCCTGACCCCTCGCAAATTGGAAATAGTGGGAGTTTTTTTAAAAACCCCGTTGTTGATATTAATCATTTTACCAAGCTTCAAAAAACATATCCTAACATTCCTTTTTACAAAATAAATGAAGAACATATAAAAATTCCGGCAGGCTGGTTAATCGAAAAATCCGGATTTAAAGGAAAACGCTGGGGTGATGCTGGGGTACATAAAAAACAAGCTTTGGTTTTAGTAAATTATGATAATGCCACAGGGAATGAAATTTTAAATGTTTCCAAAAAGATTTTAACTGAGATAAAAGAAAAATTTGATATTCTTCTGGAAACCGAAGTTAATATCATATGACACAATAATTGAAACACTAAATCTACCTCTAAGCAAAAAAGAAGTATATCCATTATTCTATAAAACAATAGATAGAATAAGACAAATATCTTTCACGGATTAACACATTATTCTTAATTTCTTGTTTAATACCTTCTTAGCCACACATTCTTTGTATCTTTGTCAATAAATTTGATTTTTATATAATTATGAAGCTTTTATTACTTACAATTGGTTTACTACTATTAGCATTTGGTGGTATCGCAATTAAATTATGGGCAAAAAAAGATGGTAAATTTGCTGGAACATGTGCTAGTCAAAGTCCATTTTTAAACAAAGAAGGAGAATCTTGTTCTTTTTGCGGCAAAACTCCTGATCAGTTTTCTAACTGTACTGAAGAAAAACATACTGAATAACTCTCTACCCACTATCAATTCCACTCAAAATCAATGCATTGAAAAAAGAAAATCTTATCCTTTTAGAAGATCATATTAAAAAAGCTAAAGAAGGGAAGCAAACATCTTTTAATTATCTTTTAGATACTTTTTGGAATGATGTTTACAATTTTCAGTTAAAAAAAACTCAAGACGAGTACGAAGCTGAAGACATTACTATACAAAGTTTTTCTCGAGCATTTGATAAAATCAATACATTTAAAGAAGAATATAACTTTAAAACATGGTTGATTCAGATTTCAAAAAATATTCACATAGACCTACTACGAAAAAAAAATGCATCAATCCAATCCAAAACTACAACGCAAGTAGATGATGCTGTATATAAAATCATCGATCATAATCCAACTCCAGAAGACAAACTAATTACTGAGCAAAATTTAGCCCAATTACTCCTTTATATTAAACAATTAAAACCTAATTACCAGAAAGTAATTAACTTAAGATATTTTCAGGAATTGAGTTATAAAGAAATTGCTGATCACCTCAATGAACCTATAAACAATGTCAAAGTAAAGTTATTGAGAGCTAGAAAATTACTTTCTGAAATAATTACGAATGCAAAACATTAATTTGCAAACAAAAACTATCGCAAGGTAAAAGAAGTAAACCTTTTGATAACACTATACAATGGGTCAATCCACTTGTCGTTAATTTTCTTATCGTATTTTACAAACTTTTGTATCAATCCTTTTGGTGCAGAAATCTCTTTTTCTATTGCAGTGATATTAATATATCTCTGGTTATTAAGCAACCATTTTTCTACACGCTTTCGATTGTTTTTTGTTTTTTTAAGACTTACCAATTCTTCGGGCATGATTTTCTCTTTATCAAAAAAGATAACTGTCAAATTCAAAAAAAATTTCACATTAACTTAATTTTAACCTGATGTTAAGACTTTAGCCGAATATGGTTTTTCTGTAAAGATAAATACTTAGAAAACATAGTCTCTTGTTTCCTATACTATGAGGTAGCTTAACAATATACTTCTTCTTTTTAATTAAGACACTTAGCACAATGATGCGTTAACTTTATTCAAAACTTCATTTTAATCTAAGCTTTCTTTGTATTTTTGCTAAAAATATTGCTTGTATGAATAACAATGTTGCTAGCGTAGCACCTCCTAAAGGAAAACCAAAATGGTTACGTGTTAAACTTCCTACGGGAAAGAAGTATACAGAACTTCGAGGATTAGTAGACAAATACAATTTACATACCATCTGTACTTCGGGAAGCTGCCCAAATATGGGAGAATGCTGGAGTGAAGGGACTGCTACTTTTATGATATTAGGCAATATATGTACACGTTCCTGTGGTTTTTGTGGTGTTAAAACCGGAAGACCCGAAACTGTAGATTGGGAAGAACCCGAAAAAGTTGCTCGATCTATAAAATTGATGAATATAAAACATGCTGTTGTTACATCTGTAGATAGAGATGATTTATTAGATGGTGGATCAATTATCTGGGCAGAAACTATTCAGGCTATTCGTAGAATGAACCCAGAAACCACATTAGAAACATTAATCCCTGATTTTCAAGGAAAAACAAAAAACATAGATAGAATTATTGCAGTAAAACCAGAAGTAGTTTCTCATAATATGGAAACTGTAAAGAGGTTAACTCGAGAAGTTCGTATCCAGGCCAAATACGAGCAAAGCTTACAAGTATTAAAATACCTTAAAGAAAATGGTATTAAACGTACAAAAAGTGGCGTTATGTTAGGATTAGGAGAAAAAGAAGAAGAAGTTATACAAACATTAAGTGACCTTAGAACAGTAGGTCTAGACATTGTTACTATAGGACAATATCTACAACCAAGTAAAAAACATCTTCCTGTAAAAGAATTTATAACTCCGGATCAGTTTAAAAAATATGAAGAAATAGGTTTAGAAATGGGATTCAGACACGTAGAAAGTAGCGCTTTGGTTAGATCTTCATATAAGGCACAAAAGCATTTAACTTAATCCAAAAAGCAGTAAGGATTTAATGAATACACCTATTAGAATAGCTATTAACGGTTTTGGAAGAATCGGCCGTAACTTATTCAGGTTACTAATCAATCACCATAATATACAAGTTGTAGCAATAAACGACCTCGCCGACTCAAAAACCTTAAGTCACCTCCTTAAATATGACAGTATACATGGTGTTTTATCTTTTGAAATAGCTCATACCAAAGATCATATTATAGTTCAAGGTACATCAATACCTCTGCTAAATGAAAAGGATCCAGAACGTTGCAACTGGAAAAAATATGATGTAGATATTGTTGTCGAATCAACAGGAAAATTTAAAACCAGACCTGATGCTGAAAAACATTTGAAGGCTGGAGCAAAAAGAGTTATTCTATCTGCTCCTTCTATAGAAGACAGTATAAAAACTATTGTCATGGGTGTAAATGACCACATTCTTGATGGATCAGAAACCATCCTGTCTAATGCTTCTTGCACCACAAACAATGCAGCCCCCATGATCAAGGTTATCAATGACTTATGCGGGATTGAACAAGCCTATATCACTACTGTACACAGTTACACTACCGATCAAAGTTTACATGATCAACCTCATAGAGATTTAAGACGGGCACGAGCTGCAAGTCAATCTATAGTTCCCACAACAACAGGTGCAGCAAAAGCATTAACAAAAATTTTCCCTGAGTTAAGTGAAGTGATAGGAGGATGTGGTATCAGAGTCCCAGTTCCAAATGGATCACTCACAGATATCACCTTTAACGTTAAAAGACAGACTTCTATTCAAGAAATTAACGATGAATTTAAAAGAGCATCTCAAACTAGCCTAAAAGGTATTTTATCATACACAGAAGATCCAATCGTATCTGTTGATATACTTGGCAATCCGTACTCTTGTACATTTGATTCTTTAATGACTTCTGTGATCGGAAAAATGGTAAAAATCATAGGTTGGTACGATAATGAAATAGGGTATAGTAATAGAATAATTGATTTAATTATTAACATTTGTAAGAAATAACTATCTTAGTTGAGATATTTCAGAGGAAAAATGCCAACCCAAATCAAATATTCTATAGCGCGATTTTTACTTATTTGTTGTTTTTTTGGTTCTGCACAGACGACTGAGCTCTCAGAAAACAATCAAATGAGCGACTCTATTGAGAGTTATTTGGTAAATGCTTCACAATCTATTGACCAAACAAGATTAGAACCTGCACTTTCTAATATTATCAACGCAAAGGAGCTTGCTTTACAACAACAAGACAAAACCTATATAGCAAAAACCAATATGGTATTAGCTAAGCTATATCGGGAATTGGGAGATTTAAAAAAAGCTGAAGAACAGATTCTTGATGCTATTGCTTTTCAGGATGAAACCAATGATGAATTCATGCTTGTTTCTTCATATACTATATATGGGTCAATTGCCACAAAGCTTAAAAAATTTAAAACAGCATTAAAATTCCTTGAAGATGCATTTAGAATAGCCAAAAAAAATGATTTCAAAAGCCAGGAAGGACCTATAAAATTAAATCTTGGACTTTTAGCTCTTGCTCAACAAAAGCCCGAGTTAGCTATACAACACTTTAATAGCGGGCTTCCTATCATAAATTCATTTGATCAGTATTATTTTAAAGCAAAACTCTACACCAATAAAGCTAGAGCACAATTACTGATAAACCAACCTGATGAGGCCATGAAAACCAATGATTTGGCCATGCAAATTGGTAAAGATATGGGGTATGAAGAAATACGATCAGAATGCTTTGAACTGTATAGTCAAATCTATGAACGAAAAGAAGATTATCCTGCTTCCCTTGTCAACCTTAGAGCACACGAAAAAATAAAAGACGCTCTTTTCAACACCAACAAAGAAATTATAGCTCAAGAAGCAGGTGCCAAATTAAATCTAAACGAAAACAATGTTCTTATAGAAGAATTAACAGAAGAAAACATACAACAACAAAAATCTCTAAAACTAGGACGACTTACGACGATACTAAGCATTGCTTTAATAACAATACTATCCCTTCTGACTCTTTCTTTATATAAAAACAATAACCTAAGAGCCAGAGCAAACGAATTATTACAAAACAAGAACACAGAGCTTATACTAGCAAAAGAGAATGCCGAAAGAGCCAGCGAGGCCAAAGTTCAATTCCTTTCTACGATAACACACGAGTTAAGAACACCACTATATGCTGTTACAGGATTAACACATCTGTTACTCGAAGAAAGCCCTACCCCCAACCAAAAAGAACATCTTAACTCTCTCAAATTTTCTGGAGAATATCTCTTATCTCTAATTAATAATATTCTGGACCTCAATAAACTTGAAGCTAACAAAGTAGAACTGGAGAGCACATCATTTAATCTAAAAAAACGAATAAATGATGTATTAATAGCCCTAGGCAAATCTGCCAAAGACAGAAAGAATAATTTACATTATGAATTTGACGAATCCATCCCGGCTAAACTTAAAGGAGACCCTCTAAAAGTATCTCAGGTCTTAATCAACCTTATCGGAAATTCTATAAAATTTACACAGAATGGAGATATTTGGATACGGGTAAAACCAATTAATCAGGTTGAAAATAAAATCTTACTTAGTTTTGAAATTGAAGATAATGGAGTAGGAATATCAGAAAAGAAGCAACTTAGTATTTTTGAAAACTTTACTCAAGGTTCTGTACAAATAAACAGAAAATTTGGTGGTACAGGCCTAGGACTATCAATAGTAAAAAATTTATTATCCTTAATGGACAGTGAAATTAAACTAGAAAGCAAATTAGGTAAAGGATCAAAATTTTTATTTAATCTTAAATTTGAGATTTTTGAAGACAAAAGCACCAATTATACTGAAGAAGCTAAAAATATTGATTACAGTGTAATGATCGATAAGCACATACTGGTGGTAGAAGACAATAAAATCAATCAGCTAATTACAAGAAAAATCTTAGAAAAGAACAAAATCAAATGTGATGTTGCTGATAATGGTGATATTGCAGTAAATAAAACAAAAGAAAACGCCTTTGACCTCATTCTTATGGATATTCATATGCCAGGAATCAGTGGAATCGAAGCTACAAAACAAATTAGAAAATTCAATAAAGAAATTCCAATTATAGCATTAACAGCAGTTACTCTTGATGATAACCTGGATGAATTCTATGATAACGGGTTCAATGACATCATACCAAAACCATATAAAACTGAAGAATTTTTTACAAAACTTCATAAAGCATTAGTAGAAAAACAAACCACAGCTTAGTGATTTGGTAAGGTTTTTAAGAAAGATTAACCGAGTTTATAAATTATAGACTCCAGAATCAAGAAATAAGGTTCTATCTCTAAATAAAGTCTTATTTTTTTTCAATAAACTTTACTATTTTATTATCAAAAGAAGCAGTTTCTCCTACAAATCTTACTTCTATTGGCTGATACCATAATTTCTTTTCAGAAATATCCGAAGCCAACCTCACATAATCTTTTTCTGTAGTAATAATAAATTCAAGATCATTTAATTTCTTCAATTCGGCATTGGTAAAATTATGATGATCAGGAAAACCAATATGATCAAATTTTAGTCCTAAAGAAGTATAATGATCCAATAAAGGAGTAGGATTAGCAATACCCGTCACTAAAGTAAAATGAATATTTTGCAAGGATTTGATTGGTTTTGTTTCAGAAATATTCACAATATCACTTCCATAATCAATAGTCGTAAAAAACAACTCCTGATTGCGATTGATCGCAAGTTTATCAGTAATTCTTTTCTTTTCTTCAAAAGATAATGAATCAGGGCATTTTGTAACTACAATAATATCTGCTCGATCAGCTCCCTTTTTTGGCTCTCTTAAGTTTCCTGTAGGTAAGACAATATCATTACAGTAGAGATCATAATATGCAGTAAGCAAAATATAAAATCCTGCTTTTACCTTCCGATGTTGATATGCATCATCCAATAAAATCACATCAGGCTTATTTGTTAATGATCTTAAATTAGAAATTCCATTACGTCGATCTGCATCTACAGCCACAATAACATCTGTAAATTTTCTTTTAAACTGAAGCGGTTCATCCCCTACTTCTTTTGCGGTAGAAGAAGCTGTGACTAACTTAAAACCTTTGGTTTCTCTTTTATACCCTCTACTTAGTGTCGCTAAGGACACCCTATCTTTAAGCAAAGTCACTAAATATTCCACCATCGGTGATTTACCGGTTCCTCCTACACTAAGATTACCCACTACTAGTATTGGAAAATCATATGTCATAGATTTTTTAATCCCAAAATCATACAATTTATTTCTCAACCAAGTAACCAGGTAATAAAAAGGGACAAAAGGTAAAAGTATTTTTCGCAGTAAATTCACACGTTTAAAATTTTCAATATATCACAACAACAAAAGTATAAAACGAAACTTTGATTATTGATAAAAGTTTTTTTACATTCAATTTTTATTCAAAAACATATTATAATGCAAATAAAAGAGGTTATACAGCATCTTGAAACTTTAGCTCCAATAGCATACGCAGAAGATTTTGATAATGTTGGTTTATTGGTGGGTAGTCCCGATACTGTGGTGACAGGAATTCTGGTGACTCTGGATACTCTAGAAAATATAGTAGATGAAGCTATAGAAAACAATTGTAATTTGATTATAAGCTTTCATCCCATTGTATTTAAGGGGCTCAAAAAGTTTAATGGCAGCAACTATGTAGAACGAGTAATAATGAAAGCTATCAAAAATGATATTGCCATTTTTGCCATTCATACTGCGTTAGACAATTCGACATATGGTGTAAACGATATGATATGTGAGCAATTAGGGCTTATGAATCGTAAAATTCTCATTCCGCAAAGCGGAAATATTAAAAAACTGGTCACCTTCGCTCCTATTGCTGAAGCCGAAGTACTACGCAATAAACTATTTGAAGCAGGAGCGGGCTCCATTGGCAATTATGATAATTGTAGTTTTTCATCAGAAGGAACAGGAACATTTAGAGCCTCTGATACTGCAAATCCAACGATTGGTGAAATCGGAAAAACACATCACGAAAAAGAAACTCAGATTCAGGTTACATACCCCAAACATTGTGAAGGCAAAATCCTTAAAACACTTTTTGAGAATCATTCTTATGAAGAAGTCGCCTATGAAATCACTACTCTCGAAAATAAAAATCAAAATATTGGGATGGGCATGATTGGAGAATTACCAAACCCAATAGAAGAGCTAGATTTTTTAAAACACATCAAAAATGTTTTCAAAACCGGGTGTGTAAGACACTCAGAATTGTTAAACAAACCCATCAAAAAAGTAGCAGTTTTGGGAGGTAGCGGTAGTTTTGCTATTGCCAACGCACATCGTGCAGGTGCAGATATTTTTATCACCGCAGATTTAAAATATCATCAATTCTATGAAGCAGAAGGAAGATTAATATTGGCTGATATCGGTCATTATGAGAGCGAACAATACACAAAAAACTTAATTGTTAGTTATCTTAGAAAAAAAATCAGTAATTTTGCAATCATTTTATCGGATAAAAATACCAATCCTATTCAATACATATAAAATATGGCAAAGAAAGAAGTTACTGTTGAGCAAAAATTAAGAGCTTTATATGACTTGCAATTAATAGACTCTAGAGTTGATGAGATCAGAAACGTACGCGGAGAATTACCTTTAGAAGTTGAAGATCTAGAAGATGAAGTAGCCGGATTAAACAAAAGATTAGAAAAGCTAAACAATGATCTTAAGGCTATCGATGAAGGTACTAAGAGCAAGAAAAATCTAATTGAAGAAGCTAAAGCACTGATCAAAAAATACGGAGAACAGCAAAAAAATGTTCGTAATAACCGTGAATACAATTCGTTGAGTAAGGAAATTGAATTTCAAGAATTAGAAATTCAATTAGCAGAAAAACATATCAAAGAACATAAAGTTCAGATTGTTCAAAAAAACGAAATCATCGATCAGACTAAGACAAAACTTAGCGAACGTAACTCACACCTTTCTCATAAAAAAGGAGAGCTTGATGCTATTTTAGCTGAAACTGAAAAAGAAGAGCAAGCTTTAATTTCTAAATCTGAAGATTACCAAAAAGAAATCGAAGATCGCTTAATTAGTGCTTACAAAAGAATACGTAGCAATGTAAAAAATGGACTTGCTGTTGTACCAATTGAACGTGGCGCTTCTGGAGGATCATTCTTTACCATTCCACCTCAAGTACAGATGGAAATTGCTTCTCGCAAGAAAATCATTACAGATGAGCACAGTGGTCGAATTTTAGTTGATCAAGAACTTGCAAAAGAAGAAAAAGAGAAAATGAACGCACTTTTTGCAAAATTATAGCAAAAAGATAGTTAAATAATACACAGCCTCAGTTTTACTGAGGCTTTTTTGATTGCACAAACAATGAATCACATCCTCATTATAGGCTTTGTTTGGCCAGAACCCAATTCTTCTGCAGCAGGAAGCAGAATGATGCAACTTATAGCACTATTTACGGCTCAAAATTGGAAAATTACCTTCGCCAGTCCTGCAGCAGAAACAGAGCACATGATTAGCCTTGAAAACATAAACATCTCTAAAGCTGCAATAGAACTCAACAGCTCCAGTTTTGACGATTTCATCACAGAACAACAACCAGACATAGTGATATTTGATCGATTTATCACAGAAGAACAATTTGGATGGAGAGTTACAAAACATTGTCCCAATGCATTAAAAATACTAAATACAGAAGATCTACATAGCCTTAGAAAAACTCGGCAAGAATCATTTAAAAGCGATACTACTTTTAGTAATGACGATCTTTTACATAATGACATTACAAAACGGGAGATCGCAAGTATCTATCGATGTGACCTTTCTCTAATTATCTCTGATTTTGAAATAAAACTTCTTAAAGAAACCTTTAAAATAGACAAGAATCTATTATTCTACCTACCATTCCTATTTAAACCTATTACTGCAGAGACAAAAAAAAGATGGCCAGAATACAAAAACAGAAAACACTTTGTTACGATAGGAAACTTTCGTCATGAACCCAACTGGAACAGCATATTATACCTTAAAAAGATCATCTGGCCATTAATCAGAAAAGAACTTCCAGAAACAGAACTACATATTTACGGAGCATACCCTCCTCCTAAAGCAACACAACTACACAACCCTAAAGAAGGGTTTTATATCAAGGGGTGGACAAAAAATGCAAAAGAAATAATGTCACAAGCACGTATCTGTCTTGCTCCATTACGATTTGGAGCGGGAATTAAAGGAAAACTTGCAGAAGCTATGCTTTGTGGCACCCCAAGCATAACAACCACTATTGGAGCAGAAGGAATGCTAGATGAGGAATCCGATTGGAGCGGCTTCGTAATTGACGACCCTTCAAAATTTGCCAAAGCAGCCGTAAGGTTATACAACAACGAAAGTCTCTGGCAACAATCACAACAAAACGGAATAGAAATCATAAATACGCGATTTCAGGAAAAAATCTTCTGTAATTCATTCCTGAATCAGGTTTCTAAACTTCAAAAAAACCTGAATAAACATCGTACCGAAAACTTTATAGGCAACTTACTTCAGCATCACACACTACGAAGTACCGAATTCATGTCTCGATGGATAGAAGAAAAAAATAGAAGTAAATAAAATAGTAATCCTTTAACAACAATTAACACACTCACACTACACCTATATTTTGATTTCTATTTAAAAAATAAAAAAGCCTTTCCATATTATGGAAAAGCTTATATATTACATAAAAAAACGTACTACCTAAAGAGCAGCTACGTGTTTTGCTAATTGCGATTTCAAGTTAGCAGCTTTATTCTTATGAATAACATTATTCTTAGCTAACTTATCAAGCATAGAAATAACTGTAGGAAACAAAGTTTCTGCTTCTTTCTTATCAGACTCACGTAATTTCTTTATAGCATTACGTGTCGTTTTATGCTGATATCTATTTCTAAGACGCTTTGTCTCGTTACTTCTAATTCTCTTTAATGCTGACTTATGATTTGCCATCTCTCTTCTATTAAATTTCTTACTATAAAATTTGTAGCCCGTAGGGGAATCGAACCCCTCTTACCAGGATGAAAACCTGGCGTCCTAGCCGATAGACGAACGGGCCATTTTCCCTTTTCAAGGATTGCAAATTTATAGCTTTCACTTTAAATTTGCAATTAATTTCATTATCGTAGCCCGTAGGGGAATCGAACCCCTCTTACCAGGATGAAAACCTGGCGTCCTAGCCGATAGACGAACGGGCCATGTTGTCTAATTGCGGATGCAAAAATACAACTATTTTTTAATGCTGCAAGTGTTATTTTATTTTTTTCTAAAACTTAATATGCCTTAGCAAATAACACCCTGATTTTTGATGGTTTACCACTATACACACAGTCCCCATCTTCTTCTTTTGCATCAAAAGGAATACACCGTATTGTAGCCTTTGTAAGCTCCTTTATCTTTTGTTCTGTTTCTGCAGAACCATCCCAATGCGCCGAAATAAACCCTCCTTTATTTTCCAAAACATCTTTAAATTCATCAAAAGAATTCACTTCTGTAATATGTTCATCTCTATATTGAGTTGCTTTTTGATGCAAACTTTCCTGAATTTCTACAAGTAACGATTCTATAGTTGTTACCACTTCATCTTTAGAAACAAATTGTTTTGTCAATGTATCTCGACGAGCAAGTTCTACAGTTCCTTTTTCTAAGTCTTTAGGCCCAATTGCAATCCTAAGAGGTACTCCTTGTAATTCATATTGAGCAAATTTAGCTCCAGGCCTATGTGTATCTCTATTATCAAACTTAACAGAAACCCCTTTAGATCTTAAATCGGAAACTAGTTTATTAGCAACTTCAGAAATTTGATTTAACTGCTCTTCTCCTTTATATATAGGAACAATCACTACCTGAATAGGAGCCAAATTTGGTGGCAACACCAAACCATTATCATCACTATGAGTCATAATTAGAGCCCCCATCAAACGGGTAGAAACTCCCCACGAAGTCGCCCAAACATAATCCAACTTACCTTCTTTTGAAGTAAATTTCACATCAAAAGCTTTTGCAAAATTCTGCCCTAAGAAGTGTGAAGTACCTGCTTGTAATGCTTTCCCATCCTGCATTAGCGCCTCAATACAATATGTATCTTCTGCTCCTGCAAAACGCTCACTCTCTGTTTTTCTTCCTCTTATTACCGGAATAGCCATAAATTGCTCTGCAAAATCTGCATACACATTATTCATTTGCTCTGTTTCAGCAATTGCCTCTTGTCTTGTCGCATGAGCTGTATGACCTTCTTGCCATAAAAACTCTGCAGTACGGAGAAATAATCTGGTTCGCATCTCCCACCGTACTACATTAGCCCACTGATTAACCAAAAGAGGTAAATCCCTATATGACTGTATCCATCCTTTATACGTATTCCAAATAATAGCTTCAGAAGTTGGGCGTACAATCAACTCTTCTTCTAACTTAGCTTTAGGATCCACAATCAGCTTAGAACTGTCTTCAGGATCAGTTTTTAATCTATAATGAGTAACTACTGCACATTCTTTGGCAAATCCTTCTGCATTCTTTTCTTCTGCTTCAAACAAACTTTTAGGCACAAATAATGGAAAATAAGCATTTTGATGCCCCGTTTCTTTAAATTTCTTGTCCAATTCTGCCTGCATCTTTTCCCAAATAGCATAACCGTACGGCTTAATCACCATACATCCTCTTACTGCCGAATTCTCGGCCAAGTCAGCCTTAACGACTAATTCATTATACCATTTTGAATAATCTTCACTACGCTTTGTTAAATTCTTACTCATAAGCTTCTATTTGGCACAAATGTTGTGGCTATGTTAAATATAGTTTAATTAGCGCAAAACTAACTAAATTTGTAATGTTCAACAATAAAATAAGAAGATATGCGACTTAAAAATTATTTTCAGAGAAGTGGAGCCATCGGTTTTTTACTTTTGGCTGCCATCCTTATGTTGACATCTTGTGGTTCATATGAGTATACTCCTTATAGAGATGGTATTTATGGCAACACAGGAAGCCAAAAAAATCTTGAGACCCAACCCAACAATACAGATGAAAAATCTAATTATTATTCTAGTTATTTTTCTGAAAAATCTTCGCAAATTGACACTGCTATTGAACAGGATGCAATTTTTACTGATATTGATTCTTATTCGAGTGAAGGTTACGATGTAGCAGATACTACTGCTACCGCATTAAATTATGAAGTTGGACAACCTTCTTGGGGAAGTGACTATGATGAAATCAATGTTAATGTAATTAACACTGGCTGGTATGCACGCCCATATTGGGGTATAGGATATGGATGGAACGGATGGAACGGATATGGATGGGGAGGTTACTATAACTCGTATTGGGGAATTGGTTGGAACAATCCTTACTGGTATGGCGGTTACTACTGCCCTCCTTACTATTATGGAGGCTATGCTGGTTATTATGGAGGTTATTATCGCCCTTACTACAATAGGTATCCATATTATGGAAGAAGTAGATACAGAGCCTATAATAGAGGGGCAAGAAATTCATACGCATATTCTACCAGAAGTCGCAGGGCATACAATTCTAATTACAATACCCGATCACGAAAAGCATCAAATTACAACACAAGGAGTCGAGGGTATTCTAACAGAAGAGTTGATGCTGCTAGAAGAACACGGTCTTCAACAAACAATTACTATAACCGATCTAGGTCTTCTAATAACACATATTCTCGTTCACGATCATCATCTGTAGGCAGAAGCAATTCCACAAGATACTCTAACCCTACATCGACTACAAGATCCAGAAGCAGTTCTTCAACCAGAAGTAGAGGGTATTCTCCTTCATCAAACAATTCTTCTAGAAATCGAAGTTCTGGATATTCTAGAAGTAATTCATCACGAAGTAGTGGATATTCTAGATCAGGAAGTAGTAGATCCAGAAGTAGCGGAAGTCGAAGCGGTAGCAGAAGTCGAAGCCGTGGAAGAAACTAAAATTTTTAATTTAAAACCTAAACAATTGTTAGATAACTTTCCTGAATATCTTATTTATCTTTGAGGTATTCTGTAATTCAAAATTTAAAAAATTGATGAAAAAGCTATTCTTATTCATAGGTATATTGTCTATGTCTTCTTTGAGCGCTCAAGATATTACCGATGCATTACGATATTCGCAACAGAACATCCTTGGTACTGCACGCTATAGAGCTATGAGTGGTGCCTTTGGTGCTTTAGGTGGAGATTTATCTGCGTTACAAATTAACCCTGCAGGGTCAGCCATTTTTTTAAACTCTCATGGATCAGTTACTCTTTCTACAAGCCATATTGAAAATGATGTAAATTATTCTAACCGTTTGACTAATCGTGATTCTAGGAATTTAAATTTTAATCAAGTAGGAGCTGTTTTGATTTTCGATCATTATAATGATGAATCAGTCATTAATAAACTTTCTTTAGGATTAGCTTACGATCAAACTGCAAATAACGCAAACGAACTAGCTGCTATTGGAAGGAGCTCTAATTCTATCGATAGCTTTTTCCTTTCTGAAGCACAAGGTATTCCTCTGGATTTGATTTCAAGAAGACCAGGTGAGTCGGTAGATCAGCTTTATAGTTTTCTTGGAGAATCTGAAGGATATGCCACTCAACAAGCTTTCTTAGGACGGGAATCCTTTGTTATAGAAGCAAGCGACGTTAATAACGCTGATAACACTTCTTATTTTTCGAATATTGCACCGGGTGTTTTTGATCAGGAATATTATTATGAAAGCACTGGTTTAAATGGAAAATTCACTTTAAACGGGGGTGCACAAATTCATCAAGATTTTTATGTAGGGTTTAATTTAAATTCACACTTTATTAATTATGATAGAGTAACAGAATTCTTTGAAGGAAATAACAATACCGGAAGCAATGTTAATGAAGTAACATTCACCAACAAGTTATCTACAACTGGCGGAGGGTTTTCTGCTCAAATTGGGGGAATTGCCAAAGTATCAGAAATGATTAGACTAGGAGCTTCTTTTGAGTCTCCTACCTGGTATTATATCGAAGAAGAGACCACGCAACGTATAGAAACATTGAGTGATACCGATGGAAGAGCTATCGTAGATCCTGATGTTATAAATATTTTTCCTGAATACAAATTACGCACACCTGCAAAAGCAACAGGTAGTATTGCGATATTATTCAAACAACACGGATTAATAAGTCTTGATTATTCTTACAAAGATTACTCTACAACAAAAATAAGCTCTGATGAAAACATTAACTTTTCTAATCTTAATAGAGAAATTAATAACAATTTACAGGGTGCTTCAACGATAAGAGTTGGTACAGAATGGAGAGTTAAAAACTGGAGTATTAGAGGGGGATATCGTTTTGAAGAGAGCCCATATAAAAATGATAAGATTCTTGGAGAAAAAACAGGGTTTTCTGTCGGAACAGGATATTCTTTTGGAAAATTTAAAATTGATGTTGCTTATAATTATAGTGAACAAGAACGTACCGAGCAATTTTATCCTAATTCTGGTTTTACTAATGCCGCTCTTGTAGATAGTCAAATAGAAAATCTCACATTTACTTTTGGCATGAATTTCTAAAACAAAAAATCTGCATTACATATCAAAAAACCAGAATATATATACACTATTCTGGTTTTCTTGTTTATAGAAGTATTTCACCGTATCAATGAAAAATTACCAGTAAAAACCCTCCTGCTCATATTCGGATCTCTGGGTTCATTAAACTCTACTCTAAACCAATAATCTGAAGAAGGCATATTTTTTCCGTTATAAGTCCCATCCCATCCTGGACCACCAGCTCTTAGCTGTTTTAACAATTTACCATACCTATCATATATATAGATTTGCGCTGTAGGTTGATCTTCGATATTAATCAGGCTCCAAGTATCATGAAAACCATCACCATTTGGTGTGAAATATTTAGGGTATCCTAAAATCATGATAACATCGGATAATACTTCTTCGCCAGCAGGGCAATTTGCATATCTAGCCGTGACTAAATAATCCCCTGGGGGAACATTAGAAAATACAGGTGAAGATTGAAAAGATCGATATTCTAAAAACCCATTCCCAATATCTCTATCAAGTCTATATTCAAAATCAGACAGCCTCCCTACAGAAAGCTCTGGAATCACAGTAATAGTAAATTCTTTAGAAAATGCTGATTCTGTTACCTCATAATCTAATTTCGCAGGAGAAGCCACTGGACGTAACATAATCTGGTAAACTTCTCCAGAAACCGGATCAACCCTATTAGTACAATCTAATCCAGTTCCTGATGAATTAACTTTTGTTATAGACAATGTATACACTTGATCGTCTAACAATCTATCTATTACAAAAAGTGCATCTTCATTACCGTCTCCATCTAAATCTTGATTATCCGGAGTCCAATCATACCTATATACCTGCCCATCAATACTACCAATGTCTTCACCTAATATTGTAGAGGTTTGCACTCTCCCATCCCGAAAAACACATATTTCCTTTTCCCCCATCACTGTCTCCGAATTATTTAAAAAAGGTAAGGATTCCACTAATAAATCAAGGCGAGCTGTAAATGCCGACTCACAATCTGTATTCATATCTACAACAGAAGCAAATATAGTTTGAGGATTACTAGTATTTTTAAAAGAACTGATTCCTGAATCCGGTATTGCGTTTTTTGCATCAAAATCTTCTTTGCTTGCATAATATACAACTCTAAGATTTGCAGAAGCCACAAGAGGTACATTTGGGTTATTATTGGTTAAATTAAAGATAGCTGTGTTTTGATCTAAAACAGAAGATGCACATTCAACATGCCTTAATGCATTTGATGTAACCAGAGGCAATTCATTAAATGTAATTACAATTTCATCTGTTTCTGTGTCCCCATCTATATCCTCCACTAATAGTTGATACCTTCCTGAGACCGAAACTGTAAGCAAAGGAGTCGTCTCTCCTGCAATAACATCAAAAACCATTGTCGTTTCATTAAAAACCGACCATTCATAACGTACTGCTTCTTGAGTTGTTCCATCAATTTGAATAGGATCTGTACCGCATATATTCTGATTAGGACCTAGTACAGCTTCAAGAATAGAACAATCCGTAGCTCCTGATCCACTAACCTGCTGAAAACTAATAAAACCTGCTTCTCCTGAATAATTTGTAATTAAAACCAGGTAAAACTCTCCTACTTGGGCATTACTTATAGTCATAAATTCATTAAAGGATGGGCTAAAGCTACAATCTATTATATTTCCAGCATTTAACTCTGAAACACAAGGAGCTATCGGGTCTGCAAAAGGACCATAACAGATATAATCTACATCTAGCGGTACTCCTGTTCCATCTTCATTTTGAGTTTGTACGATATTAAATCGCAAATTTCCTGCATCCTCTATCTGTAAAAAATACCAAGCGGGAAATGGCTGAGTTGTTAAACAACCATAATTTGGCCCAAACTCTGCACTTCCCACACAACTACTATTCAATAAATTACAATTTGGAAACACAACTCCTGTTGTACTGCAAAAAGGGTCTGCCCCATTTCCTCCAACAGGATCAGCGCATACAGAACCCTGCGCAGAGACTATACCCGTACACAAAAAAAGAGTTACAAATAGTATAACATGAAGATTGTTTATTTGTTTTTTATTCTTAGAAGCGTAATAAGTCATAAATTTTAAGAAAAATTAGGGTTACTATACTTCTAAGACTAGTTTTTTGTAAAAAAACCCTTACAAATTAAACTTAAAATAATTAGATTTTTTATCTAATTAATGAAAAATTACCAGCAAAAACTCTACGACGCATATTGGGATCTCTTGGTTCATTAAATTCTACTCGAAACCAATAGTCTGAAGAAGGCATATTTTTTCCGTTATAAGTACCATCCCATCCTGAATCTCCGACTCTTAGTTGTTTTAACAATTTACCGTATCTATCAAATATATAGATCTGTGCTGCCGGCTGACCTTCAATATTAATCAGACTCCAAGTATCATGAAAACCATCACCATTTGGTGTAAAATATTTTGGATATCCTAGAATCATAATAACATCAGATATTTCCTCACTGGCAGGGCAGTTTGCATATCTGGCGGTAACAAAATAATCACCGGGAGGAACATTAGAAAACACAGGTGAAGATTGAAAAGATCTGTATTCTAAAAATCCATTTCCTATATCTCTATCAAGTCTATATTCAAAATCATCAAATCCTGCGGCTTCTACTTCAGGAGTAGCTACAACTTCTGCTGTAATAGTATACCATCCTGCAAAAGATTCTTCTGCAATAGAATATCCTACCGAGACAACAGCATCTGAAACATCCAGTACGACTAAATCATCTGGAGAATCTGGAACTTCGGTTCCTGTTTCATCAAAACCTCTCAATTGATACACTCCTTCTGTAGTAACTTCTAAAAATGGTATTACTCCCGGAGGACCAGGAACATTAACAAAATTAGTAGTTCCTACATCTGCTCTAGCCCATTGATAGGTTACAGCTCTAGGAAACCTTCCTTCTATAGTAACTGGAAATTCACCACATGTAGCAATATCTGGTCCTACACCTGGTTCTAAAATACTACAATCTGTAGTTCCTGCATTATCTTCATTAAGATTGGTCTGCTGAAGTTGAATAACTCCTGCCTCATCTGCAAAATTAGTAATTAGAATAATGTAGTACTCATCAGATTGAGCATTAGGTATCGTTAGTGTTTCTATATAAATATCATCGTCTGGTGTTCTTGCATAACTACAATCTACAATATTAGTATTATCCATGTTATTAATATAATAATCAGGATCATCTACATTATTTACGCATTCTGCAGGACGTATGTTATCTCCATCTCCATTATTATCACATCCTTGAGAAAGAATATCACAATTCACAAATGAAGTGGTAAAAGGTCCCCAGGCAACAAAATCCACATCAAGTTGTCTTTCTCCTCTATCTAAATTACTATTATCATTATTATCAACCCACTGCTGGATATCAAAAATCAATTCTCCGGGTTGATCAATACGAATAAAATACCATGCTGGGTTAGGAGTAGTATTTAAACACCCTATTTCACCTAGGCCATCCATATCGCCGGTTATATTGGGGAAAGTCAATTCTAAAGAAGCATCAGAACAAAAAGGCTGAGCAGCTCTACAAGCTACATCAAAGTCCTGAGCATAAAAAAAAGTACTTTTAAAGACAAGAATGCTAAAAAGTAACAAAATTCGGAGTAATCCTTTTGCCATTTTCATATAACGTTAAAACTTTATTTTTCGTGTATTACAGTTCAATTTGGGACTTAAATATACAGAACTTCTCCAAGAAAACTAATATCTAAATTGTTTAACATAGCTTTTACTAAGTAAAACAACAAAATCGTATCTTTGCAAACCATAATAAAGAAGGTATTCATTAATACCATTCTAATTATGTTACAAAAAAAACAATAAAGTAAGAATTGACAAAGAAATACTCATACATTATGACTCTTTTTGTTTTACTGCTTTTTTGTAAGAATTTTGATAAATTATAAAATTTTGAAGTGTGAAAATTGACAAGGCCCTCGAAGCTATTGAAGCGCTAGGTGATAATCATGTAGCCACTAGCGCTACCACTCCTCTTAGAGAAGATGCCTTTAAACTTAGTGATACCGAAAAAATTGCTTTGATTAAAGAAGATGTAAAACATATTATGGAAACTTTAGGACTAGATCTAACTGATGATAGTCTTAAAGGTACTCCTCAACGTGTAGCAAAAATGTTTGTGAATGAAATTTTTTCGGGTCTTCATCCTCAAAGAAAACCTGATGCTTCTACATTTGACAATCATTACAAATATGGAGAGATGCTGGTAGAAAAAAATATTACTGTATATTCTACTTGCGAACATCACTTGCTCCCAATAGTTGGTCGTGCTCATGTGGCATATATTTCTAATGGCACTGTAGTTGGGTTATCCAAAATGAATCGTATTGTTGACTATTATGCAAAACGTCCACAAGTACAGGAACGCCTGACCATGCAAATTGTTCAAGATTTACAAGTCGTTCTAGGAACAAAGGATGTGGCTTGTGTTATCGATGCAAAGCATTTATGTGTAAATTCGCGAGGAATTAGAGACATAGAAAGCAGTACCGTTACTAGTGAGTTTGGTGGTAAATTTAAAGAGCAATCTGTGAAAAGAGAATTTTTAGATTATATCAAATTAGACACTACCTTTTAATTTTATTTTCAACAAAATCATAAGCATCATTATATATTATGGCAGCAACTTCGTTGTATAAAACTCAGGAATTAAAAATTTATAATTCTATTTCAGGTCAAAAAGAAACATTTAAATCTATTACAGAAGGTAATATCGGAATGTACGTATGCGGCCCTACAGTTTATAGCAATGTACATTTAGGAAACTGTCGTACATTTATTTCTTTTGACCTAGTATTTAGATATTTAAAACATCTGGAATATAAAGTTCGTTATGTTAGAAATATTACGGATGCTGGTCATCTTGAAAATGATGCAGATGAAGGTGAAGACAAAGTAGCTAAAAAAGCACGATTAGAACAGTTAGAACCCATGGAAATCGTACAGCGATATACACTAGATTTTCATCATGTTATGTCTAAATTTAATGCAATACCGCCGAGTATAGAACCTACAGCTACAGGTCATATCGTAGAACAAATTGAAATTATCAAAACCATTATTGATAATGGTTTTGCCTATGAATCCAATGGCTCTGTATATTTTGATGTTCAGAAATTCAATGAAACTAACCATTACGGAAAGTTAAGTGGTCGTAATCTCGAAGATATGATCGCAAATACTCGTGAGTTATCTGCTCAAAGTGATAAAAAAAATCCTCAGGATTTTGCGCTTTGGAAAAAAGCAGAACCTCAACACATTATGCGTTGGCCATCACCATGGAGTGATGGTTTTCCAGGCTGGCATCTGGAATGTACTGTAATGAGCACCAAATATCTAGGTGAACGATTCGACATTCATGGAGGAGGAATGGATTTAAAATTTCCTCATCACGAATGTGAAATTGCACAGGGAGAAGCCGCTTGTGGTCAAACTCCTGTAAATTATTGGATGCATGCTAACATGCTCACTCTTAATGGCAAAAAAATGTCTAAATCAACTGGAAACACTATCTCCCCGGGAGAGTTGTTTTCGGGAAACAATGATTTTTTAAATAAATCATTCGACCCTACTATTGTTCGGTTTTTTATGCTTCAGGCACATTACAGAAGTATCTTGGACTTTTCTAATGATGCATTAGAAGCTTCAGAAAAAGGGTTTTATAGATTAATAGATGCAATACAAGCTATTGATGCACTACCAGTTAGTCCAACTACCGAAGGGTTTAATGCGCAAACCTGGAGACAAGAGTGCTATGATGCGATGAACGATGATTTTAACAGCCCTATCCTAATCGCTAAGTTATTTGATGCCGTTAAGTTTGTTAACACCGTTAAAGAGCAAAAGGCTACAATTTCTGCAGCAGATCTTGAATTATTGCGTAGAACCATACATGGTTTTGCATTTGATGTTCTTGGATTAGTGAATATAAACGAAACTGCATCAGATATAAGTGATAAACTTTCGGGAACTGTAGAATTATTGATTAATCTAAGAGCAGAAGCAAGAGCAAATAAAGATTTTGCTACTAGTGATAAGATTAGGGATGAACTTATAGAAATTGGTATCAAACTTAAGGATGGCCGGGATGGTACAAGTTTTTCATTAAATTAAATTGTTTTGGCTTTTAAGACAACCATAAAACAAATTTTAATATTTCCATTTGTGGTATTGGTTAAGTTATATCAAAACCTGATATCCCCATTAACTCCGGCTACCTGTCGTTATCAACCTACTTGTTCGCATTATACTCTCGAAGCATTGCAAAAACATGGGCTTTTTAAAGGAGGGATGCTTTCAATTAAACGTATTTTTAGCTGTCACCCTTGGGGAGGCAGTGGCTATGATCCGGTTCCTGATGTTGAGAACGAATCAATTAAAGATGAATAAAAAAATACATTCATAATGATTGTATTCATAAAACGTTAGGTCATTTTCTCAATATATAAATGTGTAATACGTTTCTCATATAAATACTTATATTTACTTTTAAAAAATAAAATTCACGCATGATATTTACAAAAATTACCTGGAATCCAGTTGAAGGAATAGATCTCGGCTTTTTTGTTATTCGTTTTTACAGCTTAATGTTTGTAATTGCCTTTACATTAGGCTGGTATCTAATGAAGAAAATCTATATCCGAGAGAATGTCTCTATGGAAAAGCTAGATTCTGTATTTATATATGCTGTTATTGGTACATTATTAGGCGCCCGATTAGGACATGTGTTTTTTTATGACTGGGATTATTATAAGAACAATCTTTTAGAAATTCTTTTACCTTTCAGGTTTAAACCGGCATTTGAATTTATAGGTTTTCAAGGTTTAGCGAGTCATGGGGCTGCAATTGCTTTTATAATTGCAATGTATTATTATTCTAAAAAAATCTTACATAAACATCCGCTTTGGATTCTGGACAGAGTTACTATTCCGGCAGCTTTTGGAGGTATTTTTGTTCGATTAGGTAATTTTTTTAACTCTGAGATTATTGGAAAAGAATCCGGGGATTCTTTTTTTGGAGTAAAGTTTATACGTGATGGTTTAAGTAAAAGAGAAGCTTTGAAAGAGACGGGAATGGATAGCGTTAACAAAGCGTATTCTGCAATCGTAGAAAACCCTAAATTCTCTAATCTACTAGAAGCCATCCCTTATCGTCACCCAGCTCAACTGTATGAAGCTTTTGGGTATATATTTGTATCCATTATATTATGGTTAATTTACTGGAAAACAGATAAACGCAATAATAGTGGATTTCTTTTCGGAATGTATTTAATTCTAATATTTACCGTACGCTTTATTGTAGAATATGTTAAATCAAGTCAAGGAGGTTTTGAAAGTGCCTTAGGTTTACTATCAACAGGTCAATGGCTAAGTATTCCTTTTATTCTTGTTGGTTTGTATTTTGTAATACAGTCAGGAAAAAGAACCGGAATTAATTAAACAGATGAAATAACATAAAAAAAAGCCGATGTAAAATACATCAGCTTTTTTTTATACATTCAATTTTATTTTTAAAAAATCTCGTTAGATTCTTTTAGTTTTTCTGTATTCGCTACCAACTGAAGTTCATCAATAATTTTCTGAATATCTCCATCTATAATATTACCTAAATCATATAGCGTTAAACCAATACGGTGTTCTGTCACTCTACCCTGCGGATAGTTATAGGTTCTAATTTTTGCAGAACGATCCCCAGAAGAAACCATACTTTTACGTTTCTCAGAATCTGCTGCTTGCTTCTTCTCTAATTCCATATCATACAATCGAGAACGCAGTACTTTTAATGCTTTTTCGAGATTTTTATGTGATGATTTTTGATCCTGGCAACTTACAATCATTCCTGTTGGCTCATGATGTAACTTAATTGCAGAATAAGTAGTATTTACAGATTGTCCTCCTGGTCCTGTAGAGGTCGTTCTTTCTATCCTTACTTCTGTCATATCTAACTCTACATCAAACTCTTCAGCTTCAGGTAAAACCATTACGGTTGCAGCACTAGTATGCACTCGACCTTGTGTTTCGGTTTGAGGAACCCGTTGTACACGATGCACACCTGCTTCAAATTTCAAAGTCCCGTACACATCTTCACCATTGACTTCAAAAATAATTTCTTTATAACCACCACTGGTTCCTTCATTAAGATCAACCACACTTGTGCTCCACCCTCTGCCTTCACAGTATTTGGTATACATTCTAAATAAATCTCCTGCAAAAATACTAGCTTCATCCCCTCCTGCACCTGCGCGAATTTCTACCACACAGTTCTTAGCATCTTCCGGATCTTTTGGCACAAGCATAAAACGAATTTTTTCTTCCAAATCAGGTAATTCTTCTTTGGCTTCTTCTAGTTGCATTTTAGCCATTTCTACCATCTCTGCATCACTACCATCAGCAATAATTTCCTCAGCCTCTTTTAGATTATCAGTAAGTTCAATATAAGAATCTCGCACATCCATAAGTGCTTTAAGATCTTTGTATTCTTTATTAAGTTGTACGTATCTTTTTTGATCTGCAATGATATCCGGCTGAATGATTAAATCAGTCACTTCTTCAAACCGTTGCTTTACAATATTTAATTTATCAATCATAGTGTATTCTTCCTAATCTGTAGAATTTACAAAAGTAAGCTTTTTTGTTCAAAACCCATATCAACGTTTAAGAATCTGAAGCTCAATTTCTTTAAAAAAATGTATTTTTGCTATAGTATGAAAGAATACACATCTATATATTACAAGTTCCCTATTTTAAAGTGGTTTTTTGTTTTTACTACTTTACTCAGTTTTGGAGGGTATTCTAATTACACGCAGCCTGTTGATTTTAAAGATACTATTGAATTACTGGTTTCACCAGAAGAGTCTGCTTCGCCTAAAAACAGTATTCTTTTTAGCGATGTTATTGATCAAGGAAAAAGCAGTGATTCTCCATATATCGAACACAAATACTTGGTTCTATTATCGTTAAACCACACTAAGCTTAGCAGGGTCTTCAAAAAAAATCAATCTTTTTTTATTTGTTTGTTTCACAAACATAAAATAATCAACATTCAATACAATTCTTCTTACAATGATAAAGAAGAGTCTTTTCATTTCAATTTTATAGGATAACACCTTATCCGTTTATCAGTTTACAAATAATCTGCTAACAACTTGTTTATTTCTTACAAAAAGAAACAAATAGGTATTATTAATTCCCAGAAATGAAAAAGTTCAAAAAAACGATGAGGCACTTAGCCTTGGTCTTACTTATTATAATGGCTTCTTTACTTCCTGTTCCTGTATTCTTTCAGAAAAAAGATGGAAAATTTGATGATGATCATATCATTGAACTTGTAGATGCAAAAGAAGATGATACAGAGGCCGAAACAAAAATCACCACCAAATTTAAATCATAATGACTTCTGTTTCTATAATGAAACAGGCCTTCAGGATCATGATCCTGAAGGCCTTTCTATTTCCAACACAATAACTTCTGCAAATTTTATTTTAAAAATTCAACTTTAATCCGGTTTATGTATTAGTGTATACCTACCATTAATTTTTTAATAAGTGGTGAGATCATAATTGCTATCACTCCTATCCCTATCGTAATAACACCAAAATTGGCATATACAGACACATAAGAATACAACTGTTGAAAAGCTTCGGTATTATTATTCTCTACCAGCGTATTGGACAACCCCGTAACAGCTTCACTTATGGTGCCGGTGAGGCCTTCTGAAAAAACACTAGCTTCCCCTTCTTTTACAGTGGTAAGCTTTGCTATTTTTCCTGCAAAAAAATGTCCATAGAAATTTGCTGAAAACCAAACCCCCATAATAAAAGTAACATATTTTACCGGTGATAATTCGGTTATTTTAGAAAGCCCTATAGGTGATAAAAATAATTCTCCAACGGTTAGCACAAGGTATCCAAAAATCAAATAAAACATTGGTGTTCTTGCGTATTCATCAACTTCTTGAGCAGACATCCCAAAAATTAAAAAGCCTAATCCCAAAAACAACATTCCTAAACCAAATTTAAAAGCTGAATTAGGGTTTGCCTTTTTCTTACTCAAAAATGTCCATAGTAGTGCAAAAGGAATTGCCAATACTACTATCCAGGTAGAGTTTATACTATTAGTTTGTGCCGCATTAATACCAATAAGATTTACATTTCTGTCTGCAAATAATGTAAGTGAGCTACCGGCTTGTTCAAATACTGCTGCAAACAAAGCATACAGACTTGTAAAATATACTGCAACCAATAATCTCTTTCGTTCTTTGATTGATACTTTTGTTAAGATATAGGTTATATATCCTATCAAAAAGAAAGTTGCAACCCAGACCAGATAATGCTCAAATTCATTAAATCTAACGATTAATGCAAATACCGGAACCGATAACCACGCCAAAATCCATACTCGGTCTCCTTTATTAAGCCCGTATACTTTCTTTTCATAATTCTTGATATCAGGTACCAGCCCCTTATCTCCAAAAACAGCTAATTGTGTTCCTCGTTTAAAAACTATAAGTCCAACCAACATTCCTATTCCTGCTAATAGAAACCCATAATGCCATCCATATAACTCGGCAAGCCAGGCACACATTAATGGAGCTATTGCTCCTCCCAGGTTAATTCCCAGATAAAAAATCGTAAATCCAGAATCTCTTCTTCCATCTCCTTCTTTATACAATGTACCCACCATTGTTGAAATATTGGGTTTAAAAAAACCATTCCCAACAATTATTAAGGCCAATGAACCGTAGAAAAACACAGGAGTCTCAATAGTTAGGAAAAAATGCCCTGCCGCCATCAAAACTCCTCCAAGTATGATCGATTTTCTATATCCAATATATCTATCTGCAATAATACCACCAATCATAGGGGTGACATATACTAATGACATATATGCTGCCATTACTCCAAATGATTTGTCATCAGAATATAAAAGATGTTTGGTCATGTACAACACCAAAAGTGCTTTCATACCATAAAAAGAAAATCGTTCCCATAGCTCTGCAAAAAACAGATACAATAATCCTTTGGGGTGTCCGAATACTTCCTGCCTATTTACTTCAGTTTGATCTGAGTTCATATAATGTGTTTAAAATTATTCTAAACACAAAGCATCAACATTTCATAAATAACTAAAAGGAAAGTTCTAAAAAATAGTAATTTATATCAAATTGTTATTCTCTTACAAGTAGTTACAAATAATTACAATCTATGTTTCATGAAGTTTTATTGAACTCTTCTAATAGGGTTTCATCAATAACAATATTTTCTGGAATAACCCGAAGTCTATATTTTCCCTGCCCCATAAAAGTGAATAAATCTTTTCTTTCTAATTGTGATATGGACTGTAATTGAAGTATTGTATTGATGTTTTCTATAATTCTACTCAAATAAGTTTGACTCTTTATTTCTCCGCCAGAATTTACCAGTAAATACTGTCCGTCTCCTGTTTCATATTTTCGTTTCACGGCAAACCTTAATAAATTTTTGTATTGGGTTGTTTTAGAACCAAAATCTATGGTTTCATCATAAATTTCTTTAGATGGAATTGTTATTTTCACCAATGACCAATCCAAAAACTTAATTGTCATTTCACTAGGCTTAGGTGTCAATGCTAATTGAATAACCCAGCTTGTTGCTAAGACCAGGAAAACTGATATAAATGTTGTTTTAGCAATGATTTTCACCAAATGCCCATACAACTCATTACTCATCACCACAAAAACATCTGGCATTTGTGATACCAACATCAAAAAAAAGGCTACTACCGAAATCACTGCTACTAATTTTAACCCTCGATTCATAAATGTTCTATAGAAAGAAACAATAAGTAACCAAGTGAGTAAACAAGAAAACATCAAATCTGGCACACCACTAATTCGTATTCCATTGACTACAGGAGTATCCTTAAACTTTTGAATTAAAACAAAAGTTACAATAGACACTATGACTGCTATACTAATAAGAATAAGGGTATTCCTTTTATTTTTTGACAAAAACTGAGGTGCAAAATCAAAGTAAAACAATGCCATTATTAAAACCAGAGTATTCAGCACCGAAAAAAAACTATATCCTATATCATAGATAATGGTATCTGTAAATAAGAAGAGGTTTCCCATATAAATCCAACCTCCAGAAAACACCCATACAAAAAGCGCTAAACTTAGATACAACAAGCCTTTATCTATTCTTTTTTGAGAATCGTCTTCTTCTAAAAATTGCCTGAAACGTTTTCTAATGTTATACCATATGGCTAATAACAATATCCCTCCTATCGAGGCGATGCATATATGCGCCAGGCTGTAAAACTTAGTAATATCTGACATATGGTTGTCTCTAATTATCCTCGACCAATTTACATATATCTTTAAAAAGAAGCACATTCAAATTTTGAAATCTTATCGGGTCATAAAAACCGGTACTAGCGCATCACTATTTAGTTTTTCCATTTAAAGAATAAATAGTATAAGTTTTTGATGTATGTGTTTGACTATTTTTACGACTTTTATTAAGTGATTACAAATTTTCAAAAAATAGGATTAGGTGGTGGTTGTCATTGGTGTACCGAAGCAATTTTTCAATCTTTAAAGGGAGTAGTAAAAGTTGAGCAGGGATACATTAGAGGCAATAAAGAAAATGCTTATTTTTCTGAAGCAGTATTAGTACATTTTGATCCAGAACTAATTCTACTTAATGATCTTATCGAAATTCATATATATACTCACAAAAGCACGTCTAACCATAGTTTTAGAGAAAAATACAGAAGTGCTGTATATTATTTTGAAGAAAATGAAAAGGAAATCATATATTCTATCCTTAGTACACTTCAGAAAGAATTTAATAATGTGATCATTACTCAAGCTATAGCGTTTCAGGAATTTAAATCTTCCCGGGTTGAGCTTCTCGATTATTATTCACGTAATCCCCAAAAGCCTTTTTGCAAAAAATATATTCATCCAAAATTGGAGGTATTACGAAAAAAATATACAGAATTAACAACTCTTACTTAATGACTAAATTTATAGCATTTGAAATATTATTTCTAAAATGCCTCTTCGAATACTTCGATCAGACTCGATGTCTGCTTAATTGAAAGCAATTATGTTTAAACAAAATTTTTATAATCTTCCCTTACCGGACTAAAAGTATCCAAGACTCTGCAATCTGTCAACGCAATCCCACTATGAACTACGTTTGGAGGTATCACGGCAACAAATCCATTTTCATAGATATTTGTTTCTTCGCCTATAGTTAGCTCTAATTTGCCTTCCAAAACCTGGGTTGTCTGTTCGTGGATATGAGAGTGTAATGGTAAAACTGCTCCTTTCTTTATTTCCCAAAAGGCAAGGGTTGTATGTTCGGTGTGAATAAATTTACCTTTAAAACCTTCCATTATCTTTTTTCCTTCAATTTTTGAAATGTCTATCATAGGCAAAGCATTTTAGTTTATAATAGCTCAAATAAGCGCCTATTTTGAAGGCGTCTATTTTTTGTTCATAGTTGTTTTTCTATATATTTTTCTTCCTGTTTTTTATCAGTTTTTTTATTAGCAAAACTTGCCCTAGATGATAATAGGTATGTTCAATGATTACATCTATATTTCTGTGGTAATTCCCATACTTTTCATCAACAAAGTTTTTAAATAATTCTTTGTCGGTCATCTTTGCTACAATATAGATAAACTTTTCTGAGTCAGAACAAAACTTATTCACTAAGTTTTTCCAATCCTCATTGGATCTAACGGGTGAGTAATCAAAACTATATTTGTCTTTGATTTCAAGGGAGCCACCTTCAAGTACTTTTGCTACGCCAGCAATATAATAACTAACATGAAATGTCAAATCTGCAATAGAATTTAAAGAATCTACTTTTTGAATTGCTTCTTTCCAGTCTAATCTATAATTTGTTCTTTAAAATTAGTTCCTGTAACCCATTCCCCTTCAACAAGAACCTCTTTTAAGCGATTGGCAAGTGATTCTGCTAATTTCATTTTATAAAGATTTAAACAAATTTTTATTTATCTCTCTAATTAGCTGAATTGCCATAAATAATTTAATAGACATAAGTTCCAAACTCACTTTTGATGGTAAGTTTCTTCTCTTCAGAGGCCTCGACACGACCAACTATTTGAGCATCCACATTAAAACTTTTTGAAATTGATATGATTTCTTCTGCTATTTCCGGAGAAACATATAGCTCCATACGATGTCCCATATTAAACACCTGGTACATTTCTTTCCAATCTGTTCCAGAATTTTCCTGAATTAATTTGAATAGCGGAGGAACATCAAATAAGTTATCTTTTACAATATGCAGATTGTCTATAAAATGCAGAATCTTGGTTTGAGCACCACCACTGCAATGTACCATTCCGTGAATGGTTTCTTTATCAAATTTTGCTAATATCTTTTTAATAATAGGAGCATATGTTCTGGTAGGTGACAACACTAATTTACCGGCATCAATCGGTGCATTTTCAACAGCATCTGTTAAATTTGTTTTACCAGAGTACACCAAGTCTGAAGGTACAGAGGGATCGAAGCTTTCTGGATATTTTTCTGCAAGAGTTTTACTAAACACGTCATGGCGGGCAGATGTTAAACCATTACTCCCCATACCACCATTATATTCTTTTTCGTAACTGGCCTGCCCAAAAGAAGCCAACCCTACAATTACATCACCTGCCTTTATATTTGCATTATCAATTACATCTTTACGCTTCATTCGGGCAGTTACTGTAGAATCCACAATAATCGTTCGTACCAGATCTCCAACATCGGCAGTTTCTCCGCCTGTAGAATGGATTTCAACTCCAAAACCCTTAAGTTCTTTAAGTAATTCTTCGGTTCCGTTAATGATTGCAGATATCACTTCGCCCGGGATCAGGTTTTTATTTCTTCCAATAGTAGAAGACAACATTATATTATCGGTTGCCCCCACACATAATAAATCATCAATATTCATGATTAGTGCATCTTGAGCAATTCCTTTCCATACGGATACGTCCCCGGTTTCTTTCCAATACATATATGCCAGAGAAGATTTGGTTCCTGCTCCATCGGCATGCATAATCAAACAATAATCTTGATCACCGGTTAAATGATCTGGTACAATTTTGCAAAATGCCTTTGGAAAAAGTCCTTTATCAATGTTTTTAATCGCACTATGTACATCTTCTTTGGACGCAGAAACTCCACGTTGCGCATAGCGTTTACTTACTTCTTGACTCATTATATTAGAAATTAAAGCGCAAAGATAATTTAATTAATTACGAATTGCGAATTACGATGCACGAATTATAATGTCTAAATTACGAAACCGAACATCATACAAGCATCTTAATTTATAATCAAAAAATCGTAAATAAGTTATTCCCAATCTGGCATTGCCGCTTTTTGTATTACAGTAGTTCTTCCATCTAAATCAGCAATGGGGACAGTCAGGATATTTTCTTCAGAAATACCATCATTCGAGGTGTTTACAAAAATTATACTGGCTTCGTTTGGTGAAAAACGGGCATCCAGATCATTAGTCCCAGCTGTTTTATCTGTAGACAGATCTGTACTTACCGTAGTACCAAAATCATAGATGAACACACGAGAATCTAATTGACGATAATTGGGGTTTTCTGCTCCAGACATATCTCTGCTGTATAACAATTTAGTGCCGTCTACAGACAAATTGATACTACCGGCAGCACCATTTTGGCCTGTGAGCACCGTATTTTGAACCACTCCTGCTCCATCAATGGTAAAAATTTGCACTCCGTATCCATCTAAATTATTCGTTTTTATAGCAGTTATCCCTGTACTTTCATTTTTATCTACTTCGGTAATCAAATCACCCGTAGTTTGATATATTAAACTCAAACCGCTTCCATCTATATTAATGGAATATAATTTATTCTGATTAGGAAATAACAATTTCGCACCGTTAGCATCCCATGAAAAATCTATTTCTTCAAGGTTAAATCCAGAAACTCCAACGGTAGAGGTAATTTGTTTTATTTGTGAACCATCCTGGTTCATTATAAACAAATGAGTTTGAGAGCCAACTGATTGTAAAAAAGCAATTTTTTGAGTAGTAGCATTTCTTCTAGGTCTAAAACTATTTTTTGATTCAGAAGTAAGCACTATTTCTGTTCCTCCACTCTCATCTGCTGAATAAATAACACTGTTACCGCCAACTAGTTTTGTATACACAATCCTATTGTTTGGTGGCCCTGTAGTTGTAAAAGCAAAGGTTGTACTATTAACCGGATCATTAATATCATCATTAGAACTTACTTGCCAGAAATATTTTGTACTAAAAGAAAGTCCAGATACGGTATATGTTGTGTCTGTAATATTTTCAAAAACTTCTACATTAGAATTTTCTTCATTCCTTAAACTTACTTTGTAGGTAAGTTTATCTTGATCAGGATCTTTGGCACTCCATACCAATTTAACTTCTAATGGCTGGTCGACAGCATTATCTATAGGTGTTACTAAAGTTGCAGCTTCGGGTGGGCGATTAGTAGCTGTTGCTATATCCATTTCGAGAACTACTTCAAGCTCTTTATCTGTTAATATTGTAATCGCTTCGAAAACTGCTAGTAGTCCATCTCGTTGACCAGAAAGAGAATAATCTCCTGAGGGCACATTCTTTAAATGATAGACTCCTTCTTTATCTGTAAAAACAGTACTTGACCCAGGGTTTGTTGATATTTTTACATTTTCTAAAGGCTCGTTAGTTCCTTTTTTAACTACTTTTCCTTTAACAGATCCTAAACCTTCAGAATCAATAGTATCTTCACTACAAGAAGCTGTAGCCAAAATTACAAAAACACTTATTATTCTTATGATAATTTTTTTCACAACCTATTTGTTTTTATCTTCTAGGATTATACCTTCTTTTCTAATTTCTCTATTTCTTTTTCTTAACTCACGTAATTCTACATTTCTCTCTTGTTTTTGTAATCTTGATTTTCTATTCGCCTTTACAGGGCTTCCAAAATACCAATTTAATCCAAAAGAAAAATTAAAATATTGATCGTCTCGTTTTCCTTGAACTACACCATCTAATTCATCACTAAGAACCAAGTTATGAGTAGCTCCAACAGAAATACCTATTTTATCAGAAATTAAATATTCTACTCCACCTCCGTATTGAAATTTAAATAATGTAGTATCAAAATCATCATTATTCACAACTCCCACTCCTCCGAATAAGAAAGGAGACAATTTATCAAAAGGCAAAAGACTTAATTCTGTATTAAGATCAAAAGCATTAAACCCTTTAGAGAATGCGTTTTGATTAGTAAGTTCAAATTTATTAATACTTGCATTAACATTAAGATATGGATTAAAATACCATCTAGCTCCAATCTTTGCAGAATAGGTAAGCTCTGGGTTATTATAATCTCCACTCACTAAAGCGGTTCCTCCTTTTAAAAACGCAGAGATCTTAGCTCTTCTTTCTTTAAAATATCGATCATACAAGGCCGTATTTTGTGCTTCATATTTTTCTGCTTTGTATTTTTCTATTAGCGTATTTACAGCGTCTGATTCTGCATTAACGGCCCATAATTTATCTTCAATTCCTTCTACAATTAAAGATTCTACTGCTTTCTCTATTGCTTCTGACACTGCCATTTGAGCAGGTTCATTCTTAGTAAAACCAGTTTCGGCTTCAAGCAATCTTTTAAATTTTATATACCTAAAGAAATTTGCATCTAATGCTTGCGACAGAATAGTTTTAGACACATATACTGTTTTTAAGATTTTACCACTAGAAGTAGAAACAGCTCTTAGGTAAATTGTAATTCTATCTTGTCGATATTGAGTAGAAGCTCCTACACCAAAATATCTTGCCCCTAATCCACCTGTAATGATATTAGAATCATAAGATACAATACCTCCTTCGAGGATAATCCCTGCATATAATAATGGTGGTAATTGTGGTTCGTTAGTGTTTTTGGTTTTTCTATATTCTTTTCTTGTAGAACGTATAATATTACGTTCATTAAGTAAGTTGCTTAGATTTTCTCTTTCGATAGGCACAAACCACTTAGAATCTTCGAGTGCTTTGATCAAAATTGTTGTTGCTCCTTGAGTAACAGCTGTACTAAAAGTGCTTCCATTCTCTGTGGGCTTATACTGCCCTGTCTGATCTCTAAATTTATATACCCCAACAACAACAGGCTCTACTGGTGGTGGGAAATCTCGTAATGTTTTTGTTACCTCTGTATCCTCACCTATTCTGGCATTTTCGATAGTTATAGGTTGATTAAAATACGTCCCACATCCATGTAATAAAAATGCGCAAGAAATTACTACGATTACTTTATAAAATTTATGATACATTAAAAATTAGTTAGGAATTATTACTTGGGATTGGTCTCCAGTGCTTGTATCCAAAATATTGATTACTAACCCTTCTCCAGAAGGGAAAATTTCTATAAATAATGATCCAAAACTATATGTTCCTTCAGTAAGACCACCTTCTCCAAATTGTTCAGTAAATAGTGTTCTTGATATTTGGCTTAATAACTGATTATTCAGGTTCTCTGTGAATCTTTCTACATCAGACCTTTGATCTCTTGAATCAGTAGGGTCTGTGAATTTATTCTGAGCTTCAGCAGAACTAAGGAGCCATTGATAATTAAATGTATCTCCTCCAAAAGCAGGATTTACAGGCTTATACACTAAATCTTGCCCAAAAGAAAAGTTATACATCGAAAAAACAAGAAAAAGCGTTATTAAAGTTGATTTCATCTTAACTGTTTTAATACTGAAAAATATCGTTCTTCTGTTTTTTTAAATCCTTAAAATATTTATATACTTTTCGAATTGCAATTTTCGACATTTGTTCTAAATATTCCAAATCTGGTTTTCCTATAAATTCGTGAATGACATTATCCTCTATTTTTACTTGAATAATAGTACTACGACCAAAGCTTAATTTTTCATACACTCCTACAACCTTATTACCATTTATTTGATTTAATGTATATGAAGCATAGAAAAATTCATAGAAATCTCTTCCGGGCTTGGTTTTAGTTTCTTCTATTACTATTCCTTTTAACTCTATTCCATCATCAGATGAGATATCTTCTTCCGCTTTTTTAGGCTCCTGATTATTTTTTTCATTAAATGCTAATCTATCTTTGCCTATAATCTTATCTTCTTCATAGATTAATAAGAGCAATACTATTTTATCACTCTCATCGACACTAATCGACCCTCGTGAGAGCTCTTTATTTTCATTCGCTTCTAGAGTAAATCTTCCTTCTTGATTAGTTTTAGATATATTATTATCTACATCTGTTCTAAAAACAGAAATAGTGTATTGCAAACTTTTGTGTACTTCTGTAGTATTAGTAGCGGTAGCAACCACAGAAATCACATCATCAATAGTCACTGTTTTTATTTTGGCAACTACATCAGTATTTGTGAATTGTGCAATTGAAACCTGAAAAAATAAAGTTGCAAGTATGACAAGTTTAAGCTTCATACTCTTATATGTCTGTTATTAAAAACTTCTAACAATTATAGTTCTGGCATCGCCAGACATTTTAAATTTTAAATTCTTTGACAGTTCATTACTTCCAAATCTTTCAAAAATCAGATTGTTACCTTCTTGCAAAAGCTCTAAATTAGTTGATATATCAGGATTAAAAGAAAAATCAGTTACAGAATTATTATTTCCTGTTTGTATAATCGATTTTTCTATTTCTCTGGAAAATTCATTTATCTCAACTAAATTTTGATCTCCTCTCTGTATTATTTTAATATCTGAAGATTCTGCAATAATAGTAGAAAGTACAGCATTACTTGTTCCTATTTGCTGAATAAAAACTGCATTTACTCCATTAGAAAGAGATGACGATTCTGATCCTACAGATAACGCATTATTAACTTGAGACAGCGTAATAAACTTATCTTGATCAGTAATCGAAAGCTGACTTTCTTCCTTTAAATTTTGGGCATACCCATTAGAAAAAGTAAAGAAAATAAAAAACACCAATGCCTGTATAAGAATGGTTTTGTTCATCTTTTTCAGAATTTAAAAAAATCAAGATAAGAGTTATACTTAAATGAAGTATAACTCTTATAATGATATTCAAGTTTAGTCAAATCTAATTAATTCGAACCATTTTGAGTTACGGTAGCCGCATTGTTCACTCCAGTTTGAAGAATCACACTAGTGTTCATATCCCCTAACTGAGTTACAAAAGTATCGTTACCTGCTCCAACCTGAATATCTTCTGCAATATTCATGTCTCCTAATTGTAAGATATCACTTGTGTTATTTGCTCCATTTTGAGTTGATGTAACCTTATTTTCATTACCAAATTGAATTTGGCTAATAAGGTTATTTTCTCCAGCTAAATTGAAATCCGAACTTCCTTCTTGAGAAGCTTCGGCAACGTTACCACTTCCTAGTTGAAGCTGTCTTGTAGTATTTTCTCCCCCAAAGTTTATAAGATTCTGGGTAGCAGATGCGTTATTTCTATCTCCAAACTGAGTTTGCACTACAACGTTATTATCTTCTTCGTGTCTAGCAAATGCTTCATTACCATTACCATTTTGGAATTGACTTACAAGACCTCCTCTAGAAGTAAAGAACAATCCTCCTTGTATTGAAGTTGCATTATTACCAACTCCTGATTGACTTTGAACAGCTATATTATTTGATCCTGATTGTGTTGTTGAAGCAACATTTTCATCACCAGATTGTGATTGATCAGAAATATTAGTACTTCCATTTTGAGTTGCAGTAGCAGTATTACCATTACCTTCTTGTACTTGTATAGCTAAGTTATTACCTCCGAAAGAACCTAAATTTTGCTTTGCACTTGCATCATTAGAATCTCCTGTCTGACTTTGAAGAATTGTATTATCATCTTCTTCATGATTAGCAAATGCATTATTTTCATTACCGGCTTGTACTTGTTCTACTCTTCCTCCTGTAGAATCAAAAAGACTACTACCTTGTATAGAATTTGCAGTGTTACCTCCACCTTCTTGGTCTTGACTCACAGCATTATTATTCCCCCATTGACCTGCGGTAGCGATATTAGCTTCTCCTATTTGTGATTGCGAAGAAAGATTATTATTTCCTACTTGCGTGATAGATGCTACATTAAAGCCTCCTTCTTGATTAAGCTCACTAAAATTATCTATCCCTTCTTGACTAGAAGATGCAGAATTACCATTTCCGAATTGAACCTGAATAGCGGTATTGGTTATTCCTTCTTGAGATACTGTAGCCTCGTTTCTATCTCCTTCCTGAAGTTGATTAGCTACATTACCTCCTCCTTCAAATGCTAAGTTTTGAGTAGCTCGAGCAGAATTACCATTACCTACCTGTACTTGATACACTTCATTATCAGCTTCCTCATGATGAGCAAATGCCGAGTTCTTATCTCCTGTTTGAGATTGTTTTACAACTCCATTACTTGAACTAAATGCAGTTGTACCTTGTATGGCTTCTGCATTATTAGCTCTTCCTTCCTGATTTGTTAAAGAAGAATTAGTTGCCCCTACCTGAGAAATATTAGCAATATTATCGTCTCCGGTTTGTGTGATATTACTGTCATTTGATTGTGCGACCATTGCCGTAGCGCTTAATAAAGCTGCTAGGCTAAAAATTATTTTTTTCATAAGTAATATAAATTAAAGTGATTAAATCGAGTTATTTTCTTTAAAATTTTACAGCGCATGAACAACAGGATCAGAAAATCTAATCTCTATCTTAATTCATTAAAAAAACATATTTTGGGATCTGATGGGGTATAATCAAAATTATGACGAACATTTTGATATTATCAAATTTAGGAAAATATTAAAGCTCTTATTATCAATTTTCCAACTATTCGATGAAATACATGTAAAAAAACCATAGAAAAATAAACTTCTATGGTTTTTAAAGGGATTGTAAATTATCAATTTCTTATTAAAATTTCTTTGAAAAAAAAATAGTAGGTTAATTCTTACTTACCTAGTAAAAAGCAGTTCTCTGTATTTTGTTAACGGCCATAATTCATCATCTACAAGTAATTCTAATTTATCACAGCTATATCTGATTTCATCAAATAGAGGTTTTACTTTATCACAATAACTAGAAGCTTTTTTCTCTAAATCCTCAAGCTTATTTGCTTTTTTACGTGCCTCGGTCATTTCATTAACCTTGGTATTGATTTTTCCTATATGTCCCGAAATCTCTTCTATGATCTCCATTTGTTCCTTAGCATACTTTTTAAAATCTTTACCGTATAACTCTTTTAACCCAGATACATTATTGATTAACATATTTTGATATCGTATCGCAGTAGGAATTACATGGTTTCGAGCGATATCTCCAAGTACTCTACCTTCGATTTGAATTCTTAACACATATTCTTCAACCTCAATTTCGTAACGAGCCTCGGCTTCTACTTTATTCATTACACCCATTTCCTCAAAAAGCTCCAGGTTTTTCTTAGAGACCTTGGCTTTTAATGCTTCGGGAGTAGTTTTATTATTACTTAACCCTCTCTTCTTAGCTTCTTTTTCCCATTCCTGGCCATACCCATTTCCTTCAAAAAGGATATTTTTGGACTGTTTTATATACTCTCTCAAGACATTAAATATTGCTTCGTCTTTTTTGAGTTCTTTTTTATCAATCAATGCATCAACCTCTTTCTTAAAATCTACTAGTTGCTTTGCCACAATAGTATTAAGAATTGTCATTGGATTTGCACAATTTGCTTTGGACCCTACAGCTCTAAACTCAAATTTATTCCCTGTAAAGGCAAAAGGAGAGGTTCTATTTCGATCCGTATTGTCTAGCAAAATTTCTGGTATTTTCCCTACCACATTTAATTTAAGGTCTGTTTTTTCTTGTGGCGACAATTTCCCATTAGTAACTCCTTCTAATTCTTTAAGTACAGCGGTTAATTGTTCTCCTATAAATACAGACATAATAGCTGGTGGCGCTTCATTAGCACCAAGACGATGATCATTACTAGCAGAAGCAATACCTGCTCTCATCAATTCTTCATTTTCATTAATAGCTTTAATAGTATTGATAAAAAACGTTAAAAACTGAAGATTACTCATTGGTGTTTTTCCAGGGCCTAATAAATTTACGCCGGTATTTGTTGCCAAAGACCAATTATTATGCTTTCCAGAACCATTTACTCCTGCAAACGGTTTCTCATGCAATAATACTTTAAAGCTATGTCTTGCTGCCACTTTATCCATAACATCCATTAATAAAGAATTATGATCAACAGCTAGGTTTGTTTCTTCATATATTGGAGCTAACTCAAATTGATTAGGAGCTACCTCATTATGACGTGTTTTAACAGGAATACCGAGCAACATACATTCTGTTTCTAAATCCCTGATATAATCCAAAGCTCTGGTAGGGATACTTCCAAAATAGTGATCGTCTAATTGTTGTCCTTTTGCAGAAGAATGACCAAGAAGTGTTCTACCCGTCATAACAATATCAGGTCTGGAGAAAGCCAATGCACTATCAATCAAGAAATACTCTTGTTCCCAACCCAAAGAAGCATTTACTTTCTTTACATTCTTGTCGAAATATTTAGCAACTCCTGTCGCTGCATGATCTACTGCTTGCAAAGCTCTTAACAATGGCGTTTTATAATCCAGAGCTTCTCCTGTATAAGCAACAAAAACAGTAGGGATACATAATGTAGTGCCGTAAATAAAAGCAGGAGAAGTAGGATCCCATGCGGTATATCCTCTAGCTTCAAAGGTATTGCGAATACCTCCATTAGGGAAAGAAGATGCATCTGGCTCTTGTTGTACCAGTTGTCCTCCTCCAAATTTTTCAATTGCTTGCCCATTCCCTATGGTTTCAAAAAAGGCATCATGTTTTTCTGCTGTTGCCCCTGTTAATGGCTGAAACCAATGCGTATAATGTGTTACACCTTTGGAAAGTGCCCATTCTTTCATCGCCGATGAAATTTGATCAGCAATTTTACGATCAATCTTAGAACCATGATCTATAGCATCTGTTACGCTACTATATGCATCTTTGGTAAGATACTGAAGCATTGTTGCTTGATTAAATACATTGCTACCAAATAATACAGATCGACGTTCTGTTTCTGTAACTATAACAGGTTTACGATGTAAGGTCTCTTTTAAAGCTTGAAATCTGAGTGTTGACATAATTAAGTAAGTTTTAGACAAAGATAAAAGAAGTTTCTATTGATAATATAAAAAATATTTTCTTTTAAAATTATTAATTACCCAAAACACCCCCTAAAAAAACAGGGTATCAATAAAATTTGAACAAAAAACAGTCATATACCCCCTATTTTTTTGGTAATACGGAAATAAAAATTAATTTTGATCCCTGTAACAGTTCAATTTATAAAGTATTAATTATGAGTAAAGCTAAATTAGAATACATTTGGCTAGATGGTTATAAACCAACTGCTAACTTAAGAAGTAAAACAAAAGTTGAAGAAAACTTTAGCGGAAATCTTAAAGATTGCCCAATGTGGTCTTTTGATGGTAGTTCTACAAGACAAGCAGAAGGCGGTTCTTCTGATTGCTTATTAAAGCCTGTTGCTATATATCCTGATCCTGCAAGAAAAAATGGATATCTGGTAATGACAGAAGTTTTAAATTCTGATGGAACCCCTCACGAATCTAATGCAAGAGCAACAATCGATGACGATGACAATGATTTTTGGTTTGGTTTTGAGCAAGAATACTTTATTATGGATTCTAAAACACAACTGCCATTAGGGTTTCCTGTTGGTGGTTACCCTGGTCCACAAGGAATGTATTATTGTTCTGTAGGAGGTAGAAATACACATGGAAGAGATTTTGTTGAAGAGCACGCTGATCTATGTATTGCTGCCGGGCTTAATTTTGAAGGAATTAATCAGGAAGTTGCAAGTGGACAATGGGAGTTTCAATTGTTTGCAAAAGGTGCTAAAAAAGCCGGAGATGAAATATGGGTAGCTCGATATTTATTAGATCGCCTTACCGAACATCACGGATATTATATTGAGTACCATCCAAAACCTATTAAAGGTGATTGGAATGGTTCTGGTATGCACGCAAACTTTTCTAACGAAGTATTAAGAACGTGTGGTTCTAAAGAAGTTTATGAAACTATTTGTGAGGCATTCAGACCTGTTACTAAAGAACATATTGCTGTGTATGGTGAGTTTAATGATCAGCGATTAACAGGAGAGCATGAAACACAATCTATACATGAATTCTCTTATGGAATATCAGACAGAGGAGCGTCTATAAGAATTCCTATTATTACTGTAGAAAAAGGATGGAAAGGATGGCTAGAAGATCGTCGACCTGCTTCTAACGGTGATCCATATAAAATTGCTGCTAGAATTGTAACTACAGTTAAAACGGCAGATATCGCAGCTGTAATGGCATAACGATTTATTGTATGTAACTTAACTAACTAAGTTGGTTAAACACCGAAACACCTTTAGAAAATTCCTAAAGGTGTTTTTTTGTACTATTTAACATCTACTCTTATCGAACAAAATTTACGTCAAACAGATTGCTCTGACGCAATCAATTTGACCACTTTTTAAAATTAAAACTTTATATCGAACTCAGAATACTAAATAGAATTTAAATTTATTCTATAAAGACTAAAGCGATAAAAATACAGTATGCTGCAAAAATCAGTAATCCTTTAGGACGCCCTAAGATCATTTTTTTTGGTATAAAAGCCAATGGAAGTAAGATCATAGCAAAACCTAACATCCAGTAAATATTTACACTCATTAGTGTTTCATCCTTTACTGCAATAGGCTGAATTAATGAAGTTATTCCTAATACTGAAGCAATATTAAAAATATTAGAACCTATAAGGTTTCCAAGCGAGATTGCCTTTTCTTGCTTAAGCGCTGCAATAACAGAAGCTGCTAGCTCTGGCACACTAGTTCCAACTGCAATAAGAGTAACCGCTATTACACCTTCACTGACCCCCATCTTTTTAGCAATAGTTTCTGCTCCGCTCACCAATAATTCAGAACCAAAATATAATGCGGCTCCACCTATAAGCAACCAAATTATGATTTTAAAATTGGATGTTTTCTGAAGAGAATCATCTACCTCTTCTGCCATAGCATCAGAAGATTTTCTGGCTCTTCGAATCAACAAGAATAGATATACTAATAAAGACAATAACAATATAAGTCCTTCAAACTTGGTTAAAGTTGCATCATTTTGTAAAAAGAGGTACAGAATAAAAGATAATAGCACCATTACCGGCCAATTGAATTTATAAAAATCCTTATCAATAGCCAAAGGACCAATTATTGCAGTAATCCCCAACACCAAGCCAATATTAGCAATATTTGATCCAACCACATTACCTAAAGATATATCTGACAATCCGTCTAGTGCGGCCTGAATACTCACTAGTAATTCTGGAGCAGAGGTAGCAAAAGAAACTACAGTTAACCCAATAACCATACGCGATAATTTAAGCCTGAAAGATAAGGCAACAGAGGATCTTACTAAAAACTCCCCTCCAATTACAAGAAGTATAAGCCCTATAATAACGTATAATATACTGGCAATCATAAATTCTAATTTTGTCTGCGAAGATACTATTATATAGAAACTTTTCTCAAAAAAAATAGCACCCGTATTATTGGGTGCTATTCGCTTTATCTGTAACAAATAAGAGAGGGGATTCTTACTTACAGTACCTTTTTAATAAAGATATTCTAAAGCTACTTTATCATATTGACCAAATTCCCCTTCATTATAAGGGAAACAAGCATTCATGATAGATGATGAATCTTGACTAGCTCCAGGGGTTCCTGGTATGTGAGTAGCTCCTGTAGAACCAGCCGATTCACCGCTTTGACCACAAGATTGTCTCGTATTCCAATCCGTATGTCTTAGTCCAAAACAATGACCTAATTCGTGGGTAAACAAACCTTCTAACAGTTGATCGTCATTATTTGTATTAGCCCCACCGTTAATTTTTACACGCTTAAACGGCTCTCCTCCTGAAGGAAAACCAGCCACTCCACGAACTCCATCCTGAAGTATAACAGAAGCAGTAGTCTCGGTATAAACAAGTATATCACTAGAATTAAAACTAGTAGAAAAAACTAAATTAAGTTGAATATCTATATTTAAAGCATTGTAATTTGCTATTGCATATTGTAAACCTCTCTGAGCCACTGAGCTAAGACCAAATCTATTGTTTCCATTATACCCAACAACACGAATTGTTTTTGGAGTATTTACAAGGTTATTACTTCTATACTGCTTACTTTGTACTCCTTCTCCTATATTCATTTTCATGATCTGATCATAAGACATTTTAATATCGCCTTCTAATGTATACATCATTTTTTGACTTCCATCAATATCTCTTACCATTCCTTTTTCTATTCCGTTTGGATTGAAATGTAATTCTGTTACCTTGTTTAAAACATCTTTTGAGATTTCTTGTGAAGAATGATCTACTACATCTTCTGAAGATTCTTTTTCACAAGATGTAAAGACTGATAATGTTGCCGCAGTGAACACTACAGCAAGGGTTTTAAAGTTTTTCATTGAGTTTGTATTTTATGTTAAAACTTTGACAATATATCGTTAAAACATTCTAAAAATTAACCATATTACACAAACCGTCAACTTCTTTACACAAACCGTCAATTTTCAACCATAAACGGTAGCAAATCCATACTTCTTGTGTGTTAAAAACACAACAACACTTTAATAAGCTCAATTTAATCTAGTGATCATTACGTAAACGCCAAGGCTTATTTCACCAATAACAGCCTTTTATACAAATCATAATTTATTTTTATCAAACAACAAAATCCCAACATATACTGCATAACTTTATTAGTTTAGTAATTTTATCCAACATATATTACAGGTATGACAACAAATAGATATATTATCGTATTGTTTTTTCTATTCGAATTATCCACTATTGTATCGATTTCTGCAAGAGATACATTTTTTTTTCATTCAAAAAAAGGGTATCAGGATTCAATACTTATGAATCTTAAACAAAAACAACAAAAGGCCAGGCAATCAAGTCATAAAGATAGTATTATCAAAAGTGACCTAAACTTATTAAAGTTTTACGCTTATAATCAACCAAAAAATACAGATACCGATGAGCTATTTAATTTGCTAGATTATTGCACAGAAAATAACAACATCAATTGTCTTGTAGAAGTATATGCCATGCTTGCCTGGCAAATGCAAAAAAAAGATCAGTATACGGAAGCTTTAGAGCATTACAATAAAGCTATTGAGCTTTCTAATGATACTGAAGAAAAAAGTTCAAAATGGCTCGTTTTAATCAATCAAGGAACACTATTTAATGAATTGTTAGAACCAGAGCTCGCCAGAAAAAACTTCAAGGCTTCCTTCAAATATATTAAACCGAATGAGGATTACAGAATGGCTATTTCGCTATTAAATATTTCTTCTACATTCGGAAAAACTGATCATGATTCGATCGCCTATTTTTCTAATAAAGCCATAAGTTTTTTTGAAAAAAATCCAGGTCAAAACAACGGCCTTGAAATAGCTGCAAATAATGTTGCTTATAGTTATATCAAACAAAACAAACTAAAAGAAGCCTCAAGAATTATTGATAAATATATTGATCTAAATAATATTGCAGACAGTAAAAAAGGATGGTTTGGATCATTTTTCTATAACACTCTAGGAGAATTAAATTACAAACTAGGTCATCTAGATAAGGCTATTGATTACTACAAAAAATCCATAAGTTATACAGAGAACAATAACTCATCTTCTAATCTAATGAGTTTAAATGATCTGGCTGAGATTTATGAAAGCAAAGGTGAATTTAAAAAAACTATTCAATATTTAAAAGCTAAAGAAAAACACCTCCAAAAATTTAATGAACATAATCTTAAAAAAGAGATTGCCCGATCAAAATATAATAAAATACTAGCCGAAAAAAATAAGCTCATCACTAATCTGGAAAAGAAAAATCAAAAAACAAATAGACAAGTATACAATAGTAAAATTATCGCTCTTAGCTCGGGAGTTCTCACAATAATATGCATCTTGTTTTTTTTAACTATTTATCAAAAAAGTAGATTAAAAATATCACAGCTCAATGAAGAAATAAGTTTAGCAAGGCTAAAATCACTACGATCAATAATGAACCCTCACTTCTTATTTAATTCATTCAATACATTACAAAGTTTTATTCTTCAAAAAGATAAATTCGAGGCCAGCGAGCATATGAGGGAACTTTCTCAATTGATTCGGAAAATATTATCCAACTCAGACAGTTTATATATTAGCTTTAAAGAAGAATTAGAAATTATCAAGACCTACATTACTCTAGAAAACAAAAGATTTGATGGTCAATTTGAAATGAGCTTAACAATTGATGAAAATTTAATCGAACTTAACCCAAAAATACCTTCGATGATTATTCAACCGCATCTTGAAAATGCTGTTATACATGGATTAGGTTCAAAAAATAAAAAAGCACTGAAGCTATCTTTTCAAAAAAAGAAAAATAGCATAAAATGTATTATAGAAGATAATGGTATTGGAAGAAGAAAATCGGCAGAGTTAAATAAGAAATCAAAAAACACTTCAAATTTATCGATTGCATCTGGAAATACCGCTGAAAGAATAAAACTTCTGAAAAAAGTAGGATATAAAAAAACATCTATGAAAATTACAGATTTATTGGATGATAATAAAAAACCAAAAGGCACAAGAGTTATCGTTAATCTACCAATTATAAATTAATAGCTTATGAGTACATCACTTAAATCTATCATTATCGATGATGAAAAAATGGCTAGAAATAGTTTAAAATTGTTGCTACAAACATACTGTCCAGAAATAGAAGTGATTGGTGAGGGTTGGGACAAATCATCAATGAGAAAACTATTCAAAGAATTTAATCCAGATATCGTGTTTTTGGATATTCAGTTAGGAAACAGTACCATTTTTGACATACTCCCTAATCAGGGACTCATGAATTTCAAAATAATTTTTATATCTGCACACGATGAATATGCATTAAAAGGATACAAGTATGATGCTATTGACTATCTTTTAAAGCCTCTAGATCCAATAAAGCTTAAAGAAGCTGTTATCAAAGCAACTCAATATATAAATAAAGAAGTTGCTTCTAAAAGCAGTATAGAAGAAAATATGAGGAATTTGTATAATTTAAGAGAATCACCACAGATTATACTATCAGATACCAGAGGGCTGCACGTTATCAAAATTGAAGATATTATGTATTGCATTGCCGAGGGCAACTACACTGCTATAATTCTTAATAATCAGCCACAGATGGTAGTGTCAAAAAACCTTAAGTTTTTTGAAGAAAAGCTGATACAACCCAATTTTTTCAGGATACATAAATCTAATCTTATAAACATTCAGTACCTCAAATTATTAAGCAATGATGATGGAGGGCATATTGTAATGAGTGACGGAAAAACACTATCGATTTCTAGAGATAAGAAACGTGAACTTCTAAAACGTATCTAAAATTTCTTTTTGTTTTGGATCTATATCCATGTTACTTCTATCATAAAAAAAGACCACCAAAAGGTAGCCTTTTACACCTATTAATATACACTTAATTTATTACCAATAGCTAATTAGTATAAGTAGTTTAATGCTACTCTATCCAGATCACTCCATTCTCCATCTGTATTAGCAGGATAACAAGCGTTCATTATAGATTTTGGATCACCTCCTGCACCAGCGGTACCTGGTATATACACAAGACCATCATTACCTACTCTCTCGTTACTATTTTCACCACAAGTTTTTCGGGTATCCCAATCAGTGTGTCTAAACCCTATACAATGACCAATTTCGTGAGCTAATAAGTGCTCTAATTGTTGATTTGTTTGTGTTAAATTAGCTCCGTTATTAATTCTGACTCTTGTAAAAGGATATCCATTACTAGGAAAACCTGCAATCCCTGCAGCTCTATTCGGGTCTGGGTTTATACTATTATCAACATACACTAATATGTCATTAGGTCTCCACCTTATTCCAAAAGATAGTTGAAATCTAATTCTAAGGTTTTCATTATTATAATTATTAACCGCATATTGAAGACCAGTCTTCGCAGTTGCACTCAATCCATGTTGATTATTACCCGTATACCCCACTACACGGATAACATTAGTTGCTGTTACTAAATTATTAGTCCTATACTGCTTGTTTTGAATCCCCCCATGAAGTCCCATATCCATTATTTGAGATTTTGATAACATGATATCATCTTCAATACGGTACATTGCTTTTTTGGTACCGTCAATATCACTTATCATTACTTTTTCTATCCTGTTTGGATTAAAATGTAATGCTGAGATTTTGTTTAAAACATCTTTTTCAACAATTAAAGATGGTTCTTCTATAGGATTATTGGCCCGGTCTTTATCGCAAGACAACAACGTTAGTGCAGAAGCCATTGCAGTGGCTATCACTAAAAAATTGATTCTTTTCATTTTAAATAAAAGTTGAGTTTGTGTTATTTTGTTGTGATAAACTTAACACTTCATTTATGTATTACAAAAAATTCTTATTAACAAACAAATGTTAAACCATACTCTAAATACTGTAAAACAGCTTTATTCATGAAGCGAAAACACAGACATTCTACACTTGCAAAACTATATAAATAGTTAAATAACTATAAAAATAGTTGTGAAACTAAAATTATAGTTATAGATTTAACCACTCATAATACATTCTCTAATGGAAAAACTAACAAACAAGGAAGAAGAGATCATGCAGGCATTATGGAAGCTAAAAAAAGCTTTTGCAAAAGAGGTTCAGGCCGAACTAAACAATGCCGTACATTACAACACTGTATCTACAATCATACGTAATCTCGAGGATAAAAAGTACGTAGGCCATCAAGCTTATGGAAAAACACATCAGTACTTCCCTATAATTACAAAAGAAGAATACCGTAGCAATTTTGTGAGTACCGCCATGAAACAATATTTTAATGATTCTTATAAAAATATGGTTTCTTTTTTTGCTAAAGAAGAGAAGATAACCGCAGATGAATTAAGAGAAATTTTAAAAGTAATAGAACAAGAAAAATAAACTATGGAAACCTTCTTAATTTATCTTTTTAAAGCTAGTGTATTACTTTCGATATTTTACGGAGTTTATTTTTTACTGCTTAGAAAAGACACTTTTTTCACCATAAACAGGCATTTTCTATTGATTGGTATTATCACTTCGTTACTATTGCCATTCATAGAGTTTACAACTATTAAGTTTATTGAAAGTCCAGATTTTTATATAACAGGAGCACATCAATCCCCTTCTAAAAACATGATTCCCGAAACTATAAACTGGTGGGTAATTGGATCTGTTCTTTATGGTTTGGGAGCTCTTATATTTTTATCTCGTTTTTGCCTTCAATTATTATCCTTAAAAAAATTACTAACCCATAACCAAAGTAGGAAAGAAGAAGGATTCAACCTTATTGAAGTTACTCAAGACATTGCTCCTTTTTCTTTTTTTAATACGATCGTATACAATCCGGTATTACATTCCAGAGGAGAATTAGATATGATTTTGAAACATGAAAAAGTACATGTTCAACAATTACACACTCTTGATTTAATACTAATGAATCTTCTTCTCATATTTCTATGGGTAAATCCCTTTGCCTGGTTATACAAAAAAAACCTGGAACAAAACCTAGAATACATCGCTGATCGTGAGGCTATAAACCAAATGGCATCCAGAAAAGAATATCAATTAACTTTACTAAAAGTATCATCAAATAATTATTCTACCATTACTAATAATTTTTATCAATCATTAATCAAAAAACGAATCGTTATGTTAAACAAACAAAATTCTCAAAGTAAGAAGTTATGGAAGATCACTGTTATTCTCCCTCTGTTAAGTCTATTTCTATGGAGTTTTAATACCCAAGAAGTTATTAAAATCAAACAGGACACAAAAATTGATCAAAAAGCTTCAGACAATATTATCTTTCAGAAAAAAGGGAAAAAGATTATTGAATTTATAGTCGATAAAAGCTCTTCAAAAAAAGATCTGAATAAAGTTAAAAACACTTTAAAAAATGACTACAGTCTTGAGGTTAAGTTCTCTGGCATTAAACGAAATGATGCCAATGAAATCATAAGCATTAAAGTAGATATATCTTCTAAAAAAGGAACTACCAATTACGCTATATCAAATGACACTCCTATCAATTCTTTTGCTATTATATACAATAGCGAAACCGGTAAAATCGAAATAGGCCAATCTGGAAACAGTTCAAATTATATATGGCTGGTTGATAAGGATGGTAAACACAAAAAAGGGAGTACTATGAAAATCCATACCGGAGATAAAAAACATGAACTCATTTTCACTACTGGAAATCACAAGGATACTTATGAGATCCACACCGATGACCATAAAACCTTTGCATACTTTACCGGTGATACGGACGGTGAGCCATTAATTTATATAGATGGAAAAAAATCGACCAAAAAAGAAATGGAAAAACTAGATTCTGACACTATAGAGCAGATGAATGTCCTTAAAGGAAAATCGGCCATAAAAAAATATGGTGATAAGGCAAAAAATGGAGTGATCGAAATTATTACCAAAAAGAACTAATTCTATTATAATATATAAACCTATAGAAACTCACTTCTTTCAAGTGAGTTTTTTTGTATTTTTAACCATGCAAAAATATTTCTTTTCGGTTATCGCCAAACTTAACAAAGTAATTCTACCTAGTTTTACCAAAAAACGCCTGGATCTTGCAAAAGCATCCAAATTACAACTCCTCATATTTGGCTGGCGGTTATATGTTACTAAAAGAGCTTTGGATTAACACTACAGCATATCTTTTTCTATAAAATATACTTCTTTTTGCAACACTAGTAACTCTTTTTCGTAATTAAAGAAGAAGCAATAACATCTATAAATAACCAAAAATATGTAGTATGAAAAAATGGATCATTATGGGAGTCAGCATGCTAGGTATGCTTTCCTTAACCTCATTTACAACAACCTCTGACAAGGATTTGATAATTGATAACATTCAGCCTAACGAAATAACAGCGGTAATAAACAAGGACACCTCAGAAAAAGAATTAGAAGATTTAAAAGCATTCTTTTTAGAAAATGGTATTGAATTACTGATCAAGAAAATAGAATTTAACGATAAAAAAGAGATTACCAGTCTTAGTATTATTCTTAAAAAAGGAAATTCTAAAAGCCAGTACTCTTCTTCTTCTCAGGCTCCTATTTCTAAAATAGAATTAGGATACAAAGATGGCAACTTGTATATCTCAAACTCTGGTAAGTTTGACATTGCTGCCTGGAAAAATCAGTCTGGGTTTAGTCATGGACAAATCGATATGGACAGCATTATGAAGAAACATAATTTTGTTTTCGATTTTGATAAAGAGAATGATTCTGTGTTTTTCAACAGTAATTTTGACGTACATAAGCTAAAGGATCAGATCATGAAGTCTTTCACCTTTGAAGAAGATGAAGACGGAAACTTCTTTTTTAACGGTCAGCAAATGCCGCATTTTCAAAATTTCAAATCCAAAAAATTTAATTTTGTAGACAATCCCGATATCGAAAAACTAATTATTGTTGACGGAAAGGAAGCTGATTTTAACACTCTGGATACTCTTGCAAAGTCAGACAAGTTAGCAGAAGTAGATTTTCTTAAACCAGAAACCGCTATTAGTATTTATGGTGATAAGGCAAAAGATGGTGCTATAATAGCCACTACAAAAAAATAAAAATCCTGCAAAAAATAGTATAGGCCTTCATCTTTTTGAAGGCTTTTTTTATTGAAGTGATTTAAACTTTTTTCAATATTTTAAAAGAGCAGATTTAGGAACATCTAGTTTATCTTTTCCGTTAAGGAATTCCAGCTCCATAATAAAATTACATTGTACTACTACTCCACCTAGTTCTTTAACCAAATCGCATACCGCTTTTGCTGTTCCCCCGGTAGCGAGTACATCATCATGAATCAGAACATTTTCTCCCGCTTTGATAGCATCGATATGTATTTCTAATGTATCTTCTCCGTATTCTAAATCATAATTCTTTGATTTCACATCATAGGGTAGCTTTCCTTTTTTCCGAATAGGTATAAATCCAGCTTGTAAACGTTCTGCAATCATACTTCCTATAATAAAACCTCTGGCCTCTATACCAATCACCTTATCTATCTTAATATCACTTGGACATAAACCAGCTAATTGATCTGCACAACTTACCAGAGCTTGGTGATTTGCTAATAAAGGAGTAATATCTTTAAATAAAATTCCAGGTTTAGGAAAGTCAGCAATATCCCTAACATAATCTTGTATATTCATTCGTCGAAAATAATGAAAATAAAAAAAAGAAGGTAAAATATATAATGCTTAGAAAAAATCAATATAAATTTTGCTAGCAATATAAAAAACAACTATATTTGCACCCGCAAAAAGGCCTCGTAGCATAACTGAATAGTGCACTTGATTACGGCTCAAGAGGTTGCAAGTTTGAATCTTGCCGAGGTCACGAATAAATCACAAGAAATGTGAATTACAAAGCGAGTTTCAGAAATGAAGCTCGCTTCTTTTTTGGAACAAATCCAGGTGATTCTTTTTGTGATTCTCAAAGCGGAGCTTTGTCAGGAAAGGTTATAACCAATCCTGCTGAGGTCACAACAAGCACAAAACCCTAAGAAATAAGTTTTAAGGCTACGGAAATCACTTCAAATCAAATTACTATAAAATGTTAATGAAAAATTAAATAAATCCTGAAACTTATTTTTTTTTGTACTTTCAGACAAAATTACCTCACAATCCATATTCAACAGAATACTGATGTGAGGTTTTTTATTTTTAACATAGTTATCATTTACAATTTTAGATGGTAATTAACCCCTTCCTATTTTTTTAAAGACTTAAAATACTCCACGTAAATCATAATAAGAATATGTATTAGAAAAACATATTGATACTTTATATAATCATTATACACTAATGGCGAAAACACAAAACATGAAAGAGTTTGAAATTATAATTGAAGAGTAAATGTTTAACAACATGATTAAAGAGCATTATTTCTCCTTTACACTTAAAATAACATCAATGTTTAAATATCCAGAGTGAAATGAAATTTTTAATAAAAAATATAAAATGGATCAACATCCTTGCTTTTTGGGGGATTTTAAATGCTATCCTTGAAATTATCTGGTTGTATTATGAAACTGGAAATTATTTTAAAAGCAATCACTACATCTTTCTATTAGTAAGTGTAATTACTGCAGTTGCTGTGTATGTGATTATTGAAATAATCAGGCAAAAAAGTATTAAAAACAAATTCACTTATGAAATTAGAAATACATTACATGAACTTGAAAGTTTAGTAAGATCTTTTGACAAGAAAAATGCTTATTTCCCATTACTATTGATTAATTGGAGACTAAAGATTGAATTGAGTAAGGTTAATAAAATAAAAGGTGGAGAATGGAACCTGAATGCACTTAAAACATATGAGTATCTGAGGAACGTTTTTGGTAGTATAATCAGCTTACTAAATAAAGGTGATGAGTACATAACTCTTTCTAATTTAGATTTTTGGTCTGAAGACAGATATGGTGCTACTGATTTTGTAACTTCTAATCTCGACGCAGCAAAAAAAGGAGTAATAATTAAGAGGATCATAATAATTGATGAAAAAATAATTGAAACCCCTCAATCATATCCAGATGAGCTTTCTTCTTTATTAAAAATCATCAAAGAATTAAAAAGAAAAATTGGAAACCGAAGAGAAGATGCTCGGAATATGCAAACATATTTTTACTTATCAAAAAACTATGATGATGATGCCAGACCTCCAGTTCCTTTTGCAATAATATATGACAAAACTGAAGATAGATACATATCAATGTTACCATCTAATCTAATAACAAAAAAAGAAAACCCATATGTATCAATAAAACTTAAAGACCCTCAGAATGACCACGATGTTAGGGCTAGCAAAGATAGATTTCATGATATTTATTCTAAGACTACTGAGCTTATGTCAATAGATGCTATTGAGAGTAAGGTTCTTGAAGCTCAAAAATCGCTTAAAACCAATTAATCTGATTCATTTAATATAGATGTAATTGATAAAAAAGAAGATAACAAAACCACTACCGTTGATCGAGATAATTCTTTTGGGTTTTGGTTGTTTCTTGCTTTTGGCATGGTTGTTTTAGTATTGATTAATCGTGTTAGAATATTTCGATTTTTCAAAAAAATCAAATCACTGATTACTAACAGCTTAATATAATCACCTTTATAGGTATTCGCAGTCAAAAACATAGTTTATAGAATTTCATATGTTAAACCCAACAAATAATTTGAAATCTATTGAATACCCACTAGATTTGTATGTGACATAAGAGAAGTATGCCTAATTGGGTATATTCAATTGTTCTACACAAGCTCAAAAAAAGTGCAAACTACACATTCAAGCACATTTAATTTTGATCGTGTCTCACAAAATCAAAAGAGCTTTCCTCAAACCGATATAATTATCTAACTTTGACTTACAACAAAAATTCTGTAAAAAAAATGATTAATAAAATATCATTCAAAAATTATAAATCATTTAAGGATGAACAAATCATAGAAATAAAACCTTTAACGGTAATAATAGGAAAAAATAGTTCAGGTAAAAGTGCTATTGTTAAACTACCTACGCTTATCGAGGGTTCTCTTTCAGGTAATTTCGAAGATCCAATTTTAACTGTAAACAATGGAGTTGAATTAGGCGCTGAATTCAGAGATTTAATTTATGGTAGAGAAGTTGGAACACTAAACTTAATCTTGGAACAAGACGCAAATAAATTAAGTATAGAAATTGCGTCTGGTTTAAAAGAATCTGATTTACCCAAAATAAGAAAGTGGAATTTTAATAATGAAGTCGATCTAATTTACATGGGCATAGAAAACACCTATTACGACAACATTAGTAAAGCAAAAATGAACATTAATTTTAATGGTTTTGGTATAAATTCAATTGAAAATTCTACAAAAAGTGATTTAAAAGGTAGGAAATTTACTTTAAACACAAATTATATTGGCCCATTTAGAGATGTTCCAAATAGAACTTATAGCAGTCGAGGAAATACTAAAAGTTCAAAGAATGGAATTAGAGGAGAATTGACATATCAGCTGCTACTACGCGATTATTTATACAATGAAAGCAAACTTATCAATCAAGTTAACGATTGGTACAAAAAGAATTTTGATGGTTGGGGATTACAAATTAATTCTATTTCTAAGCCAGACTACAAAATAGAATTAACAAGAAGCAATCCTGAATTTAGTATAAACCTCAGAGATGTTGGCGAAGGTATGAGTCAGGTCTTACCGTTGGTCGTTAGTGCATTCATGGAAAATGACAATGAGGTTCTTACAATATTAGAGCAACCGGAATTGCATTTACATCCAGCTGCGCATGGCAATTTAGCAGAACTATTTGCCGAATCGGCTAAGAAAAATAAATTCCTAATTGAAACTCATTCAAATAATTTTGTTTTAAGATTAAGAAGATTAATTGCTCAAGGCGACTTGGACAATAACGATGTAGCATTGTATTCAGTTGAATACAATGTTGAAAACAATACAAGTTCATTAAAAAAAATAGATATTCTAGCTAATGGAGATGTCTCATATTGGCCAACAAATGTCTTTAGTGAAGCTCTTGACGAAACAATAGCAATTCGAACTGCTCAACTAGATCAAAAATAAATATGTTTATTAAATTTGATTCCGAATTATTTCATCAAGACATTTATATAAAAGATGTGTCTTTTTTATTAGCAATATTTTCTGATAATTACAGGCACGATTTCTTAGTTGAATTGACAGAAGTTTTAGATTCAAAGTTATTTAATCAACTTTCATTAATTGATCAAAACCTTTTAAAAGAATATTTTAGTAGATATATTAGAGAGCCAAAAAGAGAAGTGGATTATAGAGTTTCACTAAAAAATGAGACAGAAAAAGATTTGAATTTTGAAGAAGCTAAAAGGTTTTTCAATCAGCCATACCTTTTAATATTAGAAAACAATCTCAATGACGGATATTTCGTTGATGCAATAATTAAAAATTTTAAATCAAGAGCTAAAAAAATTAATATATCTATAAAAAATGATTGGTTCATCTATTCTAATGGTGGTGGCTGTAGTAACATTGCAAACACAATAGAAGCAAATAAAAAAAGATATGAACTATTGCCTAAAGCCAATCATAAATATTTAAGATGCTTCGTTCTTCTTGATAGTGATAAAAAATATCCAAATGAGCCTAATACACAAGCAAGACAAAATCTATTTGATTATTTAGAGAAAAATGATATAAAATATCATCAATTATATAAACGTGAGATTGAAAATTATTTACCATACGACTTACTAAAAAAAGTTGAAGGAAATGAAGAATTCATTAAAGTCTATGAAAGATTGCCAGTTGATGTTAAAGATTTTATTGATTTAGAGAATGGCTTTCCAGATAAAAATCGCGAATCATTAACCGAAGAACTGGCTGATTTTTACCAGGAAATATCTGATAATGATTTTAATTTCTTAAGAAAAAATAGCCTAAAAATTCCTGATTATAAATCGGAGTTTCCAAAACTATTTTTAAATTCGGACAGAGAATCACTTAAAGATAGAATTAAACATCAAAAAGATTCAGATGAATTTGAGAATTTACTAAGTAAATTAACAACCGGACTTTAAAATGAGTAAGCAGATACAAGTAAAACCAGACGTACATAGAATTCTAAAATTTCTTTCTTTAATTGAAGATGGTAAATTTAAAATTCCAACTTTTCAAAGAGATTTCGTTTGGGGAGATAAAGAAAAGACAGAATTATTTGATAGTATTAGCAAAGAATACCCAATAGGCTCAATTTTATTATGGCAACCAAAAAATAATTTTGCAAATAAATCTGATATTGGTCCATATAAAATCAAGCATTACAGTGATTCGAATTATTTCTATATTTTAGACGGTTTTCAAAGATTATCTACACTCTTTGGCTGCTTAACCAATCCGAATAAAACTGAATTAAAAGTAGACCAAAATAAGCTAGAAAAAGAATTCACTATGTTTTATGATTTAGAAGACGAAGAGTTCAAAATGAAAAAAAGATCATCTATTATTGATATTCCGGTTTATCAACTTGTAGATACATTTGAGTTTTTAAATTATATCGATACTTTAAGGAGCGAAAATATAGAACAAGATAAAGTTAGCATTTACATAGAAAGAGCTAAAAAACTTTCATCAACTTTAATCGATTATCAAATACCGTCAATTGAAATTTATGGAGGAAGTATCAAAGATGCTGTTGATATATTTTCTAGAGTTAATTCAAAAGGAATAGATATCTCTTCTGATTGGATGTTATCTGCTTTAACATCGAATGAAGATAGTGGATTTAACTTAGGAGAGTTATTTGAAGAATTATTAATTGATTTACAAGAATATAATTTTCATAATATTAAACGAGAAATCTTAGTGCAATGCATCCAAAGTTCTTTCGGGAAAATATATTTTGACCAGCCAATTGAAAGTCTTGTAAGTCTGAACTCTTTTAGGAGTACTTCTCTTAAATCAATATCAAGTATAGAAAAAGCAGTTAAATTTTTATTTGAAGAATTATTAGTCGTAAACAAAAGATTATTACCTTATAATTATCAATTAATATTTTTGACTTATTTTTTCAATAGAGTTGACGTTCCAAATCCAAATCAAATAAAGAAATTAAAAGATTGGTTTTGGACAACATCCTACTCAAATTATTTTACAATTTTTTCATTAAGCAAAATAAGACTGGCATTTGAACAATTTCAAAATTTCACAAATGACGAATCTATAAATCCAGTGTATTATGAAAAAAACCATCAGTTTTTTTTCACTGCAGATTTACCTAATTCAGTATCTGCAAAAAGTGTTCGTTCAAAAACATTTGAATTATTTTTATTAAATTATTCTAATGATTTCAATAATGTTAATTCCTTTGATATTGATAACTTTAAATTAGTATCGTTATTTAAAGGAGATAGAAGTCATTCTGCAATTGTTCCTTTGCTAATTTATTCAAAAAACTCAAATTCAAGTTTACCATTTGAGCATAATAAGCAAAAAGATTTATCATACATTCTAGACAATTATAATATAGATAGTGATTTAGAAAAATTCTTTATTTTTCCAGAGTTTCGAGAGTATAATGAAAACCTAAATAAAGAAAGAATACTTGATTTAAGATTAGATGCTATTCAGGAAAAGGAAAAAGCTTTTGTTGAAAGATTAGGTTTAGAATATCTAATGATTAGTTTACCATTCTAACATTCAAAACAAGCACATTTATATTTTTTCGTACCTCAAAAATTTAAAAGAGCTTTCACGCTAACGGCTAATTTTGAACTAAAAGAATATTAGAAAAATAAGCTTGACAAAAATGTACAACAATGTGTACCCTACGGGATGCTACAGTACCATACACGGAACATTATACACTATTAGAAAAAAATGAAAGAAAGATGTTATAAATGTGAAGTAGAATTGACAAAAGAAAATTTTTCAACTGAACATGTAATATTAAATGCCTGTGGCGGGAAATTAAAATCTGATTCACTTCTTTGTAAAAAATGTAATTCAAGTTTTGGAGATAGTTTTGACAAAGAACTTGCTAAAACAATTACTCCATTAGCTAACTTACTTCGTATAAAAAGAGATAGAGGTAATCCACCAAAAATAAATGGTTTAGACACCTTAAATAACACCGAATATACTTTAGATCATAATGGAGCTATTAATCATAAAAAACCATCGATACAGAAAATAGGTTTTGATAATCCTGATATTTCTAAAAGAAAATTTCAGATAAAAGTTCCTAATCAAAAGATGTTAAAGCAAGTGTTAAATGGTTTAAAAAGAAAACATCCTGATTTAGATATTGAAAAGGCTTTGGAGGAATTTAATTACACTGAAGAACCATTTGATAAAGAATTAGAAATAAAGATGTCATTTGGAGGAACAGAGACATTTAAATCAATTACAAAAACAGCTATAAATTTTTATATTTTAAATGGAGGTGAGCGTAATGAAATTAAACATCTTTTTGAATTTCTTGATGGAAATAAAGAAATGAATAACGTTTGGTTTCACTATCCAGACAAAGACGTATATAACTACAAAGAGGGAGAAATAACACATATAATAAAGCTTAAAGGAAGTAAAACTGAAAGAATATTATATGCATATATAGAACTATTTAACAGTCATTGTTTTATCATTAAATTAAATAAAAATTATACGGGAAAGGATTTAAATTTAGACTACATTTTCAATATACATAATCATAAAATAATAGATGAATCAATTAACTTGAATCTAAAAAGACAAGAATTATTAGATTTATAGAGGTCAGTATATAAATACTTAACTTGGAGATCAATAAATATATAGTTTTATGAATGTTTTTAAGGGTCAAAATCTTCTAGAGTTCTCTGATCGGTTCAAAACCGATGAAGATTGCAAGGAATACCTAGCTTCAATGAAGTCAGAAATGGATTATAAGTGTTTGAGATGTAATCATACAGCTTGCCAAGTTCGTAAGGATTTTTCGAGGCAATGTAACATATGTGGTCACATCGAATCGGCTACTGCTAATACACTTTTCCATAAGGTAAAGTTTGGAGTAAGAAAAGCATTTTTTATTTGCTTTGAGATGTCCACGACCACTAAAAGTTTATCTGCAAGCTATATGGGTGTGCGCTATGGCGTAACAGAAAAGACAGCCAGACTTTTTATGTTGAAAGTTAGGGAGGCTATGGGTTCAGGTGGGAATAATCCAATGGATGGTGATGTTCACGTTGACGAATTTGTTTTGGGTGGTAGAGATCAAGGCAAAACAGGCAGAAGCTATGACGGTAAGAAAAAGAAGGCTGTAACAGCGGTTCAGCTTACAGAAGACGGTAAAGTTAAGAGGATGTACGCTATGAAAATAAATGATTTTTCAGCGCAATCACTACAATACATATTTGTTAATCATATTAGCCGAGAGGCTAATGTCACAACTGACCAATGGAGAGGATATAGACCTATTTCAAAGGCATACAATATAACTCAACTACCCAGTAATAGGGGATTGAATTTTAAAGCACTTCATACGATGATACACCAAGTTAAATCTTGGATTAGGACAACCTATTCTTGGGTAAGTGATGAGAATCTCAATAGATATTTTAATGAGTTTTGTTTTAGGATAAACAGATCTCAAAGTAAAGCTACGATCTTCAATAACTTAATAACAAAAATGGTACAAGGAGATAAAATATATCACAAAGAATTAATAAGTAACTAACTACTGACCTCTATAGATTTATTTATAAATAGAAATACTAGCTTTACCTCGAAAGTTCAAGAAAAATTGAATAGAATACTGCAAATATCTAAAAGAAATGATTTAAAAAATGAAATTTCTAAATCTGTAAATAGAATATTTAATAAAAACATAGGAAAGAAAGTAAATGATGATATTCTAAAAGAATTAGAAAATGAGTTTTTTAAGATAATAAAACCGCATATTAATTATAAAACAAAATAAAAAAATTTGGCTAAGTGCTTAATTGAAAGTTCATTACTTTTAATTCTCGTACTAACCATAGTCGAAACGTCAGACTGTGCATTAACCTGTTTTGATTACTAGAGTATTCGGGTAGGTGTCTATGAAAAATTATAAATATGTGATTCTCAGGGATCAGATTTAAGTTAATACACAGACTCACGTTATATGCAATATAAAATAATCATCATTAAACTTTTCTAAAACAATTATGAATCCTTTAGCTGAAATGGTTTACATTAGTGAGATAGTATTACAATCACAAATTGCTGAACGAGCAGCTAATCGTTTGCCAATCGACCCTGCAGGTTTTGATCATATTGAAGTTTGGTGTTCAATTCAATCGATTCTAGTAGCAGCTGGAAATGTTTCTAAAATTCTTTGGTCTCGATCTAATAACAAGAGTAAAGCTCGTAGTAAAAAATTACGGAAAATGTTGAATATTGAAGATGATAGTATTCTTTCAGACCGAAAATTCCGTAACCACTTTGAACATTATGATGAGCGTATTCAGACTTGGTTTGATAGTCAATCAAGTGGAGCTTATGTTGATCTTGCTTTCAATCCATTTAAACCAACTCCATGGGGAATATCAAAATTTTATCACAGAGCTTATAATCAAGTCGACAGAATATTGTCATTTCGAGACGAAACTCTTGACCTGAAAGAAGTACTGAATGCTCTTGAAGAGATAAAACTTAAGTGCAAACCATATACTCTAATGTGAATTATTAAAGTACAGCATAAGGGATTAAGTCTATCAGGTAAATCTTAAATTTTATCCAAGACAAATTCTATAGGTCAAGTTTATTTTATTTACGAAAAGTTTACGTTTTTCTATTTCTAAATTAGTTTTTTTGAAAAATAGCTAGTCAGGTTCATAATCCAAAGTTTACTGGTTCGAGTCCAGTTCCCACTGCTACTCAGAACCTTCAACTTTTTAGTTATAGGTTTTATATTTATAATTACTAATTAGATAAATATTCAGAAACTTGAGAGCTAAAAGATCTTGAAGATAAGAACTCAATATCATTTTTTAATTTAAATTTATAAACGTTGTTGTTTATATAAGTACAACTTTTAATATAAATTTTGTTCAAAATTAATGTTCTGTGAATCCTTAAAAATTGATTTAAATCTAATTTATCGTATAAAGAACTCATGGTTTTTCTGTACAAATAAGATTTTTCACTAGTTACTATTTGAATGTAATTCCCATCACTTTTAAAATAAATAATATCATCAATTCTAATAACTTGTTCTCTACCGTTTGTTGATAATGAGATTTGATTCAAAAACTGAGTAGATTCTTTCTCTGTATTTTGCTCTATAAGTTGTTTTATTTTTTCTTCCAACAATGATGCTTTCTTTGTTCTCTTAATATCCAAAATTCGCTTTACAGCTATAGCTAGGCGTTCTTCATCAAACGGTTTTAATAAATAATCTACAGCATTAATTTCAAAAGCATTTAAAGCATACGTATCATAAGCTGTTGTAAAAATAACATAGGGTTTTCTCTGAAGTTTTTCATAAACAGTAAAACCATCCATATCAGGCATTTGGATGTCTAAAAAAATTAAGTCAGGCTCTTTTATTTGTATTTTTTCTAAAGCATCCTTGCCATTTTTACAATCTCCAACAATTAGAATAGACAGAAACGGCTCTAACAGTTTTCGCAAGCGTTGTCTTGCTAAAAATTCATCATCTATAATAAGGCATCTTAAGGTCATTATTGCTATTTAATAATTGGTAAAGCCATTTTCGCATTATACAATTCAGGAGTTTCAAAATCAGAATTAAATAAAAAATTGTTGTTGTAAAATTGCTGAAGTCGTTTTTTTATATTTTGTAAACCTGTTCCTGTACCTACAGGTTTTTTATAGTAGTCACTTTGTTGATTATTATAAGTATTCGAAATTTGAAGTACCAAAACATCATCATTCAATACATCATTATGTTCTAATTTGATATCTATTTTAATTTCACCATTTTCAACAGTTGGCAATATGCCATATTTAACAGCATTTTCAACCAAGGGCTGAAATATCATACAAGGAATTTTCAAATTCTTAGTTTCTTCGGCTACATTATAAGTAATTGTAACACGGTCGTGATAACGAACTTGTTCTAAGTCTAAATAATCTTTTATAAAATTAAGTTCGTCTTTTACAGTAATCATTTGTTCAGCATCGTGTTCTAAAATGTTCCTTAATAAAGCACCTAATTTGCTCAACATTTTTTGAGCATTCTTGGTATCAATATCTATCATTGATGCTATAGAATGCAATGTATTAAACAAAAAATGAGGTTGTAATTGCATTCGTAATGCATTTAATTGTGATGCAATTAATGTTTTTTGATTTTCTATAAATTTCTTTTGATAATCAAAAGCAAGAAAAACAGAAACAATAACTAAAAGTTCAATAAAACTTGAAAAACTACCAATTACAAGAGCAACCATACTATTATGTCCTAAAAAAGATTTTAGATAACCACTATTTATATAATTGATAAAATCATCTAATCGAGATACAATCAATTGATGAAAAATTGCAAGAAGAACACAACCGAATAGAAATTGAAAAACTTTCCGAAATTTTAATGCCCCTACGAACTGAATAAATTTTGTTAACGCATAAATTATTGGTGCCAAAATAACCCAAAGTAAATACGAGATGCATATTTTTAATGTAGTTAATAACCAACTAAAGTTGTAGTTATATTCATTTATTAAATGGTTTGTGTACGCTTTTAAAATAAAAAACAAACTAATCAACAGACAGGCAATTATTAGCCTATTAACAGGTATAGGCAAGCTATTGTAATATGACTGAAGTTTTTTTTGCATTACAGTTACTAATTCAATTCTAAATAATTTATTTTTAAATTTTTTAATTCTAACTTTTAGATTTTTTATAAGTTAGCATAATTAAATTATTTTTTATGAAATCACATAATCTTTATCTGTTCCTTTTTTTAGCAATTTTATGTTTTAACTGTAAAAATAATAAGGCAAATTCTGATAAAACAGATTCAAATATAATAGATACCAATATAAAAGATATAAGCGAATTATCTTATATTGAAATTTATCGAGCACTTTTTGTTGATAACAATGGAGGTTTTGATGCACACGGTGATTTATATGGTCAAGATGCGGTTTCATATTTATCTTTTTCAGAAGAATCTGGTTCTTGTGGAAATGCTATATATTTATCGAGTACATCTAATGATAGTATAGTGCTGGCATTAAAATCAAGTTTTAATTTTCCGGGCAATCCAGAAAACGAAATGCTAAGAGCTTATATATTGCCGCCTAAAGAAAAAATTTCTGTTGGTAGCTCTAAATTCTGTTACAACGGTAAAGAATATAACATAAAAAAAGAAATTATTTCTGCAGGTTTTGGCAAAAACTAAACTCATCACAAAATTATAAAGACTCCGTTTTTCTGTGAAATAGAATGTGCTGTTTCGTTTATTTTGTGATAAGTGGTTAGACTCTTATTATTTTTCATCTTTTTATAACAATTTTAAACGAGTTGTAAACCACTTATCACAAACCGAACGACCTAACACTTTTTCATTTTTAGAAAGGTTAATCGTGTCTAAATTTGTCTCATAATTTTAAATCAATTAAGAGATGAACACGCTAAAATCAAGAATAACACTACAGTTATTTATGTTATTATTGTCTGCGATAACTTTTGCGCAGAACATTACACTACCTAACGTAAGTCAAAAATCTGTGATCACTCAAAGATTAGGGCTTTCAGACGTTACCATTACATATCATAGTCCAAGTGTACAAGGGCGACAAGTTTTTGGAGGTATAGTACCTTATGATCAAATATGGAGAGCTGGAGCAAATGAAAATACAACTATTACATTTACACACAATGCTACTGTAGAAGGGAAAAAGATTCCTGCAGGAACTTACGGGTTTTATATCATGCCTAAAGAGGAAAGTGCTATACTATTATTTTCTAAGTTTAATAAATCATGGGGAACTAACGCGCCAGATGAAAAGGATTTAGCTTTAATAGTAACAGTAAAAACAGAAGCAATCGATTTTCAAGAATGGTTAAGTTATGATTTTACCAATAGAGGAGCTTCTAATCTTACAGCAGTTTTACAATGGGAAAAAACAAAAATTCCATTTAAAATTGAATTCGATACTAAAAAAATTGTGGTCGATAATGCTCGGGCAGAATTAAAAGGCATTGCCGGATTTGGCTGGAGAGGCCATATGCAAGCTGCTAGGTATTGTGCGCAAAACAATTACAATTTGGAAGAAGCAATGGTATGGATAGAGAAGTCTATTGCAAGCAGTAAAAGTTTTAGCAATCTTGCTGTTAAAGCACAATTATTGGTTAACAAAGGACAAGTTGCAGAGGCTCAAAAAATAATGGATGAAGCCATTCCAACTGGTACACCGAATCAAATAAACCAATATGGTTATCAACTACTTGCGTTGAATAGAACAAAAAAAGCAATAGAAATTTTTACATACAATGTTAAGAATAATCAGGATGATCCATTTATCTGGGGGTTTACAGATAGTTTAGGAGAAGCATATTTAAAAGCAGGAGACAAAAAGAAAGCATTAAAATATTATAAAATTGCAAAATCCAAAGCTCCTCAAAACCAACAAGCATATCTTGATGGTGTGATTGCTGGAATCAAATAATAATAATCATGAAAAAGTTACACAATTCAATGTTACTAATTGTACTCGTTACATTTTCTCTTAGTTGTATGCACCTATCGGGTCAACAGAAATTGAAAACGTTTAATTACAACGGAAAAAATTTAAATTATACGATTCTATTACCATTAGATTTTGATTCCAGTAAAACATATCCTCTTATAGTAGGGCCTTCAGAAACTGATTCAGCAAATGACCAAAGTTTTTATTGGAGAGGAACTACAGATAGTCGGGGTTGGATACTTGTTGGGTATAAAGTATATAATGCTACAAATAGAATAGAAGAAGTAAAGGCATTATTCGAACACTTAAAATCGAAGTATAATATAGAGGGAAATAAATTCCATACTGTATGTTTTAGCGCTAATAGCGCCAGTATTTTTGATTTAGTTATGGAAATGCCGGAATATTTTGCAGGAATAACAGGTATGGCTGGAAACCCTAGCAATAGCAATACAGAAAAAATGAAACAACTAAAAGGTATTAAAGTACAATTTATTGTTGGAGATCGCGATCGTTATTGGATGAATTCTGCTAAAAAAAGTCATCAAATATTACAAAGTATTGAGGTAGAAAGTTCCATTGAAGTCATAAAAAATGGCGAACATGTATTAAAACCCTTAATAGGAAAGGGATTTCTGGATAGAGCAAAGCGATTGAGAGACTAATCCATTAATGAGCATAATCTGAAAACACAAAAATGAAAAATGAAAACAGTATGTATTTTACTAGCATTAGTCTCGTATATTTTTTCAGGTAACGATACTAAAAATCAAAGCAATAAATATATCTATTTCACTACAGAAGAAGGTTCCGAAGGTCGGGATATTGTACGAATAAGTACAGATGGAAATTCAAGAAAACGGTTGACCTCTGATAATGGCTCTAATCATTATCCACATCATAATAGCCCTAAATTATCACCAGATGGAGCAAAAATAGTATATCATAGTGATACCGATAGACATGATAGATATTCGATTTGGACTATGAATATAGATGGAAGCGACAAAACTAGAATTACTTTAAAAGAAGGCTTGTTTGCTAATTGGAGTCCAGATGGAAAGCGCATCATTTTTAGTGGAAGACGAAATGGTATATGGGAAATTTTAAGCGTAGCAAGTGATGGAAGTGATGAAAAAAATATTTCTGAAAACTTCAAAAAAGTAAAACAACCTACTTGGGGAGCCGTTTGCGATTATCACCCCAATGGCAAATCAGTTGTATTTTCATATATCAGAGAAAAAAAATTGTATTCAATGGATTTACAAACAAAAAAGATAACTCAAATATCGCCATCCAATCACTCTTATACGCAATCAGCTTTTTCAAAATATGGAAAGCAAATTGCAGTTAATAGGAAAATAAAAGAAAAGGAAGGGTATGATTTAATTATAATATCTACAGTTGATAATACCATAGAAACAATCGCTAAAAATGTGATTTCTTATTCGGCACCATCTTGGTCAAAATCAGGAGAAGAAATATTATTTGCAGGTGTAATTAATGGTAATCAAGAGATATTCAAAATTAATTTAAAAGATAAAACAGAAACTCAATTAACCAAAAATTCAGATTTCGATGCAATGCCAACATGGTAATAATTAATCAAAAATGAAAAACATGATTCCTATAAAAAAGATTGTATTAGAACTTGCCTTAATATTTACAATCCAATCATACACGCAATCAAAAGAAAGAATAATTTTCACAAAAAACAGAGAAATTCATTGTATGAATATTGATGGTACAGGATTAAAACAATTAACAGATTTTAAAATGCCAGGACATACACCTATCAGTTTGTCTGCCTCTACAACCAAAAAAGGCAAAATTGCGTTTATCTATGACCCTGTTAATCATGGTTATATGTCAACTTATATAATGAATGCAAATGGAACTAATATTAAAAGGATTTCTAAAGAACCTAAGTCAGGTAAATCAAGTACTTGGGGGACAACCGTTTCTCCCGATGGAAAATATTATGTATTTGAGTCAAAATGGTCTAATAATGTTGAGATTTATAGAATGAATGCAGACGGGAGTAATGTTATTAATATAAGTAAAAGTATTAAAGATGATGCTTTTCCCAAATGGTCGCCAGATAGCCAACAAATTATTTATACTACTAAAAACACTAAAAGTGGTTGGGATATTATTGCAACTGATTTAGCAGGAAACAAAAAGAAAGTTTTAATACATTCTAAAGAAGAAATAAGAAATGTAGCTTATTCAAAAGATGGAAAATTAATTGCTTATTGTGTGGCAAAATCTAATTCATCAGATTTAATGTTAGCAGATGCTAATGGCTCAAATATTAGAAAATTAAAAACAATTGCACAGTATTCAAACGTGTCATTTTCTCCAAACAATAAGAGCATCACATTCGTCTCAAAGAATAATAAAATAACAATAATGAAATTAGAGGGAACCGGTTATAAGGAACTAACAACAGGAAGAAGACCCGTTTGGTCATTTAATTAAAAAGATTTAAGGCAATTATGATTAGAAAGTACAAGGAAGTAGATTTAGAAATACTTATGAAAATTTGGGGAGAAGCTTCAGTTTTAGCACATCCATTTTTAGAAGATGAGTTTGTTCAAAAAGTAACCCAAGATATGAGGCAAATATACCTACCAAACCCTGAAGCCAATACCTATGTTTATAAAGAAAATGAAAATATCGTAGGTTTTATTTCAATGATAGAAAATGAAATAGCAGGTTTATTTGTCAATCCAAAAAATTGTTCAAAAGGGATAGGCTCAGCTTTAGTAAATTATGTACAGGAAAAAGGGTATGATATTCTTGAAGTTGAAGTATTTAAAAACAATGAGATTGGTCGTGCTTTTTATGATAAATATGGGTTTAAAAAAATCAATGAATACTTTTTTGAAGCAGCTAATCAAAACGTGCTAAGAATGAGATATGTCAAAAAAAACATTAAATAAAAGTTAGCATTGCATCAATAGAACTAAAATCTCCTTTGCATTTTTTAAGCTGTCTATTTTTGCCTTACACATTACTAATAAGCTAAAAACTTCTAATTACATAGGGTTTAAGAAAAAGGATTCTGGACAAAACACTATACCATGACACTTTGGAAGAACCATGAAGATATGAAAGCATTTGCTTATAACAGTGACCATTTAGAAGCTATTCATAAATCAAAATTGATTACCAAAGAAATTTAAACAGTTGTAATTGATGTGAATAACATTCCTAATTAGAAAGAAGTCAAAAGCCTATTGAAAAGCAAAGGCAAAAAATATAAATTTTAATAGATGAAAAGAGTTTATTTAATAGCAGCAATCATTGGCTTTATTGTGCCAACATTTTTTGTAGTAATCGAATCGATAGCTACGGGAAATATTTTACTCTATACAAACCCTCTTGCAACTTTTAATGGAATGTTTGCAAATAGAATATCTTCCATTTTTGCCATTGATCTTCTTTTTACAGTTTTAGTGTTTTTTATATGGTCTTATAAGCAATCTAAAAAACATAAAATCAAACCTGTGTATGTTGTTTGGTTACTTACACTACTTTTTGGTTTAGCAGGAGGTTTCCCTTTATTCTTATATCTAAGAGAAAAAACAATAAAAAATCATTTGAAGTTATGAAAATCACAAATAAAACGAAGGTATTCTTCTTCTTGGTGCTATTATATATCACAAATACCACAGCACAATCGTATGAAGTTTTGTATACTAAGCAAATTAACAATTCAGATAACATCTTCGTTATTAATGAACATGGGAAGTCAAAACAAATCACAAATCATCCAAGGAAGGATAGTAGTCCAATGATGTCCCCAGATGGTAATTTCATTGTCTTTACTTCTGAGCGAGTTGGTTGGTGGAAGATTTGGTTTTTAGATGTCAAAAAGAACGAGTATAGACAACTAACAAACTCTAGTACGGCAGAACATAGTCCGTCTTGGTCTGCAGATGGAAATCATATTCTTTTTGTCTCTTCGAGAACTGGTAATAATGAAATTTTTTTAATGGATAAGAACGGAGAAAACTTAAAAAACCTCACTAATAATGGTAAATCGGATGTAATGCCGTTTTGGGGAAAAGATAATATGATATACTATTCATCAGAAATTAATGGCGTTTATCAAATTATGCGAATGCATTCTGATGGTTCTCAAAAAGAAAAGTTGACAAAGAATAAAGGAGATAAATTAATGCCACAACTATCTAATGACGTTAAAAGAATACTCTATTATGGAAATGCTGACGGGAATATGGAAGTATATATAATGACTATAAATGGTAATAAACATAAGAAAATTACTAATCACCCCTTAATAGACATGAGACCAAAGTGGTCGTCAGACGATAAAAAAATAGTGTTTGAACGTGGAAATAAGAGAGATAATCATCATATATATATAATGGATGCAAATGGAGAAAATGTGAAGCAACTTACATTTTCAAATTATAATTATGCAGCATCTTTTATTTCAAACAATGTAAAATTATTAAAGAAATAGTACTCATACCCTCTTAGGGTGGTGACATAAAATTTTTGTCCATAAATACTAAATGAATTTATTTAGAAGTTTTCAAAATGGTTAAACATATATCAAAATCAATTGATCTGAAGATATTAAAAGAAAAAGTTAATGACGCTATAAAAAAAGGGTTAAAATCATTGAGATTATATTTTTCATAAACAATAATTAAGAACTAAATCATTTAAATAAAGTATTGATTTTAACTATATCACAATTAATTAGCCTTCTCAAACGTTTTATACATTTAGTAAAAAAATAATAAAATGAAACTTGAAAGTATAAAAACGGAAATATATAATAAATTGAAAAACAAACTCAATCAACTTAAAGTCACTACTGATGAAGATATAAGGAGTTTTGTTATTACCGTATGGTGGGATAAGGTAAATTATGAAGCTCCAAATGTTTATGAAAATGAAAAGACATTTAGAGGCAAAAAAAAAGAATTAGCTACAATTTATAATAATCAAATAACACCCTTTATAGAACAAAATTTATAAAACACCCTTTGATTATATCAATCCATCTTTACAATTCTCTTAACCTGCTCCTAGTTAAGAGTTTCCTTTTTTATGTTTAGCGCACATAATATTTAAGCTTTTATTCTTACTCACAAAAAGGAACTAATTTTCAATAACTTCTTTTGATACTCAATGAATAATCAAAAAAGAAGATTAAATTTGGACTATACAATTGATGCATTTTTAACATAATTAAATAGTCCAGATGTTACGTCCTTGGAAACTTCAAATCAAAATAGACTTTAAGGTTGAAACCCCTATTTATATACAAATAGTCAATGCAATAATCGAAGCCATAAAATCGGGGAAATTACAATACGGCACTGCACTGCCAGGAAGTAGAAAACTTGCTGAATTACTAAATGTAAATCGCAATACTGTTGTTAAGGCATTGGGTATTTTGACCGTTGAAGGTTGGTTGATATCTAAGCAACGTAAAGGAGTTTTTGTAGCAAGTGACATTCCTGAAATAGGTAGTAAAACTAAGGTTTTAAACCCCTCCAAATACTATAAAAAAGAGCAGACACCTCTTGAAATTATTTTTGACGATGGTATCCCTGATAGTAAAATGGCACCAATGGAAGAATTATCCCGAGCCTATAGAAGGGTTTTTAATCAAAAATCCAAATGGAAATTAATGGGGTATTACAATGAATTAGGGACATTGGAATTTCGGGAAGCCATTGCACAAATGTTGAGCTTTAAACGAGGGTTGAATATAGCTACAGATCATGTTGCTATTACTCGTGGAAGCCAAATGGCAATGTACCTTGCTGCACAGGTGCTCTTTAGTAAAGGTGATGCCGTAATTGTAGAAAATCCGGGATATATTCCTGCTTGGAAAGTTTTTGAAAAAGCAGGTGCTACCGTAATTCCTGTACAAACTGATAACGAGGGTATCCGAATAGATGAAATAGAAACTATCTTAAATAACAACCTGAATGTAAAGGCGGTTTTCGTAACACCACATCACCAATACCCAACTACAGTAACCATGAGTTTAGTACGTAGACTGAAACTAATCGATCTTTCTAACACATTTGGTTTTACTATAATAGAAGATGATTATGACCACGAATTTCATTTCGAACAACGTCCAGTATTACCTATTTCGAGCCATAAAGAAATACAAAACTATATCTATATTGGCTCTATGAGTAAAGTGGTGACTCCTGCATTACGTATGGGGTATTTGGTAAGTAATACTGATTTTATAAATAAAATTAGTGATTTACGAAAAATAATAGATGTTCAAGGAGATATTATCATGGAACTTGCTGTATTAGATTTGATACGTTCTGGTGATATTAGAAGGCATTTAAAAAGAGCCACTTCACATTATAGGAAAAAACGAGCCTATTTTAAACAGTTATTAGAAACACACTTAGCAGATAAAGTTACTTTTGAAGTGCCCAAAGGTGGGCTCGCATTTTGGATAAAACCCAATAAAAAAGTGAATAATAAAAAATTTCATGAAAGCCTTTTGAAAAGAAATGTTGATATTATAACCACTAATAACTTCGGTAATAAAAGTAATAAGAATATTAGTGGTCTACGTATAGGGTATGCCTCTTTATCTTCTGAAAAACTTAAAAAAGGTTTGATCGAAATAGGTAAACTCTTATAAAACTGATTAATGTTTTAGTCTTTTCAAAGTTGGATTCTGATTACTCTGGCAATCTTATGATTGGGTAAATTATCTAAAAGATTAAAACCCTTCAATTTCTTCACTGGTCTACTCCTTATTAAAAAAACTGGATCACTTCGATAGAATGAAACCAATCTATATTTGTCACCGAATGAAATCATTACTATTAATAACCCTTACAAACTATTATCCAAAATAGAAGTAAAAAAAACTTTTCAAAAAATGAAAAAAGTTATAAAATCAGTTCTTGGAACTCTCATTTGCATTACAATGTTATGTACAAGTTGTAGCTCAGACGAAAAACTTCCAATACAACCTGAAACAATAGTCCCCGAGACTCCAGAAACACCTGAGACTCCAGAAACAACAGAAACACAAATTATTAATATCCAAATGGGATCTTCTAATGAAATAATAGGAGATATGGATATCCAAGGAAAGTTCTTGTATTTTGCAACAGTCGAGAATATTTATAAATTAGACCTTACTGTTTCTCCAAGTATTCCAGAATTAATAACTAAAGTTGAAGATCCACCGATAGCAGTAACTGCAATCAACAATACATTGTTTTATATTCCTTTCTGGATGTACGAACTTAGATCTATAAACATTAGTAAACCAAATGATAAGCATGTTACAAACAACATCCAGGGCGTAATAGAATCTTCGATAACAAAAAACAAAGATGAACTGTTTTACGTATCAGGAAGATCTACAATGGACCATAAAGCTAGTTTTTATCGAAGAAAAATAAAAAAAGATAGCCCATCTACTCTAATTACAACAATAGAATATGTTATCCCCAAGAATTTGGTCGTTGAAGGCGATTACCTATATTTTACAAATGAAAGGGAAATACTAAAAATAAATCTTACAGAACCTTCACCAAAACCAACGCTTTTATATACAATGTCTGAAGTTAGTGGTTTTTCAGGTATTGATCATATTGATGGGTTAGCTATACATAAAGAGCACCTATACTTCAGTCAAGGATGGAACAAAAATCTTTATCGTTTAAACTTGAAAAACAGTTCTCTTGCTCCAGAAATAATTCTTTCTGATGAAAACTGTTGTGATGATGGTTATGCTAATGGCTATGAGGAGTTAATAGTTAGAGAAAATAAACTGTATATGAGACAAACCAATAGATACAGTTTACTGGTTTTAGATTTATAGTATAACTAGGCACCTAGGAACAGAAAAAGCTTCTGATTTTCATGTATTGTATAAGATGTGTGTCAAAGCCTTAATAAATGATTTAAAATTCTCTTATGTATAGTCATTTTTAAAATTACAGATGGCTACAAAATTTCTAATTACAAAAAAATTAGAAACTTTCATCCCTAATAAAAAAGGATGGATATATGTTTTATAATGATAACCCGTTGTGCATTTGTGAAAAACATTGTAAAAAAAGCGTCAATTCGAGTGGTTTTTCGAAATAGAATGAAGAAAAATTGTATCGAGAATAGCTTTTTTAATTCAAAATTCTATTCTCGATACACATCTTCCTTCGGTCGAAGCACTCCTTTAGACTTGCATAATTATATTTATTGAAATAAAAAAGAGCAGAACTTAAGTACACTAATAACACTCAGAAGGGTAAACTTCATAGTTCGATTTAGACTTAAGTTCTTTCTTTCATCAACAATCTCTAATAGAAATTCGGGATTTTAAGCCCATTATCAAGGAGTCGAGTTATGATGAAAATGCTCTTTTCATTCAGAGAGGTAAAATTATGAAAAGTATTTATTTAGGAATTGACATTAGTAAAAAAACATTAGATATTTGTTTAGTTGATCAGAAATCAGAAGCATTCTTTAAGATTGAAAATAAAATCAAAGCGATTAAAAAACTCTTTAAGCAGATAACTACTTTAGATGCTGAGATCTTTATTGCAATGGAAAATACTGGTCTTTATAATTATAATTTATATGAAGTTTTGAAGGATTATTCATTTAATGTTTATGTGATCGATCCTAAGCACATTAAACGAAGCATCGGTTTAGTTCGTGGTAAGAATGATAAAGTTGATGCTAAGCGCATTGCTACTTTTATTGAAAGGAACTATCAAGATTTTGATTGCTGGAAGCCCACAAGTGAGGCTGTACAAAATATAAAAATACTGATGAGCCAACGTAGACATAAGGTAAAAACTAGACAGGCTATTAAACAACAAAATAAGGAGCTTAAAACAGTTAAAAGGACTAAAATAATAAGTTCCTCAATGAAAATCAATTTAAAAGAAATTGAGCAGATTAATAAACATATAGCGGCTATAGAAAAATTGATTAAAGAGGAGATAGCTAATGATTCTGTTTTGGAAAAGGACATAGAACGTATCAGAACTATACCAGGAATAGGATCAGTTACAGCTTGGACTTTAGCTGTGAAAACTGATGGTTTTGTGCGATTGACTAATCCGAGAAAACTAGCTTGTTTTGCTGGCGTTGTTCCATTCGAACAACAAAGTGGAACAAGTCTAAAGACAAAACCAAGAGTATCAAAAATGGCGGATATGCAACTTAAATCCGTGCTCCAAATGGCAGCTATGAGAGCAGTAAGAATGGATAACGATCTTAAACACTTTTACTTGAGAAAAGTAGAAGAAGGTAAGAACAAAATGAGTGTACTCAATGCTGTTAGAAACAAACTAATACATATCGCAATGGCATTAATAAAAAACAAATCTTTTTATGAAAACCGTTTGGTATTGTCATAGAAATCGAATTGACGAATTTCGAATTAAAAAATCTCAAATGCACAACGGGTTAATGATAATATAATTTTATATATTCTCTCATTATAAAAAATAAAAAGAGGAATGGCTATACATGAGTTAACACTAAATACAACAGAAACATCTATTGAATTAGATAAAATACATTTAAGTGCAAGTAACAAAGAAAAGCTAAACCAGCTACTAAAAGAATTTAGTCATGCGGAAGTATTAAAAAAATATAAGTTAGCTGTAGATCATAAATTACTATTATACGGAGACACAGGTTGCGGAAAAACAACAACCGCTAAAGCCATAGCGCAATCACTCAACAAAAAAATATTAATTCTCAATTTGGGAGGTGTTATAGATTCTCGATTAGGACAAACTGCAAAAAACATTGCAGAAGTTTTTAAAAAAGCGTCACGAGAAAACGCAGTTCTATTTTTAGATGAATTTGATTATATCGGTAAAATTCGAGATTATGACACTAAAGATTCTGGAGAAATGAAAAGACTTGTCAATACTGTGATTCAATTAATTGACCAATTACCTAATAATACATTATTGATTGCAGCTACTAACCATTCTAGTATCATCGATAATGCATTATTAAGACGATTTCAACTCAAACTTGAGTTTGAAATGCCTACTAATAGCGAATTAGATATTTATTATGACACTTTATTAATGCAGTTCCCTAAAGAGTTTAGAGGTTTAGATCGCCAGTATAACTTATCTTATGCAGAAGCAAAAGACATTGCGTTAAGAGCTATTAAGAATAATATCATAGAAGCCGAGGAAGCAAATAATTGATTCACTAAAAAAACAAAACCGTTTAAAATATGATAATGAACTAAAATTTATGGAACATATCGTTAATAATTTAGAAATCATCCATAAAAGAATAAAACATGCCTGTAAAAAAGCAAATAGAACCTCAGAAAATGTTCGTCTATTATTGGCAACAAAAACGGTAGATACCAATAAAATAAAGTTTGCTTTACAACAAGGAGAATCACTTATTGGAGAAAATAAAGTACAAGAATTAAAACAGAAATCTAACGCCTTAAAAGACATACACCCAGAAGTTCATTTCATTGGGCATTTGCAATCCAATAAAATCAAGGAAGTTATTAAGTGGGCTAGTTGTATAGAGTCTATTGATAGGCTTTCTGTCGCTCAAAAACTACAGCAACGCTTAGCTCTAGAAGAAAAAGAAATAGATATCTATATTCAAGTAAACACTTCTTTTGAAGATAGTAAATTTGGGGTTTCCCCAGACCAAACAATTGAATTAACAAAAGAAGTTGCTAAACTTAAAAATATTCATATCAAAGGCTTAATGACCATTGGCTTGCTAAGTTCTGAATCTACCGAAATACGAAAATGCTTTCAGTGTTTAAAACAACTTCAACAAAAAATTAAAACATTACATATTCCGAATGTGGAAATGAATGAATTATCAATGGGAATGAGCGGTGATTTAGAAATTGCTATTGAGGAAGGTGCTACCATTGTTCGAGTAGGAACTGCTATTTTTGGTGAACGAATTTATCCTGATAGTTATTACTGGAATGAAACAAAAAGTGACATTTAACGGCATATAATCCGCAACCAAATTTGCGTCTTTATAGAAGACGGAATACTAAACTGAAATCGCCGTTGAGTTATAACAGAATCGCTTCCGAGTTTCGGAAATTATCAGTTTTTCAGGAAAAATCTAACACCGCATATTTTCTATAATAGAAACATGATTCCAATCTACACCTCTAGCCTATTTATATTTTCACCACACACAGTTCAAAACTCATACCTCACAAAAGCCTCTATGGCAGCATAATCGGCTAACCCTAAGGCATTGTATTTCTGAGCGGTATCCCTATTTCGCTCTTCTGCCCGCATCCAGAATTCTCTTGAATCTTCTCCTTGAAACATTACTCCATCTTTTTGTGATTGATGGCAAAAAATGGCATGTCGTTTTTTTAGCACTTGATCCGGACTCATGGGCACAGCCATTTCAATTTCATGAATACCCCATTCGTGCCATGCACCTCGGTATAACCAAACCCAACAATCTTTCATATACGGCTCTGTTTTTAACTGCTCTAAAGCTGCAAATAAAGCATCTAAACATACTTTATGCGTTCCGTGTGGGTCTGCCAAATCACCTGCCGCATAAATCTGATGTGGTTGTATTTCTTTTATTAGCTTACACATAATGGCAATATCTACTTCTGATAGTTTGTCTTTTTTTATTTTACCTGTTTCATAAAATGGTAAATCTAAAAAATGAACATTACTATCGTTTAATCCCAAATAGCGTGTTGCCGCAAATGATTCACTTCTTCTGATTAGTCCCTTTAATTGTCGTATTTCTATAGTATCGACAATATATTCATTTGCAGTAGACAACGTATCAATAATTTTTTGAGTTACTGTTGAGTCTGAATTCAATTTTTGACTTACTTCTGCAAATTTTAAAGCTTCTTGATTTGATACAGCTATATTGCCTGATGTTTGATAAGCCACATGAACTTCGTGACCTTGCTCAACTAATCTATCAAAAGTTCCTCCCATAGAAATCACATCATCATCGGGATGTGGACTAAAAATAATGACTCTCTTTTTGGCTGGATTTGCTCTCTCGGGCCTATTAGTATCATCTGCATTAGGCTTACCTCCAGGCCATCCCGTAATAGTGTGCTGTAATTTATTAAACATTGTAATATTCAAATCATAAGCAGAACCTTCTTGCGCTAATAACCCAGACATACCATTATCGTTATAATCTTTATCTGTTAAGCTTAATATGCTTTTTTGGGTTAATTCGCATAGCCAGATAATTGCTTTATTCTTTAATGCTTCTGTCCATGCTAATGAACTAACCAACCAAGGTGTTTTATTTCTGGTTAATTCTGATCCTGCCTCGGTATCTAATATAAAAGTTGTGTTTTGGTGGTTTTGAAGGTATGTTGCAGGTACATGAGAAGAAACATCTCCTTCTATAGTTTCTTTGATAATTGTTGCTTTGTGCTGCCCCCATCCTAACAATACAATACGTTTTGCTGCTCTTACTGTAGCAATTCCCATAGTTATAGCTTTTCTAGGAACATTTTCTATACCTAAAAAAGAAGGAGCTGCATCCACCCGGGTGATATGATCCAATGTTATCATTCGTGTACCAGAATTATAATGAGATCCTGGTTCATTAAAACCTATATGACCTGTTCTTCCTATACCTAATAACTGAAAATCTAATCCACCTGCTTCTTTAATTTTCATTTCATAATCAATACAATATTGATAGAGATCATCATTATTTATTTTTCCATCGGGGATATGAACATTTTCGGGAGATATATCAATATGATCAAATAGATGTTCATACATGAAGTAATAATAACTCTGTATATTTTCTATATCCATTGGATAATATTCATCTAAATTGAAGGTTATCACATTTTTAAAACTTAAACCTTCTTCATGATGCATTCTCACTAATTCTTCATATACCTTAATCGGAGAAGAACCAGTAGCTAATCCTAAAACGCATTGTTCATTTTTTTTCGATTTTTCTTTTATAAGATTTGCTATTTCTGTAGCCACTACTACAGAAGCTTCATTCGAATTTTTAAAAATTACGTTATGTATTTTCTCAAATCTTGTTTCTTCAAATTGACCTGCCGGTTTATAATTAATATTCATTTTTCTTCTAATTATTTCAACAATCTTTTTTAAATTCTATTTTATAATATATTAGCTTTAATCTTACCCCATATTTTTATAAGTAAGTACCCCGAAACAATAGCTATTTCAGTCAATATCAGAGCGTAAGTTGTGTATCCATATATCCAATATCCTGTGGCAAACATGATGCTATATATTAATACGCACCCCAATAACATTGCAAGAATACCGAAAGGTACACTCCATCCTTTTGAGGTATTTTTTAAGATAATTTTCTCTTCTTTTGCTTGATCAACTATGTGATTCCACCCAGGACCTCCTGGTTGTGTCTTTTTATAAAAATCACGTAACACTTCTTTACTTTCTGGCTGAGTTACATAAGTAGCTATCAACCAAATAGTAGTGGTTAGAAAAACGACTATCGGAAATTCTGACCAATCTGGAAACACTCCATTTTCTGCATCAAAAAAATAGACACCTGCTGGTGTTAATTTCAATACTAAAGAAATGATTCCTGAAGCAAACATCGCTGTAATTTCACTCCAAGCATTAATACGCCACCAAAACCAACGTAAAATAAATATTAAGCCTGTTCCTGCTCCAAAAACTAATAGTACTTCAAACAACTGTAACGCATTTTGTAAAAGTAATGCTAAAAGTGCACTAAATACCATCAATATTACTGTTGCAATTCTACCTACTGCCACCAATCGTTTCTCTGAAGCATTTGGGTTAATTTGTTGTTTATAGAAATCATAAACAATATAAGAAGACCCCCAATTTAATTGCGTAGAAATGGTACTCATATATGCGGCCACCAAAGAGGCTAATACTAAACCTAATAATCCACTTGGTAATTTGGTTAGCATGGCAGAATAGGCCAAATCATGACCTAGTTTATCTGTTGTTATATTTGGAAAAGCTTCTTGTATACTTGCCAGGTCTGGAAATATCACTAAAGATGCCAACGCTACAATAATCCATGGCCATGGACGTAATGCATAATGAATTATATTAAAAAAGAAGGTTGCTCCTATAGCATGATTTTCATTTTTGGCAGCCAACATTCGTTGTGCGATATAGCCACCGCCACCAGGTTCTGCTCCAGGATACCATGAACTCCACCATTGTACAGCTAATGGTATTATTAGTAAGGTGATTATAGCATGTTTATCATTAAAATCAGGAAGTATCGATAGCTTATCTACCACATGTTCATTTGTAATTAAAGATTTTATACCTCCCACTTCTGGCAAATTAACCAAATAATATGCAGCACCAATGGCACCCCCCATAGCAACAAAAAACAATATAAAATCGGTATAAACCACACCTTTAAAACCACCAATTGCACTAAATGTAACCGTTATCAACCCTGCACTAATTACTGTTTGCCAAGGTTCTAAACCTAACATGATACCTCCTATTTTAATAGCAGCCAAAGTTACCGAAGACATGGTAATAACATTAAAAATAACACCAAGATATATGGCTCTGAATTTTCGTAAAAACTTTGCTGGTTTACCACTATAGCGCAATTCATAAAACTCTAAATCTGTGCTTACATTTGATTTTCTCCACAATTTGGCATAAACAAATACAGTTAACAAACCTGTGATCAAAAATGCCCACCAAACCCAATTACCAGATACTCCGTTTGTTCTTACAATATCAGTTACCAAATTGGGAGTGTCGGTAGAAAATGTCGTAGCAACCATAGATAAACCAAGTAACCACCATGGCATATTTCTTCCTGATAAAAAAAACTCTGATGAATTTTTCCCTGATTTTTTAGACACCCAAATACCAACAAATAAAGTGATCACAAAAAATGCAATTATTAATACATAGTCAAAAGTACTTAGTGATATCATTATGTCTTTTTAAATTTATAATTTATTGTAATATTCTAAAGCTTTTTATTAAATGGTCATAGCTGTTGCGCATTTTTACATTTTTTAATCTAAAATTCGTCAATTCTAGTGCTTCGACCGTAGGAAGAAGTATATCGAGCCCTTCGACACGCTCAGGATGACAAGAATTTTGGGTCAAAAAAGCTATTTTCGATACACTTTTTCTCCATTTTATTACGAAAAACCACTCGAATTGACGCTTTTTCCTACAATTAATCAAAATGCACAACGAATTAATCATATGTAATTCTTAACGGCTTATAGATCATTAATGCTTCCTATAGGTTGCATTTTATTAATCCCAGCTTAATTTAGAATAATGTTTGCTTAAATACTTCTTTACTGCAACTATATCATCTTTTGCCGTTAAATCTGGTACATGTTCAGAAAAAGGTATTCCTATGGCTTCTTTCGGATGTTCTTTTAACATGTTTAAAAGAACTGTTGGTAGTTCTTTTTCATTTCTTTCTGGATGAACAGGACAGTTTTTTAAATAAGGATAAATAGTAGTTCCACTAAATTTAAAAGCATTCATACTAACTCGTAATTTACCTTCTTTATCTTTATAGTTATTTACCTCTGCTTGAGGTGGTTTTTCAATAATATCTAACAAATGATTTGTTTCATCTAGTTTTGCAAGTGCGAAACGTGAAATTCGTTCTGAAGAAAACTCCATCGTATCTCTATCATAACTAATAAAAGCATTTTGGCTTGATGTAGCTCTTAATGCATATAACGCATCTGAGGAATATAAGTTATCACTATTACACACTGTATAATAACCTTTGTTCAATTCGGGGTATTGCTCAACAGCCTGAAATAATGCATCTGCTGTACCAAATGGTTTTACTCTTCCTTCAGGAATATATTGAATCGCAAAAGATATGCTAAGACCGTGAAAGTCATTATCCTTATCATTATCGCCATAAAACTTTTTAAATAATTCACCTTGTTCACTTATGATGATATAAATCTTTTTATAGCCTGCAAGTTTTGCATTATATAGCAGATAATCCATGAGAGGGCGTCCATTTGGACCAACACCAATAAGGCCTTTACTTCTTTTATTTGCTTGTTCAATTTCTTCATCGCTTAAGTCTTGGAGTGAAGTTTGTTTCTTCATTCGGGATGAAGCACCACCCGCTAAAATTATTAGGTTTCTATGCATTCGATAATTTATTTTTTGTTTACAATTTTTAGAGTATTCTTGCTCCAGGATCAACCTCAACCAGGTAAGCATCTTTTCCTCCTGCTTTTATAATTTCATCAATAACTTGTTGTTCTTTACCTTCTGGAGCAATAGCAACAATACTACCTCCTCTACCAGAGCCAACAATCTTTGCTCCATAAGCACCAACTTTTAATGCTCCTTCGATCATATGATCAATTTTGGGTAGTGTTATTTTTAGAAGATCCCTTAAAATAGTATGATGTTGATTCATTAATACACCTATTTTTTCTATATCTAAATGATCTTTTTTAAATTCTGTAAGTGCTTTTTTGGTTATATCATGATTTGATACAGCTGCATAAAAGAAAGGTTCTAATCTATCTGGCAGATGATGAGATAATTTTTTTATATCTTTTTTTTCGACATTTTCTATATTAAAATTTTCATGATACATCGCCAATGTATGTATAGCTTGCCAAGCATTTTCTTTTAATTCATTTAAAACACCAATTGTTTCTTTTGGGATACCAGATTCTCCTATAATTAGTCCAGGTATTGGGCGATCAAATAACTCATATGAATTATTCTCTCCAGTTTCCAAATACATGATATTCCCCAGGCCAATACTATATTGATCCATTTTTCCTCCAGGGTTTCCGTGTTCTAAAACTTCGGCTTCATATGCAATTTGTGAAATAAACTCTGGTGTGATTTTATGGTCAGCTCCAAAAGCTTCTAATAAAAACTGAACCCAGGACACTACTACTGCCGAAGAACTAGAGGTACCAGCATTTATTGGTAGATTTCCAGAAATTGTGATATCATATCCAACATTAGGAATGCAATCGTATCTTCTCAACACTTTTAGTGCTGATAATAAGTGATCTCCTTTTTCAACAAATCTAATTTCATCACAAACATTGATACTTCTTTTTTTACCAATATCCGGTGTATTGATATTAAAGGTTCTTTCTTTATTTTTAAAAGCAGTTAATTTAATATGTCTGTTTATGGCACATGCTATTACTGGCAGACCCAGATAATCTTGATGGTCTCCAAATAGGCATGTTCTCCCTGGGGCAAATGAAATCAATTTATTTTTCCTGTTAACTTTATTCAAAATCATGTTATTATAATCCATACATTTTATCTCCTTTAGCAAAATAAAGCCTCTGAATAATATTTAATCATCAAAGGCTTTTCAAATCAGCTAACTCAACAAATATTTTAAAGTTTTAGTTTGGTTAAAGTGATGTCATATGTTTTATATATTTTGTTTTTATAATATTCTATATCCCACCTCAACCTTTATAATTTTAATTATCGTTACTTATTTTTTAATGCCCCTAAACCAGGTAGTTGTGAAAAATCTACATCTGGTTTTACACCATTTGCTGTTCGAGAAAACTCAGTATTCATAGTTGTATTATCATCAAAAAATCCGCAGTTTTTCAAGTAAAATGAGTTTCCATCTACACCACCTGCATAATCAAGTCTAGCCTCTTTCCTAGCGGTTGCATCAGCAGTAAACTTGGCATTCGTTAATTCGTGCCATTGCCCCTGGGTATCATATACCCATTGATTTGCGTATTTTCCTTTTCTTGAAATAAAGCCTGTATGTGTTCTGAAATTTTCTAAAAATGAATAAAACCCTTTTAAATATGTATTTGTATGTGGTCTTCTAAAACTTGCAATTAATTTCCACTCACCTTCTTCTGGGGCATAGAAATATGCTGTGTAATCTGTAGAATTATTGACTGAGGGTTCTCCTTTTAATAAAAATTTATATGTATTTTCAGGTTTCCAATCAAACACCTTATAGCTCTGTCCTCCAGAACCTTCTCCTCCAAAACTTCCACCTGTCACTCCTTCACCTTTACCTAAAAGAATTATTTTATAGTCATCTGGAATTGTACTTGGATCATCAGTAACAAATGGGCTCCATACAGAAAATAATATTCTCCTTTCGGTATCCGAATTAACTTGAATTCCAAAATATCCTTCTCCAAAACCATTTGCCATAAAATAGGACCCAACCACATCTTCTCCTTTAGGTATTGTAACCTCGTTATAGAAATATATAACATCCTTATTTTCTGGCATTTTATAAGTTAAATGAACAGAAGGTCCTCTTCTTCCAAAATGAAAGCTAAAGTCATTCGGCACAAATGAAACACCACTAGTTGTTGCCGGTCCACCGATAAAAACTTTGTTGATATCTCCTATGTATTCGCCTGTTTTTTGAAGTCCTTGAATTTCAATAAAATTATATCCCGATTTAGTTATATCAAACATCCCTATTTCAACATTTTTATAAGTTGTATTATCAATAACTATATCTTTTGTTGTATTACCTACTGTTACTCTAATAGTTGATGGCCCTGTTTCTGATTTAATATTTAAACCAAGATGTAATTCACCTGTTAATTTTGTATGAAAATAAACACGAATAACATCATCTAATGATGTCCAATTATGAATACCAGAATCATGGATTAAAACAGCATCCTGCTCTGTACTATTAACTACCCAACTATTAGCTCCTGGAGGAATAGTTATTGATAGGTCTAATTGATTATTACTTTCGGGGTTAACAGATTTTTTATCCGAACTACATGCCAATATGCAAATGCACATCAATAAAAACAAGATTTTATAAATTGATTTTTTATACTTTTTCATTATTTTATACTCTTCATAATTAGTTAGTTAACTTCATATCGTTGATGCTTACCATTATTATTTACCACAATAACAGCTTTCCTTTTTTGAGAGGTTATTAGCAGCATATTTCTCACATCTTTATCTGCGTAAAATCCAGTTTCAGAGTTTTTTACAGGCTGAAATTCTCCTTTTGAGAGTCCTTTTAGATAAACACCTATACCTGCATCTGCACGAGTGGTTTCTACCTCTGTATGATAATTATTTCCTGCCATTAGTAAATCTTTAATATGATCCCCATCAAAATCTTCATAAAGAATACTATTAATCGGGGTCATTTGAGCTTCTACAGGAAATGGGGTGAATTCAAAACCAGCGTTATAATTTATAAAAACACCAGACCTAAATTCTGTAGCTTGATAATGAATAGCTGATTGAAAAGTTTCTCCTATTATTTCCTGAATATCACTATTGGCAAAATCGCTGTACGTTTTTATCCTTTCTTTTAAGTACGGTATTTGTTCTGCTGTACAATGCTTACCTCTCACAGGAACTTGCTTCGATTTATAATATTTGGCCAACATAATATCTTCTGTACCATTATTATCAAAATCATTTGTATATACGTGAAAGGGTTTTTCTTTTGATGCTTCATGTTTGAAGTTTAATCCTAAATTTCCAGCTATTATATCTTTGTCTCCATCCTTATCGATATCAACGATCAAAACTTTATTCCACCACCCCTTGGTTGACGATAAATCATTATACATTTCTTTTCTAGAAAGCCCTTTTTTATCATTAATAAAAACTTCAATACCCATCCATTCTCCGGTAACGATTAGATCCAAATCATTATCGTTATCTATATCATTCCATTCTGCACTAGTCACCATACCAATCTTTTTTAGATCTGGTGCCAAATCATCTGTTTTATCTATAAATTTTCCATTTTCATTAATTAACAAGTAACTTGTTGGTGCATATGGGTATTTTCCTGGGATTACACGACTTCCTATAAATAGGTCAACATCTCCATCTTGATCAAAATCTGAAGCTTTTACAATAGAACCAGCAGTATTAATAGGTGGTAATTTCAATTCTGATCGATTAAAATTATAATCTCCTTCATTGATATATAATCTGTCTTGTAATAGTGGTGAGTCTGGATCAAACTCGTAACTTCCGCTTACTACATATAAATCTTTATCTCCATCATTATCCGCATCAAAAAAACTAGCACTTACATCTTCATACAAACTATCTTTTATAAAATCCTGCACAGGTACATTTTTGAAATTCCCTTCTTGTGAAGCTATTAATAGTTGTGCAGTTTGGTTATGTGCTCCTCCTATAAAAAGATCTTCTAATCCGTCGTTATTAAGATCTGTTTTTGCTATTGCAGGTCCTGTTTGTGATAGTTTATGTGGTAATAATAATTGTTTATCAAAATCATTGAAAGAGATTTCAGTATGCTCGAAATCTACCATAGATTCTGTAAAAATTGTATTAGATTCTGTATTGGTACTTTGTCTTGCTGTTTTAACACTTTTGACGTAATCAATACTTAATGATTGGTTTGCTTTTATATTCGTAAGATGTTGCTTATTCCCATCAGACCAAATGATCTCAATTTTGGGAACTATATCATCTTTTCCTATCCCAAAATGCAATGTATTCGACATAGAAGAAAGATATCCTCTGGAGTTTATGAGTTGTCGAGTTAGTACTTTCCCATCATTCATATACATTTTTACGGTTGTTCCAACTCCGAATACATTTTTCTGTAATCCTTTAAAGGTGAATTGTAAAAAATTATTATCATTGATTCCTCTTGCATTATTTCTAAGTATCGTTGCATTTTCATCTAAATTATTAGTAACTATATCCAGATCGCCATCATTGTCTAAATCAACATACACCGCACCGTTTGAGAATGTCGGTTTTTCATCTGACCAGTCTTTAGTTATATTATCAAATTTTAGATTTCCTTTATTTTTAAATAAATAGTTAGTTAATTTTTGTTGGGGTAATTTTTGGGTGAATTCGTAAAAATCTTTTTCTTTTAGGGTATTTCTTTTTTTGTTGATGGTGTTATTAATTTCAATGTTCATATCACGATCAACAACATCTCTATAAATACCATTGGTGACATAAATATCGTTTAATCCATCCAAATCAAAGTCCGCAAAAAGCACAGACCAACTCCAGTCTGTTTGCGCAAGGCCAGACATCTGAGCAATCTCACTAAAAGTACCATTTCCATTATTTAGTTGCATTACATTATGCATGTACTGATAATGATAATCTTTTTTTACCATTTCATTAAATCGATCAATAGACATCATAGACATGGTTGTTTTGGATCGAACATGATCTTCTGGGCTCATATCTAAAACCATTAAATCATTAAATCCATCGTTATTAATATCTCCAATATCGCTTCCCATGCTATAATATGAGATGTGCTTAAAAAGTGTGTTCTTTTTGTCTGAGAAGGTTCCGTTTTTATTATTTATATAGGCGAAATCAGGTCCGATAAAATCATTAGACACATAAATATCTAGCCAACCGTCATTATTAAGATCTCCTACCTGTGCATTAAGCCCGAAGCCTAAATCTGGTAGAATTCCTGCTTGTTCTGAAACATCTGTAAAGTTTCCCTTTCCGTCATTATTATATAACTTATCACTACTTCTAAAAGATTGTGTTTCTTTACTATTCTGAATTTTATCTATATCTAGTATTTTACCTGATAAATCAAACTCGGCTGGAGCATTAGCTATATAAACATCCAGATCTCCATCTTTATCATAATCAAAGAATGTAGATGCGATCGATCGATTAGTATCTGCTAATCCATGTTGTTTTGCTTGTTCTGTAAAGGTGAGATCTCCATTGTTTACATATAGCATATTGGCAAGTTTCTGATCTCCTTCATACCAACCTGCTCTATTAATATAGATATCTAAAAAACCATCATTATTGATATCGACAACAGATACTGCGGTATCAAAACCAGCTCTTTTTTTTATTCCTGCTTTTATGGTAATATCTTCGAATTGAAAATTTCCTTTATTTAAAAAAAGTTTATTATGATAGATATTAGAGGTAAAGAAAAGATCTTCTAATCCATCATTATTGAAATCGGCTGCGGCTACCCCTCCACCGATATAGATGTATAAATATTTATAATAATGTAGTTGTTCTGATTCTAATATTTTGTTCTCGAAAGTTACTCCTGTAATCTCTGTTGGTATTTTTGTAAATAATTTCTCTGATGATAATTTATCTATCGGATTCTTACAAGAATACAAAAAGGTAAACATCAAAAATACAATCCAAATTTTATATATATAAATCCGCATGTTTATGATATAAGGATACTTTATTAAATAGTAAAATAGCATAGACTTCAAAAGAAGTCTATGCTACTATATATTAATCATTTTGAATTAATGATGGCTGTAAAATGATCTGTTGTTCTGGGATGAATTCTACAACTCTTGGATGTGTAGATGGTATTTCAAGAAAAGCATTTGTTCCATTTAAATGCGTACCTGGGTATTTTCTATTCATTGTACGACCATTTCTATATACATCATATCTTCTATGCCCTTCATATGCCAATTCTAATCTACGCTCTTCTAAAACAACATCTAATATGGTTTTTCCTATTGGAACATTAGCTAATGTATATGTAGGAATACCAGCTCTTTCTCTAATGATGTTTATATTATCCAAGGCTAACTGATCCGCACCTCTTTTTGCTAAGGATTCAGCTTTGTTTAAATACATTTCTGCTAGACGGGATACCATTGGAGACCAAAGATGTATATCATTCTCTTGCAATGATGCTTTCAGAATATAGAATTTTGGGTGTCCATTACGTTTTTTAAGATCAACACCTTTAATAACATCCTGTCTACCACCAGTACCATTAAAATAATATACGGTTTTGCCATCTACAATTTCAGATTCTACGGTATATGTATTTCCATTATCTTCAAACGTAGTTATTCCTCCGCTTTCAGTTGTTCTTCTAAATTCATATGCATATGCATCATTTACCCAATACACAGCAGGGAATTCATTTTGATCACTATCTTTTTCAGGCTGTGGCTCTATAAATGATTTTCTTGCATCGTCAGGGTTTTTTTCTATTAAATCCAAATATGTTCTCGAAGCATACATCTCACCCCAACCTTTACCTTCGACATTGGCATAAAAAGATCCTATGGTATACCAGTCATCTGAGCCTCCTAAAAGATCTGTAGCAGAGCTTAATGTTACTGCAAAAATAGCTTCTTTATTTTGATCAGGTATTAATGTATTCATTTTAGAAAATTGATCTGTTGAGAGTAAAGCATAATTCCCAGATGCAATAACCTTATCGGCATATTCTTCTGCTCTTATATTATCTTCCTTATATAAATATACTCTGGATAATAATGCTTGTGCAGCTTCTTTTGAAGCAAAAGATGCTCCTTTGTTTACTGTCATCAAAGCTTCTGCTTTTTCTAAATCATTAATGACTTGAGCATACACTTGCTCTATGGTCTGTCTGTCTGGTCTATCTGTAATATCTGATGTTAACTTAAGTGGTATAGATAGGTTAGAGGCTCCTTGATTATAAGGTCTTCCAAATACGTTACCCATTTGAAAATATGTAAGCGCTCTTAGATAGTAATTTTCTCCTAATAATTGATCAGTTTCGACCGATTCTCCTTCTACAATTTTTTCAATAATTACATTACATCCCACCGCAATTTTATAAGAATTACGCCAAAATCTTTCTACTCTAGAATTGGTTTTTATGGATTGATAGTTATATAAAAAGAATAAATGATCGGTTGTACCTCCACTAAGGCTTACATTATCTCCGGCATACTCTGATATTCTGTGTAGATCATCTACCCAACCGTCAAAACCTTTATCACCTTTTAACAAAGCGTAATTACCAATTGTAGCTGTTTCAATTGATTCTGGATCAGAAAACAATTCATCTACCGAAATCTGCTCATAAGGATTCTTTTCTAACTCGCAGGAATGTAGTATAAATGCGATAGCAGGTAGTAGTATTATTAATTTTTTCATACTATTTATTTTTAAATGTTTTTTTAAAATGATACGTTAACACCTAATGCATAGCGTTTTGGTATTGGATACGTTAACCCGGGACTTCCTGATAAACCAATATTATTAGGATCATCATTATCTGGATTACCTGTAACTGCTGGGTCAACACCGCTATACTTTGTAAATGTTAATAAATTATCTCCAGATACATATACACTGAAGTTGCTTATCCCTACTTTACTTAGCACATTCTGCGGTAAATTATAAGATAATGTAACATTTGTCATTCTTAAATAACTAGCATCTTCTAAATAACGAGACGAACGCTTATTAGAATTGTTATTACCGCCTTCAACAGCTAAAGGGTGTGTTGCTATATCTCCCGGCTTTTCCCACCTGTTCCAATCATCTGCTAATACTTGCTGATTAAAGGTAGTGTAGACTCCGTCTGAGTCAAACAATTCTCTAGCACCATTGTATAGTTTACCTCCTTTAGAGAAATTAAAATTGGTAGAAAGTGATACATTTTTATAGCTTAGTCTAGAATCAAATCCTCCTATAAAATCTGGTGAGGATGCATCAACAACTTGTAGAGTAGCATCATTCCAATTACTAGTTTCAGTTCGTTCTCCAGTATCAGGATCAACAACTTCCCATAGTGGATTTCCATTGTCGGGATCAACACCTAACCATTTTCTTATATACCATGAACTAGAGTCTTCTCCGATTTTAAATATTTTGGATCCTCTAGGGATTTCTGTTTGTCCATCGAACAACTCTGTAATTTCATTTTTGTTAAACCCAATGTTAAATCCTAGATTCCATTCAAAATTTTTATTTTGTATAACATCGACCGAAATCGCAGCTTCATATCCAGTATTGGTAAGCCCTCCTACATTCTCCCAAAATCCGCTATATCCAGTAACATCAGGCAAATTCACGAAGTACAACAGATCAGACGTGTCTTTGTTATAATATTCAAACGTTGCGCTTACCTTATCAAACAATCTAGTGTCGATCGCAATATTTGCTTCATACGATTTTTCCCAACTTAAATCTGGATTTCCTAATTGATCTAATACTGCTCCCGGAGTACCAATATATTGTGTATTTAACCTATATGTTCCTTGGTATGGGTATAAAGATGATGGTCTGTTTCCTACAGATCCATAACTCGCGCGTAATTTAAGTTCATTAATAACATTTCTATTAAAAAAAGCTTCATTATGTATGTTCCATCCTGCTCCTATTGAAAAGAAATTACCGTATTGGTCATCTAATCCAAAATTTGAAGCTCCATCTCTACGTATAGAAGCTTTTAGATAATATCGATTGCTAAACCCATAATTAGCAGATAGAAAAAATGATTGTAAAGCATAATCGTTCTTGAATCCACTTATCTCTCCAGTTTCACTTGCTACATTTAAAACTTCTGTTCCTGCAACAATACCATTACCCGTTACATCTACATTTTCATATTTATAATCATTATACTCATATCCTCCTAAAGCAGTTATAGAATGCTCTTCGAACACATTTGAATATTGTAATGTCTGGGTTGTTAATTTGGTAAATCGCTCGTCTATCCTATCACTTATGCTACCACCAGTGGCTAATCCAGAAATTGATCTGGGATCTGTGTATGCTTTTGATTTATAGCGATAATATGTAAAATTATTTACTGATTTAAAAACCAGGTTGGGAACAACTTGATACTCAAAATCAAAATTAGAACTTAGGTTAAATGTATTATTAGAGAAGTAGTTCCATTGCTGATCATGTAAATAATTTCTTTGGTCTCTACCTAACCAATCAGAAGCTTCTTGTGCATTAATTGGTTTACCTTCTGCATCATAAGGATTATCCCAAGGTAGGTTTAGATACAATTCGTATAAGGGAGCCTCTGCAATTTTGTCTCTGTTATCAAAGCTAAATGACAGTTTAGGGCTTATTTTTAAACGTTTCGTAATATCATAATCTAAATTCATTCGATATGTATACCTATCCAATTCATTCCCTCGCAAGGTTCCTGTTTCATTGTAATATCCTCCATTGATAAATAGTTTCAGTTTTTCGGTTCCCGAAGTAAATGATACATTTACATCCTTAACAAAACCATCTTGAGTTCCGTTTTCGATCCAATCATAATTTCGATCTAATAATTCTGGAGCAAACCAAGGTTGAGAATTTGAGAATTGTGTATGATACTCATATAATTGTCGCGAGTCCATAACTTCAAATTTCCCAGTATTAAATGTGTTTATAGCTACTCTTGAACTTACACTAATTTCTGACTTACCTGAAGTTCCTCGTTTTGTAGTAACGATAACTACACCATTTGCACCACGAGATCCATAAAGTGATGTCGCAGAAGCATCTTTAAGTACGGATATAGATTGAACATCATTTGGGTTAATTATAGGTATACTATGTTGTATTACACCATCAACCACCCACAATGGAGTTACTCTACCTCCTAGAGACGAAGAGCCTCGTATTAATATATTTGGCACAGATCCCGGGCTACCACTAGAAGCTCCTAAACGTACTCCCGCAACTTTTCCTTGTAACATCGTAGTCACATCGGGAGTTGTAACATCTTTTAGTTCTTCTGATTTGATACTCACTATCGATGAGGTGATTGTTTCTTTCTTTTGTGTACCATAGGCTACAACAATGATTTCTTCTAATTGGCTAACATCTTCTTGTAGGGAAACATCTATTTTTGTTTGATCATTTACCACTATTTCTTGTGTAATAAATCCTACATAAGATATTTCAAGAACATCTTTTTCTTTCGTGTTTATGGTATAATTTCCATCAAAATCTGACGTAGTTCCTTTTGTAGTGTTTTTAATTATAACAGAAGCTCCTACAACAGGTCTGCCTGATGTGTCATAAACTGTTCCCGTTATCGTTTTTTCTTGAGCTAATATGTTACTTGTAAGAGTACATATAAGGATCAATAGGGTAATCTTTAATTTTTCCATATATTATGATTTAGTGATTTAATATTTACTTTTTATCCAATTATAAGGTTTACGTTTTACCCACATACCTCTTGTGAAATCGGGAAAATCTTGTGGTTCTCCATTATTTTCTATAGATAATTCTGATAGCGGTGTAATTGAGCTCCAAGCTGCTGCATCATAAACATCAAGAGGTGGTGCAATATTTTCTTTTGCCGATTCTACAAACGCGTTTAGAACAAAGAAATCCATTCCTCCATGCCCTGCTCCTGTAGCTAATTCGCCATATTTTTGCCATAAGGGATGATCATATTTTTTGAGCCATTGATCTGCATCATCCCATTGATGTGGTTTTGATTGTCCTTCGATATACATTCGACTACCATCAACTTCCCATAATCCATTAGCTCCTTGTACTCTAAACCCTAATGAATAAGGTCTTGGCAAATTACAATCATGTGTTACAATGATCGTTTCTCCTTTAGCGGTTTCGATTGTTGTTGTAATAACATCTCCTTGCTTAAATTTCACTTTTGCATTTGGATGCTCTTTCCCACCATGTTTTACGATATAGTTATGTAATCCAATAGCTTTTGTTGCATTAGAGCTTAATGAAGTAAAACGATTACCTCTATTAATATCACACATTGTAGCAATCGGTCCTACACCATGAGTAGGATACACATCTCCATTTCTTAGCACAGAATGCTGAGTTCTCCATTTGGATTCTGATATTCCTTTCTCTCCAAACTCAACGCCTTTACCATAGGCAGATTTTCCATCATTTAATTTTACAAAGCGTAAGTCATGCTGATAACCACATCTAAAATGGAGCAATTCTCCAAAAACATTTTGCTTCACCATATTTAGAACAGCAAGGACGTCTCTACGATAGTTTACATTTTCTAAGATCATTAAATGTGACCCAGTTGCTTCATGTGTATTCACCAAATCCCAACATTCTTCAATAGTATTAGCCGCAGAAACTTCTAAACCAGTATATTTCCCTGCTTTCATAGCATCTACAGCCATTTTAGTGTGCCATAACCATGGTGTAGATATTATCACTGCATCTACATCCTCTAATTCTAGTAAATTTCTGTAGTCGTGATCACTGTTTCCAAAAACTTTTGGTTTTGAAAAATTAGCTTCATCAATTTTCTTTAAAGCTATTTTTATTCGTTCAGGATCTATATCACAGATAGCAGTTATATCTATATCTTTTCTATTAAGAGCATTGTTAAAATGATTCATCCCTCTTAATCCAACTCCAATAAAAGCTAACCTAAGCTTCTTATCAGTTAAGTTAGTCATCGCTCCAAAAGACAAGTTGGGTAGTAGTGATACACCTGCACTGGCAAGTGCTGTTTTTTTAACAAAATTTCGTCTAGAATTCATTTAAGTTATTTTATTGTTAAACTATTAGAATTCAAATATGACGGATACATTCCTTATTCAAGATGATATTTTAAGCATTTAGGAGTATTATTTAAGATCTAATGATGACAATGCATATTTTATCCTCCTTTTTGACGAATTAGACTACTTTAGAGGGTGCTCTTCGAGTCTTCAAAAATCATTTTTAGTGATTTTTATTAATACCTTTAACATTACTTTAAAAGATAGTTGATTATAATTGTTAAAAAATTATAATTAAAATACAAACCATAATTATTTAGGAGGCACCTCATATATGTAGTTTTCATATTAATACAATTTATGAGGTATTGTATTATCAAATAATTAAAGTACGGCACTAAAAAGTATGTTATTAAAAAGGTATGTTATGTTTGGATTAAGAGGCTATTCTTTGTTAGGTATTTTTATATGGTGTGTCTCTTTCTTACACGGTCAAAATCATACAAGTTTTAGACATCTCTCACCTATAAACGATAACAAATTTGTTATCCCCACTAAAACGGCACAGGGTTCATTTGATAATATTTGGATGTTATGTGCCGATGGAATATTGGTCTATAATGGTTATGATTATAAACTCATTAAAAACAAGATGATTTTTCCGAATATTGATCATAATGATTTTATAAAGAATATGCTTGTTGATCACAACAAAAATATATGGGTAACCTCTCAATTTGGATTGATATCAAGATATGTAGCTATAACTAATCAATTTGAAGATATAACTCCTTTGTTACCTAAAAATGATGGCATAAGTTCAATTGTTACAAAAAAGGAAAGTATCTGGTTGGCTTCTAAACTTGGTAATATTTACCAATATATTGATTCTAAAATGAACTTTATCGCTACAATTTCCCATAAGGGTTCTGAAGTCAAGAACATTATAGACATTGATGTATTAAATTCTTCAGAAGTATATGTCGGTACTAACAGTGGTACAATTTATAGTTATTCTCTAAAAACAGAACAGGTAACTGAATTAATTGGGCCATTTACTAACTATCCCGGAAATATTATCCTTGCCGCAGATCTTAATAATAAACTTTGGGTAGGAACCGAAACTTATGGATTATTTGTCTATGACCCTATTAGTAAACAGTTTATAGAAGATTCTTTTTTTGAGCAAGAGAAGTTTAATATCAATAAAGAGATGTTCTTGTCATTGTTTTGCAGTAAAGATGGATATATGTGGGGAGGAACAGATGGAGGTGGATTATACAAAGTAAATATAAACAGCGGAGAGGTTGATTTGTTTACACGGCAATATTCCAATGAATTTTCTTTAAGTAGTAATACCATTTTGGACATCAATGAAGATAACCACAGAAATATGTGGATTACTACAAACTATGGTAAACTTAATATTCTTCCTAACAGAAATAATAATATTAGATACCACGAAGGCTCTGTTAATAACACACCTCTTAGAGTATTAAGCATTTTAAAAAGCTCTAAAGATGTTTTATGGATAGGGACAGATGGATCTGGATTAACAAAAGTAACCTATACTACTGACGGAACTACAAAAGAGAAGAGCTACTTTAGTGACATATCCTTAAATAGAGGATTTTATATTCAATCTATAACAGAAGATAACCTATCAAATGTTTGGTTTGGAACTTATAAGAATGGTTTATGGCATCACAATACAAGTAACAATACTTTTCAAAAGATAAGTGTTTATAATTCGAATAAACAGGAAGCAACTGATATAAGAACCGTTTTTTCTGATTCTAAAGGGCGGATCTGGATAGGATCAAACCTTTCGATTAACATTTACTCTCCTGATTTGAAACTCATAGCAGTTTTCGACAATAATTCTAAAGGACTAAAAGGCCCTAACACAGAAAGTATTCTAGAAGATAGAAATGGTATAATTTGGTTAGGACTTTATAATGGGGGATTATTTCAATTTAATGAACATCATACTAATATAAGTAACTCTACATTTATTGATTATTCACAAAAAAACAAAAACTACAAAGATGAAATTCGCGCTGTAAAATCTATGGTTCTTGGCAACCCTGGAGAAATTTGGTTAATTAACAGATTAGGTAAATTATTAAAATTTAATACTAAAGATAAGACCTATACTACATTTGAACATATAGAATCTATTGGAGAAAAAAGTTTTATAGCAATTCTTAAAGATAATAATGATGATTTATGGATGAGCTCTAAAAATAATGGTATAAGTCATTTAGATGTTAAGAATCTTGTTCTAAAAACGTATTACGATACTGATGGACTTCAAGACAATGTTTTTCTACAGAGAAGTAATTTTAAGGATGAACAAGGTCTTTTGTACTTTGGAGGTGTCAAAGGATTAAATAGCTTTGACCCAAAACATCTAAATAAAAAAGCATCGAATACCAGATTATATATAAATAGCATAGAAATACTTAACCAACCCGTTTATTCATTATTACCTAATAAAACTACTACTGGAATAGCTAATACTGAATCTCTAAAACTAAAACATAATCAATCTCATTTTTCATTTAGGTTTTATGCAATAGGTAATATTTTAAACCCAAGTTACTATTATACATATAGATTAAAAGGGTTCGATAAAAATTGGATAACCAGCCGATCAGAACGCTTAGCTACTTATACAAATATCCCTCCCGGAAACTACACTTTTGAGGTTAAAACGGGAACAAAAAAAGGAGTTTGGGAACTTCCCGAAAAAAAAATAGCGATCACAATACAGCAACCTATATGGAATACACCTTGGGCTTACATTTTTTATCTGTTTATTTTCATACTAGCAATATATGGGGTAAGGCGATGGTACTCCATGAGAAAAAATTTATTTCTAGAAAAAGTTAGTCATAAAAAAGAAACTGAATTACACGATTTGAAAATGAATTTCTTTGCAAAAATGTCTCATGAAATTCAGACACCAATTACATTGATCCTTGGGCCTATTGATGACATGTTAAAAAAGGCCGAAAAGAATGGAAATCTGTTATTAAAACAGCGTTTAGAAATCATGTCATATAACACCAAACGCCTTTCTAAGATCGCACAAGAATTAACACTAGTTAGAAATAAAGAATTAGAAACCTTAAGATTAACTGTTACCAAAAATAATTTATGTAAAGACATAGAAAATATTTCTATCTCGTTTAAGGAGTTGGCAAGAAAAAGAAAAATTGATTTTATAGTGAATTGCCCCAAGAACTTGACTGCAACTTGGTATGACAAAGAGAAACTGGAACATGTAATATACAATTTACTCTCTAATGCCTTTAAATTTACTCCCAAAGAGGGTAATATTATCTTAAATATCGTACCAGTCAACAATAAAAAGTTCATAAAATTATCTGTTATAGATTCTGGACCAGGAATTCCCGATGAAGAACTACAGCACATTTTTAAGCTATTTTACCAATCTGATATCGGTAAAAAAAATAAAGGCACAGGTATAGGATTAGCACTCACAAAAGAATTAGTGAATTTACACAGAGGTAAAATCAAAGTTAACTCTAATCCTATAGAGGGTACTACATTTATCATTAAATTTCCAATAACAGAAAATGCATATACAGAAACCGAAAGAATCATAACCGATGATACTGAAGAACCTAATAATTTTTCTATAGTAGAAAATAACACTTTAATTAAAGAAAAAGAATTAGATCTATCGAAGAAAACTATTTTAATAGTAGAAGACAATTTTGATCTACAAGCTTTTCTAAAAGAGCTTTTACAACTTAAATACAACATCATCATGGCCGAAAATGGTGAAGAAGGTTATTATTATGCTAAAAATAATTTACCAGATCTTATTTTAAGTGATATAGTCATGCCTAAACTAGATGGCATAGAAATGAGCAAAAAGCTTCAAAAAGATCCGGTAACTATGCATATACCCATCATATTACTTACAGCCAAAAATTCTACAAACGCTAAAATATCAGGACTAAAATCTGGTGCTATAGAATATATCAATAAACCATTCAATACTAATGAATTGTTGTTGAAGGTAAAAAATATTATTTCTTCTAAAGAATATATAATATCAAAATATCGTAAAGAAATTATCAGTAGTCCTAAAGTGAAATTAGAAAAATCACAAGACGAAATTTTTCTTGAAAACCTTGTGTCTAACATCAATCTAAGGCTAGATGATGCCGATTTTAAAATGGAAGAACTTGCTGAATCCTTACACATGGGATATTCTAGTCTTTACCGAAAATGCCATGCATTAACAGGGAATAGTTTAGTTGATTTTGTGCGGTTGCTTCGTTTAAAAAAGGCTGCTGTTTTAATTACAAAATACGGGTATAATATTTCTGAAGCATCCTTCATGACAGGATTTAATGACCCAAAATACTTTTCGAAATGCTTTAAGAAATATTTTAAAAAAACACCTATCGCTTTTAAAAAGGAAGCTAATAAAATAGGTGCTATTACTTATCTGAAAAAACATGGAGTAGATACTACTTTTTAATACATAAATGTATCTCAAAAACCTTATCATCAAGTCTTCTTCAATGCCAAAAGCTACACTAATTATAGATAGTAACAGAAGAAGTGTTTTTTCTTTAGTCGTTTTAATTGTCCACTTCTCAATCTTTATTCTTTCCCATTGTACCCCTTTAAAACCCATAAGAATGTAATGATTTCCTGATTTGTTTTTTTTACAAATTTCATCGATTCCTCAGAAGTCTTATCTTCAAAAAACACACTTTCACTCTCTGGATAAAGTACTCCATTATTTTGTCCTTTCTGGTATAAAAACAAACTATCTCTTCCTACTTTTAACAATCCTTGTCTCAAAATAATTTTAAACAATCATAGCTAAAGCTATTAAGCACAAATAGTATACAAATTTACAATAAAATAGTATTCTTATAGTTTTAAGAATATCTATCACTCAGAAATAAACAAATCATTAGCAAGCATTTACATCAATATTTTTATTATTTTAAGTAACAGACATAAAATACCATAAGCTAAATAAATGATAAAACAGTATTCACTATTAATTATTTTTTGCAACTTTGGTGCAATTACATGAAAAATAAAAAGACTTTCTATTCAGTTATTATATTTCCATTATTAACATGGATATTGTTATTAGTGTTTCTTGCTAATCCAATAGTTGAAAGTTTTCATCATCTTATAATTTCACATTCTAACACTAATTCGATTTCTTCTCATACCGAGTTACATTCTTCTACTCCTAAGTGTGTTGTATGTAATTTTGTAATGAACAGAAAAGTCTTTTACTTTTTTTCTAATCCATTTACCACAGAGGCTACATTGAAGAGCATCGTGCATTTTACTCCATCTTTGGATGAGTCTATCTATGCATTTGACCTTCTTATTTTCCCATTAGCCAATAGTCCTCCTCTATCCTAAACATATTCTTTTGTAGAGGCAGATATGTCTTTCTTTTAACTGTTATAAAATTATGATATTCCTTTTTCCCTAGGGAATGAATAGGTGTAAAACATAAGTGTCTTACACCTAAAAACCTATATTCAAAATACCTTAAAACCTTAACCAAAAACCAAACTACTTATGTTGCAAGCAATTGATCTTACAAAAAAATATCATGACCATATCGCTTTAGACAGTTTAAACTTAACCGTAAATCAAGGAGACATTTTCTGTCTACTTGGTCAAAACGGAGCAGGAAAAACAACAACTATTAACCTGTTTTTAGGCTTTATAACTCCTTCTAAAGGCAAGGCGCTTATAAATAGTGTTGTAGTTCATCAAAATGATAAAACAACTAAAAAATCATTAGCATATATACCCGAAGTGGTAATGTTGTATAGTAATTTGACCAGTATTGAAAACTTAGATTTTTTTAGCAGACTTGCTGGTTTCAAATATTCTAAAGCTGAATTAGAACATTTTCTTACATCTGTAGGTTTACCAACAGCTACTTTTTATAAACGTTTAGGATATTACTCTAAAGGAATGCGTCAAAAAGTTGGAATAGCCATTGCTATTGCCAAAAATGCTGATGTTTTATTAATGGATGAACCTACATCCGGTTTGGATCCAATAGCCATAAATGAATTTACAGAATTAGTAAAAAAATTAGGCCGACAAGGGAAAACTATTCTCATTGCAACCCATGATCTTTTAAACGCAGTAACTATAGGAAACAGAATAGGGATAATGCGTCGAGGCAGCTTGATACACGAATTGTCTGATGCCAAAATTAATGCAAACGAGCTACAAAAATTATACTTAAAAACTCTATCATAACAATAGTATGTGGTCTATTATAGCAAAAAAAGAAATCAAACAACTTATTAGCAGACAGTATTTTATACTATTGAGTATCATTACTTGGTGTACGATAAGCATTTCTGTTTTTAATGGATTTAAAAATTACCAAAATATAAAACAACAGCAAGAGGATGCCCAAAAGTTATTTCAAAACGAATTATCTGAAAAAGATCGTGATCCACACTCTGCTGCTCATTTTGGGACTTATATATTCAAACCATTTACCTCTTTAAGTCTTTACGATCCTGGAGTTAATAACTATAGTGGCACTACATACAGAGTAGAAGCTCATAAACAATCAGAAATGAATTTTTCTAACATTCCTGATACTACTACAATTATGCGTTTTGGGGAACTTCCTGTTAGTACTGTTTTTCAATTATTAATTCCCTTATTAATTATTTTTATTTCTTTCTCTTCTATTTCAAAAGAAAGGGAAACCGGGACCTTAAAAATTCTTTTTTCTCAAGGTTTACATCATCGCTCTTTAGTATGGGGAAAAATTTTTGGTAATTACTTTATTATTACACTAATTACTTTACCTGTTTTTATATGTATTCTAATTACAGGAGTATCTAGCACTGAACTATTCATTAAAGCTATATCATTTTGTATAGCATATAGTATCTATTTTTTTATAATCACCAGTATTTGCGTGCTTATTTCTTATCAAACTAAAACTTCTAGAAACTCCTTACTATCACTTCTTTGTATTTGGATTTTATTGTGTGTCATTTTTCCAAAACTTGTTGCTAGCATTGCTGAAACAAAATACCCTCTTATCTCTTATCATAAATTTAATAAGCAAATTGATCATGATTTTTCTTTTGGGGTACATGAAGATGGTACATACAATGAGCGAAGAAAAAAAACAGAAACTAAACTACTTGCTCAATACAATGTAGATAGTATTTCTCATTTACCTATTAATATAGATGGTGCATTATTACAAGCTTCAGAGGATTATAATAGTAAGATCCATCACCTTCGATCTATTCCTATTTCACAACAAATGGAACGGCAAAAATCCATGTTCAAGATAGCCGCTTTCTTTACTCCTTATATTTCAATACATCAAGCATCTATGGCTTTTTCCGGAACCGATTTATATCATCATCAGGATTTTCATAAAAACGCCAAAATATATCGTGATGATTTTGTAAAAACATTAAATGCAGAACTTACCAAAATCCCAAAAAACAAAGAACATACTGTAAGTACTGAATTTTTAAAGAACATGAAAAAATTTAACTATGAGCAACCCTTGATCAGGTTTGTATTCGGTAAACAATATCTAGTATTTATCTCTTTCTTTTATTGGTTGGCGCTACTAATATTTCTAATTGAAATTAGTATTAAAAAGAACAATATTCTATAAAACATGAAGACTATTTTTTTATTTGAATGGAAAAAATTGATCCGAACACCTTTCAATATTTTACTTCTACTATTCTATATCAGTTTAGGAATCTATAGTATTCACTATGGAAATAGTGTCACAAAAAAACAGATGCTAGCTATTCATGATTTAGAAAATTTATACGAAGAACAAGTTAAAACCACTATTGGCTATTTTAATGCAGATACTACTATTACTGAAAATAAGACTTCATATCATAAAGCTATCCAACCAATTTGGATAGAACATCTAGTTAAGCCTGTTGCTACATTTCGTCCGAATTCTTTTTCATCAATGGCTATTGGTTATAGGGATGTACTTCCTTTTTACAAAGAAATTTCTACAACAGATAACTCTCTACATATCTATCAAACGGATATTTCAAATCCAGAAATATTAGCCGCAGGTAATTTTGATTTATCCTTTGTAATTATCTACTTGATTCCTTTACTAATAATAGTTTTCTGCCATAATATAATTTCTGAGGAAAAAGAACAAGGAACATATACTATACTTAAACTACAAAGTAATCATCTTCGAAAAGTACTCTCATACAAATTACTATTTAGGTTCCTACTTATTATAATACTTACTTGTATTCTAAATACAATTGCTATCTATAGTGCTCCATCATCTACTCCTGTAGCTATTCTGGATTTTCTATGTTGGCAATTTGTAGCGATATGCTATTTATTTTTTTGGTTTGTTATTTGTTATGTACTGATCTCATTTCAGAAAAACTCTGTAGTCACGTCTTTATATATGACGGGAACATGGCTATTATTAAGCATTATTATCCCTTCACTTTTCATTTTTTATATTGACGTTTTGTATCCTATTGGGATAAAAGCCGATATGGCATCTGAAAAACGAAAGATCAAAGAAAGTGTTTGGAATCTTGAACCTAAAGTGCTCATTAAAAAATTTCGCGATCATCATCCAGAATATGGATTAGAAAATCCCAATGATACTTTAAAATATAGTGCGAAACATTTTGTTGCCTATTATGAAGAACTCGAAAATCAACTTGCACCTATAGCCAAAATTCACAAAGACAAGGCTAATAAACGGAAAAAATTAATATCTAGACTTTCAGAATTTGTACCCACTTTAAAAGTTCAAAAAACATTAAATCAAATTGGCAGTACTGATTTTAAGAGTTATACATACGTTGAAGAGTCTACATTTTCTTTTCAGGAAAAATGGAAAAAATTTATTTATCATTTCATCTTCAATGATAAACACGTACAGGTAAAAGACTACTTAACAATGCCTAAATACGCTTTAGGTAATTTACAAAAACCATATAAAGAAATTTTAATAAGTGTAGTAGAACTCATCCTACTCACTCTCATTTTAATCTTCTTACAAAGATACTTAACACTCAAACCTAACAAACATTTAAAATTTAAAAAATGAACAAGTTCAGTTTAATTCTTCTATTAATCATAGTAAACTCTGTAAATGTCTGGGGACAAGTACCAAAACAAAAAGAGGATTTAGAAAAAGAAAAAAAAATCAATGTACTGCCAGATGTAATCATCACCGAAAATAAACGGAAGGTAAAAAATGACACGACCTCTTCTACCTTAAAAATAGGCGTGCCGTTAATAGAAATTCCTCAAAATATTATTAGTGTATCTGCTGCTCTTTTAAAAGAGCAAGGAGCATTTGTTTTAAAAGACGCTGCTCGTAATGCAAGTGGTGTATATTTTGGTCTAAATAATGATGTCTTTGATGGCGCAGGTAATTTATACTTAAGAGGTTTTACTCAAAACGGGATTTTCAGAAATGGCCTTCCTAGCGGAAATTTTAGAGGATCTCAAGACGATGAAGCTGTAATAGATCGAATAGAATTTATTAAAGGCCCCGCAGGTTTTTTAGGTTCTAAAGGTGAAGCTGGCGGGAAAATTAATATCGTCACAAAAACACCCGGGAATTCTAGGATTATAAATGCAACCTTAACCGGAGGTAGTTATAATTTTTATAGAGCAGCAGTCGATCTAGGTTCTATTGTGAAAGAAAAAGGGTTTTCTTATCGTTTTAACGCTGCGTATAATTATCAACAATATTTTGTAGATATCATGAAGATGCACAAATTTATTATCGCACCGGTTATACAGTACAATTTTAGTAAACGCACTTCTATTTTAGCAGAATATGTCCTAAATAATCAAAATGCTATTGCCGGATCCACTTTTACCAAATTTTTTCCTACAGATAAATTATTAACCGACGATAGAAGGGCTAATTATCTGGCAGACCCTGGATTACCAAACTCTACTTCTAAAGCGCAAAATGCACGACTGGTACTTAATCATGAATTTAATGATAACTGGAAGATGACACACCAATCTTCATATTCTAAAACACCCGCAGATACCTGGTCTTTCTTATCTGAAGAAACATACAATGCTGTAGGTTTTGATGAAAATGGAAGAACAAATAGGTTAGCATGGAATTCTTTTACAAATAGTGAAACATTATCGACTCAGTTTTTTGTGAACGGAAAATTTAAAATCGGAAAAAAAATAAAACATCACGTGTTAGTCGGAACTGAGTATGCTAGATCAAAAGATTCTACATATCAGAGTTTTGGTCTTAAATCATTTTTATTTGATATCAATAATCTACAATATGGTCTAGACAGAAACGAACTTTTGGATCAAGAAGCATTTTTAATTTACAAGTCCGACAATAATTTTTTAGCAGCATATCTCTATAATAATATAAAAATTGGCAAAAGATTGATTGTAGATTTTGGAGGGCAATATACGTATAACGAAAACAAAACTATTTTCAATACAGAGGCTGCGACTACCTTTGATCAAAAAGCGTTCACCCCAAGAGTTGGTATAACCTATATGATAGACAAAAACACATCTGTCTTTGCACTGTATGATGAAAGTTTTGTTCCCAAAAACGGCCAGGATAAGCAAGGTAATCTATTTAAGCCAATACGCGGACAGGATAAAGAAATAGGAATTAAAAGAAACTGGTTTAATGGATTGTTATCTACTTCGGTAACTGCTTTCAATATTTCTAGAAACAATATGACTACTCAAGATCCTACTGATCCATTATTCAGCGTACAACTAGGGCAAGTTGTAAACAAAGGTATTGAAGTTGATGTTATAGGAAATATTACCAAAAATATATCTATATCTGCAAATTATGCATATACCAAAGGAACAATAACTAAGGACACAAATCCTGCTATTGTAGGGCAACTTTCTTCTTTCTCTCCTAGAGAACTTATCAATAGTTGGGTGCGCTATACATTTCCTGCAAATGTATTCCCTGGTTTTAGTTTAAGTCTTGGGAATACTTCTATCGTAAAAAGAGCAACAAATACTGTAGATGCTTTTCTTCCAGATTATTCCAAATTTGATGGATCTATTGCATATACGAGAGGGAAATTCACGACTAGATTACTACTAGACAACCTTACCAATAAACGATATATTCTAACAGGAGATATATATGAAGGTAATGCATATTATACAGAAGGAGCTCCTTTTAATTTCAAAATTTCGTTAAGTGTTAAGTTATAGAGAAATGTTGTTAATTAAAATGCAACTAAGTTGCGTTTTAATTAATTCTTGCTTATTTTTAAATGTTGCAACAAAATGGGATAAGCCAACCCCATTTTTATTAGGCATAATTTAAAATTAAAAACATGAAAAATTCAAAAAGCAAATTAACATTAGATGAGTTACAAGTAGAGAGTTTTGTAACCAGTATCAGCTCTGAAGTATCAAAACATATTGCTGGAGGTGTTTTAGCACACCCTACCCACACAGGCGCAACAGATCGTCATGCAGGATGTACTTGTGCAAATCGAGTACAAGGTCCAGCCTTTGATTTATAAAATTTTATGCGGGTTATTGTTATATTTAGCCCGCATATTTTTTTGCTTCTACAAAATTCTGTTCCATAAAATATTTTAGCTGTTGTATAAATTTTTGCTGTAGTATTTCTTCATTATTTGTTTCTAACTTCCTTTTTAGTAACTCTATTACATTATAAAGCGTTCTTGGCCTTTTCAAAATATCGAGTAAAAATGCACTTGATTGACTAATAGGGAATTCGTAAACGTGATGTCTACCTAATCTTAATAGCACATTATAATCACCTTTATTATCATATTGGTTTTCTAAACAAGCCTTTTTATCTGATTGTGCCCATTGCCATTCACAGTTTACTATCTTAACATGTCTACTTATCTGAAATTTATATTCATGAAATATGCTAAAATCCTGACTCTCAAATTTGGACAATTGTTCTCTAAAAAAATCTCTTTTATGTTCTCTATATATATTATAATTGACATTGATATGCATATCAATGATTATACTTTCTAGTTTAAAAATATCCATAGCCATCCTCTTTTTTTCTTCATCCAAAACTTTGATCAACCCTAAAATCTTTCTAGAGAAACCTCGACTATTAAATCCATTATACCCACTTTCATAAACTTTGTCTACACAAATACCATTATTTTCTAAAAACCAAATAGTACGTTCTAAATATTTCTCATAAATACTCTTTTTAAAACTTGCCAAAGTAATTTTGCTTTCAGGTGGTAATTGTTTTTTTGATTTAATTTTTGGCAGCAGTATAGAATCTATATTTTCATTTAATAGTTGTAAAAACAAATGTCCTATCCCTGAGGTACCAACTAGCAAAGCAGGATCTGATTTATTTGAGTACCATCCTGATCCATAAAAACTGTTACTCTCTCTATAGTCAATTGCTTTTTTCGCTAAGTTTTTAGCTTCTTTCATAAATGATTCCTCTTTTAGAACTCGAGAGGTAGTGAGTAATAACTCTATCCATGAACCCAAACCTGTACTCAATGTATAATTGGGTATATCCTTCTCTTTTTCTATATCAGAAATTGTATTAGACACTGCCCTTATTGCAGAAATTTTATGTCTTTTCTTTTTAAGGATTGTATACGCATTACACCTTGAAAGTCCTATTCCTGAATTACCATGTGCCCAGGCATTCATACTTTTTTCATTTTCTAAATAGTACGATAGCCCCTGTTCTAAAGCTAAGTCTTTTATTTCGGGATTATCAGAAACTCGCATATCTACCCAGGAAGCTAAAGATACGCTGTAGTACTCATCTTCAAACGCAAAAGCTTTTTCTGCGACCCATTTTAATTCTGAATAATCTAAAGCCTCTCCTACTTCTAATAAAACATGTGCAATACCACATGTACCATGGGACATTCCTATTAAACTATCTATGGTACCACTAACATAACCCCATTTGAGTCCGTATTTTGAGATACGGGCATTCCTTATTAATCTTTCTACAAGTACTCGAATAACACTTTCCTGTTCAGGGTCTTGGGTATACGTATACAGTAAAGTTATTACAAAAAGATTTCCGGCATTTCCGCTTAACAGATCATCCAATTCAACCTTATCAATGATTCCGTTTTTAAGACTCAAAAACAAGGCATTAGCTGTTTCTAAATCTGAAGGATTTCCTGAAACCTCATACAGTTTAATCAAAGTATAGATAACTCCAATTGTTCCTGTATAAAAAGTATAATATTTAATGGGCAATGTTTCTATATGAGAAACTGTCCAGGCAATACTTTTTTTTGCTATTTGTAAGTATTCTTCATTGTTAGTATACTTATATAAGGAAATAAAGAATAAGGAAATTCCTGAAACTCCATTATAAATTTCTTCATTAACCTGATTATAAAAATCTCCATAAGGTTCTTTATGTAGTGTTTCCCAAAACAATCCATTTTCGTCTTCTTTTGAAGCTTTAATCAATTCTTCTGCAATCCATAAGACCTCATCATGTATACATTTTTCTATTTCATTCATCTATATTATTATTCTCTAAACATTTATACAATAAATACACAAGGAAAGCTTCGTCTGTATTTATAATTCCCAGACGGTTATGCGTCATATGCATAAAACTAGTTGCGATACTTGACTCTATAGATAAGTTGAGTTGTTTATTACTATATCTCTTACCTACATCCTTATTTTCTAAATAATATGTATTTAACACAATATCTTCAGGAGCACTGGTTTTAATATCTTTTAAGAATGTACAAACAGCAAATACCATTTGTTGTTTATATATATCAAATTTTTTGGAAAATTCTGAAAGAAAAAATTGTTGCTGTTCTTCTTCTGGTTTTGAAATATCATATAAAGAAGGAAGCCATTCCTGAATAAAAAACTTACAGGTTTTTTTCATATCTTCATCACTGAAACCCATACTTACGAAGGAAATCAAATGCATTTTTATTGCTAAAAAAAAAGCTGTGTTATCTTTCCAGTTTTTAGAATATTGCAGTAAACTCTTCAAGGCAACTTCAGAACAGGACTCAAATTGTAATTCTGCTGCACTAATTACCTCCATACCTCCATACCTATCTACTTCAGGAGTATACTCAACAAGTCGAATACCGCTATTTGGACATCCTTTGTCTGTTACTAAACTATTTTCTTCAAAATAGTATGCTTCTCTTTCCTCTTGCAGTCTCTTTTTCCATTTTCTTTCAACATTTTTTTTTACCAATAATCTTAATCGTATATGTGGCCCATCTTCGTAATATCTTATAAAAAAATATCTCAACAACTCTTTTTCAAGCTTCATTTTTTCTAAAAAAGGTTGAACAAACTCAATAAGAAATTCATTTGCTGATTTCTCATGAAACAGATATGCAGAAATCCATATGTGCTGATCTACGTTTACCATGTCTTATTTAAAATACCATTGCACCAAAAGTTCATTAACCGGTTGTTCTTTTAATATTTCTGTATCGGGAGACATCTCTTCAAAATAAATATATTCCTTAGCTCTTTTAAGTAGTTTATTCCATAATACTATTAGTAACGGAGTATCAAATCGAATATATTGTGGTTTATAATCATCTGCTGCTCCTTCTCCTTTTGTAGCTGAATTTGCACGCAGATATAAAAAAATCTGATTCGGAAGATTATGTTTTTGCCTCCAATGGTTAATGCTTAAAAAATAATCCGCATCACTTTGTTGTTCTCCTTTTTGAGGGATAGATGTTGTAAGTACCGACCATCTTCTTCTTTTTAGAATGATCTGTTTGTTATATACTAATCTGGGGAAATAATAAATTTCACGTTTGGGAGATCGTTCCTTATCATCAAATAATAATTCTTGAACAGCCCTTTGTATAGGTCTAAAACTTACTGATTGATCTGGAGAAAAACATGCTAGAAGCTGGTACAATTTTGATCGATGATCCAAAGACTGGAGGCATAAATCAAATGGTAAAATTCGTTTTCCGCTAATAGAATGTTTTAAACATACTTCTTCACTATTTTTATCATAATAAACCAGAATATCTTTTACTGCAATTTGAGAATCCATCGGTAAACTGGTATGCCCATCCGGGATTTTAATTTCATAATCTAACAAAGGTGGATGAGAATTTGCGTTAAAATAAGAGCCGTCACTTAACTCCATAAACAAAACACCTTTAGAGTTTTGTATATTAAACATTTTCAAATCTCCAGAAACTTCTGGGTCAAAAAGGTGTAAGAATCGACCAACAGCTCTTCCCAAACCCTGAGAAACACTATTTATTACTGCTTGAAAATTGCCTTTATTATGAAACACTTGTGTAAACATTGCTCGAGAAACCAGAGTCGTTTTTCTATGTGTTTTCCATTGTTTTAACATGGTATAGATCATTTCTTGATCTATACATATTTCTGTATCAGCTTCATTAATTGCCGGTTTTATAATCTGTTTAAAATCTTCAATCCATTTGCGATACGTATCATTATAATTTTCTTGATGTTTATCAAGGTATTCATCGCTTTCTTTATGATCCTGTTGTGGTTTTTTTATATGCGTATAATAAAGTTCATAAAAATCCAGGAGATTTGTTTCTGAATTTTCACCATATTGATTTAAATAAAAAGACTTTATTCTATTTCTTTCCTCTTGAAAACTATCTAAAGGCTGCAATAATTTGATAAGGCAGTTTACATCTTCTATGATTTTTGTAAGCAGAACCTTACTCACTTTTCCTCTATTTTCAATAAAACTATCTTCATATATTAGTTTTTCTGTAGTAAGAGATGGAAGTATATATGGATGTTTTCTAAATTTTTCTGTATCAAATATTTTCTTATACTGTTCCTTATAGTCTTTATAGTCTTTTTTGAAAATATTCATGCTTTCTAAAAAAAACTCAAATAGCACATTAAATTCCTGAAACATTTCCTCTAGAATTATACTCCTCTTGTTCGTATTAGAACTCGCATACATTTCACAACAAGTACTTTGTTTTTCTAAAACTGATATTGTTTTTTTCAGAGCATGTGAAGGGCTATCAATTTTTCTAAGAAAGCTTAATAATTTCAAACTCCAATCCGGATCTATTCCTGAAGTTTGAAAATCAAACTCTAAAAGACCAATTTCAATAAGTTTCAATATATACTCCTTAATTTGGCGGGAATTCCCTTCTATAGATTCTTGTAGCTTTTCTATAAACTCATGCATTCGTATAGAACCGCTTTCTTTTACAGTCTGCAACAGTAATTTTATGCTACCTGTATTCGCAATACTTTGAAAGGATTCTAGATTGTGAAAATTAATAAGAAAAGATATTTTCTTATCCTTTTCATGAATAGTTGGATTGAGCTGAAGGTATAACTGTTCGTTAATTTCTGGATCTAAAACAAGTAACCTTTTTAAATAATCAAATATATCATTATTCAGTCTTATTTTACTACATACCTCTCCCCTTGCAAGTGTATATACGTCTTCTTTTTCGACTAAATCACATAGTCCTAAATGTGTAAACGTACTAAAAGGAGAAGTCTTAAAATACATTCTGGTCATGTACCTTAATAAACTATATTCTAATCTTGCTTCTTTTTTTCCATAGGACGACATTTCCTTTTTAAGAAATGTATCTAATTGGGTATAAAAAACTTTACTCGATAATCTAACTCCTTTTTGAAAAAGCTCATTTCTTGATAATTCTCGAATTATAGTCCGATATGTTATACTATTTCTTTGATAGTTATTTTGCCATTCTAGAAGCAGCTCCTCTTTCTTATGTTTTACAGAAATATATGCTTCAAATTCTTTTTTGTTTTTTGTACTTAATAGCTTCAGAAGTTTATCTCTATCATGAAGACTAATATTTCTAAAATTGTAAATATCTCTTTTTATATTTATAAAAAACTGTTTTTCGGTAGATGTATGTGCATCTTTTACTGCGGTATGTAGATAATTACAAATCTTATCTCTTAAGATGTCACCCTCTACTCTTAAGGTATTCATTTCTCTTACGACACTATCTACTTCATCACATTTAAGGTGCTCAAATTCCGAATGATGCCCAGAAGCATATCGTATAAAAGAATATGGGAAAATTTCAAATTCCTCTAAATTATCTGTATTATTTTCTTTCATAATTATTTAAAATATCTTAGGGCTATGCTTATATTTTTTAGTTCAAAAATTTATTATGAAAAAAATAAATCAAACAACTTTTATGCAACTATGTTGCAATATAGGAATTGTTTTTTGAAAGTGAAAATGCATGGAATAAGCTCTCAGTCATGAAGTAGATTCCCTGTTCTTAAACCGCTTCATTACCCTGAAACGGGAGGTAAGGCTTAAAATGTTAATCTCTTAAGAAAATAAACTATACCTTTTGTGAAATTGATATTTATATTCATAGCTATTCACTAATTTTACAATACTCTTTTACTTAATATGCTAATAAATGATTAAGTTTGCGACAATTATGGATAAAGAATTTACTAGTCTTTTAGAGAAACATCAGTTAAGAAAAACAGCACCACGTTTATCTGTACTTTCTATTTTAAAATCAAGAAAAACAGCTACCTCGCAACCTGAGCTTGAGGCAATGATTGGAAAAGATGTAGATAGAGTTACTTTATATCGAATCCTTAAAACTTTTGAAGAAAAAGGAATCATTCATAAAATACTGGATCTTAACGGAACTGCTAATTATGCCATTTGTGAATCTTCCTGCAACGAGCATGATCATAAAGATAATCACGTACATTTTAACTGTACTGTGTGCTTGGATATTTATTGTTTAGAGAATTTACAAATTCCAAATATTAAAATGCCTTCAGGTTTTGTTCCTCATACTACAAATCTTATTGTTTATGGTATATGTGAAAAATGTTCTGAAAAAGCTGAACAATATGTAAATTCTAAAAGCAATAAATAATTATACTTAAAAAAAGTAAAATGTAGCTGATAAGTAATGGTTTGCAAAAAATAATTTTCGGTCCTTTGACGAGTATAAAATTTACACATTAAAATACTGACTATCAGACCAAATTCATTTTGTAAACAAAACTTTAACAAGGAAAAATTTGCATTACTAGACGACTGGTCATACTTTTGTCATCCCTAATTAAAATAATGTCGAAAACCATAAAACATGAAACCAAAGCTGATTTCCTTTTAGAGAAAGGGATTGAAATCATTTGGTCTAAAGGTTATAATGGCACTAGTGTGAACGATATTGTTAAGGCTGCAGATGTCCCTAAAGGTTCTTTTTATTTTTATTTTGATAGTAAAGAAGATTTTGTAATTAAGGCTTTAGACAAGTATTTTGCGACACAAGTTAGTCCTGCCCTAGCGATTTTACGTGATCAATCATTTTCTGCAAAACAACGTCTGATTAATTTTTATGAATACAGAATTGAAGTAGTAAAAAAAGAATTAGAATGCAAAAATGGATGTATGGCCTGCAATCTAAGTAATGAAATGGCCGAACATAATGAAAACATACGAGAGGCTGTTTTAGCAAAACATGGTAAAATAAAAACAGAAATTATTGCCGTTGCTTTAGAGGCTCAAAAAAAAGGGGAAATAGACTCTTCGATTGATATAGTAAACATGGTAGAATTTATTGAAGATGCCGGAAAAGGAGCAATGACAACCATGAAAGAAACTCAAAGTGCTTATCCAATGGATAATGTAATGAATATGACCATGAAGTTGTTTTTAAAATAATTTTTTTTAATGACACATAGACGACCGGTCAATTATTAACATTTTAACAACTTTAAAATATGATGTAAACTATAATGTAGCAAATTAATCTAATAAAATAGTCGACTGGTCAATTATACTATTCAAAAAAATAGTAAAGACTATGTCCAATTATTTATATCGAAATCGTCTAAACATAAAAACTCACAATAATCAGTACCAGATAGATTTGCAACATCTAGAAGTCGACTGGTCAACTAACAACTAATAATATGAATGCACTAAAAAAAGCAAGTAACGCTACTAATGCGTTTGCAAAAAAATGGGCAGAATTTGTAATCAAATTCAAATGGCCTGTATTAATTACCACATTAGTTATTGCAATGGGGCTAGGTTCGCAGGGTAACATGGAGTTTGATGGTGATTATCACGTATTTTTCAGTGAATCTAACCCAGAACTTGAAGCTTTTGATGCCTTGCAGGACAAATACACTAAAGATGACAATATTGTTATTGTACTCTCCCCCTCTAATGGTGATATATTCACCAAAGAGAACTTAATTGCTATTGAAGAACTCACCGCCGAAGCCTGGAACACTCCTTACTCTTCTCGTGTAGATGCGGTAACAAATTTTCAGCATACAAGTGCACAAGGAGATGATCTATATGTAGACGATCTATCTTATGAATCAGCTTCCAAAACCGATTCAGAAATTAAAACGATTAAAGAAAAAGCACTAAAAGAACCTCTTTTGGTAAATCGTTTACTTAATGAAAAAGGAAGTGTTACTGCTGTTAATATAACGGTACGGCTACCAGGAAAAGATAGCTCCAAAGAGATTCCAGAAGTAACTGCTTTTATTAGAAAATCAATCTCTGATTTTCAAGAAAAATATCCAAATTTCCAGATACATTCATCTGGATTAGTACCTCTTAATACTGCATTCTTCGAATCCTCAATGAGAGACATGATGTTAACTCTAATTATGTTGATTATTGTGATCTTAACCACATTAATTCTTACCAGAAACTTTTTTAGTACGTTAGCAACTTTAATTGTTGTGCTATTCTCTATTATGAGCGCAATTGGTTTTGTTGGGATTATGGGGATCAAGCTCACTCCTCCATCTTCTGTTTTTCCTACAATGATATTAACATTGGCTGTAGCAGATAGTATTCATATTCTGATCACTATGCTTCAAAAAATGCGTAAAGACGGGTATACAAAAAAAGATGCTCTTATCGAATCCATGCGTCTTAACTTCATGCCGGTTTTCATCACTAGTTTAACCACTGTTATTGGGTTTTTAACTATGAATTTTGGAGATGTACCTCCGTTTTGGGATCTAGGAAATATTACTGCTTTTGGGATGACAATGGCTTTTTTCTATTCTACTACGGCATTACCGGCACTTATGGCAGTTCTACCTGTAAAAGTTAAAGAAAAGAAAGATGCTTCTATAGAAAAATCAAGCTGGTATACTAATCTTGGAGTTTTTGTGGCAAAACAACCTACAAAACTTGCAATAATCTCTTTAGTTGTAATTGGTGCCTTTACATTTTTGGCTACAAAAAATCGATTTAATGATGAGTTCATCAACTATTTTGATGAAACAGTACAATTTAGAAGTGACACCGATTATATAAGCAAAAACTTAACCGGAATTTATAATGTTGAATTCTCTGTTGGAAGCGGAGAAAGCGGAGGAATCAATAATCCCGAATATCTTAAGAAATTAAATGATTTCGAAGACTGGCTTAATCAACAACCCGAAGTGATACATGTAAATGCATTTAGTGAAGTTGCCAGAAGGGTAAATCGATCAATGCATGGAGATAATGAATCTTATTATAGGGTTCCTAATAATCGTGAAGAAGCAGCACAATATTTACTACTATACGAACTTTCTTTACCATTCGGATTAGACCTCAACAATCAAATTAATGTAGATAAATCTGAAAGTAGGGTGACTATAACACTACAGAATATATCTAGTGCCGAGATGATTGCTTTTTCAAAAAGAGCCGAAAAATGGTTACAGGATAATACTCCAAAACCTATGCATACTATTGGAGTAAGCCCTACTCTTATGTTTTCTAAACTAGGTTTTAGACAAGCCGATAGTATGCTTAAAGGAAATATCATTGCGCTAATATTGATCTCTCTCGTATTAATGTTCGCACTAAGAAACTTTAAACTTGGACTTCTAAGTATCATCCCAAATGTCACTCCGGTTTTTATTGGATTTGGATTTTGGGCAATGTACAAAGCTCAGATTAATACAGGAATGGTTATCGTTTTCGGAATGACGTTAGGAATAATAGTAGATGATACTGTTCATTTTATGAGTAAGTTCTTAAGGGCTCGTAGAGAATTAGGCTATGACGCCAAACAAGCAGTCATCTACGCTTTTGAAACCGTTGGAAAAGCATTGGTAACCACCACAATTGTACTCCTTGCAGGGTTTGCAGTATTATCCACTTCATCATTTGCTTTAAATAGCTATATGGCGAGAATTACAGTTATCATCATCCTGTCGGCCTTAATTATCGACTTTATACTACTGCCTTCGCTACTAATTCTTATTAGTAAAAAAGATAAGATTATATCAGAAACACCTGTGAAAGAATTAGAACCACAAATGCAACTTGATAAATAATAAATAAAAACAAAAAAGAATCTATTAATATGAGAACATTAATTTTAGCTGGACTTGCTGTACTAAGTATTGCAACTTTAACAGCACAAAATGCAGAAGAACGAGGTTTGCAAATTGCTAAAGCAGCAGATCAGGCAGATCAAGGTTTCAATAGCTCTATTGTAAATCTAAAAATGACCTTGAAAAATAAAAATGGACAAACCAGTGAACGCTTATTAATCACTCGAACTCTGGAACAAACAACAGACGGAGACAAATCACTGATTGTTTTTAATAGTCCAAAAGATGTAAAAGGAACTTCGACATTAACTTTTACTCATAAAATTGGAGCAGATGATCAGTGGCTTTTCTTACCTTCAATCAAAAGGGTAAAAAGAATTTCTTCTAATAATAAATCCGGCCCTTTTGTAGGTAGTGAATTTGCATACGAGGATCTTTCTTCGCAAGAAGTAGAAAAATACGGTTATAAATTTCTAGAAGAAAAAGGAAGTTCATTGATCGTAGAACAAGATCCAGTTGATCCAAAATCTGGTTATACAAGAAGAATTGTTACTTACAATAAAGATAAAAGATATCGAATAGAAAAGGTTGAATTCTATGATCGCAAAAATTCACTACTAAAAACACTTAACTACAGTGATTATAAATTATATAAAGGAAAATTCTGGAGAGCATTAACCCTTCATATGGTAAATCACCAAAGTAATAAAGAAACCGTGTTAAAATTTAGTGACTATAATTTTGAGGCAGCACTTGCCGATGAAGATTTTACGCAAGTTGCTCTTAAACGAGCAGGGCGATAAATCTACATACATGAAATACACAAGGCTCAGTTTGTTATATACTATAGTGGTTCTTTTGGCTACTGGTTTTTATTATTATCACAACCTGGTCTTGTGTTTTCTATTATGCAAAGTAATACCACATACCCATCTGAACTTGCAAATTTATTAGGAATGGTATTTTTAGGATTTGGGTTTTTGATGATTCTTATTTATAAGTATCAGGTTCAAAAAATATACAAATGGACCATAGTAATACGAATCTTTTTTAGCCTTTGCTCAATTGGACTGTATTACGTGTATCAAAATCCGTTTTTTATTGCTTTACTTTTTATCATCCTTATTGGAATATTGATCACAGTTCTTGGTCTGGTTAAAGATCAGGAAACAAAACAACTAATACATGAAGATTAAATTTATCTATTATATAATTCTCCTACTATGCATTGGTAATACAGTATATGCTCAAAACGAAAAACCTAAAAAGGTAAACCATGATTTTGAGTTAGAATTAGAAGGAGAATATCGTTATTTCTATGATGATGCTCTTTTTGAAGATCAGGAAGATCATTTTCCTTCTCTGGCAGTACGACCAGAATATAAAGCCGAATGGAATGCTGGATATGAAAGTATTAATTTTAAAGGTTTTTTTAGATTAGATGTTGATGAAGAACGAACGCATTGGGATATACGTGAGCTATATTATCAAAAAGCTAAAAACAACTGGGAATTTAACCTTGGGCTTAAAAAGGTCTATTGGGGTGTAGCCGAAAGTAATCATCTGGTAGATATCATTAATCAAACCGATGCTGTTGAAACTTTTGATGGTGAAGAAAAATTAGGCCAACCTATGGCTCAGTTTACATGGATTACTGAAAAATTTGGAACTTTTGATTTTTTTTACCTGCCTTATCACCGTAAACGTACTTTTTCTGGTAAAAAAGGGCGATTACGGTTTCCAACTGCTATTGACAAAGATGAACTGAAATATGAAAGTAGCGCTAAAGAATGGAGGCAAGATGTTGCTTTTCGTTGGAAACATTATTTTGATATTTTTGATATTGGCATCTCTCATTTTTACGGAACCGGAAGAGAGCCTCTTTTTGTATTTGATACCACAGGAAATATCAACGCCTTTTACCCAGTAATACATCAAACAGGCTTAGATCTTCAAATTACCCATGATGCATTTTTATGGAAATTAGAATCTATTTATCGCAATGCAGATGCTCAGGATTTCTTTGCTATGGTAGCTGGACTCGAATACACATTCTCTAATATTGATGGGAATGGACTTGATATAGGTATTTTGGGTGAGTATCTGTACGATGAACGAGACGAATTGACACTAAATGCATTGCAAAATGACATATTCTTTGGAAGTCGCATTGCTTTTAATGACACTCAGGACACATCAATACTAATTGGAGGAATTGCTGATCTAGAATCTAGTACGACAATTTTTAGCCTTGAAGCTTCAAGGCGTTTTGGTAGTAGCTGGACTGCAGCAATTGAAGCCCGTATTTTTAATGAAATAGATGATAATGAATTGATATTATCAAATTTTAGAGAAGATAGTTTTTTCAGAATTTCTATTTCAAAATATTTCTAAAAAGCAAACATAAAATGTGTAAATAAAAAAAGCCATCCCTAGTTAACAGGATGGCTTTTACAAAAAGTTCAAAGTTTTTCAACAATTAAATCTTAATATAAATAGTTTAAAGCAGTTCTATCTCTGCTACTAAATTCTCCATCTTCACTACCATCGAAACAAGAGATCATAATAGAATCTGTATCTAAACCACTTTGCCCCCACTGATTAGCAGTAGGAGTTCCTGGAATATGGATAGCTCCTATACCACCAGATCCTTCATTACTATTATCACACCTTCTTTTAGCATAATCAGTATGTCTGAATCCTAAACAGTGTCCCATTTCATGACCCATTAAATGCTCCATAGCATTGTTACTTAAACTGTTACTACCTGCATTAATCTGAACCCACTTATATGGTCTTCCGCTACTAGGGAAACCTGCAGATCCACCTGCACCTGAATTACCATTATTATATACCACCATATCAGCATTGGTTGATGCTGAAAAAGATAAGGTAAAATTTAAAGTATTATTCAATGCATTATAATTATTGACTGCCCATTGAAGTCCTGTACGCATTTTACTGGTTAAAGCATATCCAGATCCTGTATACCCGATAATCCTAATATTTCTATTACTACTAGATACCAGATTATTAGTTCTGTACTGCTTGCTACCACTTTCAATTTCTGCCAGTCTTTGTTCTGCCAGATTCTCAATCACCAAAGAAAGATCTCCACTTTTTATGACCTCTTCAGATGATCCATCAGGATGCGTTACAGTCCCATATGTGGCTCCAAAATCATTGACTCCAGCATCATGCAATGCTTGAATGTGAGCTTTTGAAATTTGTTTTGTAACAGCTTCTGGTTGTATTTCGTTAGAAACTTCTTTTTTTTCACAGGATGTCGTAAATCCTGCAACGATAGCGCAAAGCGCTAATACTTTGATTTTTTTCATTTTAAATAAGTTGAATTTGTGTAGTTATTAAAACTAAAACAGAGTTTTTAAGCTCTATTCTAAATACAATTATGTAGAAAACTTTGAACTTTTCTCAATTTTTGCGGTTTGAAGATATAATATTTTTTTTTAAAAATATGTTAATTTATTAAGCTATTCGTTGATAATATGGTAAAACCGTAAGATTCTTCTAATAAAAAAATTCGATAACTCATTTTTAAATAACAAGAAAATCGATCAAATACACAATTATTTTATCCAATCAATATGTAAACAAAGTGTTAAATTTAGGGATCATCGAGGATGTTAAAGAAAACTTAATTAAACATAAAGAGCGCGAACAAAAGAAGGTTATTTCCTACAATTTAGAGAATGTAAAAATAAAAAAACGATATTTTAAATATTTAACAAAAATCAAAGAAGTGTACTTATAAAAAACAATATTAATGTCCAATCTATTTCCATAACATGATTTAAGACACAAAAAAAGTCCATAATATGGACTTATCATTTTAGAACAAATCTAATCTACATTCGTTCATACAATTTCTGCACTAAGACCTGCATCTAATAATTTAGAACACCGTGGCACTAATTCTTCATAAACACCAGTTTTCACTGTGCATTTTCCTTTATAATGCACTAACATAGCACATTGTTCTGCCTGCACCGGTGTATGTTCACAAGTATAAATCAAAGTTTCTATAACATGGTCAAATGTATTCACATCATCATTATACAAAACAATCTCGTTATTGCTTTGATCAACAGATTTTTCTAAAACTTCTTCTAAAACTTTCTCCTGAGTACTCATAAGGGGGTAATTGTTTTATGCAAATATAACAACTTACAGTATCATATTCACTAATTAGAAGACAATTTTAACTCATAAGATGCTGCTATCCAATTATTTCTATCTATATTTTCTATAAAATCAAGATGGTTCTTTGCACATTCCTTTGTAATCATATCTAAATCTTCTTTATAAAACCCACTTAAGAACAATTTTCCATTAGGATTTAGGGATTTTGCGTACTGTTGAATATCATTTAGTAGTATGTTACGATTAATATTAGCGATAATAATATCATAGCTTTTCCCTGATAAAAGGGAAGCATCACCTTCATAAGCTGTGATATCTTCACAATTATTACGCTCTATATTTTCTGTGGTATTTAAATAACACCAATTATCAATATCAATAGCATCTGTAGGCCCGGCACCTCTCATTTTAGCAAGAATTGCCAAAACTCCAGTACCACAACCCATATCCAATACTGTTTTACCGTTTAGGTCAGTTTTCAAAATATGTTGAATCATCATGTGTGTAGTCTCATGATGTCCTGTTCCAAAAGACATTTTGGGTTCTATAATAATATCATATTTTGTATTTGGTTTTTCATGAAATGGTGCTCTTACACTACAAATATCATCTACTACAATAGGATTAAAATTCTTTTCCCATTCTTTGTTCCAGTTTATTTGCTCTATTTCTTCAATTGTATATTGTATATCAAACTCTCCAGAATTTAACACATAAATACCTTCAATGATATTTTCTTCCCACTCTGTATTTTGAATGAACGCATTAACTCCGTCTTCGGTTTCTACAAAGCTTTCAAATCCAACATATCCTAATTCTGCAATTAATATCTCTGTACCCGGTTGTAGTGGTGAAACCTTAAAATAATACCCAATGTATTTTGTGTTTGACATACTGATCTTTTATTATTTTGCAAAGTTACTCTTTTACCTTAATGTTTACACCAAGGTAAATCTTAATAAAAAAAGCATCCCATGATAAGGTGGGATGCTTTTATGTATTCTGTTAATTCTTAAATAGCGTTTACTATTGCAGTAAAATTCTCTGCGTCTAATGAAGCTCCTCCTATCAATCCTCCGTCTACATCAGTTTTTGCAAAAATTTCCTGAGCATTATTGGGTTTTACACTTCCACCATATAAGATAGAAACCTCATCTGCAGTATCCTGATCATAAGCATTAGCTATAGTTTTTCTAATAAACGCATGCATTTCCTGAGCTTGTTCTGGAGATGCCGTTTCTCCAGTTCCTATTGCCCAAACGGGTTCATACGCAAGGACTACATTTTTCCAATCTGCTTTATTTATATGAAAAAGACCGTTTTTTAATTGCTGTTCTACAACAGAGAAATGATTATCGCTTTTACGATCTTGCAATTCTTCTCCAAAACAGAAAATTATATTCATTTTATGTTGTAGTGCAGTATTAACTTTTTTAGCTAATAATTGATCTGTCTCTCCAAAATAAGCTCTACGCTCACTATGCCCCAAAATTACAGTCTCTACTCCAATACTTTTAAGCATATCTGCAGAAATCTCTCCGGTAAATGCCCCATTTTCTGCTTCGTGCATATTTTGTGCTGCAACGGTAACACCTGATGATCCCAAAGCTTCTATTGCTCCATATAGATTGGTAAATGTAGGCGCTACAATTACTTCTGCTTCAGACGATGTATTTAGTTTGGTTTTTAACTCAGATAGTAATGTCTTGGTTTCTGCAAGATTCTTATTCATCTTCCAGTTTCCGGCTACAATTTTTTTTCTCATTAATTTAAAATTTATGTTTTTGGTTAATAGTGTGGTTATATATTACTAGGAGTTATAATAACTCAAATCCTAATTCTCGGATCAAGCCATCCATAAATAATATCGACAAATATATTGATTAGTATGAACATAGTTGCTATCACCAATACAGCTCCCATTATCACAGGAAGATCTGATGTATTTAAGGCGTTTACAATCTCTTTACCCAATCCGTTCCATCCAAATATATATTCTACAAACACAGCTCCAGCCAGCATAGATGCAAACCATCCTGAAATTGCAGTAACAACTGGATTTAAAGAATTTTTTAATGCATGCTTCTTTATCACCTGAAACATCGAAAGCCCTTTTGCTTTTGCCGTACGAATATAATCCTGTCCCATTACCTCAAGTAATGAATTGCGCATTAGTTGGGAAACAACAGCGAGCGGTCGTATTCCCAATACAATGGCTGGGAGAATTAGATTTTCCCATTGGATATAGCTTCCTTCTCCAAAATCATCTACTTCATATAAACTACCAGTCATATTTAGATTGGTATATTCTTGTAGTACATATCCAAACAACCAAGCAAAAATAATTGAACTAAAAAAAGAGGGAACACTCATCCCTAAGGTACTTAATACCTGAATTAATTTATCTGGCCACTGATCTTTGGTCAAAGCACTTATTACCCCCAATAAAACTCCAATAAATATAGCGATACATATAGCAAAAACAGCAAGAATCGCTGTATTAGGTAATGTTTCTTTGATTACGTCACTTACCTTTTTACCATTTTTTTGCAATGATTCTCTTAAATATGGAAACTTAAGTATCGTAACAACATCTCCTATTTTAAACAGTTGGTTTCCTTTATGTTTTTTAGTATCAAAATACGAAAAATCGTCAGGGTTTATGCTATGAAATGATATAGGAGAAAGATCATTTATATAATATAGATATTGCTTTGATAATGGTTTATCGAAACCATATTTCTTCTTCACATTTTTTAACTGCTCTTCGGTCTCGTTTTGCCCAAGCATCATCTGAGCGGGGTCACCAGGAAGAATAGTAAACAACAAAAAAATCACAGTTACCACACCCAATAAAGTAAGTAATGCATATCCTAATTTATTGATGAGATAACTACCCATTATTGATTAGAGTTTTCTTTAATTTTTTTTACTTCTTCTAGTGTATACATTTTGTAAGAGATACCTAAAAGGCGTTCACTATATTCTTCTATTGTTTCAGTAAAACCAACTTCTTTTCTTCTCTCATTAACAGATTCGGCATCTTTGATTGGCCATATTAGACTGTTTGATTTCAAATTCACTACTTGACTGCCATAAATTTGCTCTAATCCTTGCTGCACTAAATATCGATCTTCCATCATTGCTACCGATTTCTTATCCAGTTCTCCTTTTTCTCCAGCTTCTTTTATAAGAGGTAAATATGCTCCAATCTTATCCGAATGTTGAATTACCAACCATGCAGCTATATTTGTCCCTTCACCAACCAAAGTTTTACCCGGATAACCATACTTTTTAAAGACTTCTTCTATAAATATTGTATTAGTGCTATCCACTATTTTTTGTTCTTCCCAAGAAATTTCTCCAGAACTCCTCCCATCTTGATCCAACTTCATAATACTGTCCAACTGTGCTTTTAGTATCAGATTAATTTTAGGTTTTGAAGGGGTTACTTTTTCCAGATTAAGTTTTTCTGCATCATTCCAATGTAACTTTTTTACTATAGTTCCTTTTTCAAGTTTTACAATACCCGGGTTAGATCGTAATATCGTTTTCAACGCTGTTTCATCTGTTGTATAAAAATCAAAATCAAGGCTATATTGTTGTTGTACCTGTGCTATATCTTTTGGCGTAGAAGCTGTCAAACCAATCACATCGTATCCTTGAGATATCGCTTTATCGGTAACTTTTTTAATTGCATATAACCCCTCGGCTTCACTTTTAGACAAATTATAGGTTACAATTAGTATAAGGTTTTCTTTTTCAAGAAACTCTGTTGTATAATCTGTGTCATTTTTTTCTATAGCAAAATCATGAATTGGAGGTTCGTATCCTTCTTTTACAGTTTTAGTTTCGACCTCAATAAATTTACCTTCTACTTTAGGATAATCTCCACTAGTGGTAACAATTTTTTCCTCTCCGTTAACATCAAATTTCCAGTGATAAGCAAATTCTGCTTTTGGAGCTCCTTCTGGAACTTCCATCCCTTCCTGAATATTAACCCCTTCTTTATATGCTCTAAAATCAAAAGCTGGCAAATGCATTAAAACATAATATGCAAAGCCTAAACAAGCAGTAAAAGTTGCAAAAACGACCCATTTATGTATAGCAAAAGGTTTAATCGGTGTTATATATTTTCTTCCAAAGAACAGTACTAATATTAAAACCAGTAAAATCACATCTTTCGTAAATGACTCCCAAGGAGTTAAAGGTAATGCATCACCAAAACACCCACAATCTGTAACTTTATTAAAATACGCCGAATAAAAAGTGAGAAACGTAAAAAAAGCAATCATTAATAATAATGACCATACTGTAAACTTTGGCAAATATCCCAATAGTAACGTTATACCTAATACGATTTCAAAAATCACTAAAAAAATCGATATTAACAAAGCAAAGGGGATTAGAAATTCTAAGTTTAGCACACCTTCTCCAAAGTATTCCTGAAGCTTATATGAAAATCCTACAGGATCATTTAGTTTTATAAATCCTGAAAATAGAAAAAGTGCTGCTACAAATATTCTTGAGAAAGAAACCAATATTTTCATCGAGGTATATATTTATTTTTTCAAAAGGTCAATATAGAATCAATGTAATGACAATTCTGATTACGTGTTCTTTATATTCTGACCATGATATTTTAGTATAATTTGCACAAGATAATATGATTAATTCTTGTTCCTTTTAGTTTAACAGTATTTTATAGTTCTAATTATTGGTTACTTCACCTAAATGAATCATAGCAAACACTGCATAATTAATCATATCCTGATAGTTTGCATCAATCCCTTCACTTACCAATGTTTTTCCTTTATTATCCTCTATCTGCTTTACTCTAAGTAGTTTTTGAATAATAAGATCTGTAAGAGAACTTACTCTTAAATCACGCCAGGCTTCTCCATAATCATGATTCTTATTCATCATTAATTCCTTGGTAATTCCAATATGCTTATCATACAAAATAACGGCTTCTTCTGGAGATAAATCGGGTTGTTCTGCAACTCCTTTCTCTAGTTGTATTAATGCCATTAAACAATAGTTAATAATCCCGATAAATTCTGAAACTTCTCCTTCATTCACCTTACGCACTTCATTCTCCTGAAGACTTCTGATTCGCTGTGCTTTAATAAAAATCTGATCGGTCAAAGATGGTAATCTTAGAATTCTCCACGCACTTCCATAATCAATCATCTTTTGACTAAAAAGATCTCGACAATTACCTATTATTATATCATATTGTGTGGATGTATCTTGCATAAAACTGTTGAATTTTGCGTAAATTTCGCTTTAATATGGGAATTAAAAAAATCATATCTAAAGTTTAAAAATAAAAAACACGAAATGACTATGATTGAAACCCATACTGATCTGCATCAACACAGGTTTGACTATTGAAAAATGACGCAAACAAATTAAATCTCAAAAATGACAATCAACTGTAAAGGATCATTAATTGATTTATCTACCCCCAAAGTCATGGGTATTCTTAACCTGACTCCAGATTCTTTTTATGACGGAGGAAAATATAAAAATGAAGATGAAATACTACAACAAGTAGAACAAATGCTAGTAGAAGGCGCTACTTTTATTGATCTGGGCGCTTATTCTTCTCGACCAGGAGCAGACCACATTACCATTGAAGAAGAAAAAAAAAGAATCCTACCTATAGTATCCTTATTACTTAATAAATTTCCTGAAATCTTGCTATCAATTGATACATTTAGGAGTGAAATTGCAAAGTCGTGTATTGAAATCGGGGCTGCATTAATAAATGATATTTCTGCTGGGAATTTAGATAAAAATATGATCCCAACGATAGGTACAATAAGAGTTCCATACATTATGATGCACATGAAAGGAACTCCTAAAACCATGAAATCACTAAACCATTATGACAATCTAATTCATGAAATGAATATATATTTTGCAGAAAAAATTGCGGAAGCAAGAAAACATGGTGTAAATGATATTATTATTGATCCGGGATTTGGTTTTGCTAAAGATACACATCAGAATTTCGACCTTTTAAAAAACCTAAAACTCTTAGAGGTACATAGTTTGCCTATACTAGCTGGAGTTTCTCGAAAATCAATGATATACAAAACATTAAATAGTGCTCCGCAAGAAGCATTAAACGGCACTACATCTCTTAATACTATAGCCTTACTTAATGGAGCCACTATCTTAAGAGTGCACGATGTTAAAGAAGCTGTAGAATGTATTCATCTGGTAGATGCTTATTCTAGTTAGAGGAACTATCAATAAATAAATTCAACTCATCACTATTTTGAATACGCTGTTTTTATACAGTTTTTCAAAACAAGGTTTCACTAATTTTTCTATTTTTACAAAAACACCAGACATTTGGATTTAATAAACCTAAGAATATTAGACATCCTTGATATTGTACTTGTTGCCTTCTTATTGTACTATGTCTATAAGTTAGTTAAAGGTACTGCAGCGATCAATATTTTTATAGGAATAGTTATGATTTATCTGGTGTGGAAACTCACACAATTCCTTGCCATGGAAATGTTGAGTAGCGTTCTAGGTGAATTTATTGGTGTCGGAATGTTCGCTCTAATTGTAGTTTTTCAGCAAGAAATACGAAAATTTCTTTTAATGATTGGCTCCACTAATTTTGGAAGAAGACGTAAGTTTCTGAGGCAATTAAAATTTATTAGAGATGCACCAGAAGATAGTGTTACCAACATAACCGCTATCGTAACCGCATGTAGTGAAATGGGAAAAACTCATACCGGTGCTCTTATTATTATTAAAAGAACCACCTCTTTAGACTTTGTTAAAACCTCTGGAGATGCTATGGAAATACAGGTAAACACTCCAATAATCGAAAGTATCTTTTATAAAAACAGCCCTCTTCATGATGGAGCTATGATCATAGAAGACAATAATATAGTAGCCACTAGAGCCATTCTACCAGTTACCAACGATAACAGCATGCCTTTACGTTTTGGATTAAGGCATCGTGCCGCTGTAGGGATTAGCGAAAAAACTGATGCTTTAGCCTTAGTCGTGAGTGAGGAAACTGGCAAATTATCATATATCAAAAATGGGGAATTTGTGATATTTAAAACAGAAGAAGAATTAATAGAAAAAATAAAAAGAGATTTAGCTTAATGAGTAATTTAATGATTATTTCTAATTGTAAAAATTGTGGACAACAAATCGAAAATCATAATTTCTGCCCTGATTGTGGTGCAAAAAAGATCACAAAACGAATTACTTTTAAAAATCTGATTTCAGAATTTGTTGATCGCTTTCTTAATTTAGATAATTCATTCATTAAAACATTTATTCATCTATTCACAAAACCTGAAGAAGTGATTGATGGTTATATTCATGGACTTAGAAAACGCTATGTAAATGCTTTTGGATATTTTGCAATTACGATAACAATCACAGGAATCTATGCTTTTTTAGTAAAAGATAGGTTAAAGGAAATTATGTCGTTTGGTGATTTTTCTGAACAACAAGCTGAAATGCAAAGTTCAATTTTCGACACTACTTTTCAGTATCAGTCTATAATAAGTTTTTTAATGATCCCGCTACTAGCTTTATTATCCCGACTGGTTTTTTTGAATTATAAAAAATATAACCTAACAGAGCATTTTGTAATCTACTTATATGCCTACTCCCATATTGTGGGAACTATGACATTAATTTTACTCCCATTAACTTTTATGGTAGATAACTTTATGTTTGTAGGTATGGTACAATTTCCAGTGTACATATTTTACATGGCTTATGTTTTAAAGAGGCTTTATCAAATTAGCTTGAAGAAAATCCTAATCAAAACACTACTATTTTTTATCTATGGTGGGATACTTTATATTATTGCAGTAATAGCAGTCTTTGTACTAATGATGATATCGGGAGCCATAGAACTGCCCACCAAATAAGAGAGTACCAAACTACTTACTCAATCACGTTAGTAAACTGTACCTCGTATAATTTTCTATAATACCCATTTTCGATTTGAAGTAATTCATTATGATTACCTTGTTCTACGATCTTACCTTGATCCATTACAATAATTTTATCAGCTTTTTTAATCGTTGCCAATCGATGAGCAATAACAATAGAAGTTCTTCCTTTGGTAATCCTATTTGTTGCATTCTGAATTAGTTGTTCACTATGCGAATCTATCGATGATGTAGCTTCATCTAACACCAAAACACCTGGATTAGTAACATAGGCTCTTAAAAAAGAAATAAGCTGTCGTTGTCCCGAAGAAAGCATAGCCCCTCTTTCTTTTACATTATAATGATATCCATCAGGAAGGCTCATGATAAAATCATGAATCCCTATCTCTTTTGCAGCTTGATACACCTGTTCTTCCAAAATATCTTCATTATTTAAAGTGATATTGTTAAAAATAGTATCTGCAAATAAAAATACATCTTGAAGCACCACAGCTATATGGCTTCGCAATGATTTTAATTCAATAGTTTTAATATCGATATCATCAATAGAAATTACTCCACTATCTATTTCGTAAAACCTACTCAATAAATTAATAATTGTAGATTTTCCTGCTCCGGTTGCTCCTACTATTGCTACAGTTTCCCCTACTTCAACATTTAAAGAGATTCCTTTTAATACTTCTTCATTTTCAACATAACTAAATCGCACGTCGTCAAATGTAATTTTACCTCTTATCTTTTCTAATAGCTGATTTCCTTTGTTTTCAATTTTAGAGTCTGTATCCAAAATAGCAAACACACGATTAGCAGCCACCATTCCCATTTGTAATGTATTGAATTTATCCGCTATCTGTCGTAAGGGTCTAAACAAGATTTGAGAGAGTTGGATAAATGCGATAACCAACCCTAAGGTAATCTCATCCCCTTGTGCAGCTTTAAGTCCACCAAACCAAACTATTAACCCTATAGTTATAGAGCTAGACATTTCTGCAATAGGAAAAAATATAGAGTTATACCAAACCGTTTTTATCCAACCTTTCTTATGCTTCTCATTAATTTCTTTAAAATTAGAATATTCGGTTTCTTCCCTTGTAAATAATTGAACAATCTTCATTCCGGTAATGCGTTCCTGCACAAATGAATTAAGATTAGAAACTTGCGTTCTCACTTCCTCAAAAGCTACTTTCATTTTCTTTTGAAAAATCCTTGTTGCATAGACAACTAAGGGCAATACAACAAATACCAGTAATGCAAGTTCCCAACTCTGATACAACATATAGCATAAAATAGCTAACATCTTTAGCAAGTCACTTATAATCATAAACAATCCTTGACTAAAAATACTGGCTATAGTTTCAATATCACTTACAGCCCTGGTAACCAATCTACCAACTGAAGACCGATCATAATATTGTTTTTTAAAGCCAAGCATATGTTCAAACAACTTCACTCTGATATCTCGAATTACTTCTTGCCCCAGCCAGTTAGCAAAGTAGATAAATAAGAATTGGGTGATCACATCCAGAAACAAAACTCCCAGCATCAGACAAATGAAATAAATCAATAGTTCTCCGTCCTGAGGAATAATAGTTCTATCTATCGTCTCTCTAAGTAAATAAGGATTAATAATTGACAAAATAGCCAACACAATAGCCGAAAAACCTACAAAATAAAAAGTCAGTCGGTAAGGATTAGTATATGTAATCAACCGTCTGAAAAGTTTAAAATCAAAAGCTTTACCACTCTTTTCTGCCATCTATAATATATATATCATTAGGATATTCTACAGCTGTTAAGTAAAGCCCATGAGCAGGAACCGAATATCCGGCCCGACCACGATCTTCACTTTTAATAATAGCTATTAAATCCTCATTATTTAATTTATGTTCTCCAATCTCGATAAGTGTTCCCACAATTGCTCTTACCATATTTCTAAGAAAACGATTGGCCGAAATCTTAAAAACTAATTGATTACCATGATTCTCCCAGGTAGCATTTGTGATTGTACAATTATACGTTTTTACATCGGTTTTGGACTTACTAAAGCATTTAAAATTAGTATAGTTTAACAGTAATTTAGCAGCTTCATTCATCAAATCCACATCCAATGGTTTCTTTAAATAATACGATTTATGAATACTAAAAGGGTCTTTTATTAAAGTAACATGGTATTCATAAGATCTACTCACTGCATTAAATCGAGCATGAGCATTTTCTTGCACACGATGTATATTCTGGATTGCAATTTCTGCTGGCAAAATTGCATTAAGTTTATATTTCAATTGATCCCGATCTAATATATCACTACAATCAAAATGAGCCATAATTTGTCTTGCATGAACACCAGCATCTGTTCTTCCTGCCCCAACTACATCAATTTTACTTCTTAAAATAGTAGATAAAGATTCTTCAAGAACTTCTTGTACAGAAATTGCATTAGGTTGCCGTTGCCACCCATGATACGGAGTTCCGTTATAAGAAAGTTCTAAAAAATACTTCATTCTACTCGCATCTATAATTTTTAACCCAGCTTCTTTACTTAGATTCTGTGGCTTATTTCAAAAGCAATATTCTATTTTTGCATAAAAACTAAGCGCAAATATACTTTATAAAACAGAGATAGAAGTTATAGTTCACTTCCTGTTTTTCTATCGTGCGATAACTCAATTTTATTATTCAATTTTGAAAAAAATACTTTTACTAAGCGACACCCATAGTTATATTGATTCCCGCATATTGCATTATGTTAATGAAGCCGACGAAATCTGGCATGCAGGAGATATCGGAGACCTTAAAGTAACCGATGCTATCGAAGCTTTAAAGCCTCTTAGAGCAGTATTTGGAAATATTGATGATGATAAAGCTAGAGCTACTTATCCCTTACACCAAAGATTCAATTGCGAAGGAGTCTCTGTGTGGATCACTCACATAGGAGGATATCCTCCTAAATACAATATAAATACTCGAGATGAGATTAAATCAAACCCTCCTCAATTATTTATCTGCGGTCATTCACATATTCTAAAAGTAATACCAGACAAAAAAAACGGAGTATTGCATATGAATCCAGGGGCAGCAGGTAAACATGGGTTTCACAAAGTAAGAACAATGCTTAGATTTACTTTGGATTCTGGTAATATCGAAAACCTAGAGGTAATCGAATTAGGAAAAAAATAAAACCCGGAGTTGGCATACTCCGGGTTTTAACGCACTAATACTACTAAGATTTTAGGTTTATCGTAATCGATCTACAGATTTTACAAGATTCTCATCCTTTTTAATAGCCTTATTGGCCATTACTAATAAAACGATAGAAATAACAGGAATGATCATCCCAATACCTTTCTCTGAAACCTGAGTTCCTCCAGATACCGTTAGTGACCAATAAACAAATACTCCTAGTAAAATAAAGTTTAATAAGATATTGACACGCCCCAATACAAATTGAAGCTTTCTATTTTTAAATAAAAAAATCGAAATCAGAGATAAAATCGCTGATCCAAAAAACATTCCTAATAGAAATAATTCTCCTTTAGCATAAAGTTCTACGCCATTAACATCTAACCCATAAGGTAAATACATACAAAGCCCTCCAGAAACTGCAGCAGCTAATAAAAGATATATGGTTTGAATTCGTTGTAACATTAATTTTTTTCCTTAGAGAAAAGCAAAAATAAGAGTTTCTTTTTATAAATATGTGTAAAAAATTAAAAATAAAGTTGTATACTTGCAACACAAAACTTGTAACCTTCTCAACTAAGGTTACTTACCTTCGAAAATAAAATTTTCCTGGATTTCTTCTTTAGAAAATTTATACCTAAAACGTAAATTATATAACACATTTAAATGTTAGAGATTTCTGAATTAAAAGCAAAAAAGCTTCCTGAATTGCAAGAAATTGCAAAAACCCTTAACGTACCTAAATTTCGTACCTTAAAAAAATTGGATCTAGTATACCAAATACTGGACTATCAAGCCACAAACCCTAACAAGGTAAAACAAGTGGTAACCGAGGATGCATCAGAAAAAACAGATTCTGAAAAACCAAAACCTAATGTTCGTCAAAGAAGACCTCGTGCTCGCAAATCAGACGGGCCTACAAATTCTACTAGCAAAGACACCAAAGCTCCTCAAGAACAAAAAAGCGAAGTGACCAAACCACTTCCTTCAGAGGAAACTGTTTCGAAAGCGAAAGAAAACAGCGACAAAAAAAGCAAACCTCACCAAAACAGAGACGATAAAAAAGACAACAGAAACAGAGGCAATGATAAGCCTCAACAAAACAAGTCTCGAAACAATAATCCTAATAACGCCAATAAAAAAGACAACGGAAATCGCGACAACAGAAATCGGTATAAAGAGCCAGATTTTGAGTTTGATGCTATAATCGAAAGCGAAGGCGTATTAGACATTATGCAAGATGGATATGGGTTTTTAAGATCCAGTGACTACAACTATCTCTCTTCTCCAGATGATATCTATGTATCACAATCGCAAATCAGACTTTTTGGACTTAAAACAGGTGACACCGTATTAGGACAAGTAAGACCCCCTAAAGAAGGTGAAAAATATTTCCCCCTTATTAAGGTCAACAAAATTAACGGACTTGACCCACAAGTAGTTCGTGACAGAGTTTCTTTTGAGCACTTGACTCCACTATTTCCGCAAGAAAAATTCAATATTGCTGAAAGACAAAGTACAATTTCTACTAGGATAATGGATTTATTTGCTCCTATCGGAAAAGGACAACGCGGTATGATCGTATCACAACCTAAAACTGGTAAGACAATGCTACTTAAGGATGTTGCCAATGCGATTGCTGCTAACCACCCTGAGGTATACCAAATGATTCTTCTTATAGATGAAAGGCCTGAAGAAGTTACTGATATGCAACGTAACGTAAAAGGGGAAGTAATAGCTTCTACTTTTGACAAAGAAGCTAATGAGCATGTAAAAGTAGCTAACATCGTACTAGAAAAAGCAAAAAGATTAGTAGAATGCGGTCATGATGTAGTAATCCTATTAGACTCAATCACAAGACTAGCCAGAGCATACAACACTGTTCAGCCAGCTAGTGGAAAAATATTAAGTGGTGGTGTAGATGCTAATGCTCTACACAAACCAAAACGTTTCTTTGGTGCTGCAAGAAATATCGAAAATGGAGGTTCTTTAACCATTATCGCAACAGCATTAACAGAAACAGGTTCTAAAATGGACGAAGTAATTTTTGAAGAATTTAAAGGAACTGGTAACATGGAACTACAATTAGATCGTAAAATCTCTAATCGTAGAATTTTCCCTGCTATCGATCTTACATCTTCAAGTACTCGTCGAGATGATATTCTGCTAGACGAAACAACTATTCAAAGAATGTGGGTGATGCGAAAATATCTTGCAGATATGAATCCTGTAGAAGCAATGGAGTTTATCAATGAACGTTTTAAGCAAACAAGAAATAATGATGAGTTCCTTATTTCTATGAACGGATAACGACACATTCATAAGAAACAACAAAGGCGGCTATCAATATTGATAAGCCGCCTTTGTTGTTACCATATTATTTTTATCACTTTTAATAAATAAACTGAAAGCTTTTTGAGAAAAAATTGACCAAGTACTAAAACTTAAAATATTATGAAAAATACATTATATATAATATGGAGTGTCGTTTTATTATTTTCGAGCTGCCAGAGTAATAGCCAATCCACTAAAGACAAAAAAAAGGCAACACAAAATAAAAATATCACTCCTGTAAGAGTTAAACCTGTTGATGGTCTAGAAAGAGCATATTTTGCCAGTGGATGTTTTTGGTGCGTCGAAGCTGTTTATGAAAGCGTAAAAGGTGTTAAAGAATCTATTTCTGGATACTCGGGAGGACACACCACAAACCCTACATATCAATCTAGCAATACAGGGCGAACAGGGCACGCAGAAGCCGTAGAGATCATCTATGACCCGAAAATTATTTCTTTCTCAACTTTGATAGATGTGTATTTTGGATCACAAAACCCAACACAGGTTAACGGACAAGGGCCAGATCATGGCTCACAATATAGATCTATTATCTTCTATCAAAATGAAGAGCAGAAAAAAATAGTCAACGATAAAAAAGAAGCATTAAGTAAAAAACTAAATAGAAGAATTGCAGCAGAAATTTTACCGTTTCAAAAATTCTGGAAAGGAGAAGCTTATCATCAAAATTATGAAAAAAGAAATCCCGGTAATCCATATATACGTAATATATCTGTTCCCAGATTAAAAAGATTTCAAGCAAAATTCCCAGATCTTATTAAAGAAAAACACTAAAATTCACCCTTCAAAGACTTCAAAAGCAAGGCTAAATATTTTGCCAGAGCCCTCAAACCACCTGTTAAACCTATGTTAAAACAAGTATACCACTTACCTCCTTCAAATTAGATATTTTTCACATTTATGCACATCTTTAGTACATGACTTACAAAACCGACAGCACTATTATGAAATTACAACTAAATCGGTTGTATTGTCAAAAAAAATCGTTGAAAAACACAAAACGATAGAAATAAATTATTATTTTTATTGAAATAAAATGAAAACAAGTTGTGTTTTTCATATTAAAGCATTACTTTTGAGTCTGATTTAATGGTTTTCTTTTCAGTATTTTAATCGAAAGTATTGAAGTTTTGCTAGAGCAAAAACATATTAACCTATTGAAAAACAAATCATTACAGACTGAATTGTTCTTTAAAAAATTGTATTTCTTTTATCATTTATTAGAACTTGTTAAAAGAAGAAATTAGAGCTAAAATATTTTTGGCATCTTTTTTGAAGATCGATTTTTGACGGTAAATTATGTTTTTTTATAAAGTTTTAATTAAAGAAATAATAATATTAAATTTGAATTATAACCCAATCTACTTAAAAACAAGCGATATGAAGTCTATTTTTACATTTATTCTGCTTTTGGTGATTACTTTCTCGTCTGCTCATGCTCAGGATGGGCAATACTTAATGTCTTCTGCTAAGTTAGAAGTTCGAAGTGGTCCAGGTCTACAATTTAACACCATCGCCGAGGTTACCAAAGGAACCCAGGTGTACGTAATGAGCTCTAACTATGGAGAGTGGAGTGCAATACAGTTCAAGAAAATGAACGGTTTTGTACTTAGTAGCCTATTAACCGAGGATAGCCGAATTGCAGATGCAGAAAGAGCTGCTCAAGAAGCAGCTGCAAAAAGAGAAGCAGCAAAACAAGCTGCTACACAAGCAATTGCACAAGCAGAAGCTGCCAAAAAAGCTGCAGAAGAAGCAGCAAGAAAAGCAATTGCTAATGCAGAACGTCTAAAAAGAGAAGCAGAAGCAACAGCTGCAAAAGCTATTGCCGATGCAGAAGCAGCAAAAAAATCAAAAGATGTTGCTGCACAAAGAGCTCTTGCAGACACCGAAGAAACAAGAAGAGCGGTAGAAGAAGCTAACAGAAGAGCTGCAAAAGGCTCAAGTGTAACTTCTAACCCTATCGAATCTACAACACCATCTTATGGTTCTAGTTCAAACACAAGTTCGCCTAGAGCTGCTTCTATAGAAGTGTCTAGAGAAGATAAATATTCTAGCTGGGAGAAAAAGACATATAAGTCTGGTGCTACTCCTAAATCATTTAATTTTAAAGGTAAGTTTGACTACAAACTAGACAACTACCTAAAAATTAAAGTAGGAAAAAACACAGAAGTAGTAGTTAAAATGTACAAAATGGGTAAAACCAAAGCTGATGATCAGTTGGTACGTGTAACTTATATTAATTCAAATTCTACTCAGTTTATCAGAAACGTTCCCGAAGGAGAGTACTATCTTAAAATAGCATATGGTAGAGAATGGAGAGAGACTGCTGTAGGAGGTAAAAAATATGGTACTTTTACTAAAAACGCATTATACGAACAAGGTAAAGCTATCTTAGATTTCAACACAGTTAAAACATCTAAAGGTACTAATGTTCCTTCATATAACTTAGCATTAGATCTTCTTCCTAGTGGAAGCGGAGAATATAGCACACGTAGTGCTCAAGACAATATCTCTGCAGATTTATTTAACAAAAACTAAGAATAAAAAATACAATACATACATTTTATAATCACCAAAATATAAATGTAACATATAAAACGCCAGAGCTTTTCAAGTTCTGGCGTTTGCTTATACTTAAATTTAAAAAAATAGATTTCTTTATAACCAAAAAGGTCTGTACTAATATGTACAGACCTTTTTGATTATTATTTAGAAACCCCTTTATTAGTTATTTTTTCTGTGTCTTTCTCTTGCCAATAGTGTATTCTTAAGTAACATTGCTATTGTCATAGGCCCTACTCCTCCAGGCACGGGAGTAATAAAAGATGCTTTTTTACTCACATTTTCAAAATCCACATCCCCTACAATCCTATATCCTTTTGGGCTAGATTCATCAGAAACTCTTGTAATCCCAACATCAATAACAACCGCATTTTCCTTCACCATCTCTGCTTTCAAAAAATTAGGAACTCCCAATGCAGAAATAACAATATCTGCCTGAGCAATGATATCTTCAATATTTTTGGTATGACTGTGAGTTAATGTAACTGTAGAATTACCTGGAGAACCTTTTCGTCCCATTAAAATACTTATAGGCCTACCCACAATATGACTTCTACCAATTACCACAGTATGCTTTCCTTTGGTTTCGACATTATAGCGCTCTAGCAGTTCCATAATACCAAATGGAGTAGCAGAAATAAAAGCTGGCATCTCTAGTGCCATTTTTCCAAAATTCATAGGATGAAAACCATCTACATCCTTATCAGGATGTACCGCCAAAAGTATTTTTTGTTCATCAATTTGGGGAGGTAATGGCAATTGCACTATAAAACCATCGATATTATCATCTTCATTAAGCTCTTTAATCTTAGTCAACAGTTCCATTTCACTGGTAGTATCAGGCATTTTCACTAAAGTAGACTCAAAACCTATTCGTTCACAGGCTCTAACCTTACTACCCACATAGGTTAAACTAGCACCGTCATTACCTACCAAAACTGCTGCAAGATGTGGTACCTTTTCACCACGTTCTTTCATTTTTTGAACCTCAACAGCTATTTCATCTTTAATATCGTTACTTACTTTTTTTCCATCTAATATTTCCATTTGCCTAAATTACTGGTTATTTCCAAAAAAATTATAATTATTTCATTTTACCCATCATCTGCATCATTCGTTTTCCACCACCACCTTGCATCATCTTCATCATCTTACTCATCTGGTCAAACTGTTTTAACAATTGATTCACCTGTTGAATAGATGTTCCCGAACCTTTACCAATACGTTTCTTTCTACTAGAATTTATAATTTGTGGTTTTGATCGCTCTTCTGGCGTCATAGAATGTATAATAGCTTCGATATGCCTAAATGCATCATCATCGATATCCATATTTTTCATCATTTTCCCCGCTCCTGGTATCATTCCGATCAAATCCTTCATGTTACCCATTTTCTTGATCTGCTGAATTTGTTTTAGGAAATCATCAAATCCAAATTGATTTTTAGCAATTTTCTTTTGCAGTTTTCTTGCCTCTTCTTCATCAAACTGTTCTTGAGCACGTTCTACCAGAGACACCACATCTCCCATCCCCAAAATACGATCTGCCATACGAGAAGGATAGAATACATCAATAGCTTCCATTTTCTCTCCGGTACCAATAAATTTAATAGGCTTATCAACAACTGATTTAATAGATATTGCAGCTCCACCTCGGGTATCACCATCCAGTTTAGTTAGGATTACCCCGTCAAAATTAAGTACATCATTAAAAGTTTTCGCAGTATTAACTGCATCCTGCCCCGTCATAGAATCAACAACGAATAAGGTTTCATTAGGAGTGACAGCTTTATGAATATTTGCTATCTCTGTCATCATCACCTCATCAACTGCCAGACGTCCCGCGGTATCAATAATAACTACATTAAACCCATTTGCTTTTGCATGTGCTACACCGGCTTTAGCGATAGCAACCGGATCATTATTACCTCTATCACTAAAAACCTCTATATTAATTTGCTCTCCTACTACATGTAACTGATCAATCGCCGCAGGTCTATATACATCACAAGCAACAAGAAGTGGTTTTTGAGTTTTTTTTGTTGCGAGAAAATTAGCAAGTTTTCCAGAAAAAGTAGTTTTACCAGAACCTTGTAATCCTGACATCAAAATAACAGATGGTTTACCCGATAAATCGACTTCTACAACATCACCTCCCATTAATTCTGTCAATTCATCCTTGACAAGTTTCACCATCAATTGCCCTGGCTTAAGGCTTTTCAAAACATTTTGACCTAATGCTTTTTCTTTTACAGTTGCAGTAAATTCTTTTGCAATTTTATAATTTACATCGGCATCAACTAATGCTCTTCGTACTTCCTTAAGTGTCTCTGCAACATTTACTTCTGTTATCTGCCCATGACCTTTTAAAATATGTAAAGCCTTATCTAACTTATCACTTAAATTATCAAACATATATTTTCTCGTATTTTGAAAACACTACCTTTATCGATAGATCGGTGCAAATTTAAGAATTTGAAGTGTATAAATAAAGGATGCAATTATAGAATTATAGAATCACATTCAAACAATCCAACATCACATGTTATTTTGCTTTATTGAAAACAAGATTCGCTTAAGATTTTGCTTATTGTCTTGTCATAAAAAATCTAAATCATGAATCTATTTTTCAAGACTCAATCAAAACAAAATATTTATCCAAAATTATTAGTGAGAAACATATCCTAGATCAAGTAGAACGAAGGATTTATACCTAATCTGGTTTTGCATTACTATCAGAAATGTTTCACTCCACTGTAGCTTATTATCTCCTCTCCTCCAACGACTTTTGAAGCATTTTTTATAATTTCAAAACCATTTTTCTGAAAAAACGAATGGGTTAACATATTTACTTGTGTGGTTAATGTCTTTATATTTTTTTCTTTTGCTATCTCTTCAATGGTACTGTATAATTGACTGGCAATACCACGCCCATGATAATTCATATGAACAAATATATATTCAATATTTCCTTTTGAATCCATAGAAAAAGAGCCAACAATTTCACCATTTAACTTAGCATTATAAACAAAGTCTTCTTTGAATTTATTTTGCCAATATGCTTTATTTATGGCTAATCGAGAGTAAATTTTGATTTCGGATTTTGTAAATATCATAGAACCATAAGTAATAACCGTTTGATAAAACAAATGTTGCATCAATGGTAAATCCTGATCAGTTGCTCTTGATATTTCACACTTCATCTTACTAAAATAAAAAAACAGATGATTTAATACAGTATTTACTATTGATTTTTATCTCATATATAGACAAAAGGAACAAAAAATCGGTATTCTTCCATTTTTTCATTCAAAAAACATCAATCTTCAAGATTTTGATATGTATCCAGACCTACATACGTTCTGGAACATTAATTCCCAAAAGTTTGAATGATAATTTAATAGTACTACCTACCAGATTAGAGATCTGAACTCTAAACATTTTTTCATCTTCTGTATCTGCTCCAAATATAGATACATTTTGAAAAAACGAATTATAACTCTTAACCAGGTCATAGGTGTAATTACTTATTATAGCAGGACTAAGTTCTTTTGCTGCATTCTGAATAACTTCTGGATAAAGTTCTAATTGTTTAATGAGTTCTTTTTCCTTCTCATGCAATGTTATATTGACAATAGGGTTATTGTAATCAAAATCCGCTTTGCGTAGAATTGCTTGAATACGTGCATAGGTATATTGAATAAATGGCCCTGTATTCCCTTGAAAATCGACTGATTCTTCTGGGTTAAAAAGAATACGTTTTTTGGGATCTACTTTTAGAATAAAATATTTTAATGCCCCAAGGCCAATAGTATTATAAATTTCAGTTTTTTCATCTTCTGTATAGCCATCTAACTTACCAAGGTCTTTAGAGATCTCACCAGCAGTTACAGCCATTTGAGTAATTAAATCATCTGCATCTACTACTGTTCCTTCTCGACTTTTCATTTTACCACTAGGCAAATCAACCATACCGTAACTTAGGTGATGTAAATATTGCGCCCAGTCATAACCCAATTTTTTCAAAATTAAAAACAATACTTTGAAATGATAATCCTGCTCATTCCCAACAGTATAAATCATTCCTCCTATATCGGGATTATCCTTAACACGTTGTATCGCTGTTCCTATATCCTGAGTCATATACACAGCTGTACCATCACTACGCAGTACTATTTTTTCATCAAGACCTTCTTCAGTAAGATCGCACCATACTGACCCATCTTCCTTTTTAAAAAACACCCCCGTAGCTAGCCCTTCTTCAATATTATCTTTACCAAGTAAGTATGTATTACTTTCATAATAATAACTATCAAAATCTACTCCCAAAGTTTTATACGTCTGATCAAAACCTTCATACACCCAACTATTCATCATTTCCCAAAGCTTCACTACTTCTTCATCTCCTGATTCCCATTTCCGAAGCATCTCTTGCGCTTCTACTATAACCGGAGCCTCTTTTTTTGCATCATCTTCTGTTTTACCCTCGGCAATTAGCTGAGCGATTTGATCCTTATAAATTTGATCAAATTTCACATAATAATTCCCAACTAATTTATCACCTTTTAATCCAGTAGATTCTGGTGTTTTCCCTTCGCCATATTTCTGCCAGGCTAACATAGACTTACAAATATGTATACCTCGATCATTAATGACTTGAGTCTTATACACTCTTTTACCGCTAGCCTTAATAATCTCTGCTACGGCATATCCTAAAAGGTTATTTCTAACATGCCCTAAGTGCAAAGGTTTATTTGTATTAGGTGAGGAATACTCTACCATAATCGCTTTATCTTCGTCTGAAGGAGTTACAAAACCATAGTGTTCAATATTCTTAATTTCTGCAAAAAAATTAAGGTAGTACGAATCCGAAATTACTAGGTTTAAAAAACCTTTAACGACATTATATGTATCGATTTCTTTTACATTTTCTACCAAATATTTACCTATAGATTCTCCTATTTGCACAGGATTTCCTTTCACTATACGAAGCATAGGAAATACCACTACGGTAACATCTCCTTCAAATTCTTTTCGGGTGGCTTGTAATTCTACAGATTCCAGATCAGCGGTATATAATTGTTGTATCGCTTCTTTTACTTTTTCTGAAATGATCTGTTGTAAACTCATCTTCTTAAAAATTAGGCTGCAAAGATAATAGAAATTATACAGCGATACTACGTGTTTTCACTTCATTTCATTATATTGTACATAAAAAAAACACTAGTCAATAACTCATACAAAATCCCCGAGTTAAATTAGAAAACAAATCACAGAACTATCTTTCACTCTGTATTGGTACAGTTAGATTGCTCTAGTTATTACTTTACATTTGAAGTTGTGATTTACAAAACCATACAGATAAATCATTTTTACTAGGATAAAACGCTTAGTTTTATCGATAAATTGCATTTTTTTCGTATCTTTTATATATTTATTAAAACAACCATATGAGGCAACTTTTACTAATTATTTTTCTATCAATATTGTTTTCTTCCTGTAATTCTACTCCTGTAAAAGATCTTGAATTGCACAATTTGGTAGCATTATTAATTGGTAAATTTTCTAACACAGAACAAGCTGAAAATGATTCTAGTTTTGCCCACCTTAACTTAATTAATATTAGAATCTGGAAAGACAAACCTGGATACTGGATATATTCTGAAGTATCAGATGCAAAAGATGGTCATAATGTATATAATCAGGTTATACTAAATTATGAACGATTGGATTCCTCGACGATTAAGAGCACAAGTTATAAAGTCATTAGCTTACAAGACCATAGTACTGATTTTAATACTCCTGAATTCTCTATCAAACCCGCAACCAAACTCTTCGATAGTCTAACTTTAGATAGTTTGAAAATAAAAACCGGATGTCAAGTATATTTTAAGAAAAAGACTTCGACAATATATTCTGGCAAAACAGGTAAAGGATCTTGCAACTACGATATTGACTATATTGACTATATCATGAGCACTTATGTAGTTAGTAAAGATAAAATATCTATCTGGACTAAAGGATATAACAATAAAGGGAAACAAGTTTGGGGTAAAATCAAAGGACCATATAAATACAAGAAGCTCCCAAATTAATGATTATTTTGTGATTGATTACTTCACAAAATCTGCTAATGTCTTATTTTCTAGAACTTTTAATGTACTATCTCTCACTTCAATCATAACGCTGTGTACAGCGCACTTATCTTCATCAGGACAATCGTCACATTTTTCATAGAAATTAAGACTCACACAAGGCACCATGGCAATAGGTCCTTCTAAAACTCTAATTACAGACGCCATTGTGATATTTTTTGGCTCTTTAATCAAATAATAACCTCCTCCTTTTCCTTTTTTAGAGCCTAAAAAACCTGTTTTTCTTAATGTTAGTAGAATACTTTCTAAAAATTTTTGAGAAATATTCTCATTAGAAGCAATCTCTGAGATTAATACAGGATCATCGCATCTCTTTCTTGCAATATATGTAAGTGCCTTTAGGCCATATTTAGTTTTCTTTGAAAGCATACCTTAATTGATTTCTTGTAATTTACAATTACTTACTAGTTAAATTTGAAGTTTTAACTACAGCTCATAGAACTACAAACTTTTCGGGAGAAAAACTTCTGCCATCATACAACGTGCACTCCCTCCACCTAATGTTTCAATTGTATTAAGGTTGCTATGAAGAATTGCACAATGCTTTTCTATCTTGGCAATTTGATCTTTAGTTAAACTCTTAAACGCTGCGGATGACATGACAATATAACGCTTATCTCCCAAACCAACAACTTGAAGCATATTACCCGCAAAGTTGTTTACTTGATCTTCTGTAATTGCAATAATCTCTTTATCATCATCTCTTAAATGATTAATCAGGTTTTTACGTTCTTTTTTATCATCAATAGATTCTAAACATACAACTGCAAATGTTTCTCCCACTCCCATCATTACATTAGTATGATATATTGGTAATCGTTTTTCATTAACAGTTTGATACGCTGTAAAGATAACGGGTGTATACTCAAAATCTTCACAAAACTCTATAAACAAATCCTCATCTGCACGAGGAGATAATGCACAATATGCTTTTCTATTTACCCTATCTAATACCAGACTACCAGTACCTTCAAGAAATAGTTCTTCATCTTCAGCACCAGTATAATCTATAATATTGTTCATCACAAAACCAGACGATTCTATTTGATCTAAAATTTCTGGTCTACGCTCTTTTCTTCTATTTACTGCAAACATTGGATATAATCCTACATCTCCATTTTCATGAAAAGACACCCAATTATTAGGAAAAATAGAATCTGGAGTATCATTTTCGTGATCATCATCAATTACAATTACTTTCACTCCTGCTTCTCTTAGTACACTTACAAATTGAGTAAATTCTTCTTGAGCATTGATATTAGCAGTTTTTAGATCCACCCCAGTGGTTTCCTGGTAATAATTATTTACAGCTGTTTGTTCGTTCATCCTAAATTGAACAGGACGAATCATTACTATGGTATTGGTTATCTGTTTTTCCAAATAAATTTAGCTTATCATTTTTTCTGTAATTGTCGTTGTTGTAGCTTTTAACACATCAAAAGCAGCCTCTGCCATCTTGTTCCCTTTATTATCTAGTGTAGGGTTGACTTCTACTACTTCAAAGCAAACCGTTTTCTCTGTTCTCACAAATGCTTGAATAATACGAATTGCCTCATCAATATCAAATCCTCTAGAAACAGGTGTTCCGGTTCCTTTAGAAATCAAATCACAATCCATACTATCAACGTCAAAAGAAACATATATCATATCGCAGGATTCTAATCTTTGAATTGCTTCTTCTAAACATTTTTCAAAACCACGGTAGCGCATTTCTTCTACCATATAATTTTTAATCCCATTTTCTGCGATTACTCCTTCTTCTGGCTCTTCTGTATCTCTCACTCCAAAATATACAATATTCTGGTATTCTATCTTTTGACCTTCAATACCAATATTTTTCATTTTATTCCACAAACCAGCTGTTTCTTCTGACACCTCATTGATCTTAAAATTCAAATTATCATCAGAAAGTGCTGCTGCTAATGGCATACCATGTATATTTCCTGAAGGTGATGTATATGGTGAATGTACATCGGCATGAGCATCTATCCACACCACTCCTAATGTTTTGTTTGGAAAAGCTGCCTTTATCCCACTAATCGTACCCAAAGCAGATGAATGGTCTCCTGACAATACAACAGGGTATGTATTATTTTTAAGATTTCTCTCTACACTATCACTCAATCGGGTACACACGTTAAGCACGCTTCCTATTCGCTTAGCGAATGAATTGTTTACTTTATTGTATATGGTTTCATTTTCTGTTTCCACATTTTCATAGGAATACAGATTAAAATAATCATCATTTTTATTAATAGCTGCAATTTCTATTGCATCAACTCCTAGATCAGAACCTCTTGTTCCTGCTCCAATATCTGATCTATTTTTAACTAATTTAATTTCTTTCATTATTTATGCTTCTGTTTTTAATCGCTTTCAGAAATACTCTACAATTAAAACATCTTTATCTAATCTATTTTATCAAGTTCATTTTAATACTCATCTCTTTTCAGAAGTGCATAAAGATAAAATAAAAAAGCCTTACTACTATTAATTATAATGTAAGGCTCTTATATTATAAAAATCTAATTTTTATCTATTCTCTACTTTTACAAAAGGTCTGATATTTTCACCGATATATATCTGTCTTGGTCTTCCAATTGGTTCTTTACGAAGTCTCATCTCTCTCCATTGAGCAATCCATCCTGGCAATCTTCCTAAAGCAAACATTACGGTAAACATTTCGGTTGGTATCCCTAAAGCTCTGTATATAATACCAGAATAAAAATCTACATTAGGGTATAGTTTTCTTTGTATAAAGTATTCATCTTCCAAAGCTACTTTTGCTAATCCTTTAGCAATATCAAGAACAGGGTCCTCAATACCTAAATCTTCAAGTATTTCTTCTGCAGATGTTTTTATAATCTTAGCTCTTGGATCAAAGTTTTTATATACTCTATGACCAAACCCCATTAAACGGAAGGGATCATTTTTATCTTTAGCTTTTGCAATATACTTAGCAGTATCTCCTCCATCTTCCTTAATTGCTTCAAGCATTTCTATAACAGCTTGATTTGCTCCTCCATGAAGAGGTCCCCATAATGCAGACATTCCTGCAGATAACGAAGCAAACAATCCTGCATGAGAAGAACCAACAATCCTAACTGTAGAAGTAGAACAGTTTTGTTCATGATCTGCATGAAGGATTAATAATTTATCCAATGCATCATATACAAGGTTATTTGATTCATATGCTTTATTAGGTCTTGCAAACATCATTTTATGTAAATTCTGTACATATCCCAATGAGTTATCTCCATAATCTAATGGAAGACTTTTTCTTTTTCTCATTGTCCATGCTGCTAACACTGGAAATTTTGCCAGGATTTTCACAATAGCATTATACATTTCTTCTTCAGAATCAACATCTACCGATCCTGGATTAAAAGCTATTAATGCACTTGTTAAAGAAGACAATACACCCATTGGATGTGCGCTTTTAGGAAATCCATCCAGGATTTTCTTCATATCTTCATCAACATGAGATTCTTCTTTAATATCTCTATCAAATTTTTCTAATTCTGCTGCAGTAGGTAATTCTCCAAAAATCAATAAATAAGCGACTTCTAAAAAATCTGCTTTTTCTGCCAATTCTTCTATAGAATATCCTCGGTATCTTAAAACTCCTTTTTCTCCATCAAGAAATGTAATACCACTCACACAACTTCCTGTATTTTTATATCCAGGATCAATGGTTGTAACCCCTCCGGTTACCCCTCTTAGTGTTTTAATATCAATTCCTAATTCTTTCTCTGTTCCTTCTATTATCGGGAACTCATATTTATTACCGTCGATTTCTAATGTAGCTATTTTTGACATGTGATTATTTTAGAGTTTTGCTATTATTGTAGGGTTGCTAAATTACGAAATATAGTGTTAACATAGTATTAATCATACGATCATTTTTACCCCTACAACTCATTTTCACAATTATAAAAAAAATAAAGCGGCTACCTAATTAGATAACCGCTTTATAATCGTTTATAGTCTCTACTATTTCACCTTAAATGCACTTTCTTTTGGATAGTATGCAACGCTTCCTAATTCTTCTTCAATACGAAGTAATTGGTTGTATTTTGCCATTCTATCACTACGAGATGCCGACCCTGTTTTAATTTGCCCTGTATTTAAGGCTACAGCCAGATCTGCGATAGTATTATCCTCTGTTTCGCCAGAGCGGTGTGACATTACAGAAGTATACCCTGCATTATGTGCCATATTTACTGCAGCAATAGTCTCAGTAAGCGTTCCTATCTGATTAACTTTTATTAGTATCGAATTGGCAGTACTATTTTCTATTCCTCTTGAAAGTCGTTCTACATTCGTAACAAACAAATCGTCTCCAACTAACTGAACCTTATTTCCTATTTTACCTGTAAGATATTTCCACCCTTCCCAATCATTCTCATCCATACCATCTTCTATAGAAATAATTGGATACTTTGAAGCTAGTTCTGCAAGATAATCCGCTTGTTCTTCACTCGTTCGTATTACTCCTTTATCGCCTTCAAATTTTGTATAATCATATTTACCATCAACAAAAAATTCTGCTGCTGCACAGTCTAGCGCAACCATTATCTCATCACCAAATTTGTATCCTGCTTTTTCTACTGCTAGAGCAATTGAATCCAAAGCATCTTCTGTACCGTCTAATGCTGGAGCAAATCCTCCTTCATCACCTACTGCAGTGCTCAGACCTCTGTCATGCAATACTTTTTTTAGGTTATGAAAGATCTCGGTTCCCATTTGCATTGCATGTGTAAAATTTTTGGCTTTTACCGGCATCACCATAAACTCCTGAAATGCTATTGGTGCATCACTATGCGAACCTCCATTGATAATATTCATCATTGGCACAGGTAGCGTATTAGCACTTACTCCTCCTACATAACGATATAACGGCATATTAAGTTCGTTTGCTGCTGCTTTTGCTGCTGCTAGCGAAACTCCTAATATTGCATTAGCTCCAAGTTTTGACTTGTTAGAAGTACCGTCTAATTGGATCATCGTTTGATCTAATAAATTCTGATCAAAAACAGAATATCCTAATAACTCTTCAGCAATTATTGTATTTACATTTTCGACAGCCTTGAGAACTCCTTTACCCATATATGCTGCGCCACCATCTCGTAGTTCTACAGCCTCGTGTTCTCCAGTAGATGCTCCAGAAGGAACAGCTGCTCTTCCTAAAACACCGTTTTCGGTAATCACGTCTACTTCTACAGTTGGATTACCACGTGAATCTAAGATCTGTCTAGCGTGAATATTAATAATTACACTCATGTTTTTAATTTATTTTGTTGGATAATTTTAATTCTTCGCAATATACAAAACCAGTACACTTTAAGCTCTTCAAAAAAACCATAATTTACTACAGAAACCATGATATAATTATGAAGTTATCAACTATAACGTTATAGATTATTGTTTCCTCTAAAGAACCAAAAGTTACTATATCATTGTTCTACTATGCTGTGATTTTTGTTTTTTTAATATTCTCGATAAACTGATCAAACAAATAGATCGAATCATTAGGTCCGGGGCTAGCCTCTGGATGATACTGTACAGAGAAACAGTTTTTATTTTTCATTTTGATTCCTGCAACGGTGTCATCATTAAGATGCACATGAGTTATTTCTACATCTGGGTGTTTTTCTGTTTCTTCTCTATGTATTGCGAAACCATGATTCTGTGAAGTAATTTCTCCTTTACCTGTAATCAGGTTTTTAACCGGGTGATTTATTCCCCTATGCCCATTATACATTTTATATGTACTTATCCCATTGGCTAATGCTATTACCTGATGCCCTAAACAAATACCAAATAGTGGCAAATCTTTTTCGAGAATCTCTTTTGCAGTTGCAATTGCTTGGGTTAATGGTTCTGGATCACCAGGACCATTAGAAAGGAAGTATCCATCTGGCTCCCATCCACTCATTTCTTCGAATGTAGCATTATAAGGAAATACTTTTATATATGCATCTCTGCTTGTCAGGTTACGAAGTATATTTTTCTTTATTCCTATATCTAAAGCTGAAATCTTATAAGTAGCATTAGGGTCACCTACAAAATAAGGTGCTGTAGTAGAAACTTTTGAAGCTAGTTCTAAACCATTCATATCAGGAACTGCTGCTAGTTCCTTTTTTAATTTATCTACATCATCAACCTCTGTAGAGATCACAGCATTCATTGCTCCATTATCCCTAATATAGCTTACTAATGCTCTTGTATCTACATCAGAAATTGCTAAGAGATTATGTTTTTCTAAAAATTCTTGTAAAGAACTATCTGCTAGGTCTCGGGAATATTCGTAACTAAAATTCTTAACAATCAGGCCCGCAATTTTAATGGAATCAGATTCTATTTCGTTTTCGTTAGTTCCATAATTACCTATATGCGCATTGGTAGCTACCATTAATTGCCCGTAATACGAAGGGTCTGTAAAAATTTCCTGGTAACCTGTCATACCAGTATTAAAACATACTTCACCAAAAGCACTACCTTCTCTTCCCACAGCTTTGCCATGAAAAATTGTACCATCTGCTAATAAAAGAACTGCTTTTTTTCGAGATTGATATTTCATTTGTTATACCTTTTGTTTTTAATGGTCTGACAAAATTCACATAGTATTTGTTTGGATTGGCATTTCAATCTTTACTACCATGTTTGTTTCATCGTTTTCAACTTTATTTGATTATAAAATTTCCGTTTTGGCGGAAACTAACTTTTTAGAATTATTCAAAAAAAAAGGATAAACGACGAACGTTTATCCTTTTATTATTATGTGCGATTCGCATTTTTCATTTACTCTTCTTCAGAACTAGTAGTTTCGGTTACTGGTGCTACGGGAGCAGTTTCAGCTTTCTTTCCTTTACCACCTCTTCTTCTTGATTTCTTTTTAGCAGGCTTACCAGCATTGTATAGCTCGTTATAATCTACTAATTCGATCATAGCCATATCTGCATTATCCCCAAGACGGTTACCAAGTTTTATAATTCTTGTGTATCCACCTGGTCTATCTCCTATTTTAGAAGACACATCTCCGAACAACTCTGCTACAGCATACTTATTATTCCCAAGACGACTAAAAGCAATTCGTCTATTATGAGTAGATTCTGCAGTAGTCGTGTTATTTTCTGCTTTTGCTTTTGTCACTAATGGCTCTACAAACTGCTTAAGTGCTTTTGCTTTTGCAACTGTAGTGTTGATTCTTTTGTGCTCTATTAGAGAACAAGCCATATTCGCAAGCATTGCTTTACGATGTGCTGTTTTTCTCCCTAAGTGATTTACTTTTTTTCCGTGTCTCATGACATTTTATTTTAATCATCATCTTGCTCAATCTGCCTCATGCAGAGAGCAAACTATGATGGATTAGTCTTTATCTAATTTGTATTTTGAAAGATCCATACCAAAGTTAAGTCCTTTAACATTCACTAATTCTTCAAGTTCTGTTAAAGATTTCTTACCAAAGTTACGAAACTTCATTAAGTCATTTTTATTGTAAGATACCAAATCTCCTAAAGTATCTACCTCTGCTGCTTTTAAACAATTAAGTGCACGTACAGAAAGATCCATATCGATCAATTTAGTTTTTAACAACTGTCTCATGTGAAGTGATTCTTCATCATAAGTTTCTGTTTGTGCAATTTCATCAGCTTCTAATGTAATACGCTCATCAGAGAATAACATAAAGTGATGGATTAATATTTTAGCAGCTTCGGTTAATGCATCTTTTGGATGAATAGATCCATCTGTTACAATTTCGAAAACTAATTTTTCGTAATCTGTTTTTTGCTCTACACGATAGTTCTCAATGCTATACTTAACATTTTTGATTGGAGTGTAAATAGAATCTGTAAAAATGGTTCCAATAGGAGCGTTAGCTTTCTTATTTTCTTCAGCAGGAACATAACCTCTACCTTTTTCGATAGTAATTTCTAGGTTAAGTGCTACTTTTTTATCCATGTTACAGATTACAAGATCAGGATTTAACACCTGGAATCCAGAAATAAATTTCTGAAAATCACCAGCAGTTAATTGCTCTTGACCCGAAATAGAGATCGTCACAGATTCATTATCTATATCTTCTATTTGACGCTTAAAACGTACTTGTTTAAGATTTAAGATAATCTCGGTAACATCTTCTACTACTCCAGAGATCGTAGAGAACTCATGATCTACACCTTCTATTCTAAGAGAAGTTATAGCGAATCCCTCTAAAGAAGATAGCAAAACTCTTCGTAAAGCGTTACCAACTGTTAATCCATACCCTGGTTCTAATGGTCTAAATTCAAATTTACCATCGAACTCAGTAGAGTCGATCATGATAACTTTATCGGGCTTCTGAAAATTTAATATTGCCATGTTATTGTTTCTTCTTAGAGTTATTACTTAGAGTATAATTCGACGATGAATTGTTCGTTAATGTTTTCCGGAATTTGAATTCTAGCCGGAACAGATACAAAAGTACCTTGCTTAGTATCATTATTGAACGTAATCCATTCATACACTTTACTGTTATTAGCAAGAGAGTTCTGAATTACTTCTAATGATTTTGATTTTTCTCTTACTCCAACAACATCTCCTGCTTTCAGTTGATAAGAAGGAATGTTAACTTGTTGTCCATTAACAGTTATATGTCTGTGAGAAACTAACTGTCTTGCTCCTCTACGAGAATTTGCCAATCCCATTCTGAATACTACATTATCCAAACGAGATTCACAAAGTTGAAGTAATACCTCACCAGTAATTCCTTGAGCACGTGTTGCTTTTTCGAACATGTTACGGAATTGACGCTCTAATACTCCATACGTATACTTTGCTTTTTGCTTTTCCATTAACTGGATAGCATACTCACTTTTCTTTCCTCTACGTCTGTTGTTTCCGTGTTGTCCCGGCGGGTAATTTCTTTTTTCGAATGACTTATCGTCTCCGAAGATCGCTTCGCCAAATTTACGAGCGATTTTAGTTTTTGGACCAGTATATCTTGCCATTATTAATAATTTAGTTACTTAGGATGATTATGAATTAAGGTCTCTTTCCTTCGACAATCAATACTCCTAATTTAGATTTACTTATTTTTATTTATATAAAAGATCCCGAAATTAAAATTCGGGATAAAAATTATACTCTACGTCTTTTTGGAGGACGGCATCCGTTATGGGGCATTGGAGTAACATCAATAATTTCTGAAACCTCAATACCTGAATTATGAAGAGAACGTATTGCCGATTCTCTACCATTACCTGGACCTTTAACATATACCTTTACCTTCTTAAGTCCAGCTTCGATAGCTACTTTAGAAGCATCTTCTGCGGCTAATTGGGCAGCATAAGGAGTATTCTTCTTAGAACCTCTAAAACCCATTTTACCAGCAGAAGACCAAGAAATAACGTCTCCCTTTTTATTTGTTAACGAAATAATTATGTTGTTAAAAGAAGCTGTTACGTGTGCTTCTCCTACTGATTCAACAATTACTTTACGTTTTTTTGAAGTTGACTTTGCCATACTACTTATTATTTAGTTGCTTTTTTCTTATTAGCAACTGTTTTTCTTCTTCCTTTACGTGTTCTAGAATTGTTCTTAGTGCGTTGTCCTCTAAGTGGCAAACCAGCTCTATGACGGATACCTCTATAACATCCAATATCCATAAGACGTTTGATGTTTAACTGTACCTCAGAACGTAATTCTCCTTCAATAGTATAGGTTCCTACAGCTTCACGGATACGACCAATTTGATCATCATCCCAATCTGAAACTTTTACACTTTGATCTACTTTGGCAGTATCTAAAATTTCTTTAGCTCTACTTCTACCAATTCCGAAGATATAGGTTAATGCTATAACTCCTCGCTTTTGTTTAGGTATATCTACCCCTGCAATTCTTGCCATAATTACCCTTGTCTTTGTTTAAATCTAGGATTCTTTTTATTAATTACGTAAAGTCGGCCTTTTCTACGCACAATCTTGCACTCGGCACTTCTTTTTTTTATTGATGCTCTAACTTTCATCTCTTTGTTTTTAATTCCCAAAACATACTAATTATATCTTTTGGAAGGTATCAGTAACAAGATTTTTCGGCCTGCAAAAGTACACAAAAAATCTTAATTTACAATATTCTTAAATTATTTAGTATCTATATGTTATACGAGCCTTTGTTAAATCATAAGGACTCATTTCTAACTTCACCTTATCTCCTGGCAATAATTTAATGTAATGCATTCGCATTTTACCAGATATATGAGCTGTCACTACATGACCATTCTCTAGTTCTACACGAAACATTGCATTTGATAATGCTTCGATGATACTTCCGTCTTGTTCTATTGCTGGTTGTTTTGCCATTATGCTACTGCTTTACGGTTTTTACCAGTTTTCATTAATCCATCATAATGCCTGTTTAACAAGTATGAATTAACTTGTTGCATTGTATCGATTGCTACACCCACCATAATAAGTAGAGAAGTTCCTCCAAAAAACAATGCCCAACCTTGTTGTACATTCAACAACTTAACTGCTATTGCAGGAAATACTGCAATTAACGCTAAGAATATTGATCCTGGTAATGTGATTTGAGACATGATCTTATCCAAATATTCTGATGTTTCACTTCCTGGGCGAATACCAGGAATAAAACCACCACTACGTTTTAAATCGTCTGCCATTTTATTAGTTGGCACTGTGATCGCTGTATAAAAATACGTAAATATGATAATCAATACTGCAAACAAAACATTATACCAAAATCCGAAAATATCACTAAATGCTGCAGCAATACCTTGAGAGGTTTCTGAATCTGACAGACCAGCTACAGCAGCAGGCACAAACATAATTGCCTGAGCAAAAATGATAGGCATTACTCCTGAAGCATTTAATTTTAAAGGTATATACTGACGAGATCCAAAAACGTTCTTCTCATATCCTCCTCCGGCTGTTCTTCTAGCATACTGAACTGGTATTTGGCGCACAGCCATTACCAATAATACTGATGCCAATATGATTACAAACCAGATAACCAGTTCTATTAATACCATAATCATTCCTCCTCCGTCTCCTGAAGTTCTTGATGCAAAGTTTTGCACAAATGATTGTGGCAACGTAGCAATAATACCTACCATAATTAAAAGGGAGATACCATTACCTATACCTTTATCTGTAATTTTCTCACCTAACCACATTGCAAAAATACAACCTGTGGATATAATGATCACAGAAGACACAACAAAAACTGTTTGATTAGGCACTACAAAAGCTTCTGCCGGTAGTGTTGCAAACAGATTATAAATATATCCTGGTCCTTGAACCAAAGTAATAGCAATAGTTAACCAACGTGTAATTTGATTAATCTTTTTTCTACCACTTTCCCCTTCTTTTTGTAGTTTTTGTAAATAAGGAATTGCTATCCCCATTAACTGAACCACAATTGAGGCTGATATATACGGCATAATACCTAATGCAAATACTGAAGCGTTAGCGAAAGCTCCTCCTGTAAACGCATTAAGTAACCCCAACAAACCATCTTGAGTTTGTGTTCCCAGGTTTGCTAATTCTGAAGCATCTATTCCTGGAAGTACTATTTGCGCCCCAAATCGATATACCAAAAGTAATCCTAGTGTAACTAAGATTCTATTCTTTAGTTCTTCGATTTTCCAAATGTTTTTTATTGTGTCAATAAATTTCATGAATTGTCTATTATAAGGTTACTGCTTCACCACCTGCTGCTTCTATAGCAGCTTTTGCAGTGGCTGTAAATTTGTGAGCTGAAACTTTTAATTTTGCTTTCAGTTCACCTCTTCCCAATATTTTAACCAAATCATTTTTCCCCGCCAAACGTGTAGTTAAAATCACATCTAGATCAACAGTATCTTTAATTTTACCATCATCTACCAATTTTTGTAGTGTGTCTAAATTAATCCCTTGATACTCTTTTCTATTAATGTTTTTAAAACCAAATTTTGGCACACGTCTTTGAAGTGGCATTTGCCCTCCTTCAAAACCTATCTTTTTAGAATATCCTGAACGTGATTTTGCTCCTTTATGTCCACGAGTAGCAGTTCCTCCCTTTCCGGAACCTTGTCCACGACCTACTCGTTTGCTATTATTTTTTACCGAACCTGCAGCAGGTTTTAAGTTACTTAAATCCATGTGCTTTTATTATTTTGTTTCTATCGAAACTAAATGTTTAACTTTATTTACCATCCCAAGGATATTAGGAGTATCTTCATGCTCCACAACCTGGCCGATCTTTTTAAGACCTAGAGCCTCTAGGGTTCTCTTTTGTCTTTGAGTACGGTTAATCGCACTTTTTACTTTAGTAATTTTAATCTTTGCCATCGTTCCTGAATTTATCCTTTAAACACTTTCTCTAGTGAAACTCCACGCTGAGTTGCTACTTGTTGCGCACTACGCAATTGTAACAAAGCATCAAACGTTGCTTTCACCACATTATGTGGGTTAGACGATCCTTGGTTTTTAGAAAGTACGTCATGCACTCCTACAGATTCTAATACTGCACGGATTGCTCCACCAGCAATTACTCCGGTACCCGTAGCAGCAGGTAAGAGTAATACTCTTGCGCCACCATACTTACCTTTTTGTTCATGAGGTAATGTACCTTTATGTAATGGAATACGAACCAAATTCTTTTTTGCATCTTCTACCGCCTTAGCGATAGCTTCTGCTACTTCTTTAGACTTACCTAAACCATGACCTACAACACCGTTTTCATCACCTACAACAACTATAGCCGAGAAGCCAAATGCTCTACCACCTTTAGTTACTTTAGTTACACGTTGTACACCAACTAAACGATCTTTTAGTTCAAGTCCGCTTGGTTTTACTAATTCTGCGTTTTTATATTTTTGATACATATTTTCTTAGAATTTAAGTCCTGCTTCTCTAGCACCGTCTGCTAATGATTTTACTCTACCGTGATACAAATACCCTCCTCTATCAAAGGATACTGTTTCTACACCAGCTTTCTTAGCTTTTTCAGCAAGCGCTTTACCTACTAAGTTTGCTTTTTCTATCTTACTTCCTTTTGCTGAAGCAATGTCTTTATCTCTTGAAGAAGCAGCACTGATTGTCTTACCAGTTACATCATCTATGACCTGAGCATAGATTTCTTTATTACTTCTAAAAACAGATAATCTAGGACGTTGTTCTGTACCGCTTACATTTCCGCGAATACGCTTTCTTATCTTTAATCTTCTTAAATCTTTTGAGAATGCCATAACGTTAGTTATTATGCAGATTTACCTGCTTTTCTTCTTAATTGTTCTCCTACGAATTTGATACCTTTCCCTTTATAAGGCTCTGGTTTACGGAAGCCTCTAATTTTAGCTGCTACCTGACCCACCAATTGCTTATCATGAGAGGTTAATTTTACTATAGGATTCTTACCTTTTTCTGAAATAGTTTCGATCTTAACTTCTGGTGCTATGTCTAAAACTATATTGTGAGAGAATCCCAAAGCCAAGTCTAATTTTTGACCTTGATTAGAAGCTCTATATCCAACTCCTACCAATTCTAACTCTTTACTAAATCCTTCAGAAACACCATTAACCATATTATTAATCAAAGCTCTATATAAACCGTGCTTTGCTTTATGATCTTTGGCTTCACTAGGTCTTTCTAAAACAACCTGGCCTTCTTCCACTTTCACTTCGATACTATCGATCTCTTGAGAAAGCTCTCCTAATTTTCCTTTAACAGTAACAACATTACCTGTCACTTCAACAGTGACACCAGACGGAATAGTTACTGGATTTTTTCCTATTCTTGACATTTCTTTTGTCTTTTATACTGTTAATATACGTAACAAAGTACTTCACCACCTACATTCTCTTGCTTTGCACGTTTACCGGTCATTACACCGTGAGAAGTAGAGACTATCGCAACACCTAATCCGTTAAGAATTCTTGGAATATCATTAGACCCTGCATACTTACGTAGACCTGGCTTACTGATTCTTTGTAATTCTTTAATAACTGGTTCTTTAGTTAATTTATCGTATTTAAGTGCAATTTTGATAGTACCTTGTGTTGTATTATCTTCAAATTTATAACTTAAGATATATCCTTGATCGAATAATATCTTAGTGATCTCTTTTTTAACCTTCGATGCAGGAATCTCAACTACTCTGTGTTGAGCACTATTTGCATTACGGATTCTGGTTAAATAATCTGCTATAGGATCTGTATTCATTGTTTATGAATTTATGGTTTTGGTTTTCAATTTTTTAACTGAACCTTAAACCAATTAATTTACTTTATTATTACCAACTAGCTTTTGTTACTCCCGGAATTAATCCTTGGTTCGCCATCTCTCTGAATGTTACACGAGAAATTCCAAACTGACGCATATATCCTTTTGGTCTTCCTGTTAACTTACATCGATTATGCTTACGAACTGGTGAAGCATTTTTAGGCAATTTCTGTAATGCATCATAATCTCCAGCTTCTTTTAAAGCCTTACGTTTCTCTGCATATTTTTCTACAGTCTTAGCTCTCTTCACCTCACGGGCTTTCATTGATTCTTTAGCCATAATTAATTCTTTTTAAAAGGTAATCCTAGTTCGGTTAACAATGATTTTGCTTCTTTATCGGTTTTTGCCGAAGTTTCGAAGGTAACGTTCATTCCAGAAATCTTATTTACCTTATCGATATCGATTTCAGGAAAAATAATCTGTTCCAAAACTCCTAATGAGTAATTACCTCTACCATCAAAACCTGTAGCTTTAATTCCGTTAAAATCTCTAACACGTGGTAAAGCTGAAGTAATAAGACGATCTAAAAATTCATACATTCTTTCTCCTCTTAACGTAACTTTTGCTCCGATAGGCATTCCTTTACGTAATTTGAAAGAAGCTACATCCTTTTTAGAAATCGTTGCTATAGCTTTCTGACCTGTTATATTTGTTAATTCGTCTACTGCATAGTCGATTAACTTTTTATCAGCTACTGCTGCTCCAACACCTCTACTTAAAACTATTTTTTTAAGTTTTGGTACTTGCATTACATTATCATAGCTGAATTCTTCTGTAAGAGCTGACACTACTCTGTCTTTATACTCTTGTTTTAATCTTGGGATATAAGCCATAATTATATTACTTCATTAGATTTTTTAGAAAATCTCACTTTCTTATCTCCTTCTACTCTATATCCAACTCTTGTAGTTTCCCCTTTAGTGGTTAACAATGATAAGTTAGAAATATGAATAGGTGCTTCTTGTTTTACAATACCACCTTGTGGATTTGTAGCACTAGGCTTCTGGTGTTTTGACACTAAGTTCACACCTTCTACAATTGCCTTGTTTTTATCTTTCAATACTTTTTGTACTGTTCCCTCTTGACCTTTATTGTCTCCAGCGATAACACGTACTGTATCTCCTGATTTTATTTTTAGCTTTGTCATCTTTACAAATGTATTAAAGCACTTCTGGCGCTAGTGAAACAATCTTCATGAATTGCTTATCACGAAGTTCTCTTGCTACGGGACCAAAAACACGTGTTCCTCTCATCTCTCCTGTTGGAGTTAATAAAACACACGCATTATCATCAAAACGGATATAAGAACCGTCTGGTCTACGTACTTCTTTTTTGGTACGAACTACAACTGCAGTTGAAACTGCTCCTTTTTTAATGTTTCCATTTGGAGTCGCTTCTTTTACACTGACAACTATTTTGTCTCCTACAGAGGCGTATCTTCTTTTTGTACCACCTAAAACACGAATGACTAAAACTTCTTTTCCACCTGTGTTATCGGCTACTTTTAATCTAGACTCTTGTTGTACCATAATTACTTCGCTCTTTCAATTACTTCTACTAATCTCCAGCATTTGGTTTTACTCATAGGTCTTGTTTCCATGATCTTTACAGTATCACCAATATTGCAGTCGTTTTTCTCGTCGTGTGCAACGTATTTTTTCGTCTTTAACACGAATTTTCCGTACATAGGATGTTTTACTTTTTTAACTTCAGCAACCACAATGGATTTCTGCATTTTGTTACTAGTAACAACTCCTATACGCTCTTTTCTTAAATTTCTTTTTTCCATCTTTCAGCAGAATTAACCGTTTAATTCTCTTTTTGTTAGCTCTGTAGCCATTCTTGCAATAGATCTTCTTACTTTACGTAATTGTAAAGGGTTTTCTAATGGAGACATAGCGTGAGCCATTCTTAAATCTGAATACGCTTTTTGAGATTTACCAAGTTCCTCTTGTAATTCAGCTGTAGATAATTCTTTTACTTCTGATTGTTTCATAATCCTCAAATATTAAGCTTGATAATCTCTAGCTACTATAAACTTAGTTTTTACAGGAAGCTTCTGAGCTGCCAAACGTAAAGCTTCTTTAGCTACGTCATAAGGCACTCCACTTATTTCAAATAATATTCTTCCTGGTTTTACTACTGCTGCCCAATACTCAACAGCACCTTTTCCTTTACCCATACGTACTTCAAGAGGTTTCTTAGTTATAGGCTTGTCTGGGAAAATTTTAATCCACAGAGAACCTTCTCTCTTCATATAACGAGTAGCAGAAATACGAGCTGCTTCTATTTGTCTAGCAGTAACAAAACTTGAATCTAATGATTTGATTCCGAAAGTACCGTTAGAAAGTGTGTGTCCTCTTTGTGAAAGACCTTTCATACGTCCTTTTTGTTGCTTACGGAATTTTGTTCTTTTAGGCTGTAACATTGTTAATTTACTTTAAAAAATTACTTTCTACGACGTGATTTGTTATTACCTCCACCACTTCGTCCACCTCTGTCACCTTTTCCTTGTTTTTTGGATAAACCAACCAAAGGAGAAAGCTCTCTTTTACCATATACTTCGCCTTTCATAATCCATACTTTAACACCCAATCTACCATAAGTAGTGTGTGATTCTACTAAAGCATAATCTATGTCAGCTCTAAATGTTGATAAAGGAATACGACCTTCTTTATAAGACTCTGTACGTGCCATTTCTGCACCGTTCAAACGTCCTGAAATCTGGATTTTGATACCTTCTGCATTCATTCTCATTGCAGCCGCGATAGCCATTTTAATAGCACGACGATATGAGATACGGCTTTCGATTTGTCTTGCAACACTCGAACCTACCAAAAATGCATCAAGTTCTGGTCTTTTAATTTCAAAAATATTGATCTGAACTTCCTTTTCAGTAATTTTCTTAAGCTCTTCTTTTAACTTGTCTACCTCTTGTCCACCTTTTCCGATAATAATACCAGGTCTGGCAGTAGTGATAGTAACGGTTACAAGTTTAAGCGTACGCTCAATAATTACTCTAGATACACTAGCTTTTGATAAACGTGCGTGTACATACTTTCTAATCTTATCGTCTTCGGCAAGTTTATCACCGTAGTCATTACCTCCGTACCAGTTGGATTCCCATCCTCTGATAATACCAAGGCGATTTCCGATTGGATTTGTCTTCTGTCCCATAGTTTATATTAGCTTTGTGTATTATTGTTTGCTGCAACCACTATTGTCACGTGGTTAGAGCGTTTTCTTATTCTGTGTGCGCGACCCTGTGGAGCAGGACGAAGTCTTTTCAACATACTTCCTCCATCTACACGAATCTCTTTTACAAAAAGATCTGCATCTTCGATGCTAGCGTCTTCATTTTTCGCCTGCCAGTTTGCTATTGCAGAAAGCAATAACTTCTCTAAACGACGTGATGCTTCTTTAGGATTAAATCTAAGAATATGAAGCGCCTTTTCAACTTTTACACCACGAACCAAATCTGCGACTAAACGCATTTTGCGAGGTGACGTAGGGCAGTTATTAAGTTTAGCAAAAGCAATTTGCTTTTTATCTTCCTTAATTCTTTCTGCCATTTCTCTTTTACGAACTCCCATGACTTAAATTATTTTTTACCTTTATTTTTAGCACCAGCGTGTCCTCTAAAGGAACGTGTTGGCGAAAATTCTCCTAATTTATGCCCTACCATATTCTCAGTAATATATACTGGTACGAACTGGCGACCATTATGAACTGCAATTGTTTGCCCTACAAAGTCAGGAGTAATCATAGATGCTCTCGACCAAGTCTTAATAACAGACTTTTTATTAGCTTCTACATTTGCAGCTACTTTTTTCTCTAACTTATAGTGAACGTAAGGTCCTTTTTTTAATGAACGTGCCATATCTTATTATTTCTTTCTACGTTCTACAATATACTTATTACTCGCTTTCGTCTTAGAACGGGTTCTAAATCCTTTTGCAGGAAGACCTTTTCTAGAACGTGGGTGACCTCCAGAAGAACGTCCTTCTCCACCACCCATTGGATGATCAACAGGGTTCATTGCTACTGGTCTTGTACGAGGACGACGACCTAACCATCTTGTTCTACCGGCTTTACCTCCTACGATCAATTGATGATCACTATTAGATATAGCACCTATGGTAGCCATACAGTTAACTAATATCATTCTCACTTCACCAGAAGGTAATTTTACAGTAGCAAATTTACCATCTCTAGCCATAAGCTGTGCGAATGATCCAGCACTACGTGCCATAACAGCACCTTGACCTGGGCGTAATTCTATACAAGAAATGATTGTTCCTAGTGGAATATCACTAAGCGGCATCGCATTACCAATTTCCGGAGCAATACTACTACCAGAAACGATATTCTGACCTACCTGTAAACCATTTTGAGCGATAACATAGCGCTTCTCACCATCTTGGTAATTTAACAACGCTATAAATGCAGTTCTGTTTGGATCGTATTCTATTGTTGCAACTGTAGCAGGAACTCCTTGCTTATCACGTTTAAAATCAATGATACGATACCTTCTTTTATGACCACCACCTTTGTAGCGCATGGTCATTTTTCCTTGACTGTTTCTACCTCCAGATCTTTTTTTCGGAGCCAATAGGCTTTTTTCCGGCTTATCAGTAGTAATGGCGTCAAATCCATTTACTACTCTAAAACGCTGACCTGGGGTAATTGGCTTTAATTTTCTTACTGACATTTTCTAGTCTTAAAGATTACTATATAAATCAATTACTTCACCTTCCGCCACCTGTACAATTGCTTTTTTATAAGCACTTGTTTTACCAGTAACCATACCTGTTTTTGTATAACGAGTATTACGGTCTGGACGGACATTTAATGTTCGAACTTTAGTAACAGATACACCATAAGCAGCTTCAACTGCTTTTTTGATCTCTACCTTATTCGCTTTCTTGTCTACTACAAAACCATAGCGATTAAACACTTCACTATCTGCAGTAGCCTTTTCTGTAATAATAGGTTTTATTAAGATACTCATGGCTTCTATTTACTTAAATTCGTTTCAATTCCTTTCAAAGAACTTTCCAAAAGAATAACATTATTCGCATTAAGTATTTTATAAGTACTTAATTCTGAAGAAGTTACAACTTCTGAACTTTTCAAATTGCGTGACGACAAATATACATTTTTATTCGACTCTGCCAACACAAACAAAGATTTTTTGTTTTCAAGTCCTAAAGACTTTAAAACAGCAGTAAAATTCTTAGTTTTTACAGTATCAAAAGTAAAGTCTTCAATTACTGTTATCGCTTTGTCATTTGCCTTAATGCTTAGTGCAGATTTACGCGCTAATTTCTTTAAGTTCTTGTTCAATTTAAAAGAGTAGCTACGTGGTCTAGGACCAAAAACTCTACCTCCACCTTTAAATATAGGAGACTTTATACTACCTGCTCTTGCGGTACCCGTCCCTTTTTGTTTCTTTATCTTTCTAGTACTACCTACAATTTCTGCACGTTCCTTAGCTTTATGAGTACCTTGACGCTGATTAGCCAAGTATTGCTTCACATCTAAGTATACAGCATGATCATTTGGTTCTATACCAAAAACAGCATCAGAAAGGTCTGCCTTTCTTCCTGTTTCTTTTCCGTTTATATCAATTACCGCTACTTTCATTACTTCTGAATCGTTACATAAGCGTTTTTATGTCCAGGAACACATCCTTTAACAACAAGTATATTCTTTTCAGGAACTACTTTTAACACTCTTAAGTTTTGAATTTTTACTTGATCTCCACCCATTCTTCCTGCCATTTTCATTCCTTTGAAAACTCTTGCAGGGTATGATGCAGCACCGATAGAACCAGGAGCTCTTAAACGGTTATGTTGACCGTGAGTTGCTTGACCAACACCGCCAAAATTGTGTCTTTTCACAACCCCTTGAAAACCTTTTCCTTTTGAAGTTGCTGACACATCAACAAATTCTCCCTCGGCAAAGTGCTCAACAGTTACTGTATCACCTAATTTGTACTCCTCATCAAAACCTTTGAATTCGACAACTTTACGTTTAGCAACAGTTCCTGCTTTTTTAAAGTGACCTAGAGCCGCTTTAGTAGCATTTTTGTCTGCTTTGTCATCGAAACCTAATTGAACAGCTTCATAACCGTCAACCTCATCAGTTCTGACTTGGGTTACCACACATGGCCCAGCTTCGATCACTGTACATGGAATATTCTTTCCATTTTCATCGAAGATGCTGGTCATGCCGATCTTTTTTCCTATTAACCCAGACATATTTAATTATTTATTAATGATTTACTTATTCTCTATTGAAATTACTTTCAATTTATTTTATTCTTTTGCAAAAAAACAGGGTCAAAATACTTTCAACCCTGAATGTATTTTTTTGCCGTTTTTCCCTTGCATACAGCTTGGGACATTTTATTGTAAGCGCACTTACTATTAAAGTTTTATCACACTTTAATCTCCACTTCTACTCCACTTGGCAATTCAAGCTTCATCAACGCATCAATCGTTTTTGAAGAAGAGCTATAGATATCCAAAAGTCTTTTATAAGAACTTAATTGGAATTGCTCTCTGGATTTTTTGTTTACGTGTGGAGAACGAAGCACAGTAAAAATTTTCTTATGTGTTGGTAAAGGAATTGGCCCAGTTACTACAGCTCCTGTACTCTTTACCGTCTTTACGATTTTCTCGGCAGACTTATCTACTAAGTTATGATCGTAAGATTTTAGTTTTATTCTGATTTTTTGACTCATTTCTGTAATAATTAAGCGTTAACTCCTTTTGCAGCTGCAATTACTTCTTCTGAAATATTAGAAGGAGTTTCAGCATAGTGAGAAAATTCCATTGTAGATGTTGCTCTACCAGATGACAATGTTCTTAATGTTGTTACATATCCAAACATTTCAGAAAGTGGAACAGTTGCTTTTACAGTTTTTGCTCCAGCACGGTCTCCCATATCACTTACTTGTCCTCTACGACGGTTAAGATCCCCTACAATATCACCCATATTTTCTTCTGGTGTAATAACCTCTAATTTCATAATCGGCTCCATAATTACGGCTTTAGCAGCTTTTGCTGAATTTTTAAAACCTAATTTTGCAGCTAATTCGAAAGATAGTTGATCAGAATCCACATCGTGATAAGATCCGTCAGTCAATGTTACTTTAATAGCATCCACTTCATAACCAGCTAAAGGTCCATTTACCATTGCCATTTTGAAACCTTTCTCTATAGAAGGAACAAATTCTTTTGGTACGTTTCCACCTTTTATCTTATTAATAAACTCAAGTCCAACTACACCTTCATCTGCTGGTTCAATTGTAAATACAATATCTGCAAATTTTCCTCGTCCACCAGATTGCTTCTTGTACACTTCTCTATGTTCTGCTACAGCAGTAATAGCTTCTTTGTACTCTACTTGTGGCTGACCTTGATTTACTTCAACTTTGAATTCTCGTTTTAAACGATCTACAATAACATCTAAGTGAAGCTCACCCATTCCAGAAATGATTGTTTGTCCTGAAGCTTCGTCAGAACGCACTGTAAATGTTGGATCTTCTTCGGCCAATTTCCCTAATCCAATCCCTAATTTATCAACATCTGCTTTAGTCTTAGGCTCAACCGCAATACCAATTACAGGATCTGGGAAGTCCATAGATTCTAAAACAATAGGGTTTTTCTCATCTGTGAGTGTATCTCCTGTTTTGATAGATTTAAATCCAACAGCAGCTCCAATATCTCCAGCTTCTATATACTCAATTGCATTTTGCTTATTAGCGTGCATTTGATAGATACGAGAAATACGTTCTTTTTTACCAGAACGATTGTTCAACACATAAGAACCTGCTTCTAAACGACCAGAATAAGCTCTAAAAAACGCTAAACGTCCTACAAAAGGATCTGTAGCAATTTTAAAAGCTAAAGCCGCAAAAGGCTCCTTTACATCTGGCTTACGTATTTCTTCTTGATCTGTATTAGGGTTTATACCTGCAATACCTTCTTTATCCGTTGGAGAAGGCAAATAACGACATACCGCATCTAATAAAAACTGAACACCTTTATTTTTAAATGCAGATCCACAGATCATAGGAATAATACTCATATCCATTACAGCAGCTCTTAGCGCAGCATGCACTTCTTCTTCCGTAATTGAATCTTCATCTTCCATAAATTTCTCAAGAAGATCTTCATCATACGCAGCAACTTCTTCAATAAGTTTACCACGAAGCGTTCTTGCTTCTTCTTTAAGATCATCCGGAATATCAATAACATCAAACGTTGACCCTTGTCCTTCTTCATGCCATACAATAGCACGGTTCTTTACCAAATCAACAATTCCTTTGAAATCTTCTTCGTCACCAATATTTAATACAATAGGTACTGCATTAGAACCTAGCATATCCTTAACCTGCTGACATACTTCCATAAAATTAGATCCTTGACGGTCCATTTTATTCACAAAACCAATTCTTGGTACTTTATAGTTATCAGCAAGTCTCCAGTTAGTTTCTGATTGAGGCTCTACACCATCAACAGCACTAAACAAAAACACTAACCCATCTAGCACACGTAAAGAACGGTTTACCTCTACCGTAAAATCAACGTGACCCGGAGTATCAATTATATTAAAATGATATCCTTTAGTATCATCTACTGGTTTACCATTTTCTGTTGGAAATTTCCACTCACAAGTAGTCGCAGCAGAAGTAATCGTGATACCACGCTCTTGCTCTTGCTCCATCCAGTCCATCGTAGCTGCACCATCATGCACCTCACCTATTTTATGACTCACCCCGGTATAGTAAAGAATACGTTCGGTAGTTGTAGTTTTCCCTGCGTCAATATGCGCAGCAATTCCTATATTTCTAGTATATTTTAAATCTCTAGCCATTTCTTAATGATTAAAATCTAAAGTGAGAGAATGCTTTGTTTGCTTCAGCCATTTTATGAGTATCTACTCTTTTCTTAACAGCAGCTCCTTCTTCTTTTTCTGCAGCTATAATCTCTGCAGCAAGTTTCTGAGCCATAGATTTCTCATTTCTTTTACGTGAAAATTGAATCAACCACTTCATAGCAGTAGATATTTTACGATCTGGTCTGATTGGATTAGGAATCTGAAAAGTTGCTCCTCCTACACGACGGCTTCGCACCTCTACGTGTGGCATCACATTAGATAATGCATCTTTCCAAATTTCTAAAGACGTTTTTTCGTCATTTTGTTTTTTCTCTTCTACGATATCGATTGCATCATAGAATATTTTGAAAGCTGTCGATTTCTTTCCATCCCACATCATCATGTTCACAAAACGTGTAACTAACTGATCGTTAAAACGTGGATCTGGCAAAATCGGTCTTTTTTTAGCCTTTCTTTTTCTCATGTCTTCTTCTTAAAGTTTTTTAATTACTTCTTAGGGCGTTTAGCACCATACTTAGATCTACGTTGCGTTCTTCCTTCAACACCAGCGGTGTCTAAAGCTCCACGAACAATGTGATATCTAACTCCCGGTAAGTCTTTTACCCTTCCACCTCTAACTAATACTATCGAATGCTCCTGAAGATTATGTCCTTCACCACCGATGTACGCATTTACTTCTTTACCATTTGTTAACCTAACACGAGCTACTTTACGCATAGCTGAATTTGGTTTTTTTGGTGTAGTAGTATAAACACGTGTACAAACACCGCGGCGTTGCGGGCACGAATCCAAAGCAGCCGATTTACTCTTCTTAGTTATTTTGGCTCTACCTTTTCTTACTAATTGTGAAATTGTTGGCATAATTTGCTTTACACTATTATTAAATAATTTTATAATATCCCTTTTAAAGGGCTGCAAAGGTAGAAATATTTTTCAGCAAATCAAATCCTAAGGGATTAATTTTTATTCCTTTATAGATCTCACATAAAATAAATGAGGTAAAACAATCTTATTACTAATTATAATCAAGAATAAAACCTTCTATTCTAAACTTTAAAGTAGTGTCATAATTTAAAAACATCTACACACTTTTCTTTTTACCACACACACTTCATACCCTTTCAACCAAACAACCCATCACACAAATCCAAATCACTGCACTAATTAACACCATTTCAAAATCACTAAGAACACAAAAAAAGGAAGCAAAGGTCAAAGATTTAGTATTGATTTCACCTCACAAACAACAATCGACCAAGTAACTTCTGTTTTTGATCTTCAGAATACGGATATCAAGCAGTGGATCCAACACAACGATCGATTGGTAAGCCAAACCCTGATTTCATTTTAGGATGGAAAAACAGCTTTAGCTGCAAAAATTTTCATTTTTATTAGACTGGAAACAAGGTTTGGACAAATACTCAAGGTACGTTCATTAATATTAGCCGCAGATGAATGGAGAGACATACCTTTTACCGAAGCAGGTCAAGGCCTTGATATCACCTCACCCAAGTTTGATGATCAAGCTAAAGTAATCTATCCTGCTATTTTCCCCTTAATGCAAGGCGGTATTGAAAACCTAGAAAAAGAAGACGGGGATTTCCCCCTTACAGATATAAGGAGGAGATGTTTTTTATGGGGTAATATTTCATTATGGATAAAAACAGCAAGAGCAATAAGAGTGAGAGCACACTTACATCAAGGTAGTTACACCGAAGCATTAACAGACGCTCAAGCATCTTTCGCAGCAAGAGCTGACAACCTAAGATATACTTATACATCTACCAAACCTGGTCAATGGTACAGATTTAACGATGGAAGAACAGGCGATACTGAATTCCATCCATTTATAAAAAGCTTAATGGATGCCTTAATGACTCCTATAGAGTAGCTGTTTTTTCTGAAACATTCAAGACAGGCCATTCTTATTTAATAAGTGCGTTTGGGCAAGATTTAATTTCATATAGAGAGATTAAATTCATAGAAGTCGAATGTTTATCAAGAACAGGAGGAAGTGACGCCGCAATTTCTACAGCTTATCTAGCTGGTATCGAAGCCCCCTTTGAAGAAGTAGATCTTACAAGTACTCAGTATAACTCTTATATCGGTAATGCGGCTGTTAACCCCGGCGTAGGAAGTATTGCTTTAGATCCTCATATTTATACTCAGAAATATATTGAGCTTTTTGCACAACCAGAAGTTTATAATGATTATAGAAGGACTGGTTTTCCAAATCTCACCCCTACTTCTGGGACACAAGTACCAATAAGATGGAATTATTCTAGTAACGAATTATTATTTAACACAAATACTCCAGGCCCTAGTGAAGCAGATTTATTTAAGCCAAAAGTTGATTGGGATCAATAAGGTTTGCGATCGACATTATTAGAAATAAGTTTAAAAAATTATGATAGTTACAACACTAATTTCTAAGTACTTATCTTTTAAATCAAAATTAAAAACCTGTAATTCAGTTTACAGGTTTTCTTTTGTTTTTGTGCCATAATCTAGTGTAAAAAAAGCCATCTACTATTATAAATATTTGGCCTCTTGCGATTCTTATTTTTAAATTTTTAATAACTAAAAGTTGTTTTATTAAGATATTATGATGAATTTTGGAACTGGCTAATTCAAATAAATTGTAAAATGAGAACAAAGTTTAGTGGAATTTTAACGCTACTACTAGCGTTTGTTGTGCAATTCACTTTTGCACAAGAAAAAATGATTTCAGGAACTGTAACCGATGATAAAGGGTTACCTCTTCCTGGAGTTAATGTTGTTGTAAAAAATACAGCAAGTGGTACTCAAACTGATTTTGATGGAAACTATACACTTCAAACAAATCGAGGTGCTGTACTTTCTTTTAGTTATGTCGGATTCGAGACAAAAGAGGTAATAGTTGGGGATAACACCTCAATTAGTGTTCAATTAACAACTTCATCAGCAGAACTTGAAGAAGTTATAGTAACTGCCTATGGTCTTGGAAGAAAGTCCACAGTAACTGCAGCTATATCAACAGTTGCAGCACAAGATATTGAAGATTTTGTCCCTACAACGAGTATTGACAACATTCTTCAAGGTCAAGCAGCTGGTGTTTCAGTAACAGCAGCAAATGGTAGACCAGGTAACACAGCATTTGTACAAATTCGTGGAGTTGGTTCCATTAATGCTAGTACAACTCCTTTGTATGTTATTGATGGTGTACCAATACCTATTAATGAAAATGAGCAATTCAACCCTTTAAACAATCTTAACCCTAATGACATTGAGTCATTATCTATATTAAAAGATGCAGCTTCTGCATCCAAATATGGTTCTAGGGGTGCAAATGGTGTTGTTTTAATAACAACTAAAAAAGGTAAAGCTGGTGAAGCTAAAATTAGTTTCAACTCTTCTTACGGTTTTGGAAAGCGTACTTCTGATCCTTTTGATCTAATGAATGCAGAACAAAAATTAGAGATTGAACGTCAATTTGCTGCTTTAAGAAACACTGATGGATCTATTGGTGTGCCTGCAGCACAAAGTCTTCCTGGAGCTACATCTACTCCCGAACAATTACGAGCACTGATTGCATTGGACACTGATTGGGAAGAAGAACTTCTAAGAACGTCTGTAATACAGAATAATTCATTATCTATATCAGGAGGATCTGAAGATTTGACATATTTCCTATCACTTGGATACAATGTAGATACTGGAATTATTGATCGTATTGATGGTTTTGAAAGGATATCAGCGAGATTAAACACTACTTACCAAGCAAAGAAGTGGTTAAGTATTGGAGCAAATGTATCTGCTGCACGTAGTACAACAGATCTACCAAGAGATAGAAACAATGTTCAGAATCCATTTAGAGGAATGTACGACTACAATCCTTATGCTCCGTTATATGCAAGAGATGCAAATGGTGCTATCGTAACTGATGCAGATGGAAGACCTGTTTTCAACCGTGGTGGAGGGATATTTTTCCCAATTGCAGAAGCTTTAACCACAGAACCAGAAGATAACCGAAATCTTTTATTCTTAGGTAGTGTATATGCAGATATTGCGTTTTCAGATAAATTCTCAAATCGTTTTGCTGTAGGTTTAACTAACAATAGATTTAATAGAACCAATCGATCACTTCCAGGTGGGGTATTACAAGGATTTATCGGGGTTGCAGGATTTGAAGGAACACAAACTGAAAACATCAATATTGATTTTGAATATAATGTAAGTAACCTGTTCACATATACTGATACCTTTAATGATTCACATAACCTTAATGCTAGTATATTATTAGAGTATAATGAAAGTATAAGAAACGAAAAATTTGTCTCTTCAAGAGGATTTCCTTCTCCTAACATTCCATTTTTAGATGTTGCCGCTGAAGCAACAGCTGCTGGTGGAAATGAAGCCAGAAGAATTTTATTCTCTCAAGCATTTTTTGGTGATTATAACTATGAAGAAAAATATATTGCTTCAGTTTCTGTAAGACGTGATGGATCATCACGATTTGGGCCAGATAATAAGTTTGGTACTTTTTACAGTGGTAGTTTAGCATGGAATATAGCACAAGAATCTTTCTTACAGTCTTCTGCTTTCAATAACCTTAAATTAAGAGCTTCTTATGGTACCTCTGGAAATCAGAATATACCTGATTTCGAATTTATCAATGCAGCAGATTTCTCTACTTATAACAGAAACACTGCACTTCGTCCTTTAAGAGTGGGTAATCCTGAAATCCAATGGGAATCACAAGCTATTCTTGATATTGGTTTAGAATTTGGATTATTAAACAACAGAATAAACGGTGTTGTTGATTACTTTAAGAAAAATTCTCGTGATTTATTATTAAACAGACCTATTTCTCAAACCGTAGGAGATGAAGATAATGGTTTATTTTCTAACGTAGGAGAAATTGAAAATTCAGGTGTTGAAATAAGCCTTAATGCTGATATTATCAAAACCCAAGATCTTCTTATTTCTCTTGGAGGTAATATAACTTTCATCGATAATAAAGTGAAAAAATTAGTAGATGGGCAAGATATCATTACAGGTGTTTTCGGAAATATTATTCTAAGAGAGGGAGAAGAAACGTTTTCTCATTATTTAGTTGAGTATGCTGGTGTGAACCCTAATAATGGTGCTCCTCAATATGTTGATTTAAATGGTAATATCACAGAAACCTTTAGTGCTGGTGATTTAAAAATACAAAAAGACAAAAGCCCGCTACCGAATATGCAAGGAGGCTTTTTCGCATCCTTAAAATACAAAGGTTTTGGATTAAGAGGAGATTTTGTATTTTCAGCAGGAAACTACATATTAAATAGACAAAGAGCAAGTGGAGAATTTATTGGAAATATAGATTCAAACCTTCGTACTAGCGCGTTCAATTATTGGAAACAACCTGGTGATACAAACGTACTACCAAGTCCTCTTTTCCAAAATGATGCCGATCAATTTGCAACTACAAGATTCTTAGAAAAAGGAGACTACGTTAGACTAAGAACTTTAACTGTAGACTATACTGTTCCTAGAAAGTTTATAGATGTATTACCAATAGACAAACTGAGACTTTATGTTACCGGGCAAAATATCTTAACCTTTACAGATTATGAAGGTGACCCTGAAATTGGTCTTGGATCAGCTGAAAATGGTGAACCAGGAGATGCTGGTTTCGTTGCCGGATCATTCTCACAGTTTAGTTATCCACAGATTAAATCTTACCTTTTTGGTGTAGAGATTGGTTTTTAAAATTTAAAAAATAAAATAATGAAAAATAATATTTCAAAATTAATTGTTTTATTCCTTACGTTCGGCTTTTTTGCCTGTGACGACGAATTAAACGATCTACAACCCTTTACTGAGGTTAATCCTGAAACATTTTTAACGGATCTTAGCTCTTTCCAAAATGGTATTGATGGAATTTACCTTCAAATGCGGAACTATTATGCTAGTCCAGGATCTGGTTATCAAGGAATTCCTGACATACTATCTGATAATACAATACAAGTACAGAGTGGTAGAAAATCTAATGACGTCTATCATGATTATAGATATGTTGCAACAACGGCAGGTGCTATTCAATTATATTGGAGTGAAGCCTATGAAGCCATTAATGTCGCTAACATAGTTATTGGTCAAATTGACAATTTATCAGCTAGTGCTGAGAAAAATAATATTTTAGGTCAGGCGTTAGCAGCTAGAGCATGGGCTCATTTTGATTTAGTAAGAATGTATGGTCAAGTGCCTACACAAAATACTGGTGCAAATGCTTCTCTAGGTGTTGTATACTTAAAAGTTGAAGATGGTGATACCGGTGATCCACTTGCCACTCCTTCAAGAGAAACTGTAGCTGAAAACTACTCTGAAATTATTGAAGATCTAGAAAGAGCAAGTACTCTTATTGGTACTAGTAATGGTGAAGGACGATTAGATAAAAATGGCGTTTATGGTCTTTTATCAAGAATCTACTTATATAACGGTGAATATCAAAAAGCAATCGATGCTGCTAATGAAGTCACTACTCCGCTTGCAACAGTTGCACAACTCCCTGGAGTTTATACTGATTCTAATAATGCTGGAATTGTTATAGAATTAGGAATAAATACAGCTACTGAAACTACTAACAATAATGTTGGAGTTTTATATAGTCAAGCAAATTCTAGTAATGATATCCTAGAGTATGCAATCGATTTTGGATTCTTTAATAGTGTTTCAAATGATGATGCCAGAAAAGATGTTATGCAATATGTTGCATCTAACACAGGAGTAAGCTTCAATGGAATTAAAAAGTTTCTTGGAGAAGAAGGACAAATAAACGGCCGTGCTGATATTAAAGTTTTGCGTGCTGCAGAAGTTGTTTTAAATAAGGCAGAAGCTCAGTTTGAATTAAATCAAGAATCTGCAGCTTTAACAAGTCTAAATCAGTTAAGAGCAGTTAGGTATTCTCCTTTTGTTGCTGGAACAGAAACTGGAACAGCTCTTGAAGATGCTATTCAATTTGAAAGAAGAGTAGAATTATCTTTCGAAGGACATAGATTTTTTGACATTAAAAGAAGGGGAGAAAGTATTTCTCGTTCTAATAATGGAGAAGTTATAGATGGAACAGGAACTGCACCTGAAGCATTAACAATACCTGCTGGTAATTTCAGATTCCAATTCCCAATTCCTCAAGCTGAAATAAATGCAAATACTGGTTTTAGCGGTCAGCAAAACTCTGGTTACTAGTTTGTAAAGAAAACAAGTAACTTATATGATAAAAAACATCCCGATGAAATTTCATCGGGATATTTTTTTATACTTATCTTTGCAACCTATGAAAAATGATTCCCTGGTTTTTGGCATTAGAGCCATTATAGAAGCTATAACATCTGGTAAGACTATTGATAAGCTTTTTATTCAAAAAGGATTGCAAGGTGACCTAGCCAAAGAATTAATGAATCTCGTAAGGAAACATAATATCACCATTAACTATGTTCCTGTAGAAAAACTAAACAGATTAACCCGTAGTAATCATCAAGGCGCTGTCGCCTACACCTCTCCTATTGATTTTCATGACCTCGAAGACCTTGTCATAAATGTTATAGAATCCGGAGAGACTCCTTTATTTTTGATTCTCGATCAACTTTCTGACGTTCGTAATTTTGGAGCTTTAATTAGAACCGCAGAATGCACTGGAGTACACGGAATTATAATTCAGAAAAAGGGAGGAGCACCCGTTAATGCAGATACCGTAAAAACTTCGGCTGGTGCAGTATTCAAAATTCCAATATGCAAGGTAGATCATATAAAAGATGCTATGTTTTATTTACAAGGTTCTGGTGTACAGATAGTAGCTGCTACAGAAAAAGCTGACACTACTATTTATGATACAAATCTAACCATTCCTACTGCAATTATCATGGGAAGTGAAGGCAAAGGTATTTCCCAATCTGTACTAAAACTAGTGGACCAACAAGCTAAACTACCTATGTATGGAGATATTGCTTCATTAAATGTATCTGTAGCCTGTGGTGTGTTTTTATATGAAGTTATAAGACAAAGGTTATAATACCGACTATTCTCCTTCAGATTTATCTGTATTAGATTTATATTCGTATATAACACTAATCTCTTCATCTAAATCTTCCTGAGGCAGGTTTTCGATAAAATTACCATTCTCATCAAAATGCTTTAAAAACTCATCTTCTTCAGGTTTATAATGTTCGGATTCCCAAATATATTTTTTTGGTTGTACTACTCCTTTTTTAATAAAAAATGCTAGCGCAGCCCCAGATATAATACCAGACAAGTGACCTTCCCATGAAATTTTAGGATCTATAGGCAACACATACATTACCATACTCCCATAAATAAAGACCACAACAAAAGATAATGCTATTAACCGGAAGTGCTTTGCCACAATACCTTTAAAAAACAAAAACCCAAAAAGCATATAGATTACCCCACTTGCTCCAATATGATTTGCAGGTCGCCCTAATAACCAGGTTAAGAAACCGGTAAGAAAAATCCCTATACATAATACTTTCCATGCATTCTTTTGGTAGAAAAAGAATAACGCAGCTGATAAAATCAATAGTGGTAATGTATTATGCCACAAATGTGTGATATCAGAATGAATAAAAGGGGAAAATATAATACCTCTTAGACCAGTAATTGTTCTAGGATACACTCCAAAATGATTAAAACTAATATCAAAACGAACCTCAAACCAAAAAACTATCCAAATAAGGAGCACAAACAATAGTGGATACCCTACTACTCCTGTATTAAATTTAAAATGAGTTTCTTTTTCTTGCATAGTATTATTAATTATATCAAAAAAAAGTCCAAAAAGTAAAGTCCGGTTAAAATGACAGGTCATTACTAATTTTGAATTACAATTTTCGATTTAGAGTCATGGTTATTTTAATACTATGTTAACTCATTTTCTAGTTGATTTATTTTCCTTTCAGATCCAATGAAGCTTTGTAACTTTGCAGCTATGAATACAAATAAACCACTTGCAGAACGAATACGCCCAAAATCTCTGGAACAGTACCTTAGTCAAGAACATCTTATTGGTAGTGATGGTTCTCTAACTCAACAGATCAAAAAAGGGCTTATCCCCTCTTTAATACTTTGGGGACCTCCTGGTGTCGGAAAAACAACATTAGCTAATATTATTGCTACCGAATCAGGAAGGCCTTTCTATACTCTAAGTGCAATAAACAGTGGTGTTAAAGAAGTAAGGGAAGTTATAGACAAAGCCAAACAAAGTGGAGGGCTGTTTACCGCCAAAAACCCTATCCTATTCATTGATGAGATTCATCGTTTTAGCAAATCCCAACAAGACTCTTTATTAGGTGCTGTAGAGAAAGGATGGGTTACACTTATTGGAGCGACTACTGAAAATCCAAGTTTTGAAGTAATACCTGCACTTTTATCTCGCTGTCAGGTGTACACCCTTAACCCTTTTGGAAAAAAAGAATTAGAAGCATTGCTACATAGAGCCATGCAAGAAGATGAACACCTGAAATCTAAAAAAATAGTACTCGATGAAACAGCATCTTTATTAAAATTGAGTGGTGGAGACGCTCGTAAACTGTTAAATATTTTTGAACTAATTGTTTCTAGTCAGGACCAGGAACCTATCATAATCACGAATGATTTGGTTTCAAAATTAGTGCAACAAAACACTGTACGATATGATAAAACAGGAGAACAGCATTACGACATCATCTCGGCTTTCATTAAATCTATTCGAGGCAGTGATCCTAATGCTGCAGTATACTGGCTTGCACGAATGATTGAGGGTGGTGAAGATCTTAAATTTATTGCTAGAAGATTGATCATACTAGCTTCTGAAGATATTGGAAATGCTAATCCAACTGCTTTGATTATGGCAAATAATTCATTTCAGGCAGTCAATACTATTGGGTATCCAGAAGCTAGGATTATATTAAGTCAATGTACAGTTTACCTTGCTTCTTCGCCAAAAAGCAATGCATCATACATGGCTATAAATAAAGCTCAGCAATTAGTAAAGCAAACAGGTGATTTATCTATTCCACTACATCTAAGAAATGCACCTACCAAATTAATGAAAGAATTAGGCTATGGAGAAGATTACAAATATGCTCATAATCATAAAGATAATTTTGTAAAACAAGAATTTCTTCCTAGCGAGGTTACCAACACAAAATTATATGATCCAGGTGATAACCAACGTGAGCAGTCATTTAGAGCATTTCTTAAATCAAGATGGGGTGATAAGTATGAGTATTAGTTTCTTTTTTTACTCATTTTTAATCATTTCTTTTAAAGAATGATCAAACGTTACTGTCTTGCAAATGTATCTGTAATAAGCTTATTGGTTACTGGATTAATACGCTCTAATATAAAATTACCGTATCCATCAAAATATCCATTTCCACTTAAATCTCCTGCTTGAACTATATAATTTTTCCCACTTCCCGATTTAAAAATTTTCCCTATAGAGTTTTGCTTTTCTTCACTACCAAACATCTCATAACCATATTCTTGCTTTACAAACACATAGTTCACATCATTAAAAAGATATGTAATAGAGTTTTCTGAAGGAGGAATAACTTCTATAGTTTTTTCTTTTACTTCTTTAGTTGAGTTTGGATTTTTCCTTTTACTGCTTGACTCACTAACTATATCTCTTTTAACTATCTTTTCTTCTTTATCTCCACTATACTTGTAGTTAAGAGCTCCTATACTTTTAAATGAGTTTCTGAGAGCTTCATGATATGCAGCTTTAAATTCTTTTTCTCTACTTTTCCCTTCTACAGATGTAAATACAACACTACCATTACAATCTATTAGTTCTAATGTTAATTTTGTTAAAAACAAACCTTGTTTTCGCTTTAGATCAGCTCTTAATGCCTTACAGCCATTAGCCTTAAGGTCTTCTGGGAAGTTTTCTCTCTGTATAAAAGCTTCAAAACCATATTTAGTCAATAAAAATTTAGTAAGCGAATTAAGTTGATATTTATCCTCCCCTTTTAAAAAGCTATAGCTCTTGGGTACTATCACATATTTATATTCATTGATATTTTTTTGAGCATTAACACTTAATGTAGAAATCAAAATAATCCCTAAAAACAAAATACGTAGCATATCTATCACATTATAACATTAAAACCTAGTTGTACCGAAATACCTCTTGCTTTTGCAAGGTTAGTATATTCTAGCAAATTATTAGCTGAAATATAAAAATTAATTTTGTTAATATGAATAGATGTAAGAAATCCTATATTATAATATGAATAATCATCAATGGTATAGGTAAGTTTTGTCCTCAAAAAATTAAAAAACCGCTTATAATAAAACAATGAAGCCGCATATTGAGGTCTTTTGGGTCTAAATTGAGTAAATAACTGTATCCCAACCGCATCCATATATGGAGGTTTTTCTCCTTTAAGATAACAATCACATGTACCATCATCATATCGATTAAAAGAATACTTAACCGAGCTATTCAATTTTAAAGGGCGCATGGTTATATATGCTTTCCTCAATGTATCAAACGAGACAGCTTCTTCAAGTTCATCTAAAAAATTTTGAGAATCCTCGCCAGAAAACTGAATCGGTGTTTCAAACCCTTCAAAAACATAATTACCTCGTGCCTGATAAGTTTCTACATCTTTAGCATACAATATCATCCCCAAATCATTTGCACTTCCTGTAATAGTAAGTTGTTGATTTATTTTATGAGTAAACCCTATATCTACACCAAGCCCCAGATTACCTCCTAAAAGTGCTCTTCCTATTAATTTTTTTGTAACTTCTCTTTCCTCAGCTCCTTCAAGAGATGCATAACCTGATGTTCTTAAAGTAACATCTGCATTACTAATCACATGCTGGTAAATATTATTTCCTTCTGACGTTTCTATTGTAGTAAAAATCCCTTTATTTTTAGCACTACGAACATGAAACATACTAGAATATAATTTGGCTCGGACTCCAAAAGTTGATTTTTTATTCACCTTTTTTGTATACCCAAAATGGTATGCTGTTAACAACTCTGCAGATCCATTTATAGTCGAAAACCGAAACGGTTGATTAAGGAAATCTCGATTTCCCTGATAAGCAAGAACTGCAAAATCTTTTGGAAAATATCCAATAACATCTAATTCTTGATAAATTCCTCCTGAGAAATAAATATTTTTGTTTCTCTTACTTTTCCAACCAAAGCTAATAAGTTCTAACTGTTGTGTTAAAGTTAAATAGTCATTACTGCTTAGTTTATTAAGCGTAATTTCTATTTTATCATTAATATCCCTTCCATCATCTGCAAACACATCATAAATAGATGCTCCTCTTAATCCCACATTTACATGAAGCTGTGATAAAAAAGGCACTCCTACATGGTAATCAAAATTAATATCAGCTCCAGGATTAAGCATTAAAGATTGAGGAAGATCGGTAAAATCATATAAAGTCTCCTTATTTTGAGAATATCCCATACACCCCAACAAACTCATAAGCAAAAACACAACAATCCTCATAGCTCGTAATTAAAAAAGTAAGCTCCCTTGGATCGCAACTCAAGAATCCCTTGCAAATCACTATTTACATTTTGTACTCTTATCGAAGAAAATAGTTTTGTAGCATCTTTCAAAACGTTGATTGTAACATTATCTAGGACAATTACTTTTGTTGTGATAATAGGATTCTTACCTGTTCCATTTCCCGAATTGGCCATCATACTATATAAAGGCCCTATACGCTCACCATTATCGTTTAAGAATCCAAAATCAAAATTAAAATCACGTTTAATTGTATTTGTAAACTTAAAAGTTAATTCTACACGTTCTAAATTATCTACTACAAAATCAGTTCCTAAAAGATCATAGTTAAAAGTGTCATTTACTAATACTTCTGGAATAACAATTGTTGGATCTATATTAGAATCTACAAATTTACTTGTATCAAATCGAGAATACACGAAGTCTATCTCATAGACCGGGGTAAGTACTACATCTTCTACCTGATCAAAATCTACATCTTTTACGCAAGAAATTAATGGCATTAATATGCATATGATACAGAGCCATACATAAACTTTTTTTATTTTCATTTTTTTGAGAAAAGCTTTTTACACAGAATTCATCTTAGCTTTTTAGGTTCAACCGAAAAAATAGTATTCTTTCATTCAAAATTGTTTTTTTGCATTACATAGCGTCGGCATGAAACAATAAAAAACAATTTTGAGTAAAAAAGTATTTATAGGGAATTACAAAAAGTTAAGATGAGTTATTGAATTATTAGTTATCTATATCGTTATTTCCTGTTGATTTTCTTTATTTTTAAGATTCACTTTTGATCTTTTATTATAACAACAGTATAAATTATGAATACCCTATTTTCAAATTGTTAAATTATTTTGGGTATTATAAGATATAGTTTAAAATACTTAATAATCAATGTTTAGACTATTCAAAAAGTTTCAGGAGAGGATGGATATCTGAATTGAAGTTAGTTTCTCTTGGATAAACTCGTAGAGCATTTAGAGCGATGTGCTTTCAAACTTTAATCGTAAGTCTAGAGCCAGAGGTATTAAATCTTCCTAGAATAAATTACAATAAAGTCATCTTAACTTCATAACTAAAATATAAATATTTATGATTAAAGATAATTTTTAATCTGTTTTAAGTCAGAAACTTGAATATGATGCGGTGGTAATTTTTCTTTATGATAATTAAAACATATAGTTTGAAATCCTACCGCTTCTGCTCCCATTATATCAGCTTCATAATTATCTCCAATCATTATACTACAATCAATTCTCGCGCCAGATTTCTGTATTGCTTGTTCAAAAATAGAAGGGTTTGGTTTTTTAACTCCCGCTTCTTCACTATTCGTTATAGTTTTAAAATAATGTGATATTCCAGAATTTGATAGTTTCCTGTTCTGCACTTCTCTAAAACCATTGGTAATGATATGCAAATCATATTTTGGATTGAGATATTCTAATAAATCCTGGGTTCCATCAATCAAATAGTTATGCAGTGGCAAAAAATTAATATAATCATCAGACATTGTATCTATAATTTCTAAAGAAAATGCTATATCAAGATGCATAAAAGCCTCTGTTAATCTACTTCTACGAAGTTGCTTTTTACTTACTTTTTCTTCTCTGTATAACTTCCAATACTTCATATTAATTGGTTGATATATAGCTAGAAAATCTTCTATTTTAGTATTGATATTAAATTTTTCAAAAATCATCTTAAAAGCTAGAGATGAATTTCTATCAAAATCCCAAAGAGTGTGGTCCAGGTCAAAAAAAATATGCTTTATTGTATTATTCATCTTCTTTTATCCAAATAAATTCTAAAATTGATTTCCAAAAGGGTTGGTTTTGCAGATCACTAAACAATGTATTACTAAAAACCGGAATAAAAACTCCGTTTACCTCTTTTACTTTATCCATATATATACTGATTTCTTTTCTTGCAGACATCATATCATTAATATCCTCTCTATCACCCTGACTGGCAAAACAAAAGGAATGCACTATCAAAGGAGTCTGCACTTCATAATCAAGATCATAGAACATGAACGGAGAACAAGTTCCTGCTCTAAAACCAGATTGTTTCGGGTACCCCATAGAGTAATCTTCTTCTATCTCTAATTCGATAAAATTGCGATATGCCTCTGGTAATTTTATTTTAAAAAAGGAACAAAGCGCATATTGAAGTCTTCTATTAACAATATTCTCTATTCGTAATTTTTCCTTTTTCAAAAGCGACAAATCAGTGATAGCCTCATATGAAACTTTCAGTCCCGCGTCGATATAATCTGCGATATGTTTAATAATAGTATGATGTTTTGGACGATTATAACCTACATTTTTTTCATATTTAGAATAGTCTCCTAATCCAAATAACACTTTAGCCTTTCTTTTCTTCTTTTTTTGAAGTTGAATAATAAAATCGAATACATCATATGGATCCTTTTTTAGTCCAATCAAGACCTTAATTCTATCTGTTAGTTCATCAAACTGCAATTTCCATAAATCACGAATCCCTCCACCTATGGATCGTAAAACTCCTTTATTCTTATACGCAAAAGTCTGATTTACAGAAATAACAGGGATAATTGTAAATTTCTTTTCTCGAAATTCGAGATCAGGATATTTCTCTAAAAGAACTTTTTTTAATTTATATGCCCATATATCTACTACCGGATCTTGTAAAAAATCATGGATATATCCTATACTTTCTGTAGCTGGAAAACGTCCCATATTATCTTTTACATGCGGTAAATATTCCTCATACCGTGTTAAAAGATAAAAAGCAGCTGCAAAAATGTCAAAAGGTAATGCCGAATCAGTATGTTTAACATCAAAAAAACATTTTGTTTCTTCCCAATCAAAAACTTGAACATCTATGTTATTCAATCCATGTTCAAAAAGCAAATCAACACTCTGAAAATAAAGCTCCTTTCCCAACGGTTGTCTTCCATACGAAAGCTTAGGACCATCATGAGCGATAAAAGTTTCTATTTTAGATGTTAGATCAACATCCAAACCCAATATCCGCTTGCACATTTGTTTAAACGTATAAGATACTCTTGGGGTAATTTTTTGTACGTGAATTAATAGCATATTGTGTATTATGAATTATGGTTTATAATTCCGTATGTCTCACTTCTATAATATGGATTCATCTGCAAAGCTAAAATAGTTTTTTTCTGTAACAACAAGATGATCTAGTAGATTGATATCCAAAGTTACCCCTGCCTGTTTTAGTTTTTGGGTCAACATTTTGTCTGACTGACTAGGTGTTAATGTTCCGCTAGGGTGATTATGCCCAATTATTATTCCTGTAGCTCCATATTCTAATGCTGATCTAAAAACGATCCGGGCATCCACCAAAGTTCCTGTTTTTCCTCCAACACTTATTTGCTTTTTCTGGAGTACTTTGTTTGCATTATTCAAAAACAACACCCAAAACTCTTCATGTTCAAGGTCTCCAATGATAGGTTGAAAAAGATAAAATGCATCTTTACTGCAAGTAATTTTTGGCACGACTGGTACGCTTTCTTCTCTTCTTCTTCTTCCTAATTCTAAACCAGCAACAATGGTTATAGCTTTAGCCTCACCAATACCCTTAAAACTCATCAATTGTTTCACTGATAATCTCCCTAACATATTAATTTCATGATCTACACTAGCCAAAATACGTTTACTTAATGCAACGGCACTTTCTTCACGATTACCCGAACTAATTAGTATTGCAATCAGCTCTGCATCTGTTAGTGTTTGTTTCCCTTTAGCGATTAATTTTTCTCTTGGACGATCATTTTCACTCCATTCCTTGATAGAAAATGAAGAATTTAATTTACTCATATTACAACTTTAACAATTAAAAATAGTCTGTAAATCCTACCTGTAAGTATAAACTATTTATCTCAATTACAACAACTTATTCCTGAATTAATATCATCATATTAACACTTCATTTATTGCCTTTCTATATTATTTTACCGTATATATTTGTTTGAAAATGAAAGTTTTACTATATTTGGTCACCCTTAATCCAAAAATGAATATTTTAACACCTTCAAATTAACCTATTTATGAAGAATATTTTTACTTTCGTTTTACTTCTTGCAACTTTAAGTTTCTATGGGCAGGATAAGAAGATTTCGTTTCTTAACTTAGTAGGAAATAACATACAAGTTCCAGAAGGATGCCAAGCGCAATCAGAATATGAGCTACAAGCTTGTGACGGAACATCCATAAAATGGGATTATTATAATGACGACATGTTATCTGCAGTTTTTGATGCCACAATAAGTGCTTTTGCAGAAAGTAATAATTCAAAATCAGAAGTAACTTTTACTTCTTTTGGTGCTCAATTGAAAGGATACAAATTCAAAATGGGTACTACTTTCCAGTATTTCTTGAAAGGAACAATCAAAGATCAACCATTAATGATTAATTTGGGAACCCCAAAAGATATTGCAAATAATGATGATCTAGATGGGTTTTTAAGTCTATTCTTTGATGAGGTAAGTTAAAATAAAACATATACATATATACATAAAGGCTAATCAGATGATTAGCCTTTATTTTTTGGTGCAAAAATGATATTTAGAGTACACATCATTTAAAAAACTTGATATGAAACCTCTCTTCGATCCAACTGTATGTAGTGAAATAGAAAATCGCACAAACAAACTATCTATTACCAGTAATGCTGTCTGGGGAAAATGAATGTTTCACAAATGATTTATCACTGCCAATTTCCATAAAAAATTACTTTAAAAAAAGACCTCCCTGAGCTTAAACCCAATATGTTGGTGAAATTATTCTTCAAAAAATCTATGTATAATGATAAACAATGGAGAAAAAATCTACCAACACATTCAGTTTTCAATCCAATGTTTCACCTCGTCAAAATCTAATCCTCCATAATTACCACTACTCATAAGTAATAGTGCCGAATTAGCCAGGTCTTTCTGCTTTAAGTATTGCTGAAAACTCTCTGGTTCTGTATAAATAATGAGATCATTGCGATTAAAAGCTTTTGCTATTTGAGAAGCAGTAACTTCTTCTAACTGCTTTATCTTTACTGCGTGAGGAGAGTAAAACACTACGGCTTCATCTGCAGCATCTAAAGCTCCTTCATACTCTTTCAAAAATGAAGCATCCAGACTACTATAGGTGTGTAACTCGAGGCAAGCCACCACATTTCTATTTTGATACTGCTCTTTTACCGCTTTTGTGGTTGCGCTTACTTTAGATGGACTATGAGCAAAATCTTTATATGCCACGGCATTATCACTTTCTGCAATCTTTTCTAATCGTTTTGATGCTCCTTTAAAAGAAGCAATAGCTTCATAAAAATCATCCTCATCTATCCCCATATGTTGACAAATCCATTTAGCTCCAGCAAGATTATTTAAATTATGGGCGCCAAATATTTCAATAGGCATTTCTCCTTCGGGAGTATGTAATAACGTTTTCCCATCTTCTACGCTATATTCTGGAGTGACATATTCGAATTTTCGAATAGGGTTTTCTGTTAATTCTGCTAGTTTTTTCACCTCAGGATCTTCTTCATTATACACCAATGCACCTCCATTGACAATAGAATTCATAAAAATTCTAAACTGATCAATATAAGTCTCAAAAGTTGGAAACACATTGATATGATCCCAGGCAATTCCACTTACCAAGGCAATATTAGGGTGGTATAAATGAAATTTTGGTCTGCGATCAATCGGTGAAGACAAATATTCATCTCCTTCTAAAACAATAAAATCATTCTCTTCTGTGAGATGTACCATAGTATCAAAGCCTTCTAATTGCGCCCCTACCATATAATCCACCTTTTTATCATGATAATGCAACACATGCAAAATCATAGAAGTAATCGTTGTTTTACCATGTGATCCCCCTATTACTACCCGGGTTTTATTTTTAGATTGTTCGTACAAAAATTCTGGATACGAATATATTTTCAACCCTAATTCCTGAGCCTTAACAAGTTCTTTATTATCTTTTTTGGCATGCATCCCTAAGATAATTGCGTCAAGATCAGTAGTTATTTTCTCTGGAAACCAACCAAATTCAGCAGGTAATAATTCATACCGTTCTAATCTTGATTTTGAAGGCTCAAAAATAGTATCATCGCTTCCTGTGATTTGATATCCTTTTTGATGTAATGCTATGGCCAGGTTATGCATCGCACTACCTCCAATAGCTATAAAATGTACACGCATAGTAAACTCTTAAATAAGAGAGTAAAGATACAATTAACAATTAGCTAATAAAATAATGAGGTGGTGAAAAATAATTTCAACTCTTATTATTTTCCTCATTAGATTATAGGGTTTCCTAAACAAAACAGTGATTTCCCTCATTTATCATTTTATCAGATTTCTTTTAGCCTTTTCTTAGCTGTCAATTAAATTCTAACAAATTTTGATTTATAAACAACAAAATTGTTATGACTCATTTCAAATACGTAGTTTTATAACGCTATTTACAAAATATGAGCGTTACTATATAAAATGGTATAACACTTGTGTTTATGTTTATTTCACAATCTAAAATATATACGATGAAAAAGCACATCATCCTTATTATAATCTGCATATCAAATTTATATGTCATGAAAGGCCAAAATAACTACCAAGATGATTGGAAAAAAGTTGAAACTTTTAACCAGAAAGGATTGCCAAAATCTGCTTTAGAAGTAGTTGAAGCTATATATAACAATGCTAAAAAAGAAAACAATGACAATCAGGTAATCAAAGCATTACTTCACAAAGCAAAATACATGTTTACCCTAGAAGAAAATGCACAGCTTACCATCATCAAAGACTTAAAAAGCGAGATTAATGATAGCAAATTTCCAAAAAAGAATATTCTGGAAAGCATTCTTGCTAATTTATACTGGCAGTATTTTCAACAAAATCGATGGAAATTTTATAACAGGACTCAGACTTCAGAAAAAGTTGATACCGAAGATTTTAGAACCTGGGATCTGGAAACATTATTTAAAGAAGTCCACTCACATTATCAAAAATCAATTAAAAACGGGGTATTAGCACAGCAAACAAATCTTAACAAGTTTGATCAAATCTTACATACCTATTCTGATTCTAAAAAATATCGCCCTACACTGTATGATTTTTTAGTTCACAATGCTTTGGATTTCTATAAAACCTCTGAAACCAATATCACCAAACCTTCGTATGCTTTTACAATAGATGACAAAAAACACTTACAGGAACACACTGTCTTTTCATCTTTAAAAATAGAAACCAAAGATTCATTATCATTACAATTTAATGCTTTAAAATTATTTCAGAATTTAATAAAATTTCATGCAAGAGACAAAACACCAGATGCTTTAATTGAAGTAAATATAGAACGCATAAAATTTGTATCAGAAAATGCTGTTTTTGGAGATAAAAAGACCATTTTACTCGACTGTTTACGATCAGAAAAAAAGAAATTTGCTACCCATAGCGCTTCGGCTTTATATGATTATGAAATTGCAAATTTATATAAAGAATATGCTACTACTTATATTCCAGAAGAAAACGAAACACATCGCTGGAAATTAAAGGAAGCCTTAGAAATATGTGATGCTACAATTAAAAAGTTCCCCGATTCTAGAGGAGCCAATCAATGTAAAGCACTAAAAAGTGAAATACTTCAAACCGAATTAAACATCAAAACCGAGAAATATGTTCCTATACAAAAACCGGGCAGATTACTAATCACATATAAAAATCTGAATAAGCTACATTTTAATGCTTTTAAAATCACCTCTAAGCAATTAAAAAACTTAAATAAATTATATAAAACTGAGGATCAGATCAAATTCTTGAGCTCTTTAAAGTCAGTAAAAACTTGGGAATCAGAAATTCGCGATGAACATGACTATCAAACTCATACTACCGAAGTATTGTTGCCAGAACTAGAACAAGACTCATATCTTATTTTAGCAACTATTTCCAAAGATCTTTCTCAAAAAAATATGTTTTCTTACGGAAATACCCAAGTTAGTAATCTGGCATTAACAGAAAACAGAACTCCGCAAAAATCAATCTTTCAGGTTTTAAACCGTAATAATGGTACTCCCATCTCCAATGCCAAAATACATCTGAAAACTGATAATCAAAGAGGGTATGGTAATAAATTAGACAAAACCTTAATTACCGATGCAAAAGGTCAGGCTTATTTAACAGTGAATACATACCACTATGATGTTAGTATTACTGTTTCGCATGAGAAAGATGTAGCCAGGTTTGAGGGATACTATCTAAACCAATCTTACAAACCCGATCATAGTACAGAAACCAATACTACTACTTTTCTATTCACAGATCGAAGTATTTACAGGCCAGGACAAACTGTATATTTTAAAGGGATCATGATGTCTTCTGATGGCAAAGAAGAATTTAAAGTATTACCTAATCAATCTACTTTTGCAACACTAAAAGATGTAAACGGACAGGATATAAAAACCTTAAATTTCAGAACTAATGATTATGGATCTTTTAGCGGTGAATTTATCGTTCCTGCTTCTGGACTTACTGGGGTATATACTATACAAACTAATAACTTCAATAGTACTTCATTTTCTGTTGAAGAATATAAACGACCCAAATTTGAAACTAAATTTAATCCAGTTACAGAGACGTATAAAGTTAACGATGAAATAAAACTTACTGGAGTTGCAACAGCTTATGCCGGTAGTTCAATTACTGATGCCAAAGTAGTCTATAGAGTACACCGTAAAGTGCAATATCCTCGCTGGTGCTATTGGTATCCACGATATACAGTAGAACCTCAAGAAATTACCCACGGAGAGACCGTTACCGATGAAAAAGGAGAATACACTATTAGTTTTAAGGCACTCCCTGATCTTGGAGTATCCAAAGAGGATTTACCGATCTTTAATTATGAAGTTACTGCAGGTGTAATTGATATTAATGGAGAAACACGAAGCACTACAACACTAGTTAATGTAGGGTATCATGCATTGACTGCAGGCATTACAATCAAAGATAAGATTGATAAAACACAAAAGGACAACACACTCACTATAACAACAATTAACCTTAATAATGAGTCTGTCGAGGCAGCAGGAACGATTAAAATTTATAAACTGAATGCTCCTAAAAGACCTATGCGAATTCGCCCATGGAAAGCACCAGATTATGAAGGTTTCAAAAAAGAAGAATTCGTAACATTATTTCCTCATGATGCTTTTAAAAACGAACATGATTATCGAAAATGGGATAAGGGGAATTTGGTATTCGACAAACCTTTTAACACTTCTGCAACAAAAGAGAATGAAAAAGGAACGCAACAACTTTCTTTAGGTACTATCAAAAAATGGGAATCTGGTAAATATATTATCGAATTAAATACCAAGGATCGATTCGGTCAGGATGTAAAGGACATACAGCACATCACACTATACAATCAGGAAGACAAAAATATTAGTGACCAGCAATTGTTTGAAATTACCACAAATAAATCGACATATAAGATTGGTGATGAAGCGATTGTAAAGTTCAGTTCTGCTTCAGAAGACATAACAATTACCGTTGATATTGAGAAGGATCATAAAATTATTGAGACAAAACTTATTAAACTCTCCAAAAATAGTAAGACTATCAAAATTCCGGTTACAAAAGAAGACCTAGGGGGATTCTCCATTGGATATAGTTATCTAAACTATAACGGATATCAGAGTGGAGCAATGATAATCCCAGTACCTTATGAACCTACCGAACTTAGTATAGAAACCAAAACCTTTAGAGACAAATTACTTCCTGGTCAACAAGAAACCTGGAGTTTTACAATCAAAGGTCCCAAAGGAGATAAGGTTAGTGCAGAACTACTAGCTAGTATGTATGATGCTTCTTTAGATCAGTTCAGACCTCATCAATGGTATTTTAACCCTATCAATCGACCTACATATTACACACAGAGTAAAAGGCATGCTGCGCAGAGTTTTGGAGTACTTACATTTAGATTAGAAAATCATAGTGGTCCAACGTATTATTATAGCAGTCAAGCATACGATCAATTAAATTGGTATGGCTTATATTTTGGGCAACAATATTTTGGAAACGGATATAGAAATAAGGACATTATGGAAAGTGGTGTTCCTGCTCCAATGATGAAAAAGTCGGCTGTTACCGATGAAGTTGCAATGGAAGAAGCAGAATTTAATGATGATAAGGCTGCCGGAGTTGCTGGTGATATTGCCGAGAAAGATAAAGAAGAAAGTAAGGCAACAAAACCAAAAGAACAGCAATCTCTTGAAGGTGTCAAAATTCGGAAAAACCTGCAGGAAACTGCTTTTTTCTTTCCGCAGTTAACAACCGATGCAGATGGTAATGTGAGTTTTAATTTCACTGCTCCCGAAGCATTAACAAAATGGAAATTACAGCTGCTATCACATACCAAAGGTCTAAATGCTGCAACAACGACTTTAGAAACAGTAACTCAAAAAGAATTAATGATTCTTCCTAATCCGCCCAGGTTCTTACGAGAAGGTGACAGGATTGTACTAAGCTCTAAAATATCAAACCTTGCTACCAAAGACCTTAACGGTATTGTAGAGCTACAGCTATTTGATGCTTTAACCAATAAAGTGATAGATGCAAAGCTTAAAAACAATAATGCTCGTCAAAATTTTATGGTAAAAGCCAAAGGAAATACTAATGTATCCTGGGAGCTTCAAATCCCTGATGATGTGCAGACTGTACAATACAAAATTATAGCCAAAGCAGGAGATTTTTCTGATGGAGAACAAAATATACTTCCGGTATTAAGTAATAGAATGTTGGTTACCGAGACATTACCTATGTGGATTCGTTCTAACCAAACAAAAACATTTACGTTAGATAAATTAAAGGATAACACCTCTAGCACATTAAAACATCATAAGCTTACTCTAGAGATGACTTCTAATCCAGCTTGGTATGCTGTACAGGCCCTACCCTACCTTATGGAGTATCCATATGAATGCGCAGAGCAAACATTCTCTAGATATTATGCAAACACTTTAGCTAGCCATATTGCTAATTCTAACCCTAGAATCCAGGAAGTATTTAATCAATGGAAATCCAGCGATGCACTACTTAGCAACCTTGAAAAAAACCAAGAGTTAAAATCTCTGATGATTCAGGAAACACCTTGGTTGCGTGATGCGCAAAGCGAAACAGAACAAAAGAAACGAATCGCTTTATTGTTTGATCTTAATAAAATGAATAATGAACTACAATCTGCATTAAACAAATTAAAACAAATGCAGTATGGTTCTGGTGGGTTCCCTTGGTTTCAAGGAGGACGAGAAAATAGGTTCATCACACAACATATTACTACAGGGTTCGGACATTTAAAAAAATTAGGGGTTACGAAGTATGATGGAGATACCTCAAATATGCTACAAAATGCAGTTCGTTTTCTCGATGCAGAGTTTGTAAAAGAATATAAGGAACTTAAACGATATTGTGAAAAAAACAAGATTGATATCAATAAAAATCATTTAAGCTATACTCAGATTCATTATTTGTATATGCGTAGTTTCTTTACAAATATCAAAAGGCCAAAAAGTACTAATGAGGCTTGGAACTACTACCTGGGGCAATCTAAAAAATATTGGCTAAGTCAAAGTCTATATGCCCAAGGTATGCTAGCCTTAATAACACACAGAAATGATGATAGCACAACAGCTAAAAAAATCATAAGATCACTAGATGAAAAAAGTATATCTAGTGAAGAATTAGGCATGTATTGGAAATCAAATACAGCAAGCTGGTTCTGGTATCAGGCTCCAATTGAAACTCAATCGCTAATGATTGAAGTCTTCTCTGAAATAGAAGTAGAACCTAAACGAACTGAAATTGTTGATAATCTGAAAATCTGGTTACTTAAAAACAAACAGACCAATCGCTGGAAAACTACTAAAGCTACTTCTGATGCAGTATATGCATTATTACTGCAAGGGAGTGATTGGTTATCAGTAACAGACATGGTAGACATCGTATTAGGAGATCAAAAAATCGATCCAGGTAAAATGGAAGATGTTAAGGTCGAAGCTGGAACAGGATATTTTAAAACCTCTTGGAATGGTAATGAAATAAAACCTAATATGGCAACTGCCAAAATCTCTAAAAAAGGGAAAGGTATTGCCTGGGGAGCTTTATACTGGCAATATTTTGAAGAGTTAGACAAAATCACTTCGGCAGAAACACCACTATCTTTAAAGAAAAAATTATTCTTAAAAAAGAATACAGATACCGGTGAAGAAATTACAGAGATTACTTCAAAAACCAAACTAGAATTAGGCGACCTAATAAGGGTACGTATCGAATTAAGATCTGATCGTGCAATGGAGTTTGTTCATATGAAAGATATGCGAGCATCTGGCCTGGAACCAATTAATGTAATCTCACAATATAAATGGCAAGATGGTTTAGGATACTATGAAAGTACAAAAGATGCTTCTACTAACTTTTTCTTTGATTATTTACCTAAAGGAGTATATGTTTTTGAATATGACCTTCGTGTAAATAATAAAGGAGATTTTTCTAATGGCATCACTACCATACAGAGTATGTATGCTCCAGAGTTTTCTAGTCATTCTGAAGGAATTAGAGTAACTATCGAATAGCATAATAAATTTCTTTTAATTATTTTAGTCTTCTCCGATCATGTTAGGTGTTTTCGGAGAAGACTAACTAATATCCAGATTTTACCGTATGAGATTACTCAAAAAGATATTAAAATATATTGGGGTTATTTTAATATTTCCAATATCATATCTTATTGCATCCTTAATACTAACTTATATACCGGTAAATGAAAAAAAAGATAGTAAAGAAAAAAACCACACTATCTACCTGAGTTCTAATGGAGTTCATTTGGAAATTATCATTGCCAAAAATGACTTAAATATTATTCTTTTAAATGATCAATTGGATGCTCCTCAGGCACAATATTTCTCATTTGGTTGGGGCGATAAAAACTTTTATATTGAGACTCCGTTATGGGCTGATCTTACTTTTGTTAATGGATTTCAAGCTTTATTTCTTAATACTTCAACCTTATTACATGTTACCAGGCATTCTTCTGTCCAGGAGGATTGGGTAGCTTTACATATTAATCAAGAACAACTCAAAAAGATAAATCAATATATCTCTACTACTTTTAGACTAAATGCTGAAAATAAAAAGATTGTATTACCTGGTTTAGGATATTACAAAAATGATGATTTTTACGAGGCAATAGGAAGTTACACATGCTTTAATACATGTAATAGCTGGGTAAACACAGGATTAAAACAAAGTGATATAAAAGCATGTTTATGGACACCTTTTGATTTTGGGTTACTTGATATGCATAAAGATCAATCCAGATAAATAAAAAAGACCTGCCTGGTTAATACCAACAGGTCTAGAAATATAATATGATAAAGCTATGATTTATTTCTTAGGCATCATTACCGCATCTATAGTATGAATCAATCCATTAGATGCTTTAACATCAGTAGTAACCAAGTTACCTCCATTACCCATTTGATCTATAAGGAACACTCTATCTCCTTTCATTGTTGCAGTTAACAATGCTCCTCCTATAGTTTTTAACTTAACACTACCATTCCCTTCTTTAATTGCAATGGCAATATCTTCTTCTGTTATGACATTAGGAATAATATGGCAATTTAAAATAGTTTTTAACTGCTCCATATTTTCTGGTTTTAATAATCTCTCTACAGTCCCTGGTCGTAATTTATCAAAAGCTAAGTTTACCGGAGCAAATATCGTGTAGGAGCCTTCGTTACCTAATGATTTTGTTAATTCGGTAGCTTTAATAGCCGATGTGAGCGTAGAAAACCCTTTATCCATAGAAGCGAATTCAAGTATAGTTGGTAATTTTTCTTCAACTATTTTTGACTGTGTAGTAGTTTGCGCTATCAACTTATCGCTTTGCCCCTGTATAGTATTGCCATTTTTTGAGTCATTACATGCAACAGTTAACAATAAACTAAATAAGGCAAAAACTGGTAATACATTTCTAATTTTCATTGTAAAGATTTTTCGTTTTTTTGTTTGTATAGGGAACGGGATAAAGATGTTTTCCTTTGATAAACTTCGGTTAAATAAATCTTAAAAAAATACTAAATTCATTATTCAACAATTTTAAAAAATAAAAAACATCTCCATATAATTATTCTATAAAGGTAATAGGGGTAACAAAATTATGAGCGTTAACTTATTATTCGTAAAGTTTCTTCTAGTATTCGTTTTTTAGCCATAACCATAATGAATTTCTTAATCTAGATTATTTTTTTAGTCATCTTATATATTGAATTTTGTCATGAGTAATTAAAATCAAAAACATGAAAGCAGACAGAATCAATATCAGTGAGGTCAATCCAAACGCTTACAAGCCTATTTTGGCACTTTATAATGACATTAAAAAAAGTTCATTAACCGATTTAGAATTTTTATTGATAGAAATTAGAGCGTCACAAATTAATGGCTGTGCTTATTGTGTTCAAATGCATATTGAGGAAGCCATTAACCAAGGAGAAAAACAATATCGTATACATGCCTTACCGTATTGGAAAGAATCCCCTTTCTTTACAGAAGAAGAGCAGATCATCCTCGAAGTAACAGAAGAGGTTACCCATATTTCTGTAGATGGACTAAGCGATGAATTGTATCAAAAAGCCATTCACCTATTTGGGGAAGAAAAAGTGGCCGATATTATTATGGCTGTTTGTTGTATTAATGTATGGAATAGAATAGGAAGAGCCACTTTAATGACTCCCAAACCTTCTCAAAAATAATTAAATTTTTATATCAATGAAGATTATCTATATCAAGCTTTTTCTAAGGGCGAGCATTGCTTTAGGGTTTTTATCCGCAGTAGCGGACAGATTTGGGTGGTGGCCTAAAGAAAATTCTGCCTGGGGTAACTGGGAGAGTTTTATTGAATACACCAAAGTTATTAACTCATGGGCATCTGATGGTATGGCTAATATTCTTGGTGTAACTGCCACAATAGCAGAAGTTGTATTTGCTTTATTCTTGATTATTGGTTTTAAAACATCGTTTTTCGCAAAACTAAGTGGGATATTACTATTACTTTTTGGGCTTGCAATGACATTTACTATTGGCATTAAAGCTCCTCTTGATTATTCTGTCTTTTCTGCAGCAGCAGCATGTTTTGGACTTAGTTTGATCAAAGAAAAATATCTAGAAATAGATATCTTACTAAACAAAAAGTAGAACTCACACATTAATGGGGTTAGAAAGTAAAATCAGGTATAAACCCTCTTTTACATCACTATCGTAATATGTATTTTTAAGTAACACAAAAAAACAATATATTATGAGTCTAATTAATTCTATTCAACGCCCTCCTGTGCCTTCGGGAGCACTTGCGCCAACTACTAATGCTCTTTTAGAATTCGAAGGGTATTGGTGGTGGACCAATTATCCATTTGGAATATCTGGAACCGGTTATTGGTTTAACAATCAACAATGGGATCCCAGACTGGCAACTGTAGATAGTGATGGTCTACATCTTAAAATGCAAAAAACCACACTTCCAAATGGTGCACCCAACGAATGGTCATCTATAGAAGTAGTACTATGGGGAGACACTGCAAACAACCCAAACGCTCCAGGCACTATCCCTAACCGATCATATCCTGGATATGGAACTTATCTTGTAGCTGCAACCACTTCCGGTTCTTTTAATTCTATAGCAAATAATTGTTGCTTTGGCGTTTTTACCTACCAATTTGAAAGTGATCCGGGGCAAACCAATTCTCATAGAGAGCTGGATATGTTAGAGTGCAGTCGATGGGGTAATTTACCTGATCCTACCAATGCGCAATTTACATTGCAGCCTTGGGAACCTAAGGGTAATGTACACCGTATCACGCTAAAGGATAAAGGAGATATAACCATAGTTATGGATTGGCCAGATGAATCTACTCCTGTTACATATTCTATTTACTATGGCATTCATGACTTAAATTCCTTGCCTAGCACACCAGATATTACTTGGACCACTTCTAATAAACAAAATACTTATATTCCTAATGAAGGCCACCAAACAATACATTTTAACTTATGGAGGCAACCACAATCAGTTAACCCATCTGAAGATCAAGAGGTAATTATTAAGAAATTTCAGTATAAAAAGTAACGGAATCTTTCTTAATTTAGATCACAGTGAATATTTTATAAGAATAACATAATTATCTAACTGATAAGTATTCTGATTCTACGATTCGACTTTTCCTTAATTGTAATAAATCAAATAGGAAAACTTCCTTTTAAGAATCAGAATATTTTCTGTGCAGAAGTTAAATTAAAATTAAGAAATCAAAGTTTCAATCATTCAGCATTTGCCAAAGTTTATCTTTTAGTTCCTGCAATCCTTGTTGTGCTACCGAAGAAATAAACAAGTAAGGAACATTGAGTTGCTGATCTAACTCCACCTTCAATTCTTCTTGTAACTCATTATCCAACATATCAGATTTTGATATTGCTATAAGTCGTTCTTTATCTAATAAATCAGGATTGTAACGCCTTAGTTCATCTAAAAGGATTTCATATTGTTCTTTGATATCAGGAGCGTCTGCCGGAACCAAAAACAACAAGGTAGAATTACGTTCGATATGGCGTAAAAAGCGATGACCTATGCCTTTACCTTCTGCTGCCCCTTCTATAATACCAGGAATATCAGCCATTACAAAGGTTTGAAAATCTCTATATTCTACAATACCAAGGTTTGGTTTAAGTGTAGTAAACTCATAATCGGCTATTTTCGGTTTTGCCGCAGTAATAACAGATAGTAAAGTAGATTTCCCTGCATTAGGAAATCCTACCAAACCAACATCTGCCAACACTTTGAGTTCTAGAGTAATATCATGTTCTTGCCCTTCTACACCCGGTTGAGCATAGCGAGGGGTTTGGTTTGTTGGGCTTTTAAAATGCCAGTTACCTCTACCTCCCATACCGCCTTCGGCAGCAATATACTCCTGCCCTAATTCGGTAATTTCTTTAATGATATTTTGGGTCTCGGTATCTCGAATCACTGTTCCCAGGGGTACATCTACATAAACATCTTCTCCATCAGCTCCTGTACTTCTACTTTTACTACCATGTCCTCCGTGATCAGCTCTTAAATGACGTTTAAATTTAAGGTGATGTAATGTCCACATATTAGGGTTTGCACGAATAATAACATGGCCTCCACGACCTCCATCACCACCATCGGGGCCTCCTTTGGTAATGTATTTCTCACGATGTAAGTGTACAGATCCTTTCCCCCCGTTCCCGGAAGTTATGTGTAATTTTACATAATCTACAAAATTCCCTTCTGTCATAATTCGTTTCCTATATCAACCTAATAAAAATCAGGAATACCTCTATTTTACATTTATTATACTGGATCAGACTCAGCTTTCACAAATTAAAGTTTGTCTATAACGCTACTCAATCTCTCAGTAATCTCATCAATACCACCTACTCCATCTACCCCAAAATACTTATCTTGTTTTTGGTAATAATTCTTTAAGATGGCTGTTTCATCATAATATACTTTAATACGATTACGTATCACTTTTTCATCTGCATCATCGGGTCGTCCTGATGTTTTTCCTCTTTCGAGTAATCGTTGTACCAATACCTCATCATCTACCTCTAGAGCAACCATTGCACTAACCTTTGCACCTTTTGATTCTAGTAATTTAGCTAGTGAATCTGCCTGGGCTTCAGTTCTGGGAAATCCATCAAAAATAAAGCCTTTAGCTTCTGAATTTTTATCAACTTCGGCATTAAGCATATTAATTGTAACCTCATCAGGCACCAATTGACCTTTATCAATATATGATTTTGCCAAAGTACCTAACTCTGTTGCATTTTTTATGTTGTATCTAAATACATCTCCTGTGGAGATATGTACAAGATCATATTTTTGTTTTAAAACTTCTGCCTGTGTTCCTTTTCCCGCTCCTGGAGGTCCGAATAACACCAAATTTGTCATGTTGTTTGGTTTTAATTGATAAACTTCTGTAAGATTACGCCCTAATCCATTATAATCAAGTCCGTATCCTACAATAAATCGGTTTGGGATCTCCATCCCAATATAATTTATATTAATTTCTTTAGTATATGCCTCAGGTTTATAAAATAGAGTAGCAATTTTGTATCCTAAACACCCTTTTTCTACTAACATTTCTGTCAATACTTCTATTGTATTACCGGTATCTACAATATCTTCTAGAATCACTACTGTTCTGCCTGGCACTTCTTCACCTAACCCAACTAATTCTTTAACCTTGTGTGTAGTTTCTGTTCCTTGATACGAAGCTAATTTCACAAAACTAATTTCACAATCATAATCAAACCGTTTCAAAACTTCTGACGCAAACATAAAAGCACCATTTAACACACCTAAAAACAAAGGGTTTTTATCCGCCAGATCTTGATTTAATCCAGCAGACACTTTGTCTATAGCAGTTTCTATTTCTTCCTCGTTAATAAAAGGAATAAACTGTAAATCGTGTAGTTTTACCATTCTATTTTATACTTGTTCTGGTTTGATTTTTTAATTTAAAGCCGCAAAGATAGTGATTAGAAATGAGCATAGCTAAGAATTACGGTATCAACCTTATCATGACTACAGACAGGTTAAAATGATGAGGCATAAATCTTATATTGATCTGGATCAATATAAGGCTTAATCATCTGTATATAAAAAAAGATTCCTCCCAAATGAGCTTTCTCACAGTTTACTTATTGCATTTACCTTACATTATTGTGGTTATTCCTTCTGAAAAAATTATTTTTGCATTTTTAAGATAAATTTTGAAACCCCGGAAATGACAAATTTTTTCTCATCAAACTTTAAGTTAGGAATATTAGGAGGAGGTCAATTAGGCAAGATGATGCTCTATGACACTCGAAAATATGACATTCAAACATATGTCCTCGACCCAAGTCAGGATGCTCCTTGCAAAATAGCATGTGATCATTTTCAACAAGGTAATTTGATGGATTATGAAACTGTTTATAATTTTGGAAAAAAGGTAGATGTACTTACTTTTGAAATTGAAGCGGTAAATCTAAAAGCTTTAGCTCAACTAGAGAAAGAAGGTAAAAAAGTTTATCCAAGTTCAAAAACTCTGGAAAAAATACAAAATAAAGGAAGACAAAAGCTTTTCTATAAAGAAAATAAGATTCCTACTGCGGAGTTCACACGTTTTTCTAACAAGGCGCATCTTACCGAAGGTATTACCAATAACAAAATCAAACTTCCATTTGTATGGAAAAGTACGCAAGGAGGATATGATGGCAAAGGTGTTTCAATTATTAGATCTGGAGCCGACTTAGCAAAAATACCTGATACAGAATGCATTGCAGAACATCTAGTTGATTTTAAAAATGAATTAGCTGTAATTGTTGTTCGCAACCCTAGTGGAGAAATCAAAACTTATCCTGTGGTAGAAATGGAATTTCATCCAGAGGCCAATCAAGTAGAATATGTAATTTGCCCGGCAAGAATTGATTCTAAAATTGCTCAAAAAGCAATACAAATTGCTGAGAATGTATCTAAAGCTTTTGAGCATGTGGGGGTATTGGCTGTAGAAATGTTTCAAACACAAGATGACAAAATTCTCGTAAATGAAGTCGCACCAAGACCACATAATAGTGGGCATTATAGTATTGAAGCTAGTTATACTAATCAATTTGAGCAACACATAAGAGCTGTTTTGGATTTACCCCTGGGAGCAACAGAAAGTAAAGTAGGTGGTATTATGGTAAACCTAGTAGGCAAAGAAGGATACACAGGAGATGTTATCTATGAAAACATAGAAGAAATCATGAAAATGAAAGGTGTTACACCACATATTTATGGTAAAAAACAAACACGTCCTTATAGAAAAATGGGACATGTTACCATAATTCATGAAAACATAGATGAAGCTAGAAAAATAGCTGAAAAAGTAAAAAACACAATACAAGTAATTAGCTAGCAAAGGCTTAAATACTTATTTCATATACCTTCATATCTTATTATGATTGATAACTTTGAACAAATAAATACTAACAATAACAAATAATAATATAATGAGCAAGGTGGGAATAATAATGGGTAGCACTAGTGATATGCCAGTAATGGAAAAAGCTATCGAAGTGTTACAAGGTTTTGATATCGAAGTGGAAGTAGATATTGTTTCGGCACATCGTACCCCAGAAAAATTATTTGACTATGCCAAAAATGCACATACTAGAGGTATACAAGTTATTATAGCGGGAGCTGGTGGTGCTGCACATCTCCCTGGAATGGTAGCTTCATTATCTCCTTTACCAGTGATTGGTGTTCCTGTTAAGTCGCGTAACTCAATTGATGGGTGGGATTCTGTTTTGTCTATTTTACAGATGCCTGGAGGAGTTCCTGTGGCTACAGTAGCCCTGGACGGAGCTCTAAATGCTGGTATTTTGGCAGCACAAATTATAGGTGCAAATGATAAATGTGTTTTAGACAAAATCTTAATCTATAAAGAAGGATTAAAGCAAAAGGTAATTGAAGGAGCTAAGCAGATAAAAAAATAGCAAAAAAAAAGAGCCACTTCTCAGTGACTCTTTTGAATATCAGGCCTTACAAAAGAATATAACAATATTTATTAACCAACTTAAATATATTACACAAAAAATTCATCGTAAGACCATTACTCTTAAAACCTACAACAAAGGTAAAACCTTACTTTAATTACACAATAGAAGTAATGCTAAAATATTCATAATTTTCGATGAAATACATATTTCATCGATGAAATTTAATTTTTAACTATTTTTTAAGATTTTTTTGATCAGAAAAATAGACAGAAAAATCAAATATTAGGCAAAAAACAGGTTTTTAGATGAAAAATAGAAGACAAAAGAGCTGCAAAAATGCAGCTCTTTCGATATATTTGGTCTTTGCATTAGAACAATTATTTATATTCATACCCCAAATAAAAATAATCTTCTATTCTAAATACCAGACCATACTAATAAACCTAATCAAATCTATTGGTATAAAATTTAGTTTAATTAAAAACACTCCGAACCTCTAAGTGTTTTTCGATAAAAGGCTATTTTTTTCCGATATAAGAAACTTATAATAAAAAAAACAAGAAGAAATCATTATTACGACAATGAACAATCCACTATTAAAACCATTTGATGCTGCGCCATTCTCAGAAATAAAGTCAGATCATTTTTTACCAGCTATAAAAAACGGTATTTCTATTGCTAAAAAACAAGTAGATGCCATAGTCACTAATTCAGACCAGCCATCATTTTCTAATACTATAGAAGCTTTAGAATATTACGGAGAGCTATTAGACAGAGTCACCAGCGTCTTTTTTAATTTGAATAGTGCCGAGACTAATGAAGAAATTCAAAAAATAGCACAAGAAGCCTCTCCCTTGCTTTCAGAATTCAGTAATGATATAGCTCTTAATTTGGACTTATTTAAGAGAATCGAAATAGTATATAAACAAAAAGAATCATTAGATCTTAATCCAGAGCAATCCAGACTTCTTGAAAAAAGATATAAATCATTCTCGAGAAATGGAGCTAATCTTCCTGATGAAAAAAAAGAAAAACTTAGAGAAATCGATAAAGAGCTTTCTACGCTAAGCTTAAAGTTTGGTGAAAACGTGCTTGCCGAAACTAATAAATTCGAGATGTTGCTTACCGATGAATCTGATGTATCTGGCTTACCAGAAGGAGCAAAAGAAGCAGCCAAAGCTATGGCAGAAGCAAAAGGTAAAAAAGGATGGTTAGTAACCCTGGATTACCCTAGTTATATTCCTTTTATTACTTATGCTGATAATCGCGAACTGCGTAAAAAACTGGCTCTTGCTTTTGGATCCAAAGGTTTTCATAACGATGATCTGGATAACCAAGATATTGTTTTAAAAATTGCAAATCTTAGACATCAACGCGCTCTTCTTTTAGGGTACTCCTCTCATGCAGATTATATTCTGGAAGAAAGAATGGCAGAAACCCCCGACACTGTGTTTTCATTTCTAAATGAGATTTTAGAGAAAGCCAAACCTGCATCAGAAAGAGAATTTAAACAATTAGAATCCTATGCTAAGGAATTAGATGGGATTGATCAATTACAAAAATGGGACGGAGCCTACTATTCGGAAAAGCTAAAACAAAAACTCTTTGATCTTGATGATGAAAAATTGAAACCTTATTTCAAGTTAGAAAATGTAATTGAAGGTGTTTTCACTGTAGCTTATAAATTATTTGGTCTTCAGTTTAAAGAAGTTAGTAATGTAGACACCTACCATGAAGAAGTAAAAACATATGAAGTTACCGATACTGAAGGTAATTTCATTTCATTATTTTATGCAGATTTTCATCCCCGACCAGGTAAACGTAATGGTGCATGGATGACCTCTTATAAATCGCAAATGAGAAAAAATGAGGAAAATATAAGACCCCATGTTTCTATCGTCTGTAATTTTACCAAACCTACCCCCAGTAAACCCTCTTTATTGACCTTTAATGAAGTAACTACTCTATTTCATGAATTTGGCCATGCATTACATGGCATGTTAGCTGACACTACGTACCCTGGTCTGTCAGGAACTAGCGTATATTGGGATTTTGTAGAATTACCAAGCCAGGTCTTGGAGAATTGGTGTTATGAAAAAGAAGCTCTGGAGCTTTTTGCCAAACATTATGAAACAGGTGAAATAATTCCTATGGAACTGGTTGAAAAGATTAAAGAATCCGCAACCTTTATGGAAGGTATGGCTACACTACGTCAATTGAGTTTTGGATTACTCGACATGTCATGGCATGCAAAAGATCCTAGCGCTATTAAAAACGTAAAGGAACATGAAAAAACTACTTTTTCAGCAACTTCTTTATATCCCAATGTAGAAGAAAACTGTATGAGTACGGCTTTTTCGCATATTTTTCAAGGAGGATATTCTGCAGGGTATTACTCTTATAAATGGGCAGAGGTACTAGATGCTGATGCTTTTGAGTATTTCAAAGAAAATGGAATTTTTAACCGTGAGATTGCTACCAAATTTAAAGATCATGTCTTATCAAAAGGAGGTACCGAAAATCCTATGGTTCTTTACAAGCGTTTTAGAGGTCAGGAACCAAAACCTGAAGCTTTATTAAAGCGAGCAGGGTTAATCAAATAAAAATACCATATCAAGTCTGTTGAAGCTAAAAACTTCAACAGGCTCGATATGATAGATTTAAGATATCTTCATTATTACTTTATAATCATTTGCTTTGTAGCATTTTTTGATCCATTAAAAAGTGTCAAAAAGTATACTCCAGTAGAAAACTTTGAAGTATTGATTTGAGTAGCTTTACTTTTAAGTCTAACCTCTTGTACGATATTTCCTTTTACATCTACAACCAACATACTACCTGATTTCCATAATCCATTATTAACAGTAATCTCTATATGACCTTCTGTTACAGGGTTCGGATAAAAGTCAAAAGACATGCTATCATCTGTTAATAAATCAGCAGTTGAACTTCTTGCAAAAAGTCCTCCACAAGGTCCAATACGATTCCAACTACTAGTAGTTTTTTCATAAAGATAACCACTATAGGTTACTCGATCACCAACTTGATAGGTTTCAGAAGAACTATACGGTGCAACACCAGCACAAGGATCAGTGCTTCCTCCTTTGGTAGTTACATTGATTACATTACTTGCAGCGGATACATTACCAGCAGCATCTTTTGCTTTTACACTAAATGTATATGCAGTACTAGCTGTTAACCCCGTGATATTAGCTGTGGTTCCTGAAACAGAAGTTTCGACAGCATTTCCTTTATACACATCATATCCAGTTACTCCTGTATTATCTGTAGAAGATGTCCATGATAGCGTTAAAGTGGTCTGCGCAATATTTGATGCAGCTAATCCTGTTGGAGCAGAAGGCACTTGGGTATCTCCCCCACCGGAGCCTCCTATAACAACAGTATAATCCTCTACTTCTCCATATTCAAAAGACTCACAAGCTGTAGGAACTGCATTATATTTCATAGAAACTCGCATTCTTGTGCTTCCATTTTTTGCTTCTGATGGCACTGTAAAACTACCACTCACTGGTGTTGTTTTTGAAGCTGTTTTGCTCCAAACTAATTCTCCAGAATCAGCAAAATCTTTATCCTGATTAAAATCAATCCATACAGCGTATCCTTCGCTATAAGTAGTTCCTGGCCATTTTGGTGTAACGGTAATAGTATGAGATGCTCCTTTAGAAAGATTTGTAGTTTCTACTGTAAAATCACTATATCCACCACTTCCTGCTGTAGAGGTTTTGCTTATTGTTCCTAAAGCAACTTTACCAATATACTCATCTGATGTTTTTTGCCCATTAGAAGCGCAATATCCAGTTGGAGGATTACCACCAGAACCTGCATTAGAAATTTCGATAAGATATTCTAAAGCTAATTTTGCAAATTTGGCAGCATGAGTTGCATTTGCTGTAGGAAAGTTTGATGATGTATCTCCAGAAGTATGAATCTTAGGGTTACTCTCATTAAATCTTGCTTCAATAGGAAATGCTGTTTCGTATCCCTGTTGTGCAAAACTATGGTGATCAGAACACCCATAATTACATGCAGAGTTATTATATGTAATTTTATGTGTTCCAGACGCATTGTAATGATCCATTAATTTCCTTAAGAAATTATTTAAAGAAGTACTATTGTATGAATCTGTTGTAATAAAAACATCCTGTGTAGAACCTTTATAATTTGTCATATCTAATTGCATATAACTCACTATATTCACATTACGATTTTTATAATCTCTCGCAATTTCTTTAGATCCTACCAATCCTACTTCTTCTGCAGCAAATGCCATGAATTCAACCGTTCTTTTTGGCTTGTAATTCATATTAAATAACACTCTTGCAACTTCTGTAATTGTTGCAATACCAGAAGCATTATCATCTGCTCCCGGAGCATTATCCTGGTTACGTGGTGATGTTGAATCTAAATGCCCTCCTAGTATTACATACTCATCTGGTTTTTCTGTTCCTTTTATGGTCATGATAACAGACGGCATAGAAGTACCTGAATGATTCACAAGTCTAACAGATACATCACTACGGTTACCAGCAAGACCTTCCCATTTTGTTTTTAAATCTGTAGAAGCTCTTTTTGCACTACTTCTTGTATGGTATCTGGTTCCATAATTTTCTAATTCTTTAATATGCTTATCGATATTAGAATTATTGACCAACCCCAAACTTTGATTTACCAATTGATCCTGGGTGATTTCAAAAGCAACCGCTGCTTTTGCCGAAGAACTATTTTTTGATTTTTGAATTGAATTAACTTTTGCTATTGCTTCTATAGCAGCTTTTTCAGAAGTTTCATAAAAATATCCTGGCCCATGCCTTAATCCTGTGTGATGCAATTCTTCTGCAGAATGCTCATTAAGCATTACGGCACTATACCCATTAATCGACTTAATGATTTTTACATCATTTGGATGATTCTTTTTTAGTTTCAATGCATCCTGGGTATCCATCGTGGCATGAAACATTTTTGACCGTTCCTGCGCATAAATGCATGATGTTAATACGCTTAGCGATATCGCTAAAAAAAATAAATTTAGTTTTCTCATCGTTAGTTTAGTTTGTTGAGTTTGTACTTGTGTTTATAATTTGTGTTTATTTATCTAAAATACATAATATCATGGTTGATAAAAAGACGTTTTATCATAGAATAATCAAGGTAAATCCGTAATAATCTATCAATTACTAGGAAGATAAAAGTAAATACGTTTTGTTAATCGTTACCCCGGAAATGTTAAATCTCTAACCCCTTTATAACATAGATTATAGTGAAGTAAAAAGTTTTTTTACCAAACTATCTAAATACGTACTTTACCAGAAATTAAAGTTTTCCTCTATCTTTTATAGTAACCAAGTCCTATTTGTGAAGTAATGTTATAGATCAATTGCAAAAATCGAGAAAAACCCCGAGTCGTATCGCAAATGTCTTTAAGTAGGTTATTAAGTTTCATAAGTTGATTTTTTGATGTGTTTGTGTATTTTTCAGTAAACTAAAATATCAAAAAAACTCTTATCAAGCCAATACATGCATGTCCTAAATCAATGAAAAGATGTCCTAAAACACAATTTAGTACACCTCTTTGGGTATACTATAGCCAATACGTCATATCAATATAATAGTTACCTCCAAATTATGCGTTTTTTCAAAATTGGACCAACAAACTTTCAGTATTTTTTGAAAGTTTGAAATTTTTTATATATTTGCAATATGAATTATGATGAAGCAAAAAATAAGTTTATTTCTACATGGGGATCTTTAGGAACCTTATGGGGCATTAATAAAGCTATGGCACAGATCCATGCTCTATTATTAATATCTCCAGAACCTCTTTCTATGGAAGATATCATGGAGCAATTACAAATTTCAAGAGGTAATACCAGTATGAATTTACGCCAATTGATGGATTGGGGTATTGTTTTTAAAGAAAACAAAATGGGAGAACGAAAAGAATATTTTACCTCAGAAAAAGACGTACAGGAGCTGGCAAGACAAATTGCCAAAGAGAGAAGTCGACGAGAGTTACAACCAACTATCAAAATTTTAAAAGATGTTTCGAACATCGATGAAGATGGAACAGCAAAAACCAAAGAATTAATAAAACAAACCAAAGCTTTACATGAAATGGCTGATACATTAGACATTTTGATGAATAGAGTTATTGGTCAGGATCATAACTGGATCACAAAGGCATTGGTAAAGCTAATTAAATAAAAAAGCTGCAAACAAAAGAAAGGAGAAATTCTCCTTTTTATTTTCAATATTAGTTTCAATTTTTTCTGAAACTTTAAAACTATAAAAACATGAAATTCGATATTCCAAACTGGTTAATCATAGCAGGAGGTATTGGTCAAATATTTACTGCCTTAATATATCCATATATAAGACATAAAGTATTTGATTGGTATACCGATGTAAAGCAACTAAAACCTCTTAATCAAGAAATCGCAAAAACGTATGGACGATATATCCAAGGTCTTAATTTTTCTTTCGGATTAATAGCAATCCTACTTACCTCCCACCTTAAGGAGCAATCTGAATTAGCAATAGCATTAACTGGATTAATTGCAGCATACTGGGTTGGTAAAGTTGCAACACAAATAGCATATTATCCTATGTATGAAATTCCGAAGAAAAAGATATTTAAAATAGGTAGCTATTTTATGAATTGCCTATTCCTCCTTTTTGCTACTGTTTATACTTTATTGTTAATCTATAATTGTATAGGTTTTTTTGACCTCTACTAAAACTATATCATCATGAGCACATTTACCATATTACATAAACTAAAGCTTAAAAGATCATCTACTAGGGAAAAGATAATCCAGTTTTATGATGAAGCGACAGAAGATTATGAGTTCTGGAGTAACGATTTCAATATGCATTTTGGGTATTATATCCCTTTTAAAACAAGTATCCTTAAAAGAGATTCAATGCTCAATGAAATGAATCAGCAGGTTTTTGATCGTTTACAAGTCGCTAAACAAAATTCACTTGTTGCCGATCTTGGATGTGGTATTGGCGGCACTATACAATATGGACTGAGAAAATATCCTTTATTACACATCATTGGTGTAACCCTATCATCATTTCAAGTTAGAGAAGGAAATAAAAGATTGCAACATAAGAATGGATTAATTATAGAAGAAAACTATCATCATACATCTTTTAAAACTAATAGTGTAGATGGAGCATATGCTATAGAAAGTTTCTGTCATTCTGGACACAGTAAAGAGGCCTTACAGGAAGCACATCGAATATTAAAACCAAACTCTAAATTAGTGATCGCAGATGCGTTCTTAAAAAAAGATGAAGAACAGTTATGTATAGGTAGTAATTACTGCTACGAACAACTTTGCAAAGGATGGAGTTTAGAAGGTTTAGGAAGCATCAAACAAGTAGAAAAAACTCTAAACCAAATAGGTTTTAAGAATGTAACTATCGAAGATGTATCATTTAGAGTTGCTCCTTCTGTTCTTCACGTACCTTTTGCAATCACAACATTTATATTAAAAAAACTATTCAGAAAAGAAGCTTTAAAGCCGCAAAGTTGGAAAAACCTGAAAGGATCACTATTTGCATTACTTTCTGGAATACACACAAAAAGTTTTGGATACTATTTAATTACAGCAGAAAAATAAAATCAGAAAACAATGAAAAAAATAGTCATAGCAGCAGGAACAGGTTTTCTTGGAAAAATACTTATAGCATATTTTAAAACAAAAGTAGAATCTATTACAATTCTAACCCGTGGAAAAAGTAGAACAGAAAATAATGTTCAATTTATGCATTGGGATGCAAAAACCACTGGAGATTGGGTACATGCACTAGAGAATGCAGAAATAATAATCAATCTAACCGGTAAGTCTGTAGATTGTAGATACACCCAAAAGAATAAAGATCTTATTCTAAATTCAAGAGTAACCTCTACCGCTATTTTGGGAGAAGCTATAAGCAAATGTAAAAATCCTCCCAAAATCTGGTTAAACTCATCAACAGCAACCATCTATAGACACTCTTTAGATAAAGAAATGGATGAAATTAATGGAGAAATAGGAACTGGGTTTTCTGTTGATGTTGCTACATCATGGGAAAAAACATTTTTTAACCAGCAAACTCCCAAAACCAGAAAAGTAGCATTAAGAACCTCTATAGTCTTAGGCAAAAAAGGAGGAGCTTTACCGCCAATTCTTAATTTAACCAGAATTGGATTAGGAGGAAAACAAGGCAATGGAAATCAAAAATTAAGTTGGATACATGAACTAGACTTTGCAAGAAGTATCGAATTTATCATAAAAAATCCTGGTATTAAAGGTGTGATAAATATTGTTTCTCCTAAACCCGTAACCAATTCAGTCTTTATGAAAACACTTAGAGGAGTTGTGAAAATTCCTTTGGGAATTCCTATTTCAAAACCTATACTAGAATTTGGAGCACGAATTATTAAAACCGAAACCGAACTCATACTCAAAAGCAGAAATGTAATTCCTTCAAAACTCATGAATAATGGATTTCAGTTCTTGTATCCCGATATTAAACCCGCATTAATTACACTTATTTAGAAAATTATGACAAGCATACGACTAACAACCCAAATAAAAGCTCCTGTCAAAAAAGTATTTGATTTAGCCAGAAGTATTGACTTTCATATGATGTCTGCAGAAAAAACAAAAGAAAAAGCTATAGCAGGAAGAACTTCAGGATTAATAGAATTAGGAGAAACCGTTACCTGGAGAGGACAACATTTTGGAATCTATCTCTTGCATGAAAGTAAAATTATTGAGTACAATTATCTTTATAATTTTACTGATGAAATGATCAAAGGGTGTTTTAAAACTTTTAAGCATCAGCACATTTTTTATAAAACACCATCAGGTACAGAAATGATAGATATACTCAAATACGAAACACCCTTTGGCATTTTTGGTAGATTATTTGATAATTTTATCTTAAAAAGATATCTCACTCAATTTCTTAACGCTCGCAATCGGTCCATAAAATCACATTTAGAAATCAGAAAACACAGTAAAAATGCTTCCTAATACCTACCAACAAAGATTCAATAATTGTTAACGTAAAATACTGATTAGTTAAAGCATTTATAAGATTCAACTTTTTATCCTATTTTTGGTGAATATAACAACAGGAAATATAATGTCAACAAACACCATAGACCCTAATACATGGGTGGATAAGTACAGTGATTACCTATTTAACTATACCATTGTAAGAGTTGATGATAAAGAAATTGCGCAAGATTTAGTACAAGAAACATTCTTTGCAGGACTCAAATCAATGAAAAATTTCAAAGGTGAAGCTAGTGAACGTACTTGGCTTATTTCTATCCTGAAAAGAAAAATCATCGATCACTATCGTAAAATTAATAGTAATAAAGGTAAAGCAGAAGTAAGAATGAACTATACTTCTGACTCTGAAACTGAAGGTGACTGGTTAGAAGAGCGTGTAGCTGATCCTTTTGATGGTAATGCAGAAGGCGAGATCGAAAATAAAGAATTGGGCTTAGCCATACATGATTGTATGGGAAAATTACCTCAAAAACAAGCCCGTATTTTTAAATTAAAAACAATACAAGGTTTCGATACAGAAGCTATTTGTAATGAATTTGAAATCACTGCGTCTAACTTATGGGTGATTATCCATAGAGCACGTACAGCAATGGCTGAATGTCTAGAAAAAAATTGGTTTTAGGGAAAATGAGTAATAAAAAGGGAATATTAGTAAGTTGTTCAGAAGCAAATCATTTCTGTGATAAAAATCAGTATAAAGAAGCTACTTTTTGGGAAAAAGTAAAGCTAAACATACATTTGATATATTGTAGAGTTTGTAGAAAGTATTCTACAAATAATGGAAAACTAACGCGATTAATGAAAGATCCGAAAGTAATTAGCATTAATCGTTCTGATAAAGAAGTAATGAAAGAACGATTAAAACAAAGAATGCAACAGTAATAAATTAATTTGTAATGCCCTCGAATAAAAGAAGTACACAAAGAGTATAATGAAAACTAATAATAAACTATTTGTATCCTGTGAAGAAGCAAAACATATTTGTGATAAAAACCAATATGGAGAAGCTTCCTTCCTAGAAATAGTAAAACTTAACATTCGTCTTGCATATTGCAAAGTAACCCGAGCATATTCTAAAAAAAACATAAAACTCACAAAGACTATTGACAAGTCTAAAATTGAATCAATTAGTGCCTCTGACAAAGAAGCAATGAAAAAAGAAATACAAAAAGAATTAACTAAATAAAGATTCGAGAATAACCAGAATAAGCAACCACATTATCGGAATACTCTCTACCCAAAAAGAACAATAATATTCTGATTGTTTTTTTTCTGTTCCCCACAAAAAGAAAAGGCTTATAGTAGTTACTAATATCTTACTTAAAATTTCTGTCGAAGATATCAACTCATTTTTTACAGCTGTTAATAGCAAAAAGATAACCAACAAAATACTGCCAAAAACTTTAGTTCTTGTAATTCCAATTTTTTGCGGAACTGTTTCTAATGCTGCATTATCATATTGAAGATCTCTTACTTCAAAAGGTAACATCATAACAACAATAAATAAAAAACGCTGAATCATTTCTATCAAAAAATTTAAGTTCAGATTTCCTTCAGCATGTATTAACGGAACCAACACAGTGACACCTGCCCATATTACACCAATTATAAAGATCTTTACTCCTGCAAAACTCCTCAAGTTCTTCCTATTAGGAAAAACAGGTACTACATATAGTACTGTTAATGCAATAAATGGCAGCATATATAACCAGGTACGAATTGATATTTTAAATGCAAAATAGATAAACGACAAACTACAAAGGATCGTCAAAATACGAATGCCTTTCATCGATTTGGTTAATCTTCTGTGGTAAAGTTTAGAGACTTTAGAATATTTCACAAAATTATATGCAGTAATAGCTCCTAAAAAAGAAAAAAGAATGAAGGTAAATTGATCAGTTATTCCATATTTCATAAAGGTAACTTGTATCAAAGCACAGATAGCTAAAGCAACATGAATACTGCCGTTAATGTAGAATCTAAATATATCTTTTAAGGTTTTCACTTTGTTTATTAGGGGTTATGTGTTAACAAAACCCGAATTTGGTTAAAAACTTGATAGGTCTAGGTTAATTTATTGTGAAAGTTTTAGCATTTAAATATGTATTTTTGAAATCTCAATTTTCAACTGTTTTTTTCGTTATGAAAACCGATTCCTTTAAACTACGTCATATAGGTCCATCAACAAAGGATCTTAGTGATATGCTAAACACAATTAAAGCAGATTCTTTAGAACAATTAATATACGAAACTGTTCCTGATGATATTCTTTTAAAAAAATCATTAAATCTTGATTCTGCCATGAGCGAACAAGAATATTCTGCGCACATACAAAAGCTTTCGGCAAAAAATAAAGTATTCAAAACCTATATAGGTTTAGGATATCACGAGGCTAGTTTACCCGCAGTTATACAACGTAATATCCTTGAAAACCCAGGGTGGTATACCGCTTATACACCATATCAGGCAGAAATTGCACAAGGCAGACTAGAAGCTTTGTTGAATTACCAGACTATGGTTTGTGATCTTACCGGTATGGAATTAGCTAATGCTTCTTTATTAGATGAGAGTACAGCTGCTGCAGAAGCAATGACGATGTTATTTGCTGTACGATCTAGAGATCAGAAAAAAAATAATGTAAATAAGTTTTTTGTTTCCGAAGAAATATTACCTCAAACACTTTCCTTATTACAAACAAGAGCAATTCCTTTAGATATTCAATTAGTAATAGGAAATCACCAACAATTTGACTTTTCAACCGAATTTTACGGTGCTATTTTGCAATATCCGGGTAAATCTGGTCAGGTACATGATTATGCTGGTTTTGTTGAAAAAGCTCACCAAGCAGAAATCAAAGTTGCTGTAGCAGCAGATATATTAAGCTTAGTATCATTGAAATCTCCAGGAAGCTTTGACGCAGATGTTGTGGTAGGAACTACGCAACGTTTTGGGATTCCTCTGGGGTATGGTGGTCCGCATGCTGGTTTTTTTGCCACAAGAGAAGCGTATAAAAGAAATATCCCTGGTAGAATTATTGGGGTTACTCAAGATGTAAATGGTGGGCGTGCCTTACGAATGGCATTACAAACTCGAGAACAACATATTAAAAGAGATAAAGCAACTTCTAATATCTGTACCGCACAAGTACTCTTGGCTGTTATGGCCGGAATGTATAGCGTGTATCATGGTCCAGAAGGCTTAAAATATATCGCTTCAAAAGTTAATGCTTTTGCAGTAACACTAAGTACAGAATTAAAAAAATTAGGATTCAATCAACTTAATACTGCTTATTTTGATACCATTCGCATACAAGGTGATGCGACCAAAATAAAAGAGATTGCAGAAGCTCATGAGGTAAATTTCTTTTATCCCGATTCTGAAACCGCTTCGATTTCTTTAAATGAGGCAACAACAATTGAAGATCTAAATACCATCTTATCAATTTTTTCCAAAGTTGCTGAAAAAGAATATTCGCCTATTCAGGAAATTGATAATGCTGATAATATAGATCATAATCTGAAACGTAATACCGAGTTTTTAACAAATGATGTATTCAATTCTTACCATTCTGAAACAGAATTGATGCGTTATATTAAAAAATTAGAGCGTAAAGATTTATCATTGAATCACTCAATGATTCCTTTAGGATCATGTACAATGAAACTTAATGCTGCCTCAGAAATGTTGCCACTTAGTGATCCTCAATGGGGAAACATACATCCTTTTGCACCTATAAATCAAGCTCAAGGGTATCAAGAAGCTCTAAAAAAACTCGAAGAACAACTTACCGAAATCACTGGTTTTGCTGCTACATCCTTACAACCAAATTCGGGGGCACAAGGAGAATTTGCAGGATTAATGGTAATTCGTGCATATCATGAATCAAAAGGCGATCACCATCGTAATATCTGTTTGATCCCATCATCAGCCCATGGTACCAATCCAGCTTCTGCTGTAATGGCAGGTATGAAAGTAATTGTTACCAAAGCCACAGAAGAAGGTAATATTGACGTAGAAGATTTACGAGAAAAAGCAGTAAAATATAAAGATAACCTTGCCGCTTTAATGGTTACCTATCCATCAACACATGGAGTATATGAATCTGCTATTAAAGAAATTACTCAAATTATTCATGATAATGGTGGACAAGTATATATGGATGGTGCGAATATGAATGCCCAGGTAGGTTTAACCAATCCTGGAGCAATCGGCGCAGATGTATGCCATCTTAATTTACATAAAACTTTTGCCATACCTCATGGTGGAGGTGGCCCTGGCGTTGGTCCAATTTGTGTAGCCAAACAGTTAGTTCCTTTTCTGCCTGGTAATCCAATTATCACTACTGGAGGAGATCAAGCAATCACCGCAATTTCTGCAGCTCCATGGGGATCTGCTCTGGCATGTTTGATATCTTATGGATATATTACTATGCTTGGGGTAGATGGTTTAAAAGAAGCTACTCAATATGCTATTCTAAATGCTAATTATATCAAAGAATGCCTTGATGGTCATTATGACGTGTTGTATGTAGGAGAAAAAGGAAGAGCTGCTCACGAAATGATTTTAGATTGTAGACCTTTTAAAGCAAACGGTATAGAGGTTACTGATATTGCAAAACGACTTATGGATTATGGATTCCATGCTCCTACAGTTTCTTTTCCGGTAGCCGGAACCATTATGATCGAACCAACAGAGAGTGAAAGTAAAGCAGAATTAGATCGTTTTTGTGATGCTATGATCTCAATACGCAAGGAAATAGCAGAAGCTTCTGCTGATAATCCAAACAATGTTATGAAAAATGCTCCTCATACTATGGCCATGCTTACAGCCGACACATGGGATTTTCCGTATTCGAGAGAACAAGCAGCATATCCATTATCATATGTAGCCGATAACAAGTTTTGGCCATCTGTACGTCGTGTAGATGACGCATATGGCGACAGAAACTTAATTTGTACCTGTGCACCTATCGAGGAGTATATGGAAACAGAAGCTTAAGAAATGGTATTCTATAAATAATAAAGAGGTGACTTTATGGTTGCCTCTTTTTTGTTATTATGAAAGAATAATAAAATCAATTATAGTCATAAATTGATCTTAATCTAAATAATGATTTAAACACATGAAAGATATTACATCCAGACATGATATAGAGTTCTTAATGGAAGCTTTTTATAAGGTCGCATTTGCAGACCCTATAATTGGTTTATTTTTTACTGAAATTGCAAAAGTTAATCTCAAAGAACACATTCCGGAAATTACAGATTTTTGGGAACAACAATTATTCAGAACAGGAAACTATAAAAAAAATGTGATGCAGATTCACAAAAATTTAAGCAGTAAAAAAAAATTAGAAAAGATTCATTTTGATACCTGGTTATCGCTCTTTCACAAAACAGTAGACAACCATTTTGAAGGAGAAAAGGCTCACCTCATCAAAACCCGAGCCTTATCCATTGTAACGGTTATGCAATTAAAAATAGGATAATCTCTGATGATTTTTAACCAGAATTGCGTATTAGATCTTTGTTACAAGGAATAGTTCAAAGGTATATCTTGAAGCGATTTCAAGCTGTTATATATTTTCTAATACACAATCAAGGTTTAATCAAATACATAACAAAAGAGGTTGGGCATCGTAGCGTCTACTATGCGCGCATAGTAAAATAATTCTTATTATGTACCTTACCATTCATAATCTATAATTGGGAACAATGAATATCAAAATAACGGGCACAGGGAGCTATATTCCTAATGAAATTAAAAAAAACAACGACTTTATCAATCATCAATTCTTTACTGAAAACAAGGTCTTGATCGAACATAATACTACCACTATAATTGATAAATTCAAAAAAATCACTGGTATTGAAGAACGTAGATATGCCTCTGCCCATCAAAACACTTCTGATTTAGCATTTCTTTCCGCAAAAAAAGCAATTATAGACTCAAAAATTGATCCTGAAACCCTTGATTACATTATTGTAGCCCATAATTTCGGCGATGTAGATAAAAACTCTTCTCAGGCAGATACCGTCCCCAGTCTTGCAGCAAGGGTAAAACATAAACTAAAAATAAAAAACCCGTACTGCGTCGCATATGATTTGCTTTTTGGGTGCCCTGGGTGGATAGAAGGAGTCATACAAGCCCAATCATATATAAAAAGTAATATGGCTCAAAAATGTCTTGTTATTGGAGCAGAAACTTTATCTCGTGTTATAGATAAACATGATCGGGATTCTATGATTTATTCTGATGGATCTGGAGCCGTGATACTAGAAAAAACAAAACAACCCGGAGGGATAATTTCTTCTATAAGTGCTTCTTATACATTTGAAGAAAGTAATTTTTTATTCTTCGGAAAAACAAACAATAACATCTCTAATGATGATACGAGATATATCAAAATGTATGGAAGAAAAATATATGAATTTGCTTTAAATCAAGTTCCAAAAGCAATGAAAGTCTGCCTTGATAAAACTGACATTAACATCACAGATATCAAAAAAATTATCATTCATCAAGCTAATGAGAAAATGGATGAAGCTATTGTAAAAAGGTTCTATGATCTATACGATCAGAAAGTACCTGATGGCATTATGCCCATGACTATTCAAAAGCTAGGAAATAGTAGTGTTGCTACTGTTCCTACTCTATATGACCTTATTTTAAATGATAAAGTAGAAAATCAATCCATTAAAGAAGGAGATATTTTGCTATTTGCCAGTGTAGGCGCAGGGATGAACATTAATACTCTTTTATACCAATTTTAAACCTTTTGTAAAATTCTCTTAGATGTACAGATAGTAATCTGGGTAATTGTCTATTTTTACAATATAATTACTGATTTGACTATTATGTACGAAGGAACTTTTCCTCATAAACGATATCAAAAAACTTTAGAGTTTCTTAGAGAAAACACTCCTGCTCCTGGCGCTATCCTGGATTTGGGCATTAGAAACCCTTTTGTAGAGTTTATGGAAAAAGAGGGATACACTGTATCAAATACTTCTGGTGAAGATTTAGACCTCAATACAGAAGTTGTAAAAGAAGAGGGTATTGAAATCGTTACTGCTTTCGAAATTTTTGAGCACCTTATTGCACCTTTTAATGTTCTACGAGACATTAAATCAGATAAATTAGTGGCTTCTATCCCATTAAAACTATGGTTCTCTCCTGCCTATCGCAGTAAAACTGATCCATGGGACAGACACTATCACGAATTTGAAGATTGGCAATTTGATTGGTTGCTCGAAAAAGCTGGCTGGGAAATAAAAGCTAGAAATAAATGGACTCATCCTATCAAAAAGATTGGTTTACGCCCCTTATTAAGACTTTTTACACCAAGATATTATATTGTTTACGCCGAGAGGATTAAAAATTCTTAGTTTCTCTCTTCTTAGTTTTTTAACTTTATACCTGAAACCAAAAACTTCAATTATTTCTTGAATATATATATTGTCATACCTGCTCATAATGAAGACCGTTTCATTGCAAAGACTCTCGATTCTTTGGTATTACAAACACTTACTCCTTCTAAAATAGTAGTGGTTAATGATAATTCTACAGACAATACAAAAGATATCATAAGTGAATATACAAATGCATATGATTATATATCAATAGTAAATACTCAGGCTACCAAAGATCATATGCCCGGTAGTAAAGTGATCAATGCCTTTTATCAAGGTTTCAAAACATTAGACACTAACTATGATATCATTTGTAAATTTGATGCAGACCTTATTTTCCCTCCAGATTATTTAGCAAAAATCACTCGTCATTTTCAGGACAACGATAAAGCAGGAATGGTAGGTGGATTTTGTTATGTAGAAAAAGACAAAAAATGGGTTCTAGAAAATTTAACCAACAAAGATCATATTCGAGGTGCATTAAAAGCATACCGCAAAACATGTTTTGAAGATATTAATGGTCTCAAACCTGCAATGGGTTGGGATACTATAGATGAGTTATTAGCTCAATATTGTAATTGGGAAATACAAACCGATACCTCTTTACATGTCAAGCATCTTAAACCTACCGGAAACACATACAATCCTAAAGCAAAATATAAACAAGGAGAAGCCTTTTATCGTATGCGATATGGTTTTTGGATTACACTAATTGCTTCTATAAAATTAGCACTCCTCAAAAAGCGACCAGGTCTAATCAGTGATTATCTAACTGGGTATTATAAAGCAAAAGTAAAAAAAGAAGCATTCCTTGTTTCTGAAAAAGAAGGTGATTTTATTCGTAAACTTCGTTGGAAAAAAATGAAAAAAAAGTTTATATAACAAACACTCTTAATTAGAAAAACTAGCATCGCTTTAACTTTTATACAATAAATTATTCTTACATTGAAACATTAATTTTTTTAAAAAATAACTTCATGAACATCAAACAACTTCTTTTAGCATCAAGTTGCGCATTATTCTTAGCTTCCTGTAATAAAAATAGCAACGCAGAAAAAGTAGATTATGTGCTTTTCTCTGGAAAAGTAAGTAATGTCGTAGAAAATGAGATTAGTGTATTCGGAAATGATAATGGCTTCCAAAAAGCAATCTCAATTAATGAAGATGGGACATTCTCTGATACTTTAAAGATTGAATCTAAAGGCTCTTATGGTTTTATGATTGGTCGCGAAAGGTCATCCTTGTATTTAGATCATGGAGATCAATTAGAATTAACAATAGATACTAAGCAGTTTGATGAAAGTATAAAATACACAGGTACCGCTGCAGATGCCAACAACTATTTGGCAGAAAAAGCTTTAATAGAAGAAAGCCTTTTTGCTGGTGGCCCAGAAGGGTATAAAAAACTCTTCGTTAGTGAGGTCGATGAGTTTAAAAAATTAGTATCGCAAAATGAACAAGCTAAAAATGATGCGATTAAAAAATATAAAGATTTAGGCCCCGAATTTGCAACTATCCAAACTAAGGATAATCGCTATGAATATTTATCAATGCTAAATAATTATCAATCAACTCATAGTCATTATACAAAAAAAGAAGACTATAAAACTCCAGAAGGTTTTTTGGATGAATTAAAAGATTTTAATATTGATAATGCCGAAGATTATGAGAAATCTAACGCTTATAGAAGATTAAGCTCTGATGTTTTTTATAGAATTTCTCAAGAAAAAGCTGCCAAAGACAGCATTTCTATGGATAAAGCAATGATGGAGAATTTGGCTCAAATAAAAAGTAAAAATATCAAAAATGCTTTTATAAAAAATATAGCATATCAGGTATCTCCAAGAAATGAGAATGCTGCAGAATTGTATGATATGCTTATGGCAGTCTCAGACGACGACGAATTTAAAAGTGAATTAACTAATAAATTTGAAAAAATAAAAGTATTGGTTAAAGGCAATCAGTCTCCTGTATTTAATGATTACGAAAATTATAAAGGAGGTACAACTTCATTAAGTGATCTTAAAGGAAAATATGTATACATTGATGTTTGGGCTACCTGGTGTGGACCTTGTAAAGCAGAAATCCCACATCTAAAGAAAATCGAAAAACAATACCACAATAAAAACATCGAATTCGTAAGTATCTCTATAGATAAAAAACCACAACATGATACTTGGAAAACAATGGTAAAAGAAAAAGAATTAGGTGGAGTTCAATTATTTGCAGATAACGATTGGAGATCTCAATTTATTGTAGATTACGGCATTAGAGGAATCCCAAGATTTATATTGATTGATCCCGAAGGTAAGATTGTAAGTGCAAGTGCACCAAGGCCATCTGACTCAGAACTGATAGAGGTTTTTAATAAACTAAATATCTAAGATTACTTTCTTATTTTTAAAAAATAAAAACATAAATCCGCAAATTCTATTACTATAGGATTTTGCGGATTTATTATAGATAGATGACCTGTTTTTATAGCTCTTTTGAATAATATCAATTTAAAAACAGACAGACTTGTCTATTTTTAAAATTATTTTGTAGTTTTGTATCGTGAAACACTCTTTAGTAAGACAACACATCATAGAAACTGCCTCTGATCTCTTTTACCAAAAAGGATATAATCGCACGGGTATAAATGAAATCATAAAAGAAGCAGGTATTGCAAAAGCAACGCTATACAATCATTTTGCTTCAAAAGAAGATATTTGCCTTGCCTATCTTAAGTTTAGAAATGACTTATTTACAAAAAACATAAAAACCTTTGTGAGCAACGCCAAAAAGGGAAAAGATCAGCTTTATGCCTTATTTCATTTTCTTGCGGAGTTTTTTGCCGAAAAAGATTTTAATGGGTGCTGGTGTGTAAATACCGTTGCTGAAATCCCAAGAGAAAACGAAAAAATCAGAAAAGAGATACAAAAACAAAAAGAAGAATTTATTGAATTCATAAAAGAACTGGTAGAACAAAACTATAGTCAGAATACAACTTCAGAAAATGAGGCACTAGCCAAAAAGATTTATTTAATATATGAAAGTTCAATTTCTGAAAGTAAGTTACATCAAAATCAATGGCCAATAGATACTGGTTTATCTCTTTGTAAAATCATACTGAATTAAAAAAATTTTATTAATTAAAGACAGACTTGTCTGTTCAGTTTTATTCATCTTAAAAAAAAACAAAAAATGACAACATTCAAAAACAAGACAGCCTTAGTTATTGGTGGTACTAGCGGAATCGGTAAAGCTACCGTAAATACTTTAATCGAAGGGGGTGCTACCGTGCATGTAGTAGGGAGAAATATATCCAAAATACCAGATGCAGATAACATGATTAAACACCAGGTAGATATCACAGATACAGTCAGTGTAAATGAATTAACCAATACCATTTCTGGATTAGACCGCTTAGATTACCTGGTAAACGCATCAGGAATCTTTGGACCAAAAGCATTTTTGGATCATACAGTAGCGGATTATGATTCTTACCAAGACCTTAACAGAGGTTTCTTTTTTATTACTCAATCTGCTGCTAAGAAAATGAAAGAAAATAATAGTGGATCTATTGTAAATGTCGGTTCGATGTGGGCAAAACAAGCTGTAAAAGCGACTCCTTCTTCCGCTTATTCTATGCAAAAAGCAGGACTACACACTCTTACTCAACACTTGGCAATGGAGCTCGCAGACCATGGGATTAGAGTAAATGCGGTATCTCCTGCTGTAGTCGAAACTCCAGTTTATGATAGTGTTTTTGGAAGTGCAGAAGAAGCTAAAAAAGCATTAGTAGGATTTAATAATTTTCATCCTATAGGAAGAAATGGAACTCCACAAGATATTGCAAATAGCATCACCTTTCTATTATCAGATAAAGCTTCCTGGGTAACCGGTGCGATATGGGATACCGATGGAGGTGTAATTGCCGGGCGTAATTAACCAAATACACAAGACTAGTTCTATATAGTGTTATTACTATTATTCGTCTTATCAAAAAACAAGAATTGTAAATTCATAAAATAACATTCGAGTAAAGTCTCAAAAAAGAGGCTTTACTCTCCATATTTAACCATAATGAAATCAGAAGTACTTATAATTGGTGCAGGATTAACAGGATTATTACTAGCATATAGATTAAAAAAGCAAGATATTTCTTTTAAAGTTATCGAAGCCAGAAGTAGAATTGGAGGTAGAATACATACTGTTCTTACAAACGATGAAACACCAATAGAAATGGGAGCTACCTGGATAGGAATCCAGCATCAGGAGTTATTAAAAGTAGTAGAGGAATTAAAACTTCCTGTTTTTGAACAATTCATGAAAGGGAATGCACTATTCGAACCCCTATCTACTTCCCCACCTCAACAAATACAATTACCACCTAATCAACAACCAAGTTATCGGATACAAGGAGGAACTATTGCATTACTCAATACTTTGGCTTCACCTTTGGATAAGAAAGAACTTGTTTTAAATGAAAAAATAACAAGTATTCATTATTCAAAAAATCAATTTGAAATTAATACTGCAAACCACAACTATCACGTAAATAAAGTAGTGTCTACATTGCCACCTAGGCTTCTGGTAAACACAATACATTTTAATCCTCCTTTACCTAAAAACAGTATTGAAATAGCAAATAATACCCATACCTGGATGGGAGATTCTATAAAATTTGGGATTTCTTACAAAAGGCCATTTTGGAAGGAAAACAAATATTCAGGAACTGTATTTAGTAATGTGGGGCCTATAACAGAACTATATGATCATTCGAATGATAGAAACACCAAATATGCTCTAAAAGGCTTTTTACAAAGTGAAATGCATATGGAGACCGAAAAGAATAGAAAATCTAAGGTGATACATCAACTCCAAAAACTCTTTGGTAATGATGCCTTAGAATACTCCCAGTATAAGGAAAAAATCTGGAGAAAAGAACCCAATACCTTTAAGGGTTCTGAACATTTTATCTTTCCTCATCAAAATAATGGCCATCCTGTCTACCAAAAAGTTTTTTTTGACAACAACTTATTTATTGCCGGAGCCGAAACTGCAATCCAATTTGGAGGATATATGGAAGGTGCGGTTCAAAGTGCACAATCCATATATCAAAAATTAAAAGGATAACTCCTACTCTAACACAAAGGATAACACTTTTCCTGTAGCTCCGTTAGGAAAAGTAATTCCTAATAAAGCAGAGATAGTAGACGCAATATCCGGGATATATGTTTCTTGAGTTGTACTTCCTTTTTGTATTCCTTTCCCAAAAAACAATAAAGGAGCATGAGTATCATAAGCCAGGCCACTCCCATGAGTTGAACCTGTTTTAGAATAAGATATCGTAGCAGGATCCATCACATATACCACATCACCACTTCTTTTTTGATTATATCCTTTTTGAATCAATGCTGCAATACCTGTAACATATTCACCTGTTTCTAATTGATTTCTGGTAAACACTTTATCAATTTGATTTTCCTGAAGTATATAATGAGCGAGTGCTTTCTCTAGATTTTCAGCAGATATTGCATTCTTTTTCAATATATTATAATTAAAAAACACTTGATTGTTTGATATATTTTCGATCAACCCATCTACTTTAAATTGTGCTTTTACAAATGCTTTAACTTTAGTTGTAAATGCATCTCTATCAAAGTAACCTGCAGGAATTTTAACAGATTTCAAATATGACGGTACATGTACAGCTCCATGATCAGCTGTAAGGAAAACAGTATATTGCCCCTTACCTACTTTAGTATCCAGAGTATCAAAAAAACGTTCTAAATCTTTATCTAATCGCAAATATGTATCTTGAATTTCTTTAGAATTTACTCCAAAGTTATGCCCAACATAATCTGTACTAGAAAAACTCACCGTGAGAAAATCAGTAGTCTTATCACCTCCCAGTTGTTCTCCTTCGATTGCAGCAATTGCAAAATCGGTAGTTAAGCTGTTTCCATAAGCCGAAGCTTTAATGATATCATATCCCATATTCTGATCTTTTAACTTTGCTAGATCATAAGGAAACGTAGCTGTTTCTTTACCTTTAAATCCACCTTCAAACTGATTTTGATCAGGGCCACTTTCTGTATATGTATTGATATCATAAAGAGTATTCCATACTTTTAAGTAAGACTCTGCCTGGTTAGAAGCATTAAATTTTTTAACCCAATCTGGTAGTTCGTTACGATAATAGGTACTTGTTATCCATTTTCCTTCATCTTTACCTCTAAACCAATATGCACCATTAGCAGAATGACCAGCTGGTAGAATAGCACCTCGGTCTTTTATTGCAATACCAATTGTTTTTCCTTTTAATTGTGTATGCAATCTATTTTGATCACTTATAGTAGACGTTTTCATGCGATGAGGAGACATTCGTTCCATTTCGCTATTGGATCCTACCGCTTTGACCAACGAATCGCTTGCACAATACACCATTGCTTTACCAAATTTATCATACCAATGATTAGAGATAATTCCATGATTTTTTGGCGTAGTCCCTGTATATACAGATGCATGACCAGGCCCTGTATAAGTAGGTACATAATTAAAATGATTGTTTTTGCAATTAAAACCTTCATTAATCATACGTTTAAATCCCTTATCACCGAATCGATTATAGAAACGCGTTAAATAATCGTATCGCATTTGGTCTACAACAATACCAACTACCAGCCTTGGTGAACTATTGATCTGAACAGCTTCCTGTGCTTTACAGGGTATGCTGCACAATACAACTAATAAGATTAGAAATATTCTTTTTGTCATTATATTTTGAGTTTAAATAGCTAAAATACTATTACTACAAATGTAAAACTTTAATAGAAGGTTAAATGCTATGGATATTTTTTTTTCTATTTTAGCCTTTCTAATTATAATGCATGTTTTACTTAGACGATATTGGTCGCTATTTTTTAATGTTAAAAGGTGTTTTTAGTCGAATGACTAAAGGTTCTGTAATACGGAATCTAATATTTAAAGAGATAGATGATCTAATTATTGGTTCTTTAGGAATAACCATATTTTTAGCCTTTTTTATTGGTGCTGTTGTAGCTATTCAAACTGCACTTAATCTTACGAATCCTCTAATTCCTAAAAAACTTATTGCTTTTGCATCAAGGCAATCTGTAATACTTGAATTTGCTCCCACATTTATTTCTGTTATCATGGCAGGTAAAGTAGGCTCTTTTATTACCTCAAGTATTGGTACAATGCGAGTAACCGAGCAAATCGATGCACTAGAGGTAATGGGTATCAACTCTCTCAATTATTTAGTTTTCCCTAAAATCATTGCCATGCTTACTTATCCTTTTATTATTGCGATAGCAATGTTTGTAGGTATATTTGGAGGATATGTTGCTGGAGTTTATGGGGGATTTATTTCTAGCTCAGAATTTTTGACAGGACTGCGAGAGGAGTTTATTCCTTATCACCTGATATATGCTTTTATAAAAACTTTTTTATATTCTTTTCTACTAGCAACCATACCATCATTTCATGGGTATTATATGAAAGGTGGTGCACTAGAAGTTGGTAAAGCAAGTACTTCTGCATTTGTATGGACTACGGTTTCTATTGTCATATCTAATTATATTCTCACTCAACTATTATTAAGCTAATGATAGAAGTTACCAATTTACATAAAGGGTTTAACGGAGAAGAAATTCTAAAAGGAATTACTACAACCTTTGATAGAGGCAAAACTAATCTCATCATTGGTACCAGTGGAAGTGGTAAAACTGTATTCTTAAAATGCTTACTTGGCCTTTTTACTCCAGAGCAAGGTTCTATTTGCTATGATGGCAGTACTTATTCTGAACTCAATGAAGAAGAACAAAGAGACCTAAGAGAACAAATGGGAATGGTTTTTCAAGGCAGCGCTCTATTTGATTCTATGACAGTAGAAGAAAATGTAATGTTTCCTCTAATGATGTTTACCAAACAGAAAAAGGAAGAAATGTTAGAAAGAGTTCATGAGGTTTTAGATCGTGTACATCTTGAAAATGCTGAGAAAAAATTACCTTCAGAAATTAGCGGTGGGATGCAAAAGCGTGTCGCTATAGCCCGTGCCATAGTAACACGACCAAAATACCTATTCTGTGATGAACCTAATTCTGGACTTGATCCCAGAACGGCTATTGTTATAGATAACCTTATTAAAGAAATTACCGAAGAATATAATATCACTACAGTAATTAATACACATGATATGAATTCGGTAATGGAAATTGGAGAAAAAATCGTTTTTCTTAAAAATGGACACCTGGAATGGGAAGGTGATAAAACCCAAATATTTAAAACCGATAACAAAGCAGTAACCGATTTTGTATACTCTTCTAATTTGTTTAAAAAAGTTCGAGACGCTCAATTAAAAGGATTATAACTATCAGCTTAGACAAAAGCTATCTACTACGTATTAGTTCGCCTTACCATTGATAATAATACTCCACTAAAAATCAATAGAGATCCTATGATTTTATTTTGCAAATGAATTTTTTCTTTGTTTTCAAGATATTTTTTTAACCTGGATGCAAATCTAACATACATAAAAAGACTGATTCCATCTATCAACAGATAAGTTATTCCCAGTAATAGTACTTGAGGTGCAAAAGCAAGACTTTCATCAATAAACAACGGAAATAATGCAGCAAAAAACACAATTGCTTTTGGGTTAGATGCCGACATAAAAAAGCCTTCACTGTATAATTTTAAAAAATCTTTTTCTCTATTCTCTTTTTTGAATTGCTCGACATTTGGTTTTGAAATAATTTTTGTCACCCCCATATATATCAAATATCCAACACCAATCCATTTTATCAGTCCAAAAATGTCTCCCGAAGAAATAACAATAGATGCTAATCCCAGAGAGGACAAAAGTATTTGTATAGCATTTGCAGATAAGTCTCCGAATATCGTTCCAACTGTTTTCTTTGTTCCATAATTCATACTATTAGCAGAAGCAAGTAGTACACTTGGTCCTGGAGTCACTGCAATAATGAATACTGTTCCGATAAATGAAATCCATAGTGTTAAATTCATGTGCTAACTTTTATGATATATTTCTTGGTTTATTTTGTTTAAAGCTACTAAATTTTCTACTACTTCTCACATCAACTATTCATATGATACTGTATCCTGAATTTTTCAATGCTTCTCATCTTTATTCTTTTTATTTACAATAACGCCCCAAATCTACTGTACTCATTACCGGTATAAACTCTACCAAGTTATATTCTGCTACTTCTTTTTGTATTAGCGGATCTTTATCTAAGATTTCATAAACTTCTTCTTCTGAATCACAATTTGCAATTACAACCCCTCTTGTTCTAGGTGATTTGGGCCCTCCTAATATAAATTTCCCCATCTTGTATTGTTCTGAAATATAATTACGATGGACTTCAGTAAAACGATTAACTTCTTCTATTGGTTTAATAAAATTAAAATTGACAATAAACATAATATACTCTATAATTTTAGTTATTATTTATTTGAATCTCTTCTGGTTTTATACCTAAATACCTTTCTTTTATAATATTAAAATGCCGTAACTCATGTCCTGCAATATGATATACTAATCCTCTTACAGTTCTGCTATTAATATTCCCAGAAGACATCCCGCTTCTCATAAAACAATCATCTGGCAAATAGTTAAACAATGCTATGGTTGATTTTCTTACTACTTCATATTCGTCGAATATGCTTTCTAAACTTCTATCATTGGCTTTAGAATAAATTGCATACTCATTTTCTTCGAATCCAGGCAAAGGCGTTTTGTCATTTCTTGCATACCGTAATGCGCGATATGAAAAAATACGTTCATCGTCAATAATGTGTACCAGGATTTCTTTAATAGTCCACTTATTCTTAGCATACCTATGGTACAATTTTCCTTCTGGCAGGTTGCATATAAAGTTTTTGATTGTAATGAAGTTATCCCACAAATGATTTAAAATCTTACCATCATCCTGCAACAAATTCATATACATATGAGAATAAGCAGGAAACTCACCAGAAACAGGCTTATTAATTTCCCTCATAACGCTTAGTTTAGATTGTTATTTGCCCAGGTTTCTATTAAAAATCTAGCGATAGAATCTGGTCTTGAAAGTGTTAACTCTCCTTTTGACGCAAGCTTATGTATTTCTTCTGCCGAAAACCAAGCTGCATCTTTAATTTCTTCGCCATCTACCTGAAATGCCATTTGCTCTACTTCTGCAACAAACCCCATCATCAAAGATGATGAAAATGACCATGGTTGTGAATCAACATAGCGTAAATTAGTCACCTCAACATTCACTTCTTCTTTCATTTCTCTGGCTACAGCATCTTCAAGGCTTTCACCAATCTCAACAAACCCAGCAAATGTGGAACATATATACCCTTTATCTATTTTTCTTTTACTCAATAAACATAATGGTTGCCCTTTTTTCGGTTTATATTCAATAAGTACAATAATAGCTGGTGAGATTTGTGGATAGAAAATTGTAGAACATTTCGGATTTTTACATTTCTTACTATGCCCATTTTCCCAGCTTTTGGTATCTACTCCACAAGCGCCACAAAATCTGGTTATCTGATGCCATTTATTAATACCTAAAGCATAGGCCAAAAGTGCCGCCTGTTCATTTTCTAATTGACCAACCAGATCCCTAACATCATAAAATCGACCCCCTTTTAAAATTTCTGAAACACTTTCTATATTTGCTTTTGTTAGTTCGGCTGTCCATATTTTTTTGTCTTTCTGTATTCCTAAAAAAGAGCTACTAAGGGAAACCTGAGTAAATAATTCTAAAGGAAACAACGCTAACTCTTTTCTTTCCTTTTCGTGAAAGAAATAAAATTTATGCTGAAACGACACAATCAAAACATCATTTGCAGAAATTGTCGAAGAAGCCTTTCTATTTTCAATATCTCTATCAAAAAAAGGATTACTATAGTATTGTTTTTTCATTTTGAGGGATAGTTCTTTGCCCAGGTTTTTGCCCATTTACCCAGAGGAGATAATAATTCAAATAACTCTTTTCCTTGTTGAGTTAACATATATCCATCAATAGACCGTTCAATAAGGTGAGATTCTGTTAATTCTTTTAACCTCTTGTTCAGCGTAGTAGGAGAAATTGACTCACAATACTCTTGTAACTTTCTAAACGTACTTGGACCTCTATACAAATGCCATATTACTCCCATAGTCCAACTTCTTCCTAAAAGATCAAAAAGAGCCATAATAGGTTGTCCGGTTTTTGATCCTCTAACTGGTTTTCCTGGTTTTGGTGTTGCCATAATATAAATTGCTACATATTTAATAGCAAAGCTACATAAAATGTAGCATTTAAACAACAAGAAACAAATATCAACAAAACACTAGCTCTATCTTCCTGCTACTAATCTATTCAAAATGAGAAAGTAACTCATTATAATTCGTTGGTCATTTTGCCAAGATTTATTTTTTCGGCTTTAGTAAAATATATTTCTCTTACATATTCCATTTTTCCCCACAGGTAAGTATTTCCCTTCAGTCCCTTTGTAGTTTTCATTCTTCTATTTAAGCGTCCAGTTTCTTTACCAGTTGCTTTTCTTCTCTCCCCTAACTCTCCATAGAGTTTAACAGCAGGGTGATTAGGGAATTTTCCTTTAAATAATGATTTGATCCAAAAAAAACGACTGCTATTTACTCCCAAGGCACATATATTCTTATTTTTTTTGGCATGATCTGGCAGTTTTGAAGGAAACTTTTCAAAATAGAAACCAGTTTGATTGTCATTCAGAAATAATGACCCTATTGGTGTTACAGTTGGGTTATTATCAGCATCAACAGATGCAATCGACACATAAAAGTTAGATTTAAAACTTTTATTGAAGTGTTGTCTTATCGTATTCCAATCTGTTTGTATATTCATTTTTACTTCTAATTTATATGGCTAAGTTCTAAAAAGCATATTATTTACTACTATGTTTTTAAATTCCATCCAGGCAGTATTGGAAGCAAAGGCTATAGCTGCTACGGTTGCCATTTTACTGGTTGAATTTTTTATTTTTTCTAAGACTAAAAACCAATTCAGATAATTCTGAAGGTATTTTGTTGCCACTCCATTGAAGGGCTCCATAAATTTCCTTAGACGCATATCCATATTATTCACATTTTGTACGTGATATATTTTGTCAACAGCTCTTTGACCCTTCGAAGCATTAAATTTTTTGTGTGCTACCTTCTTGTCTTTTGCAAATGCAGTATAGCTTCTGTGACTGTCGCTACAAAGGGTTTCTACTTTAGCCAACTTCCCTTGTAATATAGTCTCCAAGTCACTTTTACTAATGCGACCTCTGGTAGCTACTTTGAAATCTTTGTTCCCTGATCGGTCACAACTGGCTATCACAGCTACTTTTTCATTACTGAGACCAGCTTTACTTGCCTTTGCGCCACGTTTTCTAGCAGGACGATCCAAATTTCGATTCCCTTTTTCAGAGTAAGCAAAGAAAAGATCATCACTCTCTAGGATTCCTTGGAATTCATCCACACTTACGCTCCCAAAGGAGACAAGTAATTTGTGCCTCCAATCAAAAGAAGTCTGAATAGAAATCCCTGTTTCTTTGGCACTCTTGCGAATACTATATCCAGAGAGTAAACAGAATAAATAACGATTAACTTTGTCTTTCTTCTTGAGGTTGTACCAGAACTTACCGGTAGTTTCACTAAAGTTTTTATGACAAGTATTACAAACATAGCGCTGTACTCCTTTGAGCTTACCATTAGCCTTAATTTTATTGCACTTACAATGAGGACAGCTTATGGCTTTACTCTGATTGCTATCAATCAGGGCTGAACCCTCAGTAGAGATCTCCAATAATGTGGAAACAATTTCTGATTGAACCAAAGCCGATGAACTAATGAAAAAATCTCTAAAATCTTCTGGTATCATTTCTCCGTTTTTATAAAGTAAAGATAAAACATATTCTAATTAGAACTTAGCCATTTATATGTAATAAACGATCAATCTAGAATTGCCTTCATTAATTTATAAATATTATTTTCTTTTTCGTCTTTGGTTAGTTTGATTAGATAATATCTTCGCACTACGTCAAAAGCTTATAAATCAACCTAAATTAGTGTTTTACCGTACCAAAAACAAGTATACATTATATCCTTACATTAAGTTTATCATGTAGACGTTAGCAACTGAATTAAAAACAATAAAAACACATACTCAAGTTACTGTTCATAATTTTAAGTTCATCAAAATCCGTTAGATTTTTGCAAAATACAATGGATATACACTTAGATGTTATGAGAAATACATAGCAAACTTCACTTCAAACAGAGAAATATATTTTGTATTAGGCATTGATTTTAGTTCGCTAAACACTAAAAATCACTGAAAACAGTGGAGTTTAAAATACTTCCAAAGCATAATTTTGTCTCAAAACAATGCATTATGCGTAATTTATATATTGTATTTTCTTTTATTATATATCAAGGATATGCTCAAGGTATTGAGTTGGAAAATTACTCCAAAAATGATAGTTTAAGGAAAAATGGCATAGGAATTCAACTATTTGCTAATGTAGGTATCGCAACAACGAACATGAGTGATGTTGTTGACACCTCGGGTTTCTTCAATATTGTGGGAAGTTTATTTTCTAGTGGGATTACAGTAGAAACAGGGATAGGAATCCGAATTTTTGACAAGAGAACAGAAACTATTGGTTACAGTTCTGATGGAAACTATAATTCATTTTATCAAGGTATTAATAAAACATCATATTTACTTATAGCAGGGTATGAATTTGGGCATCTTAATCTAGATCAGATATATCATGGTCCAAAACTGAGTACCCAAGTCTTTCTTTATGATCTATTTGTAATCGGATTAAGCAGTTCATACCTTAATGGAAACAACCAGTGGAGATGTATTGTAAGGCCCGAAATAGGTATAGGGATTAGTGATGTATTTAGTCTTACCTACCAGTATACACTTTTTGGCGACACCTCTACATTCTTCCCTTCAGGTTATGATAGGAATCTATTCAGTTTAAAGGTTGTATTTGACATCAAATAGTCGCCGTTTTTGAAGTTTTCATTGAGATAAAAAACCTCATATCAGCATATGAGATCATGATAGCTAAGGGGTAGATTCACAGAAAAAAAACGTACTACAACACCTGTAATCATTGCACTAGCCTATAATTCATTATAAAACAACATATCCTAAACCTCTCTCTGCAGAAGCGTTCTTTATCTTGTACCGTTTAAGACCTTTATTTTAGACCGAAGCCCTACTCTTCTTTCCCTCAAAACTTCGAGTATATCTTTTTGAAATTATTTGATAATTCATTATACCCCTATAAAGGCTAAAGCTTATAAAAATTATGTAAAGGATATGCTTTTTTCACTACCTACTCCACATACAATGTATCTGCTTTCATTTCTTTGGTAATCCATTCTTGTAGCCTGTTTACCCTAATCGTATTAAGGCTATCAGACACCTGAAATTTCCATCTTGGGAAGATGACTTGTACGGTATCTACTTTTAAGAAGTTTGATTTTTGCACCTCGCCATACCCTAGTTCTGCCAGATCAGGGAATCGTATTTTTGCATCTTTTGCTATACTCGCATATGGCATTACAGTTACAGGAACCACTTTGTTTGCCTCTTTTAGCTGGGTTTCCAGACCTGCTATCTTAATCTTGAGATCTTCAATTTCATCCAAAAGCTTATCATTTTCTTTTTCTACACGGTTTAACTGCTCGATCGATCGATCATATGCTTTGGATATCTGGTCAATCCCTCTTGATTTATTACCATTTATTGCTAATGTAAAATCACTAATACTCGTATATTTTTTGATTTCATTTTGCAAATCACTCACTGTTGCTTCATTAATTTCCCCATCGAAATATAATTTTATAGACTCGTTGTTATAGTCATAGAAATCCTTTCTGAGATATAAGCTCTCATTAGCATCAATCTCATTAGCTTTAAATGCTTTATAATCCCGCTCTGCATTACTCTCATTAAGGGTAATATAAAATGTATAACTCGCAGGTATCATTACTAATATCGCTAATAAGGAGGCTAGCTGTGCTATGCGTTTTCTTTTTGCAGAATTGGCATACCGTAACATCGGAAAACGTAATAATTTGGAAACAATAAATGTAGATAATGCTATAAAAGTGGCATTAATAGAAAACAAATACAATGCTCCTAGGGCATACTCTAATTTCCATTCTGCAATACCATATCCTACTGTACACAAAGGCGGCATTAAGGCTGTGGCAATTGCTACTCCTGCTATGGCATTAGGCATTGTTCCTTTTTTAGACTTGGCAACAATTAATGCCAAACCTCCAAAAACCGCAACCAATACATCCAGGATAGTAGGTGCCGTTCTGGATTCTAACTCAGGAGTTAATTCTGTTAACGGAGAAGCCCAAAAATATAAGGTGGCAGCAAGAACACTTAGACCTACCATTACGCCCAGATTAACCAAGGATCGCCTTAAGGTATCAATATCATTAATCGCAATAGATAATCCAACTCCTACAATCGGCCCCATTAATGGAGAAATTAACATCGCTCCTATCACTACTGCTGTAGAACTTACATTAAGACCAATAGACGCTACAAATACCGAAAAAATAAGAATCCAGGCATTGTGCCCTTTAAAAGGAATATCATTCTTAACATCTTCTATTGTTTGATCCTTATCCGTCTCTGATCTTATATCTAATAGTTCTCTAACAAATGTATTAGCGCTGGCAAAAAGACCTTTGGCATCTCTCTTTACTGTTTCTGCCATCTCATCCTGATCAGGAACGGGTTGATTTGTATTTTCTGTCATTGTACTTTATCCGTATTGTTCTCCGTATGTTTCTTTTACTTTTTTAAGGACTTTTTTAATATCCTGTTCTTTCTTTTTAGGATAGATCAAAAGTACTTCTTCTTTGTCTATAATGATATAATCCTTTAGTCCATCGACAACAACTATTTTGTCATCAGATGTTCTAATCATATTACCCGATGCGTCTTCTGGTAATACTCTGGCATTAACCACGGCATTATTAGCTTCTGTTTTATCTAATTTATCATATAACGACCCCCAGGTACCTAAGTCATTCCAATCAAAAGTTGCCGGAAGCACGTATACATTATCTGCTTTCTCCAAAATAGCATAATCGATAGATATATTCTCTGCCTGAGGGTAATTTTTTTGTATAAAATCGTTCTCCTGCATCGTATTATAGACAATCGACCCTTTCTCGAATAAAGCAGTCATCTGTTGCTGAAATTTTGCAAAAGCGGTTATAATACTTTGTGCACTCCAGATAAAAATTCCGGCATTCCATAAATAGTTTCCTTCTTCTAAAAACTTTTTTGCTGTATCATAATCAGGTTTTTCTGTAAACTGATTCACTTTTTTCTTAGTGTTTTCGTTTTCTTCATTATATTGAATATAACCATATCCTGTATTAGGAAACGTGGGTTGAATCCCCAAGGTCATCAAAATATCATTTTCCAAACATGCAGCAAAGCTATATTCTAAATTTGCAATGAATGCATCTTCATCCTCTATCCAGTGGTCACTAGGCGCTACTACCATCACTGCATCAGGGTTATCTTTCTGGATCTTTAACGCTGCATACAAGATACATGGTGCCGTATTACGCATTGCAGGCTCGGTTACTACTTGTCGTTGTTCCGTTTCTGGTAACTGTTCTAAAACCAAGTCATTATATCGTTCGTTGGTAAGAATAAATATATTTTCTTTGGGAACAATCTTAGCCAGACGTGAAAATGTACGCTGGATTAGCGTTTCTCCTGTTCCTAGCATATCATGGAACTGTTTTGGAAATTCTGAAGTACTCACAGGCCAAAACCTTGATCCTACTCCACCTGCCATCAATATTGCATAATAATTTTTGTTCATTAAATTGTATATTTTATTTCCAAAAAGATACTATATCTTCTATTGAAATATCATTTCCATTACTTATATAAATATTATCCCACCTTAGAGATTTCCCTGTTTTTATAAAAACCCTAAAATATCCTGGTTGTAGATCTTCAATATTAATAGTAACATTCTTACTATCTAACCCTCCAGATGTTAGCCTAGCTAACCTTGTTAATTCTGATTCATCATAAGTTACATTTTTTAATGCCTCACTAAAATTTACATCTTGATGTTTTTTTTGTGGATTCGCTTCAACAATCCACACCTTACTAATTTTATCAGCAGTAAAAGATGTTATATTGAATACTTCCCTCATCGGGTTAGGAGATATCATCACTCCATCATTATTTATATTAGGGTTTCCATACAGTAAGGGTTCATCATTTATATCTGCTCTTAAATACATTCCTGTCATTAACAAAATATCAACTTTATCATCTATAATTTGATCATCATCTTTATTACAGCTTGGTAAAACAGAAATCGCAAACAATATTATTAGTATTATTTTCCTCAAAACTTATAATTTTTCTATCAATTCAATAATTCAACTTCTGCATTTGGATTAAAAAGGTAAATCCTGCCGGTATTGAGCTCTACGCATTCATAACGTTTTACTTTCTTATTACCTTTCTTAAAGACTTTTCCATTATACAAACGGAAGACACTTCCGAGGGGTAACTCAAAGATATAATTTTTATCATTAGCGGGGTCATATTGTTTTAGCGCTAATGACAATTTTTCATCGGTATCACTACTAGCTCTTGGGTTTTTAAAATGATGTGCAATAACAGGTAATAATTTAGCTGGGAATACTTCGGGATTAATATAGGGTAACATTAATTGCTGAAAGGTTCTTTTCCATTCTATCCCATGTGGTTTTATGTAACGCCCGTACTTCTCAAAAGCTACAAGATGCGCTACTTCATGAATCAATGTAATGAGAAAACGATATTTATTAAGAGATGCATTTACGGTAATCTGATGTCTACCATCCGGCATTTTGCGATAGTCCCCATGTCTCGTAACCCTCTCATTAACGATTTTAAGATGTACATTACATTTCATGATGAGATCTAATACCTTATCTACAGATCGTTCTGGAATATATCTCTTTAATATTTCTTTCAAACGTATAAAATTATTAACCTTTCTTTTACTTGCGCAAAATACAAAATTATGTATATCGTATTTATCTGATTTATAATTTTTCGTATGTTATTTTGAAATAATAAAAAATATAGGCTTTAAGATAGAATCTCTTACTTTTGTAATAATCAATGCAAGACATACAATGAATATGTTTCAATAATGAAAACTATGAAAAACACATCCAAACTGCTCATATTATTCGTTTTAGGGCAATTATTAACTTCTTGCTTTACTTCAAATAAAAATAAAAACGATACTCTCTTTATTGAAGAAGATTTTGTTCCAGTCGAAATCAATAATCAATATGAACTAAGCGTCCCTAAATACATGAAAGAGGCTCATGATTTGAATGATGATGCTTCATTGCAATATAAAAACATATATAAAGAGACCTATATTGTAGTTATAGATGAACCTAAAGAGGAGATGATTTCTACTTTCAAAGAATTAGAAGAATACAATGATTCTCTTTCTGTAATAAAGAATTATAAAAACATACAGCTTCATATTTTAAATGAAGTAATCGATATAAATATGACATCTGACCCTAAGTCTTTACAAATTAGCGGTTTGGATGCTGAATTTGTAGAATTTGATGGAAAAATAGAAGGTTTAGCATTTGATATTTCTTATTTCTTGACATTTATCGAGGGTAAAGAAAATGTCTACATGATAATGGCTTGGACACTTAAAAACAGAAAAGAAAAGTATAGAAAAGCGTTTGAAATGGCAACTAAATCTTTTCGCTTAATTGATAATTAATGATTAAACATATCCAAAAAAACAGATAATTAGGTGCACCAATAGAGTGCACCTAATTTATGTTCGTTACTTTCGTATCCACTTAAAATACACAAAAATAACAATTCCTAATATTATAAACGGCCAGATATAAAACAAAAGCAACGTTAGGTTTTCTATAATCGACCAACCAAAAGACAGCCCTTGTTTTGCTTTGTCTAAAAAGTGAGGTTGGTATTCTGCAGGCTCGTCTTTTGGAATTATAGTTTGATATACATCTACCTGAACTGTACTATAAGATACTTTATTACTTAAATATTTTAATCTTCCTTGAGCAGCTTCAATTTCTTCCTGAAGTAAACTAAGTTTTTCTTCGGTCTTTAAAATATCTTCTACCGTTTTGGCTCTTGTTCTTAAAATGGTTTCATAACGCTCTTTTACATCCAACTTTGTTTTTAATCGTGATGTAATATCTATATACTCTTCAGTCACATTTACTGTAGATATATTTTTATAATCCACGAATTCTGCCAATCCGCATACACTATCCAAAACAGTATCGAATTGATCTTGAGGAATTCTGATCGTAAAACGATTTTCTTTAGTATAATTTGTATTTGTAAATCGCTCATCAGAAATATATCCCTGATATTTTAAAGCAATTTTTCTAGCCAATAGTGTTGCTTCTTCAACATCTTTAACTTTAATTCGACAATTCGCATTCTTAATAATCTTTAGGGTAGTATCAACGTTATTTTTTTTAGTTTTCAATCTATCACTATCTAATAGCGTTACTTCTTCTGTTTTTTCTTCAGATTCAATACTTGCTAACACAGGAGTTTCTCCTGTATCTTCGAGCATAATACTCTCTGAGTCTAAAGTATATTTACCTTCACTATTAGAGCAAGAATACCCTAACAATGTAACTCCTGCCAAAATTATTATTCTGCTTATTCTAAATTTGTTCGTTTTCATATTATTTTATTCCATTATAACTATTCATCAATCTCACAAACTCTGCTCTATATCCTTGCTCATCTTTCCCTTTATTATTTTTAGCTAGATCAATAATGTTCTTCAAATTTTGATATTCAATATATTTTGAATTTCTTAACTTCAAACCAAACCATGCTACAGAAGTAGCAAATTTGAAATCTGTTGACATTTCTTCTTCCGTATTAGCTTTAAATGCATGTACTAATTCATTACTATGATTTTCTTTTGGGTTTTTATATCTAAATTTCACAGTAAGTTCTTCATCAGTATTTTTTATTGTTTTTTTTGTATACTTCAAATCTGACATTTCTTTAAAATATTCACTTTTCACCCCTACTGGTATGACTTCATAAAGAGCCGTAACCGTATGCCCACTTCCTAGTTCACCTGCATCTCTGGTATCATCTATAAAATCCTCATCTCGCAACACCTTGTTTTCATATCCTATCAAACGATACGCTTTAATTTTTTTTGGATTAAATTCTACCTGAATTTTTACATCTTTAGCAATTGTATACAATGTACCTCCAAACTCAAGTCCAAATATTTTTTGAGCCTCTTGTATCGTATCTATATAGGCATGATTACCATTACCCGCATCTGCAAGAGTTTCTAGCTTGCTATCCTTATAATTCCCCATTCCAAACCCCATACAGGTCAAAAACACTCCAGACTCTCTCTTTTTCTCAATCAGTTTCTTCATTTCTTTATCACTACTTATACCAATATTAAAATCTCCGTCTGTAGCCAGAATCACTCTATTATTACCATTTTTAATAAAATTCTTTTCTGCAATTTCATAAGCAAGTTCTATACCTTCTCCTCCTGCAGTTGATCCTCCTGCTTTAAGATCATCAAATGCTTCCATAATTCTTTTCTTATCATCTCCGCCGGCAGCTTCAAGAACCACTCCTGCCGCTCCAGCATATACTACAATTGACACTTTATCTTCTTCTCTTAGTTTTCCCACTAATAGCTTAAATGCTTTTTTGAGCAATGGCAATTTGTTCTGTTGTGACATAGATCCAGAAACATCTATTAAGAACACTAAATTAGAAACTGGCATATCTTGAGTAGGTATTTCTTTACCTTTTAATCCTATTTTTACCAATTTGGTGTCTTTGTTCCATGGTGTATCTCCCTTTTCTATATGTATCGCTATAGGATGAGTATCCATTGGCGATGCATAATCATACTTAAAATAGTTAACCATTTCTTCAATCTTAACTGCATCTTCTGGAATTTTTTGTCCATTATTGATCATTCTACGAATATTACTATAAGAAGCTTTGTCTACATCTATTGAAAAAGTAGACAAAGGAGCCAGGTGTACATTCTTAAAACCATTCTCTATAATTTCTTTATAGTCTTCATTATTACTATCCATAATTTCTGTTTCTACTACACTAATTTTCTGAATATCATATCCCCTCTTCTCTGGGTATTGATCACATGAACTTAGTATTGTAAACACTACTCCTAATAGTAGAGTTGTTATTTTTTTTATCATCTTTGTTTTCATTTTTATATGTTTATCTTGTTAAACTGAAAACAAACTTAAAAACTAACCTCAACTATCTATTGTAGCATACTTGTAAAGGAATTGTAAAACATTTTACAAAACACAAATCATTAATTATCAAAACATTACAATCATAACTCCTGAAGAAAAAATACTATTCGATCTCCTTAAAAAAGCAGTTACACAACAGTTTTTAAAGGAAAATACTGCTTCGAGTTATGATATTTCTGATTGGAAAGGGCAGGATATTATATGGTTTCAGGAAGATTTACAAAAACAGGTAAAAGCTACGATTAGCGAAAAATCTTTTTATAGTTATTTTAAAAATTCTTCAGAAAAATTACCTCGTGTTGACATCCTTAATCTACTCTCGCAATACTGTGAATATAGAAATTGGAATGACTTTAAAAGTAATCACTCTATTTCTTCGAGCTCTACAAAGGCTGTAGATATTCCTAAATGGTTTTGGGTTGTACCGTTAAGTCTTGGTTTATTTATTATAGCATACTTTTCAATTCCCACTGAAAACACTTTTAGTTTTTGCTTTATCGATCAGGACAGAAACCAACCTATTACCAAGATTCCAATTGATATTATTATACTAAACGACGAAGAATCTCCTTTTTACTCGAAAAGTGATAGTACAGGCTGCTTTTCCTGGAAAACAAAAGATGACTATATTCGTTTTGTAGTGCAATCTCCTTATCATAAAACCGATACTATATATCGAATGACCTCTTCTGACCGCCGAGAGGATGTACATATTAAGACAGATGATTACGCATTAATGCTTCATTATTATGCTAACGGAAAAGTTAACGATTGGAAAAACAGACGAAAAGAATTATCTAGAATAATTGCAAATGACGCAACTATTTTTCAGGTATTACCACAGCGATTAGGTATTGAAATGTATGCTAAAGATGAATTTATAAATAAACTAACTACACCAACACAAAGCTTAAAAAATATTGAGATTATAGAATCCCGAAGATTAAATGGACAGATTGTTAAACTAAAATTCAGGATAAAATCATGAAAGCCCATAATGGGCACTTAATAAATCATTACCAACCTAAATAAATGAAGTTTTAATTGGCAATGGTTTGTAAAATTTTATATAAATGAAAAGGTTGATATATATCATAGTGTTTTTGTTCTCATTAGGTTGTGCAAACAATGCATCCAAATCAATGGAAATGGATACTGTAGAGAGCTTTGAAAAAACAGAAGAACAATCTAACCTTTCTGAGGATGATGCCTACACTCTTATCATCACTCAAAAACTTCAGGAATATCTAGACAAAAAAACATTAGCTAAGACCAATCCTGATTTTACTACCGATACCAATAAAAATGAATTACTCTCTACAGAAGAAGGGGCCCAACTCAAACACATCGATTTTATCACTCCTTTCGAAACTGTTTCAGATTCTGTACAAAAAGTAGTAACACGAGTTGTTCTTGAGCATCAGACTGATACTATTATAACATTTATTAAAACATCTATTATTACTATTGATAATGAAGTTTTTAGAACACATAAAATAGAGTTCGAAACGACAGAAAATGTCAAAAATTAATAACGCCTTATTAGGTCAAGGTGTACTACTAGACACCTGAAGGACTTTTCCGTTATAAAATTTATTTCCGCTTAAGGAAAATTCTTTTATATATTTTGCCATTTCTATAGCGGTCAAAGGTGCTTGATATCCCGGAAATGCTTCTTCCAGCATTTCGGTCTGTACTGCTCCAAGCGCAAGAACATTAAAAGCAATACCACTTTCTTTATATTCTTCTGCTAATAACTCGCTTAAGGTAATTACCGCACCTTTACTAGAACTATACGCCGCTAATCCAGGAAACTTCATACTTCCCTGTATACCTCCCATACTACTTACAGTAACCACATGGCTTCCTGATTTCATATAGGGTAAAGTCAAACGTGTAATTTCGGCTACTCCAAAAACATTTACTTTATATACCTCTTCAAAATCCTGAGTAGAAATTTCGCCAAAAGGCTTATTTAATAATTTACCAGCATTATTGATCAAGACATCTACTTGTTTCCATGAAGAAGAAATATAGCTATTCATCTTTTCAAGATCCTGCGGGTTACAGATATCAAAAGAAAATGTATGTATATTTTTATGTTGAAGAGTATCGATAGGTTTTTCATTCCTTGATAATGCTAAAACCTGGTGACCTTCATCGGCAAATAGTTTTGCCATTTCATACCCAATACCCCGACTTGCACCTGTTATGATGATATTTTTCATTCTTCTGTATAATTAAACTATAAAAAATCAAAAAAATATGATTTTTCAGACAACTTCTTTTCTTTAATTTAACTTAATTTCTTTATCCGATGTATTTGCCATCTTTGTGATTACAGGAATACAACTGTTAATGAATTCTGCCATAAATTCAAAATTCATTTCGGATGCTTCATCATCTACATGATGATAATAGTCATAGTTTGTAAAGTCAAAAGTAGAAATAGTCTGGCAAGGCACTTTAAATTGCTCATAGAACGGGTAATTATCGCTCCTTCTAAACAACTGAAATTCTTTGGCTTTTGGTAAATACCCTATCAGCTCCGAACCTGCATACTCATTCATTTTTTGAGCCATATTAGATATTTCATATCCTGTAATATAGGCTTTATATGGTTTATCATTTAATGGCACCCCTATCATTTCAAAATTAACCATGGTATACACATTAATATTCTTTTCTTTTAATACTTCTGCAAGATGTGTAGATCCTAGTAATCCTCTCTCTTCTGCTCCAAACAGTACAAAAAGAATACTTCGCTTATTATTTTTTAATAGAGCAAATTGTTTAGCCAGAGAAACCACTGCACTGCTTCCTGCCGCATTATCATTAGCTCCATTAGCAATTACATCTCCATCAACTTCTTTTCCCGTACCAATATGATCAAAATGCGCTCCTAGTATGATAAATTCTTTTGATAGCTCCTTATCTGTACCTTTAAGATACCCTACAATATTATATGTTGGTGTTCCTTTTGCATCAAAAGCATCTCTATAGGTTTCAAAATAGGGTGCTATTTTATTTTTTTTAAATTCTTCTTCAATAAATTTTGCAGCTTTTTCTAAACCTTCACTTCCCGTATCTCTTCCTTTTAATTCATCACTAGCTAAAAAATCAACAATATCCTTAACATCAGAAACTTTAGTCTTTTCTACAGAAGTATTTTCTGCTGTCTTTGCTTGCGGCTGAGCAATTGTTCCTTGCTTGCAATTGATAAATAAAACCGAAATCAGGATGATCAATATGTTCTTTGTCATATAAATATGTTTTGGATAAAGATAAAAAATCCCGCTTCATTAGAAGCAGGATTGAATATGAATATTATAATGTTAGTCATCTATGCAAGCATAGTAACCGGATTTTCTAGGTACTGTTTTAATGTTTGTAAAAACTGAGCTCCTGTTGCCCCATCTACAGTTCTGTGATCACAAGCTAAGGTCACTTTCATTGTATTACCAACTACAATCTGACCGTCTTTAACAACCGGTTTTTCTACAATAGCACCAACCGATAATATTGCTGAATTAGGTTGATTAATAATAGAAGTAAATTCCTGGATTCCGAACATCCCTAGATTAGATACCGTAAATGTACTACCGCTCATTTCTTGCGGGGTTAATTTTTTATCTCTTGCTCTAACAGCCAAATCCCTAACCTTAGTATCGATCTCCATAATATTCATATGATCTGTAAAAGGTAATACTGGGACTACCAACCCATCAGGGACAGCAACTGCAACTCCTATACTAATATGCTTATTAAATACTGTTACATCATCTTTCCATGTAGTATTTACCTGAGGATGTCTTCTTAACGCCATTGCGCATGCTTTAACCACCATATCATTGAATGATACTTTGGTGTCAGGTAATTCATTAATAATCTTACGAGAAGAAATCGCATTATCCATATTTACCTCGATAGTAAGATAGTAGTGCGGTGCATTAAATTTAGAAGCCGAAAGACTCTTGGCAATAGCTTTACGCATTTGCGAATTTTTCACTTCTTCGAAACTTTCTTCTCCTGCTGGAGTAAACGTTTGCACTATTGGAGCAGAAGGTGTTTCTTTAGCTGGTTGCGAAGCACTAGCACCAGTTGCAGCAGAAGGTGTAAATGACTCTACATCTTTCTTAACAACACGTCCGTTTTCACCTGTTCCTTTTACCAAAGAAAGGTCAATTCCTTTATCAGCTGCTATCTTCTTTGCCAACGGAGAAGCAAATATTCGTCCTCCTGATGAACCACTTCCTCCTGAAGTCGCAACTGTTGTTTCTATTTTCTCTTCTTTTACAGATGCAGTATCTTTTGCTGCTACAGCTGTTGCGGGAACACCATCTTTAAGTCCAGATATATCGGTTCCTGCGGGGCCAATTATTGCTAATAAAACATCCACCGGAGCAGTTTGCCCTTCTTCTATACCAATATGCAACAAGGTTCCGTTATAGAATGACTCAAACTCCATAGTAGCTTTATCTGTCTCTATTTCGGCAAGGATATCTCCTTCTTCAACAGTATCTCCTACTTTTTTCAACCAGGTAGCCACGGTTCCTTCTTCCATTGTATCACTAAGGCGTGGCATAGTAATAATCTCTACGCCATCGGGAATTGCAGCTGCTTGATTAGAAACGGGAGCAGATTCTTCTGCTTTTTCTTCTTTTACCGGTTCTGCTTTTGGGGTAATATTTCCGTTTAATAAATCAGAAATATCTTCATTTTCTTCTCCGATAATTGCTAGCAATTGATCTACCGGAGCTGTCTCACCTTCCTCGATCCCTACATGAAGTAATGTTCCTTCATAAAAAGACTCAAACTCCATTGTCGCTTTATCTGTTTCTATTTCAGCAAGGATATCTCCTTCGCTAATTTTATCTCCTTTTTTAACAAGCCACTTCGCAACCACTCCTTCTTCCATGGTATCGCTCAATCGCGGCATATTAATTACTGTAGCCATAATTTATTGTGGTTTGTGTGATAAAAATGGATAATTATCCTGTTCGTAAACAACATCATACATCACATTCTTGTCTGGGAATGGTGATTCTTCAGCAAATTTTTGACATTCTGCAACTCTATCTTTTACTCGTTTGTCTATTATTGCAATTTCTTCATCTGTAGCATGATTTTTTTCTTTAATAATATCCAAAATCTGAGTTATTGGATCTATTTTTTGATATTCTGCTACTTCTTCCTTTGTACGATATTTTTGCGCATCACTCATAGAATGACCTCTATATCGATATGTTTTTAATTCTAAAAATGTTGGACCTCCTCCAGTTCTTGCTCTGGTAATAGCCTCATCCATTGCTTCAGCAACTTTTATAGGATTCATTGCATCTACTGGGCCAGAAGGCATTTCGTATCCTTGCCCTAATTTCCAAATATCGGTATGATTTGCCGTTCTTTCTACAGAGGTCCCCATAGCATACCCATTATTCTCTACACAAAATACTACGGGTAATTTCCATAACATTGCCAGGTTAAAAGTTTCATGTAGTGATCCCTGACGAGCAGCTCCATCACCAAAAAAAGTAAGCGTTACAGCATCTCTTTTATGGTATTTATCTGCAAATGCCAAACCTGCTCCCAAAGGTATTTGTCCTCCAACAATCCCATGTCCTCCATAAAATCGATGTTCTTTTGAGAAAATATGCATCGACCCTCCTAAACCTTGAGAAGTACCAGTAGCTTTGCCATACAGCTCTGCCATTACTCGTTTTGGATCAACTCCCATACCAATTGGCTGAACGTGATTACGATATGCTGTAATCATTTTATCTTTGGTAAGATCCATCGCATGTAAAGCTCCTGCCAAAATTGCTTCCTGACCATTGTATAAGTGTAAAAAACCTCTTACTTTTTGTTGAATATAAACTTGAGCTAACTTATCCTCGAATTTTCTCCAGAAAAGCATTTCTTCATACCAATTTAGGTAAACATCTTTGGTTATCTTTTTCATTTAATTGTACTGATATGTATGTATAAAAAAACTAGGTTCAAAACTAGTCATTATTTATTTTTTTCTCTTATTTTTTAAGAGAACGAAAAACAAAAATAACATATTCGGAATTAAGGGGAAAGGAGTTTGGTGATAAAATCAACGAAAACGTTATAAATACGAATTATCAAAAATAAGTGGCAATAAATTAGATAAAGAAGATGATTTAACTACTTTTCCTGTTTCTCCCATAAAATATATAGCTATCGGCATATTTTGTTTCACCTCATATTCTGCTATTGCTTGTCTACATGCACCACAAGGAGGTGTCGGGGTGAGCAGTTGATATTTTAAAGATTTGGCAGAAAGCGCCATGGTAACAATAGGAATCTCTGGAAAATTAGCCCCGGCATGATATATAGCTGTACGTTCTGCACACAATCCCGATGGATAACAAGCATTTTCCTGATTATTCCCTAAAACTACTTCTCCATTCTCTAATAAAAGCGCTGCACCGACCAAAAACTGAGAATACGGAGCATATGCCTTATCTCTAATCACAATTGATTGCTGCATCAATTCCTGAACATCTTTCGGCAATTCATCAAATGAATCATATATCTGTAAGACAGATTTTATTTCTATTTCTTTCATCATCTATTACTTTTTAACGGTGCTTCATTTATTATCTATACTCATAAAACCTTCTTCAAATATTCAATAATATATAATTTGAACTACAAAGAAAAGCTTTACAATGTACTATAAACAAAAAAAGTATCAAACCGTTCGGCTTGATACTTTTTAATATTATAATGCGGTATTTTCTAGTCGTAATATTCGTCTCCAAAATTAAAAGAAAGACCAAAACGTAGTGTTCCTTCAAGTGGACTTCTAACAGACGAGGTAGAAAACAAGTATGATATATCTAAATTTACAATATTATATCTAAAACCTGCCCCTAGTGATAAGAATTTACGAGCTCCTTTTTCTTCAGACTCATTAAAATATCCTGCTCTAAAAGCAAATACATCACGATACATATATTCTGCTCCCAGTGCCCAGGTAATTTCTTTCAATTCTTCGCTAAATCCATCTGGTGCATCTCCCCAAGAAGAAAAGATAGATCCAAATGCACTTTTATTATTATACTCATTATTTGCAGCTTGTTGCTCCTCTGTAGTAATATCACCGTCACCATTAGTATCAGGATCTAAAGGAGTAGGCACTAGCAGTTTACTAAACTCTAATGAAGGTGTAATTCGATTATCTTCGTTAAGGATAAAATCAAAAGCAGCTCCCAATCTAAAGTTAGTAGGTATAAAGTTTTCTTGACCTGCATCATCATACTTTATTTTTGGCCCTATATTAGAAATTGTAGCCCCTGCTCTCCATCTACCATTAAAAGAATTAAAAGCAATCTCATCACTTCTATAAAAACCTGCGATATCTACACCAAAACTCCCTGCTGCACTAGCATCTGCCCCCAGACCTTGTAATCTAAGATCTGAACGTAAATAGCGACCTCCCACAGCCATCGAAAATCTATCACTAAGTTTTAATGCATATGAAACATCAAGTGTTAATTCATTTGGTTTTTGAACGTTAGGCTCATCAGTAGGTCCTTGTCTAAATTCTATATCTCCCAAACTAAAATATCTAAAACTAGCTGCTACAGCACTTCGCTCATTAAGACGATTATAATAATTTATATTACCCAAGAATATATCATTAACAAGATTACTTAAGTAAGGAGTATAATTAACCCCAACCCCTTGCTTATTTTTTATAAATGCATATTTAGCTGGATTCCATTGTTGTGAAAATGCGTCTGGTGATGTGGCAACCCCCTGATCAGCTAAACCAGCTGCTCTTGCATCAGCAGCTATTAATAGAAAGGGAGTAGCAGTTGTTATTGCTCTGTTTTGTTCCTGAGCCTGAGTTTTAAAAGTTAAAACTGTAACGCACAATAGGCTAAGGGTTAATAATCTTTTCATATCCTTTAAAAATTGAGTTTGACAAATATATAGTTATTTAGTTAGTAAGAATAGTGAGTTCTTAGTTTTTTTAAGTTGCTGGTTTATAAACGCTGATTTTAAAGATATCTTATATTTCATTCTATTTTCCCTGAATAATTTTAATTAAAACACTCCAAATTCGAGCTCTCAAATTCTTTATAAACTTTTAAAATTCAAACAATTGACAACCTTGACCTTGTGCAAGATTACACACTACAAGAAGTAAAAATAATGTTAAATAATCATGATTTTTAACATTTTATTAAGAGATCTGTTTTTCATAAAAAAAGTAAGTGCAATGTTTTTTTTCTAATATTCTAAATTTCTTGTTTTTATCACATCTCAAATAATAAACTCATGAATATTGCGTTAAACCAGAGTCGTTATAAATTCATAAAAAAATGTGAATTGATAATATTTTGAAAAAATTAGGGTAATTTTAACGTTTATTATTTATATTGCAAGCCCTAATTTCTACTTAAACGAACTTAAGATTATGAAAAACGCGTTTATTTTTAAGTCGCTAATGGCACTTTCCATTAGTGTTTTACTGTTTAGTTGTTCTAAGAACGATTATGGGAGCAGTTCTAGAGCCACAGGTTGGAAATACAATTCCAAAGATGGTGGATTTCAGGTACAGACAAATTACAAAGAGCAAGAGACTGGTCCTGGTTTAGTATTTATTGAAGGAGGTACATTTACTATGGGACGTGTACAAGATGATGTAATGCATGATTGGAACAACACTCCAACTCAGCAACACGTTCAATCCTTTTATATGGATGAAACCGAAGTTACTAATGTGATGTATTTGGAGTACCTTGATTGGCTGAAAGGAGTATACCCTCCTACAGAACCAAAATACAGAAACATATATTATGGAGCTCTTCCTGATACTTTAGTATGGAGAAATCGACTTGGTTTTAATGAGATGATGACCAATAATTACTTACGTCACCCTGCGTATGCTAATTATCCTGTTGTAGGGGTAAATTGGATTCAAGCAATAGAATTCAGTAATTGGAGAACTAATCGCGTTAATGAAAGAATTCTTGAAGAAGAAGATGTAATTAAAAAGAATGCTCCTTTTGAAGATGTTTCTGCAGAAAGTACTTTTGATACAGATACCTATTTAAATGCTCCTACGCAAACTTATGGAGGTAATGATGAAGCCATCAGAGGTGGTAGAGCATCAGAAAAATACGAAAGAACAAATGATTCTACAGGTCTATACATACAACGTAAAGACGGATTACTTTTACCCAAGTACAGACTTCCAACCGAAGCTGAGTGGGAATATGCCGCTTTAGGTTTAGTAGAAATCAGAAGTTACAACATCTATAGAGGTAGAAAAAAATATCCTTGGACAGGAAAATATACACGTTCTGGAAAAAGAAGAACTCGTGGAGATCAATTAGCTAACTTTAAACAAGGTGATGGTGACTATGGTGGAATCGCTGGATGGAGTGATGATGGTGCGGATATTACTGCTCCTGTAAAATCCTACAATCCTAACGATTATGGTCTATATGACATGGCAGGTAACGTTGCAGAATGGGTGGCTGATGTATACAGACCTATTGTAGATGATGAATATAATGATTTCAACTACTACAGAGGTAATGTATATACCAAAAATGCTATCAATCCTGACGGAACTGTAAAAATTGTTATGACAGATTCTATCGTATACGATACACTTAGTAATGGTAAAATTATAGCACGAGTATTGCCTGGTGGAATTTTACAAGTTCCTATTGATGAAAACGAAACATACATGAGAACTAATTTTACCGATAGTGACAATAGAAACTATAGAGATGGTGATAAGAGTTCTTCTAGATACTATGAAGGATTTCAAGATCAAGCCACTCCTAACAGAAGGATGTATAATGCACCTATTCATTATGTAGGTCCTGATGCAGAAGATAGCACACAAATGGACAGAAGATACGATGAATCGAGTAAAAGAACTACTATCGTTGATAATGAAGTACGTGTATACAAAGGTGGTTCTTGGAAAGACAGAGCCTACTGGTTAGATCCGGCACAAAGAAGATTTATGCCACAAGATATGGCCACAGATTATATTGGTTTCAGAAATGCAATGTCTCGTGTTGGTACTAAAGCCAGAAAGAAAAAAACACCAAGACACCAGAAACCAAAAGGATAATAGCTTAGAATTTAATTAAAGTTCGTTATAAATACAAAAGCCCTGTACATATTTGTCAGGGCTTTTTAATATCATCTGGTTAATGACTATCACCCAAATACATCAATTATTCTTAGCAAGCAGTGGCGCATGCACTGATACCCGAAAAATTGAACCTAATGCCATTTTTTTTGCTTTAAAGGGAGAAAATTTTAATGGAAATACATATGCACAAAAGGCTCTAGAGCATGGGGCAGCATATGCAATAATTGATGAAGTAGCGTTTAAAACTACAGAACAACATATTCTTGTAGATGATGTTCTAAAAACACTACAAGACTTAGCTTCGTTTCATCGCCAGCACCTAAATATCCCTATCATTGCTTTAACAGGAAGTAATGGAAAAACCACTACAAAAGAATTAATCAACAGTGTTCTTTCTTCCTCTTTTAAGACAACCCCCACGATAGGTAATCTAAATAATCATATCGGAGTTCCTCTTACGCTTTTATCGATGACAAAGGAAACTCAAATAGGAATTGTAGAAATGGGAGCCAATCATCTGGAGGAAATAGCATCTTTATGTTCTATTGCCAAACCAGATTATGGTTATATCACAAATATTGGCAAAGCCCACCTAGAAGGTTTTGGAAGTGTCGAAGGTGTTTTAAAAGGAAAAACAGAACTTTATGATTACTTAAAAAAACATGATAAACTAGTTTTTCTTAATCTTGAGGATAAAAAACTAGTGAATGCCTCTTCAGAAATAAAGACCTATAGTTTTTCACAATCCAATACAAGTGATGCTATTATTAAATTAGCAGATACCAATCCTAATGTAATTATTTCTTATCAAGACAAAACTATACAAAGCAATCTAATAGGCCTGTATAACTTCACCAACATTGCGGCAGCCATAGCTATTGGATCTTATTTAAAAATTAGCTTTGATAAGATCAAAGGCGCAATAGAATCTTACACCCCTACAAATAATCGTTCGCAAATCATTAAAAAAGGAAATCATACAATTATCCTGGATGCCTATAATGCTAATCCAACAAGCATGGAAGCTGCTATCAATAATTTGGTTCAATTGCAATATGATACTAAAATTGTATTTTTAGGAGATATGTTTGAATTGGGTGTTGATGCATCTCTAGAGCATCAAAAAATAGCTGATCAGATAAGTGATACAGAAACAGACGAAATTTATTTAATCGGCAGTCATTTTTTTGGCACTAAATGCACGAACCCAAATATTCAAAAATTTAAATCTTATGAAGATCTTGAGGCTAATTGGAGTCTAAAAAATCAAAAAGATATAATTCTGATCAAAGGATCACGAGGGATGAAGCTAGAAAGAATTCTAGATCTTCTTAACTAAGCTATAGCATCGTTTCTTACAAATGCTTCAAGATTATCTAAAGATGCCTTTACAGACTTCCTAACAACTCTTTTTATCAAAAGAAACAACATCAACTTATGCACTATTGATTTCGACTTAGGATAGATCTCTACAGTCAGCAAGCATCTATTACCAGGCAATGATTTTATAACAAAAAACTGATATAATGCATGTATAGGAACATCTGTAGTGCGTTCTCCATACACAATCTCATCAGGACTTGCTTTTTTGGTCACTGTTGTAAAATTGAGTCGTTTTCCATCAATTACACAAACATGTTCGGTACCTAATCGAGTAACCTCTCCTGGGTTGTACTCGAATTTATCAACTCCCTTTGCCCAATAATGCCTATAGCTATAATTAGTAATATACTCTAATAATTGTGTCGCAGGAATTTCAAATTCTTTAGTTAAAACTATAGCTGGAGAACATTTAAAATCTACCACTTCTGGAATAGCAAAAGGAGTAAGTTTTAACTTATTTTTACTTATTTCAGAAAACAAATAAATAATCTCCTTAGTATCATAAGTATCTTTACTCTCCCTAAAATGATATAATTTACTCTCATAACTAACAGGAAGTCCAATAGTTTTTGACACTTCATCACTTAATAAAGCATAGTTATCACTTACAATAGAGTTTTTAAGTAACCTATGCGCCTCAATAACTACCTGACCAAAAGGCTTACGCTTTTCTTGCACCGTAATAAATTGTAATTCTCCACAATGCACTACTATTTTTAGCTGTAAATCCGGCGCTGTAGCACATGCATTACAAGGACAAACACGATTTTTCTCCAAAAGTTTGAGGTGACTATAAAACGCAGTAAACATTGTTTCAATCTGCGCCAGTAGCTTTTCTTGTGACGGAATTTCATTTTCTTTATAAAAAAACAATGCATCCCCTTCTACTTCAGCTAATTTTAAATCTTGTGTATTGGCATTAATCAAAACTTCTAACAACTCAGAAATTACATGTTGACTATGTTCTACCTCGGTATTCTGAACAAAGTGTGTGAAACCTGAAATATCGGGTATAAAGAGTAATGATTTTGCCATCTGAAGATATGCTATTTGTTTTAATTAAAATGAAAGAGAAGTATAGTTTTGTATACTTTTCAAATCATAGACTAGCTACTTTTATATATAATGTAGTAGGTATTTTTCTTTATAACTAACAATATACAAATCCTTATGGATCATCAATGTGCTAATGGACGTATTTAACCCTTCATTAATATTCCATGGCTTGATCATTTTTAGCACTCTATCAAAGTAAAAAATGATATTAACTACACATCTACTTGTTTTAGTTTAAACTCAAAAGCTCTTGATAGAATTAAAAAGAAAGTTTATTCTGAAATAAAAAAATCCGCACAAAGTATGTACGGATTTTTGTTGTTGTGGGCGCTAAGGGATTCGAACCCCTGACCCCTTGGGTGTAAACCAAGTGCTCTGAACCAACTGAGCTAAGCGCCCGCTATCTTGCGATTGCGGATGCAAATATAAGACAGTTTTATAGTCTACCAAAAGAATTTTAAAGAAAAATTAAATTATTTCTGCAACAACAAATGTACTTCCTCCTATATAAACAACATCTTTATCTGTAGCTTGCTGTAATGCAGCTTTATACGCTTCTACTACCGAACTATACTCCTCGCCTATTAGATTAAACTTTAAAGCTTCTTTTTTTAATTTTTTCTCATCAAGCCCTCTTAAAACATCGGGGCGAGAAAAATAATATCGGGCCTCTACAGGAAATAACGGTAAAATAGTATCCAAATCTTTATCATCAACCACTCCTAACACCACATGAAGATAATCAAACTCTTCTTCAACCAACTGCTTCATCACCATTTTTAACCCATCCTCGTTATGTGCAGTATCACATATCACTTTAGGCTTTTTTTGTAATATCTGCCATCTCCCCAACAAATGAGTATTCTTTACAACATTCTGAAGCCCTTTTTTAATATCATTTTCAGATATACTCCACCCATTAGATTTGATCAAATCTATAGTTTGTAAAACGGTCCTTATATTTTCTTTTTGATAAGTTCCTTTTAGATCCGATGGATATATCGCACAGTTACAATCTTCAGCAAGATACAGAGGACTTTGGGATGTATTAGCAACCTCTGCAAAAACCTTTGATGTCTCTTCTACATTCCTTCCTATAACAACCGGTACACCTTCTTTAATGATTCCTGCTTTTTCTGAGGCTATTGCCGTTAAAGTATCCCCCAGAAAACGAGTATGATCTAATCCAATATTGGTAATTACAGAAACTTCTGGGGTAATAATATTCGTAGAATCCAATCTCCCTCCAAGGCCCACTTCTATCACAGCAATATCTACCTGATTTCCTGCAAAATACTGAAATGCCATTCCTACAGTCATTTCAAAAAAAGAAAGTTGATGCGACTCTAGATAAGATTGATGTTTTGAAATAAAATCGATCACATACTCTTCAGATATAGCAGCTCCATTAATTCGAATACGTTCTCTAAAATCTTTTAGATGGGGTGAAGTATATAACCCTACTTTATATCCTGCTTCCTGCAGTATTGAAGCCAGCATATGACTTGTAGAGCCTTTACCATTTGTTCCTGCTACATGTATGCTCTTAAATTTGGTTTCGGGACTTTTTAGATATGCTGCTAATTGTATCGTATTATGAAGATCGACTTTGTATGCACTAGCTCCCTGGCGTTGATACATTGGTAATTGGGTAAACATCCAATCGAGGGTTTCCCTATAGTTCATTCTTTGTATTATTCAGAAAGTTTAAACTGATAAATAATTGTACCTACTTGCTTTGCCGGAGCTTTAGAATCACTATTAAATCGCGTAGCCAAGGCTGCTCTTTTTGCCGGTCCCATTAAACAGGAAGCACTATTGGTCGTTCCTTTAATTCCTGGAGTAGCTTTAATCACTTTTCCGTTTTGATTAACTTCTATTTTTACCACAACAATACCCGACTCATTACAATCCTGAACAAATTTTTCTTTATTAAGAGCCTTTCTACCGCCTAATCGATAATTACCATCTCCATCCAACCCTTTTCCGGCTCCGTAATATGATTTGGCATTAGGATCTCCATCCGGACTTCCCTTATCCCCTGGTGATCTATCATCCCCTTCTCCTCCTTTTGCCTTACCATCATTCTTTGGACCATTAGAAAAACTATTTAGGATATCAAGAGTAGATTTATCCGGTTTTGGATCTGGTTTTTTTTCTTCTACCTTCTTAACAGGCTTTTCTTTGGTTGTATTTTTTGAAGGCTTCTGATCAGAAGGTTTAGGTTTTTCTTTAGGCTTCTCAGTCTCTTTTTTAGGCTTCTTTTTTGGTTTTTTTTCTATTACCGGTGCGTCTTCGAGCTCCTGTGTTACCACCTTATCTTTTATTTGAGGGGATTTCTCTTGTGGTTCTGGAGTCGACGACGTAGTTTCAGGAGTAGTTTTCCTGGGTGATGATTTAATAGGTTTATTAGGTTGAATTTTACCTGAACCAGTTGCTGTGGTACCAAAGTTTACAGCGATACCACTTTCTTCTTCAGGCTCCATATAACTTAAGCTTAGATAAAACAATAAAAAGATAATCGCTATGTGTACCAGTATGGTAAGCACAAAGGATTTCTTTTTATGTCTTGTATCTAACTTTATCATTTTATTCGGGCCTAACGGCTAATATTACTTTAAATTTATTTCTATTGGCAATATCCATTACACTAACTGCTTTTTCTATAGGAACTCCTTCTTCTGCTCTTAGAATAATAGTAGGCTCATTTTTTCCTTGTAATCGAGACAATAATGTAGATTCTAAACTACTTTGACTTATACGCTCTTCATCGATATAGTATTGCAATTTATTAGTAATACTTACCGATATATTTTGCACATTAGAACTCTTTCCTTTGGCTTTTGGCAATATTAAATCCAAGGCTTCTGGAGTAATCGCAGGAGAGGTTAGTAAAAAGAAAACTAATAACAGAAATACAATATCTGTCATAGAAGACATACTAAACTCCGGACTAACTTTATTTCTTCCTCTTAAATTCATATTATGCAGGTTCGTTTAATAAATCTAAGAAATCTACAGCATTTGCTTCCATACTGTGGATCACCTTATCTGTACGAACCACCAAATGGTTATACCCTATATAGGCTACAATTCCTACTACTAGTCCACCAACAGTTGTTGTCATAGCCGTATAAATACCTTCGGCCAAAACACCCATATCTGCAGTTCCTGAACTTGATGCCAGATTATGGAATGCCAAAATCATACCAATTACTGTTCCTAGAAAACCAATCATAGGAGCAGCTCCTGCTACTGTAGCAAGAATACTAACATTTTTTTCTAATTTATATACTTCTAATCGACCAGCATTTTCGATTGCTTTATTAATATCTTCTAGCGAATGACCTATTCTCGAAATCCCCTTTTCGGTCAATCTTGCTATAGGATTATTCGTCTGTGCGCATAAAATTTTTGCGGCTTCAATTTTACCACTTACTACGCTATCTTTAATTTTATCCATAAAACTTTCATCATATTTTGAAGCTGCTTTAATGGCAAAAATTCTTTCAAAATAAATATACACTGCGACAAACAGTAACACAAAAAGAATCGATATGATTACGATTGCTCCTGTTCCACCACTAAGTAAAAGATCCATAATGGATAATGAATTCTCTTCTACTTGCGGATCAATTTCTGGGGTATTTTGGGCTAAAGCACCAAGCATTGGTATATACGTCATTTTGATTTTGTTAATTTAGTGTTAGTATACTAACGTTATTTCTGTAGGTAAAGTATGTTATTATTATTCTTATAGCATATATATTACTCCTAATAAACCAATCACTCCAAGCACTATAGTATATGGAAAAGCCATCTTTACCATTTTGGTATAGGATAATCCAATTAACGGTGCTAAAGAAGAGGTTAGTAAAAATAAGAACGCTGCCTGACCATTAGGTGTTGCAACACTAGGTAAATTTGTTCCTGTATTGATTGCAATTGCCAATTTTTCAAATTGTTCTCGTGAAATTGCTCCATTATCAAAAGCTTGTTTAACTTCTCCTATATATACTGTTGCAACAAAAACATTATCACTAATCATCGATAACACTCCATTAGCAACATAAAACATAGAAGGTTGTTGACTCGGATCTAAAGACAAGGCCCAATCAATAATTGGTGTAAAAAGATGTTGATCATGAATCATCGCTACTATAACAAAGAAAACTACGATTAGACCGGTAAACGGAAGTGCTTCTTCAAAAGCTTTTCCTAATTGATGCTCTTCTGTAATCCCCATAAAGGCAGTTTGAACAACAATTAATGCCAACCCTATAAAACCAACTGGCGCTATATGCCATGCTAAACCAACAATCAAAAGTAATGCTGATATTGCCTGTACTATTAATCCATATTTTGATTTATCAGATCTATTTGCATCTTCATCTTCTGTATAATTTTCTATAATTTTTCTGGCTACTTCTGGTAATTTTGCTCCAAACCCGAATGTTTTTGTGCTTTCTAAAATTACTGTTGTGACCAATCCTGCTCCTAGCACTGGTAACGAAACCGGAGCCATTTTTAAAAAGAATTGTATAAAATCCCACCCCATTCGTTCTCCTATCAATAAGTTTTGAGGTTCACCAACCAAAGTACAAACACCTCCTAGGGCAGTACCTACAACACCGTGCATCACTAAACTCCTCAAAAAACTTCTAAACTGCTCTAAAGTTTCTCCACTTAATTCTTTTCTATCTAACACACCACTCTCATCATAATCTCCCGATCCAGAATGAATTTTGTGATATACTCCATAGAACCCTACTGCAACGCTAATTAAAACAGCTGTCACTGTTAAGGCGTCCAAAAATGCAGAAAGTACTGCCGCTAGAAATACAAATAATAGCGACAATACCATTTTAGATTTTATTTTGGTAAATACTTTACTAAAAATATACATTAATAAAGGCTTCATAAAGTATATACCTGCAACCATAAAAACCAATAGCAAAACTACCTCTAAGTTTTGAACTACTTCAACATAAACTCCACTCATAATCTTTTCTCCTTTATGGTTAAGGATTGGGTTATGATCTGCATCTAACATTGGAGTAGGAAAAGAATTAGTCAATCTTAATGCTAAAATTTCTATTGCCAACAACCCTCCTGATTGTAACGGATAACATTTAAGCGCCATTGCAAGGGTAAAAATAAATTCACCAATAAATATCCAGGCTGTTATCGTCTTTCCGAAAAGGAAAAAAGAAAATACATTAAAAATCAAAAATCCGATCATTACGGTTTTATACCATTTCGGACTGCTCCCTAAAAAATACTTGAACATAGTTTTACTCGGTTAATACAATTAATATTATATCAGCTGTCTAAGAGCTATCTCAAACGCCGTTTTACTGATATTAGTTTCTGTTTGTTTTTCATTATAAGTATCCTGAATCGCTTTCTTTATGGTTTCTGAAGTATCCTTAAAAATAGCTTCATCAGTCATTTGTACTTTTCGCTCCATGAAATAAGCAAATACTCTTGCCATTCCGCAATTAGAAATAAAATCTGGAATCAGGCTTACGCGCTCATCGGTGTATTCCATTATTGGTCCAAAAAATATTTCGCTATCAGCGAAAGGGACATTGGCTCCACATGAAATAACTTCTAAACCAGAATCAATCATTTTGGTAATTTGATCTTTGGTAATCAATCTAGATGCTGCACAAGGGGCAAAAATCTCGGTTTGCAAGGACCATATTTTTTCATTCATTTCATCAAAAGGAATGCGCTGTTCACTATACAGTTTATTTCCTCTTTTATTTAAATACAATTGTTTTATTTCTTCAAATGAAAAACCATCCTCGTTAATAAGTCCTCCAGCATGATCAATTATCCCCACAATCTTTGCTCCCATCTCAGAAAGATAATATGCTGCTGCGGATCCTACATTACCGAAACCTTGCACTACAGCTTTTTTCCCTTTTACTTCACCGCCATAAATGGCATAATAATGTCGTACCGCCTCTGCAACTCCATACCCTGTAATCATATCTGCTACAGTATATTTTTTGGTAACATCGGGAGAAAACATGGTATTCTCTAATACTTTAATTACGCCCTGGCGTAACTGACCTATTCTATTTATTTTATCAGCTTCAGTTGGTTGAAAATGACCATTAAATACACCTTCCTGAGGATGCCATACTCCACATTCTTCGGTAATAGGTATAACCTCATGGATTTCATCTACGTTAAGATCTCCTCCTGTACCATAATAACTCTTTAACAAAGGAGATACAGCTTTATACCATCTCTTAAGAACTCCTTTTTTACGAGGATCATCGGGATCAAAATTAATCCCCGACTTGGCTCCTCCTATTGCAGGGCCAGATACTGTAAATTTGACTTCCATTGTTTTTGCTAAAGAAAGAACCTCATTCATATCTAATCCTTTACGCATTCTGGTTCCTCCACCTGCAGCACCACCTCTCAATGAATTTATAACTGTCCATCCTTCTGCTTCAGTTTCAGCATCTTTCCAATTAAAAACTATCTCGGGTGTTTTATTCTCGTATTTACTTAATAACTCTTTCATTCTTAAAATTTCAATTTATTGAATAACCAATTGTTTTTAAAAAAAACATTTTAAAAAACAACATACTCATTTTATCCTATCTTTTTAATTAAATAATCCTCCATTACGGAGGTTAGAGTTGAGCCATATTACCAGATATTACAATAAATCGAATTATAGTCTAAATGCGACTTCACAAATATAAAAAACTAAACATGGCAAAAGCTTAAATAAAAATAAAATTATGGTAATTAAACAGCAGTTTTTTTACTTCAAAAAAAATAATCCATGGCATTTTTACATCCCTTATACAAATCTCCTATACTTTATCTTAAAAAATGATTATCTCAAAAAATCAAAAAAACAGTAAAACTATCATATTATAGCTTATATTTGTGGTATTAATAACAAAATCGTGATTATCTCGATTTATTTTCATTGAAAGTGAAAATTTCGTGTTATGCACGCACAGTAAATTATAAAGAAAATTATGGACTTCAAATTATCCGAAGAGCAGTTAATGATACGCGACGCAGCTCGTGATTTTGCTAAAACAGAACTATTACCTGGTGTAATCGAACGTGATAACAAACAAGAATTCCCTAAAGAACAAGTAAGAAGAATGGGAGAACTTGGATTTTTAGGAATGATGGCTTCTCCAGAGTATGGTGGTGGTGGAATGGACACTATTTCTTATGTTTTGGCAATGGAAGAATTATCCAAAGTAGATGCCTCTTGTTCTGTAATTGTATCTGTAAACAATTCTTTGGTATGTTGGGGCCTTGACACTTTTGGAAATGCTGAGCAAAAAGAAAAATATTTAACTAAACTTACTACAGGAGAATCAATAGGAGCTTTTTGCCTATCTGAACCTGAAGCGGGTAGTGATGCTACTTCTCAAAAAACAACTGCCATTGATAAAGGCGACCACTATATCCTAAATGGAACAAAAAACTGGATTACCAATGGTAATTCTGCCGATTATTATTTAGTTATTGCTCAAACAGATAGAGAAAAAAAGCATAAAGGCATCAACGCTTTTATTGTTGAAAAAGGATGGGAAGGATTTGAAGTTGGACCAAAAGAAGATAAATTAGGAATCAGAGGAAGTGACACACATTCTCTTATATTTAACGATGTAAAAGTTCCTAAGGAAAATCGAATTGGTGAAGATGGTTTTGGATTTAAGTTTGCTATGAAAACATTAGCCGGAGGTCGTATAGGAATCGCTGCACAAGCATTAGGGATTGCAGCTGGAGCATATGAATTAGCAAAAGAATATGCTAAGGTTCGCAAAGCTTTTGGCACAGAAATTATGAATCACCAAGCAATTGCTTTTAAACTTGCCGACATGCATGTACAGATTGAAGCTGCCCGTATGTTAGTTTATAAAGCTGCAATGGACAAAGATAACCATGAGAACTATGACTTATCTGGTGCTATGGCAAAACTAGCTGCGTCTCAAGCTGCAATGGATGTTAGTATAGAAGCTGTACAAATTCATGGTGGTAATGGTTTTGTTAAAGAATATCACGTAGAACGATTAATGAGAGATGCAAAAATCACACAGATATATGAAGGTACCAGCGAGATACAAAAAATCGTAATTTCAAGAAGTATTCTTAGAGATTGATTAGTTAAAACTCTCTAATAAAAAAGCCCAAACTATAATCTGTAGTTTGGGCTTTTGTGTTATTTATTTTAACCTAGATTAGTTACATCATTACTATTTCCTAATAAAACTACATTTTGTTTCCTCAACATTACAAGGAGACTCAGAATCACAACCATCACTATTACAAAGATTATTAAGTATGGAACCGATTTCTTGAAAACCACCACCTCTCACATCATATATCATCGGGTTATCTAATTTTGTTATTTTAATTTTTTGAAGATTGATTTTAATTTTACTCTTTCTTTTCATGGTTTCTTTTGTATTAATGGATGCATCAAAAGTAATGAAGAAACAATCTTGTAGCATCTATTAAAAATCATTTACAGGTCAAAATTTATAAATTTTCACCTTATTTCACTACAAATACAAGCAGCCCAAACTAATTTCCATACTTTTTCATAAACTCTGCAGGATTACATCCTTTTTGTTTAGAAAAAGCTGTAACAAAAGATTGTAGGTTATTAAAACCAACTTCTTTTGCCATTGACTTGATCGAGTAATGTTTAAAATTTTTATTTTGCTCTATCTGTTGTAAACAATATCCAATTCTCAAATCATTAATATAATTTGCAAAATTCTTTTTCTTCTCCATGTTAATCACCTTGGATAAATAGGTAGAATTTGTTTTTAAGTTTTTCGAAACCTTATTTAAAGTAAGATCGTTTTTTAAATATCCTTTATTATCTTCAAAATCGTTCAACTTCTCAAGTATTTCTTTTTTTAATTTAGTTGAAAAATTCTTACTTGACTTCACACTCTTCCTCTCTTTATTCTCCAAAACTTTAACCTTCTCTAATTCCCTATTTAATTCAATTTTATAATTATTTTTTCTTTTCTTAGAAAAATAGATATATAAAGAACTTACAATTATGATCAAAAAGACACTAAACGCTATTGACTTATAAGTTAAAACTTTATTGTCATTTCTAATTTCACTTATCAAGTGATCTTTATCTTTGATCAACTGTGGTATATCGTACTTTTTTACAATGGAGTGATTTAATCGGCTATATTTTATATTAGAAACGTTTTCATACCGTAACAGTTTTTTCATTATTTCTAACTGATTCCTTTGATCTTTATTCTTTTTATAGTGATCAAGCAATAATGTAAACGCTTCTCTTATTTCTAATCTATAATTTGACTCATTAGTAATTTCATCTACTTTCTTTAAATATTGTAATGCTTTTCGTTCTTCTTTTAGTTGCAAATAGGTTTTCCCCAAATACAGATACCCCTTTCTTACATTTACATCATTGACATCTTCTTCAGATAAAATCAATGCTTTATCCAAACTATCGATAGCCGATTGGTATTCTTCTCTATAGTAACTATTGATTCCGTAAGCAAATAAAAGATTCGGGTAATGATGCTTATAAGTATTAGACAGACTAGCTTTTATTCCTTTTTTAAGATAAAAGTATGCCGAATCATAGTGCTTAAGTCGATTATAACTATCAGACAATTTATACAACGTAGCTACATAAATCTGACTACGTCTTAAAACACTATTCTCCTGTTTCATTAAATAATTATAATTCTCTTTATACACCAATAGTGCTTCTTTCTCTTTTCCCAGAATGGTTTTTAACAATGCAATATTATGTTTTAAACCAATCAATTGTCGTTTATTGTTATTCCTTTCCGCATATTCTTTAGCAACTAAATATGCTTCTAATGCTTCATAATGTTGTTCTATTGTACTTAATATATTTCCTTTTATCATATATCCTGTAGAAGGATAATGGTTATTTCGTAACTTTTTTGTTATTTCTATTATAGAGTCTGCATATAGTAATGATATTTTAGGTTGCTTTTTGTAGATAGAAAGAAACATTTGGTATCCATCTGCTATCCTTTCATTATTAATCTGTTTTTTCGCTTTAAAAATATAAGTATCCGCAAGTTTTCGTTTATAAACAGAATCGAGGTCTTTCCCTTTCCAAAACTCAATTGCTAATTCCTGTAATGTTTTATTTTGTAATGAATTTTTAAAGGTATCCTGTTCTGCTTTTAGTTCTTGCATAGAATATAAAGTAGACATAAAACATCCTAATACAACAAACGAGTAGATAGCTTTCATATGTATTCTAATCAGGAATAAGAATCAATTTTAACAAAATTTTAAACAAACATACAAAGAATATTAATCATCAAAAGATTCATCTAGATAAGGTGAACTTTTATGATCAACCTTTTTTTTAAAAGATTATACGAAACGTCTTATCGGCTCCAATCCATATTGACATAGTATTCCTCAATATATTCTTTAAGGATAGCAATATCCTCTTTTGATGTTAGATCTGGCACATGTTCTGATATCGGTATCCCAATAATTGATGTTGGATGTTCTTTTACCATATTTAATAGTGCTGTAGGAAGTTCTTTTTCATTCCTTTTTTCATTAACCGGGCAATTCACTACATATTCCTGAAACATGGCTCCATTAAATTTAAAAATATTCATACTTACTCGAAGTTTACCAGATCCATCTTTATAGAGCTCACTGTCTTCGACTGATGGTTTTTCTATTATATTTTTCAAAAACCCTTCTTCATCCAAAGATACCAGAGCAAATCGAGCTATCCGTTGCAAACTAAATTGCAACGTATCTCTATCATAACTCACAAAAGCATTTACATGATCGGTACTGCGTAAAGCTTTTAAAGCAGCTTCAGAATACAAATTATCGCTATTACAAACGGTATAGGTTTCACTATTCAGTTCTGGATATTGTGTGATTGCCTGATGAAGAGCATCTGCGGTTCCAAAAGGTTTCTCTCTATCTTTTGGGATATATTGTATTGCATAGTTAATAGTGAGACCATGAAAATTATTTCCACCAGGATTATCTCCATAAAACTCTTTTATCAGGTTTTCTTTTTCTCCAATAACAATGAATATATGTTTATACCCTGCCTCTTTAGCATTATACAAAAGATAATCCATCACAGGTCTCCCACTTGCATCTATACTAATAAGAGATTTTGATCTCGTATTAGCTTGCGCTGTTAAGTCTGTACTTAATCCGGTTTTTATCGCCTTCTTCATTCGTGAAGACGCTCCTCCTGCCAAAATGATTAAATTTTCATGCATAATTTCTCCTTGCTTTAAACAACTCTTGCTCCAGAGTCTACGTTTACAATATAAGCTGTTTTACCTTCTCGTTTAATAGCTTCTACAACGTATTGCTCCTTATCTTTTGGAGCTATAGCGACAATACTACCTCCTCCACCTGATCCAACAATTTTAACTCCATAAGCCCCAGCTTCGATTGCACTATCTACCATTTTATCTATTACCGGAACAGTTATTTTAAGAATATTTTTTAGAATAAGATGATGCTGATTCATCAAATCCCCTATATACTTCATATCAGGATTTTCTTTTCTAAATTCCTGTAAAGCTTTAAGGGTTATAGCATGATTTTTCAATGC